>JAGYOW010000003.1 GCA_018399285.1 Desulfotignum sp.
CCAGCGGATGCAGTTTCTGCTGCCATTCCCGCATCCATGTGACCCCGCTGGAAGCGATATTACTCAGCGCCCATATCCAGGCGAATTTCAGCCCGGATGAACAACGTCACCTGAAAACCCGGATTCGTGACAACCTGGCCCATACCCGGGGACAGTCCCTGGCACAGCGGGTGGCGATCAAGGACCAGACCCCATGCATTTTTCTGGATCACCATGCCTGCATGGTGTATGACCAGCGTCCCTTTATCTGCAGAACCTGGAATTCCCTGGACCGCCGGGACTGTGAAGCCGCGTTTGTCTCCGGAAATCATGACGCGGAGATTCCCTGTCTGTCCGCCCCCAATTATGTGTATACCCTGGCCCGGGATGTGGTTCAGTCCGTGTGCACCCGCATGCATCTGGAGACCGGCCGGGTGGAACTGGTAACTGCCATGGATCTTTGCCTGGCATTGACGGATGCGGCAGATACCTTTGCAAGGGGTGAAACAATATTCAAACAAGCGATTCCTGCCACCGGTTTCACGGCCGGTAAAACGTAACGTTACCGTTTTGCTGAAAAACGACCCGTTCCCCGGGTAACGGGTCACAAACCGGTTTTCTTTTTTACAGCGTATCAAGTGAAAACCCCGGTCCCGGGCGGGCATTGCCATACTTTTTCCAGATAATTTTTTCCCGGCACGGTTTTTGATTATTATAATCAACAGGCATGATTGCTCAAAAACCTGAAACTGAAAAAGGATTATCAAAAATGGAAATTACCCAGATGGACCCCGGTTTGAAAAATCAGATTGCTTTGGTGGATTTCAGCGCGACATGGTGCGGCCCCTGCCGGCAGATGGCGCCCGTGATCAAAGATCTGGCAGAAAAGTATCAGGGCCGGGTCACAATGGTGGAAATCGACATCAATTCCCAGCCGGATGTGGCCACCCATTATATGGTCCAGAGCATTCCCACATTTATCTTGTTTGATCATGGCAAAGAAATCAAACGATTCGTGGGCGTTCAACCCAAAGAAGCGCTGGAAAAAAATCTGAACGCTATTCTTTCAGACCGTCATTGAACAGGAGAAAACCATGGGCAGATGCATCAACCACCCGGACAGGGAGACCAGTTATATTTGTTTGAAGCACGGCATCTATTTGTGCGAGGAATGCCTGGAATGCCGTGACCCGGATATTTACTGCAAATTCCGGTCGTCCTGTCCCATTCATTTTGTGTCCAAAAAAAACTTTGACGATGCTGACGCAGTCGCAGCACTTCATCATAAGGAAAAACAGTCATGATCAAAGCGTTGACATTCATTCAGAAAAACCTGGTATGGACCATCCCCGTGGCCATGGGCTTTGGATTGATCTTCGGATACCTGTTTGATGCCGGTTTTTTAAAACAGTTCATCATTCCCGTGACCTTTGTCATGGTATATCCCATGATGGTGACCCTGAATGTGAAAACCATTTTCAAGGGCCGGGATCTCAAACTGCAGACAGCCACCCAGGTCATCAATTTCATTCTCATTCCGCTGCTGGCGTTTTTCATCGGCAAGCTTTTTTTATCCGGCCAGGACCCCAAATACGGACTGTGGGCCGTGGGGCTGTTTCTGATCGGGGTGCTGCCCACATCCGGAATGACCATTTCCTGGACCGGGTTTGCCAAAGGCAGCAAGGAAGCTGCCATCAAAATGGTGGTATTCGGCCTGGTCATCGGATCTCTGGCTGCACCCGTCTACACCAAGGTGTTCATGGGCGCCACCATTGACGTGGATATGCTCCACATGTTCAAACAGATTGCCATTTTTGTGTTCTTTCCCCTGGTGGTAGGACTGTTGACTCAGGCCTATGGGTTAAAAAAATACGGGGCCCAGACATGGAATGAAAAAGTCAAACCCAAATTCCCGCCGTTTTCCGCCCTGGGTGTGGTGCTCATCGCGTTTGTGGCCATGTCTTTGAAAGCCAGGCACATCATTGCCAATCCCGGCGATATTCTCATTATTCTCCTGCCTTTGGCCGTGTTTTATCTAATTTCCTATGTATTTCTGACCGTTGCCGGCCGGTTTCTGTTCCAGCGGGAAGATGCCATTGCCATGGTGTTCGGTGTGGTCATGCGGGATCTGTCCATTGCTTTGGCCATTGCCATGACCGCGTTCGGAAAAGAGGGCCTGACCATTGCCCTGCTCATATCTCTGGCCTATATCATCCAGATTCAGTCCGCGGCCTGGTATGTGAAATTCATCAATGTGATGTTCGGCCCGCCCAAACCGGCGAAACCAGAACCGGCTGCCAGAGAGGAGGCCCCGGACGAAGCGCTGGAAATCTCCGGATCCATGGTCATGGATATCAAAAAAATTCTTTTTGCCACAGACCTGTCCCAGACAGCCCGGCATGCCGTGAAATATGCATGCGCCATTGGTAACCGATTCAACGCACAGGTCCATGCCCTGCATGTGGTCCATGATATTTTGGAAGATTATTCCACGGGAACGGGCGTCAATCTGTCAGGGACTTTGAATCAGCATGAAAAAGACGCGCTGAACCGCGACAAAATCGAGGCAGCCAAAAAAGCCATGCACAAGCGGATGCGCGTCACTTCCCAGAAAGTGCTGTCGGAAATCCCCCATTGCCCGCTGTCGGAAAACCGGATCATTGTCACGGCCGGAGATCCTGTGGATGAGATTACGAAAATCGCCAGCGAAGGCGATTTTGACCTGATTATCATGGGTACCCACGGCCATAACGAATTTGAAAGAATGATGCTGGGAAGTACTGCCAGCGGTGTGATGTCCAAATCCAGGATCCCGGTACTGGTGGCCCGGCCGTCCTGAGGGACGTGCGTGTAACTTCATATTTTGGTTGACAAATGCGGCTGTCTGATTTAACTGTGAATAATCAACACCAGATGATCCGATAACAGCAATGCACCAGCCAGTGACATGAAAGCCGAACAAGGAGGACCGCCATGGCCGTGAAACTGATGCACTACTGGACAATCATCCCTTCCTCCAAGGAAGCGTATGCCGACTTTATCATCAAAAAATTCATTCCCGGCGTAAACCGGCTGGGAATGCATACCGTGGCCGGGTGGTCCGTGCTGGTGGGGTCCTATAGTGACGTGATCATGGAAACGGTCAGCAGTGATCTGGACCAGCTGGAATCCGCCCTTAAAACCCGGGATTACCGGCTGCTCAAGTCAGACCTGCTCAATCTTGTCAAAAACTACAAGACCCGGGTCATGATGCCCATTGCCAAGCGGGGCAGCTATTCCATAAGCATTTCACCCGGCACCGTCAAGTTCAATCAGATGTGGGATGTCATCACTTTGAAACCGGGTGATTACAGAAGTTATGAACAGTTTGTCACCCATGAGTTTTATCCGTTACTGGAAAAAATCGGCGTTCACCTGGCCGGAGAATGGGAAGTGTTGATCGGTGATGAGCCGCATACAGTCTGTGAAGGCCGGGTGACGGATGTCGGGACACTCATCCCCGGTCTTCAGGGGCCGGAATTCTACAGGGCCAAAAAGAAACTCAAACAATTTGTTGAAAATTATCAGAGTCGAATCCTGTCGTTTCATGTCCGGAAAATCAAAGGATACCGTTCTGAAGGGTATGAGTTCGTTGACATTTGAGCGGCTGTGATCAAAGAACTGCCAACCCGCACAGATAGACCTTTCAGCGGGTTCAGGTAATAAAGAAAAGCAGCACCATCAGCACAATTATGATGAACACGGCGGAAGAGCCGATAGTGAACAATGATTGGCTAAACGTGTCTGTAAACTGTTTTTCCGCCCCATCCGGCCCCAGTACCTTCACCCCGGTCAGATACCACAGGGGCCGGATCAGCAGGAGGCTCAACCGGGCCGGACCGGACTGGGAAAACCGGTTGAGCCCTCGGGGAAGTGCATTCCCCAGATATTTATGGGCCCGGACGCTCAAATAATCCATCCCTTTCTGTGCCCCCAGCTGGAATACCCGTCCGCCCATCCGGTAGAACCAGTCCATATCCAGGCTGATAAAAGGTTTCGGTGTCAGTTTCTTCAGTAAAATAAAAAATCCCAGGGCCGTGAACAGCAGAATCTGCATGGATTCTGTCACATGATATGCGGTATAAGGTTCATAGGCGGTGGCATAGGGCAGCATGTCATACAGATACGGGGTGTGTATCCCTATGAACAGGCACAGGAACGCGGCGATCCCCATGGCCACCTGCATGTGCATTGGCGGATCTTCGGCTTTTTCCCAGGTATCATCAGAACAGTTGTTTTTCCCGAACCAGATGAAATAAGGCACTTTGAGTCCGGTGTGCAGAAAGGTGCCGGCCGAGGCCAGGGTCAGCAGAAACGCGGCCCAGTAAAGATGATCCTCAAATCCGGCCGCCACGATCATGGATTTGCTCACAAATCCGGAAAACAAAGGAAATGCGGATATGGACAGCCCTCCGATCAGAGTGAACACAAAGGCCCGGGGCATTCGGCGGTACAGCCCTCCCAGATCGGTGAACCGGCTTTTGCCGGTCATGTAGAGCACCGACCCGACCCCCATGAACAACAAACCCTTGTACAGGATGTGGGCAAAGGCATGGGCGCAGGCCCCGTTGATGGCCAAATCGGTGCCGATCCCCACCCCGGCCACCATATACCCCACCTGGCTGATGATATGGTAGGCCAGCAGCCGCCTGGCATCGTTTTCCAGCACGGCGTACACCACGCCGTACAGGGCCATGACCACCCCTAACGGAATCAGGATCTCCATGCCGGCAAATCCCCGGGCCAGGGCGTACACCGCGGTTTTCGTGGTAAAGGCGCACATGAACACGGCCCCGGACACTGTGGCCTCACCGTAGGCGTCCGGCAGCCAGGCGTGCAGGGGCGGCACAGCCGCGTTCAGGAGGAATCCTGTCAGAATCAGATACATCGGCAGGGTGGGCCGGGTCACATCCAGTTGATGGAACCCCAGATCCCCTGTGGCATGATAGAGCAGGACAATGCCTGCCAGCAGGACCATTCCGCCGGCGGCATGGACCAGCAGGTACCGGAATCCGGCCCACACCGATTCCGGGCGAACTCTAAACCACACCAGAAACACTGATGAAAACGCCATGATCTCCCAGAACAGAAACAGCACCAGAAAATCCCCGGCAAAAATCACCCCCAGAGAGCCTGCCACATAGATCCAGGCGGCCGCCATCTCAAAGGGGTTGTCCACATGCAGTCCGTACAGGGTGCCGATGATGCACATCAGGGTCATGATATTGGCAAACACCAGGCTCAGCCGATCCACCCGGCCAAAGGTCAGGTTCCACTCCAGAAACGGCACCACACCGAACTCCCCCTGAGGCATCAAAAGGACCGCACCAAAGGCCAGCATCGGCACCAGCAGCAGGCAGGGGCGGAAAAGCCTTCCTTTGACCAGCGGGAGAACCAGGGCCCCGGCCAGGAGGATAAGGCCCGGGTGCAGCCACAGATTACTGATCATAATAATCCTCCCGTCGGGTAATGCCCAGTTTGCCGAACCATTTGGAAACAAAGATGATCACCACGCAGGAAACCAGTCCGAACACGGCCCAGAATCCCGGCAGGTGTTCCGCTGCGGTGTGTGCCTTGTTCTTGTCCAGCAGCAGAGCGTCAAACCCCACCAGCAGGGCCATTATCACACAACACACCAGAATCACGCGGTTGAGCCGGCGCTTCAGAAATTCGATCAGACCAACGATCATGATATCACCATCCTTACAAACTGCATCATCACACCGGGAAAGATCCCTGTCAGCAGCGACAGGAGCGCTGCCGCCACTATTGGCACCACCATGATCAGCGGCGCTTCCCGGATACCTGTGCTGGCGGACTCGCCATCCGGAGGCCGGCCGAAAAATCCCTGAAAGGTCACCGGCGCAAAATAGACGATATTGAGCAGGGTGGAGGCCACCAGCACCAGAATAATGGCCATCTGGCCGGCATCCAAAGCCCCTTTGAGCAGATACCATTTGGTGATGAATCCCCCCACGGGCGGGGCCCCGATCATGGACAGGGAGGCCAGGGCAAACGCCCCGAAGGTAAAGGGCATCACCCGGCCCAGCCCCCCCATCTCGGAAATGTTTTTCCTGCGGGTGACCACATAGATCGCCCCGGCACAAAAAAACAGGGTGATCTTAGCAAATGCGTGGTTCACGATGTGGATGATCCCGCCCTGGACCGCCGCCGGAGTCAACAGCGCCACGCCCAGAATGATATAGGAGAGCTGGCTGATGGTGGAATAGGCCAGCCGGGCCTTGAGGTTGTCTTTGGTCATGGCGATGATCGATGCCGTCACAATGGTGAAGGATACGATATAGGCGGATAGAACGCCCAGGTTAAGGGCATCCATCAGGTCGATGCCGAACACGTAGAGCATGACCCGGGTGGTGCAGAACACGCCCACCTTGACCACGGCCACGGCATGCAGCAGGGCGGATACCGGGGTCGGGGCTACCATGGCCCCGGGCAGCCAGGCATGCATGGGCATCACCCCGTTTTTGGCAAACCCGAACAAAAATGCAAAAAACAGGCAGAACACCACCGGGGTTTCGGTGCCGTCAGGGATGATGCCGGTATGGATATTGTCGGCAAAGGTCAGGTTTCCCCCTAAGGCGAACAATACGATCATGGCCGGCAGGACCAGACCAACAGACCCCCAGCAGAAAGGCTTTGTGTATTTGCGGCCCCGCCCGGCTCTTGTCCTGGTGATGGGCCACCAGAGGATACGTGGACAGCGAGAGCATCTCATAAAAAAGGTACAGGCCGCAGGTTGCCTGAAAACGCCACCCCGACAGCCGCACACAGGACAGGGCAAAGCAGATGAAAACTGGGTCCCGGCATGTTCGGACAGCCCCGCATATATCCGATGGTGTATAGGCGCCGCGATCCACAGGAACGAGGACAATTTAGGGCGAACACGATGCCGAAGGCATCCACCCTGAACTGGATGCCCAGTTCAGGCAGCACCTGAATCAGGTCACCTCCACCACGTGGCCAAAGTCCAGGATCCAGCCCGCCAGCAGCAGCAATTCATACTGAATTTGAGCCCTGCCGCGGCAAAGGTCCAGAACTCCCCTTGTGCTGGGGTGCCGGCGGCTGATCGCGATCAGGGGCACGGCCCCCAGGGATGCGCACAGGGTTATCACCGGGGCGGCCTGATAAAAGTCGGCAGAAAAATATGACCGGATCTCTTTCAGTCTCCTTCCAAGTCTATCCTTTGAGTTAAGGGCGGATTTGTTGCCCGGCATTGCCCTGGCGGCGGTGCTTCAAATTCCGCCGGCAGGGACCAGCGGATCAGGTACTGGGACCACTTCACTGGTATAGATCTCGCGCCCGAACAGGGCCGCACCGGACAGGACCAGGGGCACCAGCATGGTCAGGAGCTTCCTGCATTCGATTCCAGAGCAGCGGTCTGGGATTTTCCGCTGCTGTTTCCGGTCACAGCATCATCCATCCGTCCGAAAAACGCCCTTCCAGCAGTCGGAAAAAGGGACGGCCGCCACCAGCCCCGCAATGATCAAGGCCACCACAAACACCCATTCGCCTGCCCGTACCTCGCCCCTGAAGCAGATACCATTGAAAAAACCGCAGGTGGGAGGAATCCCCTGACCACAGAGGTTGGCAGCCGTCAAAACACGGCGGCTGTCACCGCATCCGTGGAAAATCCTCCAAGGCAGCGGCTGTGCTTTCTCCGGTCCGGTAAATGATGGCCCCCACGGCCATGAACAAACACAGAGTCATGAGGCCGTCGGCCAGGATATGATATACCGCCCCGGTGTAACCTGCGATGTTGGCCAGCCAGGCCCCGCCGGTGAGATATCCGATCTCCGCCACAATGATATAGGTCATATCTTTCGCAGGTCCCGCTGGGACAGGGCCGTGATCATCCCTGCTTAAACAGCGGCAGCGGATGCCAGGTGGTAGATCACCAGGCGGTTCCAGGCGATCTGCTGAAAAACATACGGTAGAAACACCGTGAACATGATCCGAAGCATCACATACACACTGACCTTGGTCATGAGCGGGGCGATGAGACAGGCCGTGGTGGTACTGGCCCGGCTATAGGCATTGGGCATCCAGGCATGCAGGGGAAATAGGGCCATCTTGATCCAGACCCCCAGAATGATCAGGGTGAAGCCGATGCTACATCTCCCACTGATTCTCCAAGTTCAGTTGTTTCAGGATTTCAGCCAGGTCGGCCATATTCAGGGTGCCAATATGATGTAAAGATATCCCACCCCAGAAGATGAAGCTGGCACCAATGGTGCCCATCATGAGGTACCGGAAAGTGGCGTAATAGGCCTTGCCTTTGCCCCGGGCCAGCAGGCCGTAACTGGACAGCGCGGAAATCTCCAGCAGCACGTAGAGATTGAACACATCCCCGGTGGCGGTCATACCCATCAGACCTGCCACCAGCAGGGCGAACAGGGCATAATAGTGATTGAGCCGGTCCGGGTTGTCCTGCCTTGCCGTGTGCATGGAATAGATGGCGGTGAGAGCAGGCACATACATCCGCTGATCATCACCAGGACCCCGGCACCTGTGCGGTCGATCACCAGCTCGATACCCATGGGCGGCATCCAGTCCCCCATACGGTACTGAACCGCCCGGCCAGCCTGAACCACCTGCACCAGGGTGGCCATTGCCGCCGCCAGGAGCCGGCGATGGACAGGACTGTGTTGCCGTAAGCGGCCCGGTGGCCCAGCGGACCGATCAGGGTCAGTGCCAGGGAGGCGAACACCGGCAGCACAATCATGAGGACAGGGGCATGGTCCATCATTTGCGCATATCCTCCAGGATTTCATCCTCTTCGATGGTGCCGTGGACCTGCTGAATCTTCTAGCAGGGCCAGGCCACCCCAGCACGGCCACCCCACCACAATGGCGGTGAGAATCAACACATGGGGAAGGGGATTGGCATAGGCGGCGTATCCAGCAGGGGCTGTTTGTCTGGCGAAAATTTTAGAATCGGCATGGTGGCCCTCAGCTTGACCCCTACGGAAACAAAAACAACAGAATCGCGGTCTGAAAAAATCACCATGCCGATGATCTTTTCATCAGGTTGTTGTGACGATCATGCTGTACAGCCTGATAAAGAGCAGTATAATGGCGTCTGTAGTTGCATTTGGAGATAATAAAATAAAACAGATCATCCATGGCATTACAACTCCTTCTTCCAGATCACCGCCCGAGGCGAGATCATAATACAGGGATACCATCACCGCCATCACAGTGATGCCCACCCCTATCTCCACGGCCAGGATCCCATGGGACCGGGCCATCTTCCCGGATACTCCGAGAAGATCCGCCAGGGCCGCATATCCCAGAAAATTCCATCCCATGGCCAGGCAGGCGGAAGTGCCGATGCCGGCAATGCTAGCAAAACCCCGCCGGCACAACACCACAGCACCAGATGCCCCGAAACCGGTTCATGGAGAACTTCAGATTGTAGCACAACGCCAGCAGGATAAAGCTGGCTGAAAATCACTCCTGCCCTGAAATCCCCCGCCCGGGCTGTAATGGCCATGGAACAGCACATAGAGGGCAAAAATCTGCATCACCGGAATGATGGACTGGGCAGCGCCCCGCAGCACCGTGTCCCGTCCCTCTCGTTTGGGCCTTAGGTGCAGCACCCTCCGGTGCTTGTGGGAGGTATGGCGCAGCACCACCATGACCACCAGGGCCGCAGCAAACACCACCACCGATTCGAACAGGGTGTCATACCCCCGATAATCCGCCAGCACAGCAGTCACCACGTTTGGGGTGGCGGTTTCATGGTATCCCTGTTCGATATATCCGGGGGACAGATGGGTGCTGGCCGGGGAGGCAGGATCGGCCCAGTCCGGCAGGTCCCGGGTCGCGCCAAGCATCATCACGGCGCAGATCATCCCAACCACCAGGGTGAGCTGCTTGATTCCCTGCTCTTTGGACCGGTCTTTTTTGATCCACCGGTTGATATACTGGGCCGTGCCCAGAAAAATCACGGTACTGATGGCCGCCCCCACCGCTGCCTCGGTAAATGCCACATCCACCGCCATCATATGGGTCCACATCAGGCAGATCAGAAAACTGTACACCCCGGTCGCAATGGCGCTGCTGAGCAATCCTTCCAGGGCCAGGGCCGTGACGGCACAGATCACCATCATCAACAGAACCAGGATATCGAACTGCCACAGGAGGCTGGCATCCCAGGTCATTTTTCTATCCTTTCAACTCTTCCGGGTAGAACCCGTTATCCAGGTTTTCTTCGGTTGTCTCTTCCCCTTCGGCACATTTCTTCTTTGATGACCGGGTCCAGTAAGGGACCCGGAACTCGTATCCGGCATCGATAATGGCATGGGTAGCCGTGGGACTGGCAATAAAGATGTAAAAAACGATGAGCAGCAGCTTGATGGCGGTCAACAGAGTTTCTTCGCTGAAATCACGTAAAATGAACAGGATCGCTCCCCCCAGAAACAGGGTGGTGGAAAGGGTGTCCCCTTTGCCGGCGGCATGGACCCGGGAATAGAAATCAGGGAACCGGATGATTCCCACGGTGGTGGCCACAAAAAATAACAGACCGGTGAGCATCGCAATAATGACCAGAATATCGATAATCATGGGGGTTCCTCCCGGACCGGATCCGATACTGTCGCATGGGCATCCGCCTCTGTCACCTCAGGGCCGGCAGACGGTGCCATCAGCGATTCTCTGGGTTCAGGCGGGGCCGGCTGGGCCAGACGCTGATAAAACCGGGCCGCGGCAATGGTGGTGATAAAATTGAGCAGTGCATACGCCAGGGTGATATCGATGAACAGGTCCACCCGGCCGTTGATAATCCCGACGAGAACGATCAGGACCGTGGTCTTGGTACCGATCACGTTCATCCCGAGCATCCGGTCGATGACCGTGGGACCGGCTACCACCCGGTAGAGGTTGCACAGCATCAGAAACAAAATGGCCACTGCCATGGCGATAAAAAACGGTTCCAGATTCATCGGGACCCGCCTTCAAACACCCAGGCCACCCAGCGCTCCATCTCACCGGGTCCGGGGCCGGAAAAATCAGCGGAAGAGCGCCGGGTGATGGCATGGACATAAAAGACATTGTCTTCGATTCTCACACTGACCGTTCCCGGCGTCAGGGTGATGGAATTGGCCAGCACGAACCTTGCAAAATCGGTTTTCAGTGAGGTCCTGAATTTGATGATATGGGGGTCCAGGTGTTTTTTAGGGTATAAAGACAGGGCCAGCCCGGCGATATGGAAATTGGCCAGCACGATCTGCCCGAAAAGCCACACCAGGTATCTGACAAAACAGGCGATTTCGATCAGGGTGGCTCCCAGTTTCCTGGAATGGCCTTCAAACAGCAGGTCATGGGACAACCAGGCCACCAGCCCGCTGGAAAACATGCCCATGCCCAGGTGAAAGAGATCAAATTTTCCAGATAAAGCCGTCCAGAAAGCGAGCATGACAAAAAAAGTGAATATCGGCGGCATGATCTCTATTTCTCCTGTATCGTCACAAATCGACATGATTTCGCCATCCCGGAGAATTTCGTATAAGTGTCCATTTCTGTCGGTATTTCCTCCTCGGCCAGCCAATGCCGGCGGCTTCGGGTAAACGCCAAACCATTTCGCAGACTCTTTCGGATGTACAGGACGATGTTCCTTGTTTTTGAAAGTCTTATCATGAAAACCCGGCTTCATCAACAGAAACCTTTGGCAGGATGGTGACATCTTGATGCAGATAGTGTTATTTCCGTTGCTTTTTTCGCATTCGCGAGAATTTGGGTTGACAAATGCAAGGGTGTATTCTAAGTCATAGTGTCAAGGTATCAATCCAAATCAGACAGGAGGGCACCCATGACTGTAAAGCTGATGCACTATTGGACCATCATCCCTTCGAAAGTTGACGAATACGCTGACTTCATCGTCAATAAACTCATTCCCGGCATTAATGGTCTGGGAATCCATACGGTGGCCGGGTGGTCCGTACTGGTGGGCTCCTACAGTGAAGTGATTGTGGAAACCGTCAGCAATGATCTGGATCAGCTGGAGATTGCCCTGAAAAGCACTGAATACCGTCGCCTGAAATCAGACCTGCTCAATTTTATCAAGCATTACAAAACCAAGGTTCTGGTTCCGCTGAAAAAAGAAAAGGCCTATTCCATGGATTTTGGCGAAAAAACGATTAAGTTCAATCAGGTCTGGGATATCATCACCCGGGAAAAAGATGATTTCAAAAAATACCGGCAGTTTGTTTTATCAGAGTTTTACCCGATTCTGGAAGAGATCGGGGTCCAGGTTGCTGAAGAATGGGAAGTGCTCATCGGAGAAGGGCCGAGAACCATATGCGAAGGGCGGGTCAAAGATGTGGAATCCTTGATCGCAGGGCTGCAGAGCAGCAAATTCCGTCAGGCCAAAGAAGCGCTTAAAACCCGGGTTGAAAATTATGAAAGTCGGATTCTATCTCTTCATATCATACGGCATCAGGACAATTCATCCGAATACTACGAAATTGTTGACGATTGATATCGCAGGAAATAACAGGTCAGGATGCGGCCGCATCCCCTGACCTGTTATTTTAAATTATTCCGTCCGGGCCTGACCTTGATATCCCATGGGCAGCTTTTTGAACCGCCCGCCGTGAATAATGGGATCGCCTTCGTAACCCAGCGCCTTGAAGTTGATGTAATCGGTTTTGTCGATCAAATGATCCACATCCCGTCCTGGGATTTCATCAGAGAAAATCCGTTCCTTTTTGGGCAAGGGCCTTGAAATCCACCTCCCGGTTGTCCTTGGCACCGGTTGCAGGTCTGATCGCCTTTGAGACTTTCATGACACTGAACACAGGACAAGGCCATGTCCGCAGGCATGACCTCATGGTTGATCCGCCAGTACATCCAGGTTTCCTTCCATGTGACATCCCCGCTGTAGGGCAGATCCACCGCTTTCATTCCTGCCTGGAATGCCTTGTCCCAGTCCAGGTTTTTCCAGTAGGCCGTAGTGTTGTCCTTGTCAGCGGAAAACAGCTGGGGCACCAGCACATGGGCATGTTCCGCATCAATGGGCTGGATGCCTTTCATGATTTTGAAAGCCGTGATCTTGGAACCCGGATCATTGATGGATCCCACGGGATCAGTCAGTGATCACGTCCGCATCCAGATCCACTTTATCTCCCATGAGCACCCGGTCCATATACCCGAGTACCAGGTGTAATCCGGCAGTCCGGACTCCTCCCACTTGAATTCCCTTTTTCCAGTCATAATCCGGCTGGCCGTATTTGTCTTTTTTCACCTCCCGTTCCTTGTCTCCGGCCTGGGACCAGTCCCACCAGGTTTTGGTGGGTTTGCACCCTGGCAAACACCGGGCATGGCAGACATTGCAGGCCAGAGTTTTGGAGTGATCGTTCAGGTGATGGTCCAGCAGATTGCCGCTGTAATGCGGGGTTTCCGAGTGACAGCTTTCACAGTTTACCACCCCTTCGGCCACGGGCACGGAAGAACTTTTCCCGGAAATCTGGTGATTCCGGGTCTTGTGACATTCGGCGCAGGCAAAATCATATCCACCCATATGAATGTCGCAGTTTCTATCCGGGGTGAGCAGCTGGCGGGACATGTCCGCATGCTTGATGGCATCCCCGCCACCGCCGTTGAAATGGCAGGCCCCGCAGGTAGCCCGGGAGGAATATGGCCCACATTTTCGGCCACAAACTTCAAGTCCACCTCTTTTTGGGCATGCCCGCCCCCGGGGTCTTTTTCAGGTGCCCGTGGTATCATGGCACACCAGGCAGTCGATTCTGGTTTTATCGGTAAAATCAAACGACGCGTCTTTCCATCCATATCCGGCATGACAGCTTGTGCAACGAGCCTCGTTGCTGATGGGACTGATTCAGAAATTGTTCAGGGCTGTCGTGCCCTTGCCGTGCAGGATGTCCTTTCGATGCCCCGTGGTGTAGGGGGAGGGTCCCCGCCACAGCCAGTGAGCGGTTTTCAGCATGTCTTCGCCCTGGGTATCGTGGCATTCCAGACAGGCCTGGGTGACCTGGATGGGGTCCGGGTTGTCCGGCAGCTTCACCAGTTCCTTATGATCCGGCACATGTTTGAGGTGACACCCGGTACAGTCCACCGGTCCTTTGGCTTCCTGCTGGTGGCACTCCATGCACTGCTGATGATAGGCCGCCTTGAGTCCGATACGCTCGGGATACTCCGGGTTGAAACTGTCCTGGTGACAGGCGGAACACCGGGTGGTTTCCAGGGCATCCTCATCTTTGGGCCGGAAATGGTGACATTTGCTGCAGTCATCGACCAGGGCCGCATGGCGCTTGTGGGCGAACCGCACGGGTTCGTAATGATCTTCCCTTTCCTTGATGATGGGACTGTCTAAAAGAAAATAGACCGTTGAGACATCGTCTAAAGAAATTCCGGCATCCATCAGGCAGATGCGCCGGCTGATCTGGCAGTCATCCTTGTATTCTTTTATAAATGGAACCGTTTCTTTTGCCCGTTCCCTGGCCTGTTCCTGATCCGGGGCCTTCCACACTTCAGCGGTACAGACCCCTGCCAGAAAAGGGATCAGGCAGGCGCAAACCATTATTTTTTTTATCATGAAGATACCTCCTTGGGTGCCTGTAATACGGGCAGATATGTGACCACCACCCGGTAGATGAACATCAGGGTCGCGATCAGGCCCAGTGTGACCAGAATTTCCGATGGCGCCGGGAAATACCCGTTTTCCGTTAACGGAGACCGGTACCCGACAATAAACACGTTGACCCGGTTGAGCACCACACCGCCCACGATCAGGGCTGCGGCCGTGAACACGCCTCTGGCCGACTGCCGGACCGGTTTGAACAGCAGCATGATCCAGGGAATCATCACTCCGAACAGCAGTTCCACTAAAAAGGAATTGGTCTGATACGTGCCGTCCAGCAGATAGATCCAGGTGCCCCGCACCCCCATGTCCCCGATTTTAAGGACCATGTAAAATCCCAGCAGAAAAATGGTGATCTTAGTCAAGGGTGCCAGAATCTTCACTTCTGAATCCAGCTTGAACGAGGCAGTGGCCAGGGTGGTTTCAAACACCACCATGGGATATCCCACGGCAATGGCGGAGGTGAGAAACAGCAGCGGCAGAATCGGGGTGTACCACAAGGGATGGAGCTTGGTGGGGGCCACCAGCATGAGGGACCCCAGACTGGACTGGTGCATGCAGGACAATACCACCCCTAAAATGATGAACACCCACATGACCTTGCCTAAAATCCGGTCTGCTGTCTGTAAAAACCCGTCCACCAGGCGGTTGAGCCCGGACAGGATCCCGGGCAGATTCACCCGGCCCTTGAACTGTTCCGCCACAATGGGCAGAAACTCGATGTACAGCACCGTGAGATAGATCATCACGCACATGGCCACTTCAAACAGCACGGAATTGAAATTCCAGTAAAACATGGGTTTCCAGATGGCCCAGGAACGGCCGATATCCACCAGCAGCCCGATGACCACAAAGGTATAGCCCAAAACAGCGGTCAACAGGGCCGGCCGGGTCACGGGTTCATAATAGTGACGGCCGAAAATATGTGCCAGGGCTGCCGTGGTGAATCCGCCGGCCGCCAGGGCTACGCCCGTGGCCACATCAATGCCCACCCAGATTCCCCAGGGCCGGGCATTGGTCAGGTTGGTAACATATCCGATGCCGCCGGTGAACCGGGCGATAATGGCTACCGCACCGGCAAACATGAACACCAGCATCACCAGTACCCCGGGCGTCCACAAAGGCCGTTTCAGGGGTTGCGCCGCATGTGTCATCAGGCACCTCCTTTGTCCGGGGGGTTATCGTTTTTATTGAACCAGGCCATGAGCCCCCCGAGCACCCCGAACAGAAGAATGGGAGACCATAGATAGGTGAACAGCGAATGCTGAACCGTTTCAGACAGTTTCGGGGACGGGGTTTCCGGCAGGGCCGGCAGGTTCACCTGTTCGAATGGCACTCCTGACAGATACATCCAGGAGGTACCGCCCACCTCCTTTTCCCCGTAAATATGCGGCAGATACCGGGCCGGGTTTTCTTTCAGCCGTTTTTTCGCCACTTCCAGCAGTGTTTCCCGTCTGCCGAAGGTGATGGCTTCCGTGGGACAGATGGTGGCACACCCCGGAACACCCCCTTGTTTGGAAATCCGGTCATAACAGAACGTGCATTTCATCACCTTAGGGGTGATGGGATCATGATATTCATACGCCGGAATTTCAAAAGGACAGGCCACCATGCAGTAACGGCATCCGATACACCTGGTCACATCATATCTGACCGTACCGGTCTCATCTTTGGTCAACGCCCCCACAATACAGGCGGACACACAGGCCGGGTCCTGGCAGTGCATGCACTGAACCTTGGCATAGGTGGGAACCGGCTTGTCAAACTCATCCACCTTGCCGGTATAGTACCGGTTGACCACGGTATAGGCATCATGGTCCGGTCGCCGGTCTTTTTCAAAAATAGTGCACTGGCAGTTCACCCGCTCGGGTTCAGGCAGACCGTTGACTTCCGCGCAGGCTTCCTCGCACTTGCGGCATCCCACGCACCGGGTCAGGTCCACCAGGCATCCAAAAGGGTCCGGGGGGGCCTTGGACTGCCATGCATGACCGGTGGGAGGCCGGACAGCGACGGATGCCCCGGCAGCTCCCATGACCCCGAAAAAATGCCTTCTGGTGATTTGCATGTTTCCTCCTTTTTTTAACATTCAACCTTATAAACAGTTTACAATTGTAATGGGAATTCATCATATTGCCTGGGGCCTTTTCTGATACCGATACAGATACTGTCCCGGGTATGCTGGCGGTAAAGGATTTCATCATTGGACCGCAAAAGAATCGTGGTCAGATTGTCCGCCACTTCCGCATCCGCCAGGATGACCTCCAGAATATCCCCAGGGGCCATGGCCGTCAGACAGGCATTACATTTGAGCAGATCCATGGGAGACACCAACCCTTTGAGATCCAATATCATTTTATTTGCCATATCACACTCCCGGTATTCCCATTGACCGTCAGTCCCCCGGCCTGGATTTCCAGAATCCTTTGGTGCAACCTGCATGCCTGACAGGCTGACAAGACCATATCTTTTCCAACCAGCTGAATTCAAAGGAAAATAAAAATATTTTTCACCCGTTGACCCGACTGCGTGTTCAATGGTATTTAAACAAGCGTTAAATTTTGACATGGTATTTAACACCTGTTCACCTGATGACACTTCGGACGTCAAAGGAGCCTGCCCATGAACGAACATAACATGAACACCTTCTGGAAAAAAATTGTCAACACCATCAATGACGGACTCATGTTCATCGGGCCGGATGGCCGGATCCTCATGGTGAACAAAGCGTTTGAAGCACTGACCGGATATGAATCCCGGCAGGCCATGGGCATGCCCTGCACCATGCTGGGGTGCGATGCCTGCGAACGGTTCATGCAGACCCGGCAGAACTCAACCTGGTGCAAACTGTTCGAACCGGGGCAGCAGGACATGAAAAAATGCCGATGCCTGATCCGGTGCAGGGACGGCAGTTTTCTGCAGGTATTGAAAAACGCGTCGGTTCTGCGGGATGAAAACCAGGCGGTCATGGGGGTGGTGGAAACCCTCACCGATATTTCAGAACTGGCTAAACTGGATGAAAAAGTCCACTACCTGTCCAGACACTGTGGCCGGGAAGATGATTTTCACGGTATTGTGGGACAATCCCAGCCCATGCACCAGGTGTTCGAGATGATCAAAAAAGCATCGGAAAGCACGGCACCGGTCATCATTCTGGGAGAAAGCGGCACGGGCAAAGAACTGGTGGCCAATGCCATCCATTTGTGCGGTACCCGAAAGAACGGCCCTTTTGTTCAGCTCAACTGTGCGGCCCTGAATGAATCCGTGCTGGAAAGTGAATTATTCGGGCATGTCAAAGGCGCGTTCACCGGGGCGTTCACCAGCCGTATCGGCCGGTTCGAGGCCGCCAACCACGGGGATATTTTTCTGGATGAAATCGGTGACATTCCCATCTCGCTGCAGACCAAACTGCTCCGGGTCCTGGAATCCGGGCAGTTTGAACGGGTGGGGGATATCTCTCCCGTCCGCACGGATGTAAGGATCATCACGGCCACCAACAAAAATCTGGAAAATTTGATCCAACAGGACCGGTTCCGGCAGGATCTGTTTTTCAGAATCAATGTCATTCCCATTCACCTGCCCCCGCTGCGGGAAAGAAAACAGGACATTCCTTTGCTGGTCAACACCTTTCTCCGGCGCCTCAACGAAAAAACCGGCAAAGCGATCCAGGGCCTGGACAATCCGACCATGGCGCTGTTCATGGACTATACATGGCCAGGCAATGTCCGGGAGCTGAAAAATGCCATGGAATACGCCTTTGTGGTGGCGGACCAGGCCACCATCGGACGGCACCATCTGCCCCGCCACCTGGGGGTCGGCAATCCCGCGGCCCAGCCATCCGATGCCGTCGGAGACAGAGAAGACCTGTCCAGGAAAAACGATGAAAAAACCGCCCTGATTCAGGCCCTGAAACAGACCCGCGGCAATCAGACCCAGGCGGCACGGCTCCTGAATATTTCCCGGGTTACGGTATGGAACCGCATGAAAAAACACGGCATCGATCTGACACGGGAATTGTCGGTATGACCCAGTGTCAAAGACCCATGCCGTTTAAAAAATTATGCAGGAGTTTCGGGGATAAAAAGTTGGACCCAGGGAATCACAAGGAGGCTTCCCAATGTTTGCACGCGTAAAATTGATCTAAAAATATCTTAGTTACTTATGTTTGATACCGGCGTGTTCAAGGATATCAGGGACAATATCAGTCCAGCCAAGGGGCATGATATGGACACCCTGGCAAATGGATTTTACTTCTTTGACAAATCGGCCTGCTATTTCCGCTGATTTTTTCTTCCGATCTTCCTTGGCAACCGACCCGATTTCTTCTATCAAATCTTCGGGAACATGAACTCCAGATACATTTTTATTCATAAATCTTGCCATTTGAGGTGATTTCAGAATAACGATACCGACTTGTATGGGGCAGTTGAATTTTTCAACCTTTTTAATAAATTTTTCAAAAACTGTAACATCATATACTGCCTGGGTTTGAAAAAATTGTGCGCCGGCATCAATTTTCTTTTTCATTTTCATTATTTGCAGGTCAAGGGGGTCGGAATTAGGATTGACAACAGCACCAAAGGCCATGTCAAGATAATTTTCAATTCTGGAGCCTGAAATATCATATCCTCTTTTAAGACCCTTTGCCATGTCGATTAATTGAACGGAGTCAAGGTCGAAAACAGGCTTGGCTTCCTTGTGGTCCCCCAGCTGAATGTGATCCCCGGTCAGAAGCAACACATTGTCAATACCCAGAGAATATGCCGTTAGAAGGTCGGACTGCAATGCCAGTCGATTTCTATCCCTGCAGGTGAGCTGATAAACAGGTTCGATTCCATTTGTCTTTAACCTCACGCTTGCAGCAAGGGAGCCCAGTCTCATAACGGCTGACTGGTTGTCGGTCACATTTACGGCATGGACATGCTGGTGAAGTTGCAGGGCCTCTATGGCGCAACTTGGTTCGATGCTTTTATCTCTATGGATGGCCCCTTTAATGGGTCCGACTTCACCGGTAACAACAAATTCACCTTTCTCAAAAAGGGTTGTCAGTTTCATTATTGAACTCCTAAAAATTATATACTTTTGTCAAAATTTATTCTTTACTTTTTTCTCGGGAAATCTCTTTACCAGAAAGGATTTCCGCAAAAATGCTTCTTTCCTTTTTAATCTGAATTTGAAAGTTGTAATCATGAACCAATCGGTGGTTGGTTCATAATCGCCAAAAATAAATCAAACTAAAAAGGTCCGGTACATAATGCATCATTCTTGTTACGTCCTCATAAAATGGTTCTGCCGTAGATTGGCCTTCAATGAACTGGCTTCATGTGATCAGTCTTCCATGAGATCCTCAGCAATTCAAGATCTGATATCCTTAAATCGGATGAAAAGCCCCCTCACTACTGACAGTTTCGTAAGGATCAAATCCCGCCTTTACCGGCTGATGACAAATTTCTTATAAACTGGAGTGGAAATTGCTCAAACAGGCTAAAGAGAGCCTTTCAGGCAAATCCATCAACCCAGTCTGCCATCGAATGAAGAAAACCACTCATACGGATGTAATGTGGCCACTGTGAGCGTCTGCAAAGTATTTGTACTTAAACAATGGAATGCTGCAATCTCAGGTCAAATGTAAAAACTGCGGCAAAACCAGTCCTTCACGGCACCAAGCGCAAACGAAAACCAGGTATCTGCGTCCTCACTGCTCAAAAGCTCTTTCCCAATGGAAACAAAGCAAGCAAAGCACCATTTTATAAATGCTTTCATTTTACATCACCCTCACTATTTGAATAATAAAACACGGCTTACAAAGAAGAGCAGATATCCGTGACCGACAAAAATATGATCCCAACTTCAAACTTCATTATCAATACAGGAGTATCACATATCCCCAGATGACCTGGTCACACAAAGACCGGTTCTGGATACTAGGCTAATCTGCGGAATATTCACAAATAACCACTATACACTGGGACTCGTTCTGACATTCGCTATTAACTCAGTTTAAGTTCCCGGGTAACCTGCAAAGATGACTGAAGGGTATATTTGATATCAGTCTTTCTCACCAAACCGCTGTGGAACTATATCACCTGGCTGCACAGCATCTATCGTCATATATTGATGAACATGGTCCTGCACCTATGGGTTTATTCAGCTGATGAACTTTACATCCTTGTTGATAATAAGGACTCCACACTTGGTTTGTTATTGACTCTAAAACCCGCGCCATATGTGGATATAACATTTCCAATCACCGTGGTATGCAGCCAGCCTTGGCATTGTTGTATAACACCTGTAATCCCAGTGACAAGGCAAAGCATCCGGATCTGATCACAGACGGCAACCCGGTTTATGTGATTCAGCTGTCATGGCCTACAATGATTTGATCAAAAACGATGACAGCAAACTGACAAACGGACAGTCATCGGTCTCAAAAACCTTGATGACCAAAGCAAGGAATACCGAAGTTTCAAAATAGCTGGTTGAGCGCCTCAATCGTACTCATAAATATCAAGCACCAGCCAAGGGCCGGATTTAAAACATTCACTCTGGGCGCTGTGGCTCTCACAACGCTTTTTGTGGCTTTTTATAATTTCATGAGGCCTCTTCAGCTCTTGAAAACGCCACAATTTTGTATCGCTTGATGCAATGAAAGAACACTTTTAATGCCCGATAAATGGGTCGCCTTACTCGGCAGGCAGCAGCTTAACTTCAAAACGGATTGTCAAAGATCAAATCCTATTTTGCAAAACGACGGATACCTATGCTCGTCGTTACACAAGCGCCGATAAGCAGAAAAGCACCGAGATGCTCGGACCCACAAAAAATCAAGAGGATCTCGGGTACTTTTCTGCGTTGTTGGAATTACTCAATCGTCTTTCTTTCATTTTTCACTCTTTTCATAAAAATTTTGACACTACCACCATATATGTCCCAGGCACTTGATTTAAATCTGCGTGGTTTGCTTGAAATCTTTAATTCCATTGGCTAATCCCTGATTGCTGATGGTAACCTTACCATTGATGGAACAGAATGTGGCTTCAGTGGGGCTGACCTCAAGCGGCCCGGGGCGGCCCATTTTAATTTTTTTGGGCGGTTGAAAGGAATCCAGAAGGTCAAGACGTTCCAATTTTTTAAGGCGCTCATAAATCAGTATCCATCCGCAGGGACGTTCGGGTCAACCTCGCAATGTCCGTCTTCAGCACCTCCGCAAGGGCCGTTCAGCAATTGTTTGGCACAGCGAGTCATAGGACAAAGACCACCTGTATTTTCAATGATACAATCTCCACAAAGGAACAATACTCTTCAATATGAGTATCTGAAACGGTTTCTCCACCAAAAACAGTGTCGCAACCAGGATGAACCATTCCACCGTCGGTTGCATCAAATCACCGTGCGAACCCTTGCCCGCATCCAAGGATAAGAAAAGAGTCCGCATTTTTAACTTCATCAGCATGGTCTTTCCAATAACACTTTCCTGGTGTGGGAAAGCTTACACAAAGACATCCCCTGGGGGCCGGGTACCGTATATCCTGCAACCTCAATACCTTCTTTTTCAAGGCGCTTTGCCATCATTTCGGTTTCTGGCTTCACCTGAATAGTATTTCATGCAATTATTACACCCTACAACAAAGACTTTTTCGCCGTGGGTTGAATGTGCTTGATTATCTCATCTATTGGTTTCTTTGAATGGTTGTACGCACGTTTTTTCTCCCTAATTAAAAATGGCTTTATATTTAATATTCATCGTTAAATTCTGTATATAAATATTTTCACCGATCATTGGCTGTGACCAGAGCAACAGATTTTCTTTGGATTCGTTATTTGTCTGGAAACAGGCCAGACATCGCTGGAATTGACTTGTCCTTCCCAGGGCGGTGATATTAAAATCAGCCATAAAAAGGTCTGTTCATTTTTCTGATTTGCAAAATGCTCAACAGCCGGGATAACTTCAAGACTGATTTGAACCTCAACTCCATTGCCCTCTTTTGCAATGTTGATATAATCATGGATGGTTAGAATACCGCCTGTATCTCATTTTTAACGTCAACCGCATCGTATTTGACCACTATGTCCTCAAGGCTGAAAAATGTTTCTTTAAAGGAGATGCCAGCATCAAAAAGTCTCTTTAAAATCCTTTTTCAAATACCGATTGGCAAATCATCACAGCCTGAGGCGGGCAAAGGTTGTCCGGGCACCCTTGGCATAGCATTTTCTAAAGCGAATGGCGTACCGTTAACTACTCCGAATAACTGCGTATGAAAATATATGCTTGAATTCATAATGGTGGGCAAAATTTACAGGGACGATATTAGCGACAAGGTAATTTTAGGTCGTTTCGTTGCTTTTAAATTGACCAGGTCGATAATTCGTTTGCGGATTTATAATGGCGGTATTATCCATTTTTACCCTTAAGGATTTTTAAGGTTTACTATCTGGTTGCCATTCTAAAAAGACAGGTTGTTTTAGAAAAAACCAAAACGGCATCAGCTTTGATGGCCATTATATTCACTTCGGGCGGTAGCACTGATTTCCTGCGGCTTCAGGCAGTCCTGACGGATCCATTTTTCGCTCTTTGATACAGGGGTCCGCATACAAAAAGTTTCCCGCCATAATCAAGAAAACTTTAAACAATTTGTCTATGTCGGGAAAACTTCCACTCGGGCAGCATATTTTTCTTCCGATAGCTTTAAAGATAGGCCCCATTGCTCTGGAGTACAATGGTTGCCTCAATGTCCATTGCAAGGCAGCAGTCGCCATTGTCAGCAAATATGCTTTTTCAGGGTTGTCTCCCGCAGGTGGCAATGTACATGATTTTTCTACTTTTTCAGTCATTTTTGTCTCATTATAAAGTTTTGTTTTAAAAGTCACTTCTTTGAATAATCAAGCGCATGCCTGGCCAATAAAGTGAGCAACTTCAACATCGGCATTGGATTTTAAGGTTCCTGGAGGCAAATGGGGCAATAGGCAATAATCGGCTTTCCTGGGTTCTCCCAGCTCCTTGACTCTTTTTTCCAAAATTTCATTGGAAAGGCTTGGGGAAATGGATTCAGCAGGTCCCCGCAGCAACTTGTAAATTCACCTGGTTCCTGATATTTGTTACAGAAATTCTATATTGGCTAGTTGTTTTCTGGTTATATCCGATGCTTTGAGGTATCTGCCAAAACAGGGATCATGGAGTGACCTCAAGTCCGCAGTCTTTGGGCCTAAAATTGAGAAGCTCAAAATATGGCTTACATCAAAACTGATGCCCGTATATTTGGGAAAAGCTCTTTAAGGCGTAGGCGGTATGGGGGTCAATGGTGATAATTTTTTTATACCGGCATTTTTGAGTTTTTGGGCAACTTTTTTGCATGGGCCACAAACTCTTCTTGGTCTCCTATATCGTGAGAAGAATCCCGGAATAATTATCCAAATCAGGCCTGTAACTAAAATCTCTTACCTTGATTTATGAAGAAGGTAGGCAATATTTTTAAGAAGTTGACCTGCTTTTCTTTCTTTCCTCTTTGTCATCATGGCAAGACCAATACCTGAAATATAGCCAGGAACCCATTTGGCACATTTTAGATAGCCGGCTGTTTCAGTGTCTTCGTATTTTTCGCAATAATAAAAGTGGTTTCAATAAATGGTGAAATTGATACATCAGGCTGTAATAATAGATATTCCCCTTAGGCAGTCTGAGATCCTTGAACCATGTGTTTACCATAAATTTGGGGATGCCAAAGGGGGCTTTCGTCCGCTCTTTACATTGGCAGCAAGAACTTCAATAATATCTCTGGATTAAACATGATTTATGATTTCTCCAGTTTGCTAAAACAAATCGTTTCAGACCAAGAATAATTCACCTGGCCAGCTTTCTCTCGGGCAGGTAGGGTATTAATAGTCCAACAATGGAGGCAACGCCAGAGTTCATCAGAATTTTCAAGAATTTTTTCCTTGGCCCCCACCTGAATATAACGAATCATTCTTCTGGGGAAATTATCATGGACAAGAGGCAGATGGCGGCACATGTCCCGCAGTTAAAATATCAAAGCTGTGTCGTCACTATACTCTTTTAACTCTTCTGCAAAATCCAAGTTTACCGCATCTATATCAAGCCTCTGCTTCTTTTTTGTAATTTTTTCCTGTTCGCTCAGAGTGTATTTAAAAGCTCCCTTTTTGTACTTCAACGATCTGGCCGTATTTTTTCAGGGTTGCCATATACCATAGGGCTTTGTCCGTCGGCATATCGATGCCCGCTGCAATTTGGATGGTTGCCGCCCCTCCCTTTAAAAAATGCTTTGATGGCGGCGATATCTTTTTTTTGTATTTTCATTGTGGATGAAGTTGAGGCTATCAAGCTTTTTCAGGCCCCTTAATTCCTTCATGGCGGTTTTTTGCCTCTTATCTTTATTGATCATTGTATTTTTTCCAATAAACGAAGTTTTGTGAATCCATCAGACAGTAAAACCATCTGAAACAATTGCATCAACCATATCTTCATATTGTTTTAATGCCCATCCATTTATATCGATTGCTTTTTCAGATAGACAGCCGCGTACGCTTTCCCGCATCCCAGGTATAATGCAATGTTACCTGAGCCTTTTATGTGAATTTTATCTTTCATATTCACTCTATGAGCTCCAGCGCCCCTCTTTAAGATAGGCTTCCTACACAGGCGCCATGGCCCTGGCATTTGTCGGTATCAACTTCTCGCTACAAAGGGATCAGTTCAATATACCCTTTGCTTAAAAGAGCAGATGCTTTTACAGCCGAAGCCCTGCAGCATTGCAAGCTTCCCGGCATCCATGGGTGCCTGACATGTCCCGGCAAGAAAACTCCGGTTATGGGAAATTCAACTGGCCGAAGTTTTGGATGGACTAAAGAAATTTATCTGTTCCAATGGGAAGTTTCAACATTGAGGCAAGGCCTGAAACATCATCGTCTAATTTCGTTGCAAGAATAACAAGGTCTGCCGGAATCTCCATCTCCTGTTAAGGTCAGCTGTCTTTTAATTTTGACCTGCAATGGATAATCAGGTTTGGGGCATGGGATTATTTCAGTAAGGGGCATCCGCCTCATACCGCATGAAAATCACCTTTGTTTTTGGATGCCTGATTATACAACTCTTCCTGTCCCCGGCTTATAGGTTCTGATATCCCTGTACATTTCATAAATCCCGGTTTCCAGGAAAATTTTCCCTGATCTGATTTGGAGATACATTGAGCATGGCAGCGCAGCATGTTCTGGAACAATATTCATTGAGTTGCCCATTTTCTTTAGGCTGGTGAATCCTGGTATCTGCCGGTCGCCCACACAATGAATCATGACCATATTTTTAATAGTCTTCCCATTAACTCAAGCACAGATCCTGCAGATTTGTTTTTTAAAATAGGGATCAAATCCTTGAGGGTAATTACCTGCTCATGCCGGCCAAAGCCGCATTCGCCTCAAAGGGCATATAGAAACAGATCCGCCGCTATAACAATGGCTCCGGTATCTATTGTTAATTTTTTATTATCTTGATTTCGGTTAATATATCCAGGCTGAAGTTGCTTATCCTGTTACATCTTGAATTTTGCAATCTGTGTGAATGGTGATACCTTTGGGGTTAAGAACCTGATCCAAAAGTTCCTGGAGTACCTCGGATGCTTTTCTCCGGAAGGGGCGAGTCTGTCAAGGTTATTCAGCTGACGCCACATGATAGGTGCTTTCGATGAGTGTCACATCAATCCCCGTTTGAGCAATATCCAAAGCGGCCTTAATATCATAAATACCACCCGATTATGGTTGTATGCTTTTGGCTTCAACCCGGATGGGATCCAAGGGTTTGAGTTGTTTTGCCTTGGCCGTGGCAGATGATAAGAACTGAGGCCTTGCTCCGTGGCAGGTCTCCGTGGTGAACCCAGGAGACCTGTTCCCGGATATTGGCATGTTCATAAATAAAGGGTTGGAACTCGCCCGACACTGCATCCCTGAAAGTAGTTTCATGCAGGCTTGGCGCGCAGGATGCAAACTACCACCGGGTCAATTTTGCCGCTTTTTAAATCCTTCTATGATCATTTCTTGTCCGGGATCAGAGCACATGAACATCTCAGTTCTACAAGGCAACACTGCATTTTTCAACCCTGTTTCTGACTTCTTCCACATCAACATGGTCTGAAATATTGCCCCCGCAATAGCATATATAGACCCCTTACGTTTTGATTTTTTTCACTCATCTTTAATTCTCCTATAAGGCTTTGGACATGAATTTAGCAGCTCCCGGCGGCGGCAGAACCTGATCCTGTAATGGTGTCCACAATATCCTTGGGTCCCGCTGCTGCTCCTGCCAAGCAAAACAGACCATCCATATTCGTGAGAACCGGAGATACTTTTGGGCTTTATCGAGGTAATAAAACTGCATCAGTGTTCTGAAACGGACATACTGGTTGGTTTAGATTCCAGCCCGGAACCATTCCCATGGAGAACCACCAGATCATGGCTTGCCGTTGCAGTACCGGAACCGTCCTGAAGCCTATATCGAACCCAAGCTGCCAGTGTTTTCACCTTTATCAACCCGGCAACCTTGGCTTTGATAAACTCAATACCCATGGCTTTTGCATTTTGCAAAATTGTTCACCTCTTTCCAAATGCCCTGATATCCATGTAATAATCGTAATGTCCGCCAGGAAGGAACCGGATAACAGCATGGCCTGTTTAATGGCATACATGCAGCAGACCCTTGAGTTAATAGGAAACCTTACGCTTATCCCGTGAACTGTTAACATTGAACATAGGCAATGGAATCAGGTTCCATAACAGTTCTGAGGGTCTTAATACGGTTATAGGGTCCATGGGGGCCAGAAGCCTTCCATCTGTAAAGAATCAATCACATTGGGACCTTTGCTGCTGCCGTATTGAGTATTGTCTTTCACGGGGAGCAGATCAAAACCCTGTTGTGACCACGGCTGTTTTTGAAGCAATCAGAAATTCTTCGGCTTTTGAAGGTAATCAATAGCATTTGTGGGACATGCTTTTCGCATTGCCCGCAAAGCATGCAGTTTTCTATATCCATGATGGGCAGTTGGGGGATAGCATTTGAAAATGGATGGCAAATCGCTTTTGTGGCGCTTAAACCGCCTTGTTCCATATCTGGTATATGCACAGGGCAAACATATTCACATTGTCTGCACCCGATACATTTTACCGGATCCACATATCTGTGCTTTGAGTAATTAGCGCTTTCATGCCCTGGAATTCCTCGGAACCGTCATAGTCCAATGAATTCAATTCGCAATATGTAAATATGTAATGTTTTCACAGGGCGACAGCCGATATTTTAGGGGTGGTAATACAACTACAGTCAAGGGTGGGAAAATCTCGAAAGCCGTATCATTTTCCCCCAATGGAAGCATCTTTTCACAACACAACCTTGTATCCCTGATCACCAAGATCCAGAGCCGTCTGTAAGCCTGCAATGCCGCCATACAACAAGTGTGTCACAAAATTAAATATATCTGTGGGATCACAACATCCTCCTGAAAGATTTTCTTTCTTAGTTCACTGCCAAAAATGGCAGGAACTTTAATTGGTCTGATGTTAAATTCGCTGCCTGTCTTAACTAAAACACGGAATCAGACTATCAATTGCGGCGGGCCGATTTCACGTATCAACTGGTCCATCTGTTTTACCTCATTTAAAAAGGCCCGGTTACAAACCGTACAGATGGCTGTCAGGCGAAGACGTTTTATATCAATCTCCATTTTCTTCATTTTTGTAGACACTATCCAGCCTTTTGCTAGGCCTTATAAGCTCCTTCATAGGGACATTCTTCACCAGGACATTACAATGATGCCGCTTATCCCTTTTAAAGCAGCTTGATAAAATGATTCCGGGAAAAGGACAGGTGCCCTTACTCTTAAAATATAGGTGTTTGCAGGATAAGTTGAATGGGCTTGACCTACAGAATCCGCTCCGGATAGCACAGGTTTCCGTGGCTAAAATTAAAATTTTGTTCTTGTTCTTCTTTCCGCCTGGGGTGACATCACCACCTGCCTATTTATTTCTGGTTATAAAATGCCTGTCATATCCTTCAGCTTCCAGGAGGCCAAGATACTCATGTCCAATCCTTCCCGCCCACGCCGGAAGATCAGTTTTTGTTCCGTTATCGTTGGAAAGAATTTCCAGTGTCTGACCTACCTGAACTTCTTGCCGATGCCTTTTTGGCTTCAAGAAGGGGGCCAGGACATGCACTGCCTCTGCGTCAACTTATGTCTGCGGCTTCTATTGCATTAAGATCTGTCATTTTTATTCCTTAATATTTAATTTTTTAGGTTCAATTTCTTTTAGAGGCATGATCGCCATATAGAAAGGGATTTTGCAAGGACAGTGCCAAGGCTTTATAATCAATTTGATTAAATCTAAAAGCGGTTGGTTTCATTGGCCAGGTCCGCAGCCGGTATCGCTTCATCTGACTCCACACGCTGGTACGGGATATCCCCAGGATTTTCGCCTGTGACTGGTTGCCACCGGTTTGCGCCAGTGCCTCCAGCAACCGCTTTTTTGATATCATCAATGCTTTGTGCCTTATCCCGTAAGTGTCCTCGCAAACAGGCTCCGCCGGGTCATATCCGGAGGAAAATGATGAGGCTGTATCATAGGGTCGTGACAAGAAACAAAGGCATATTCGAAGGCACTTTTCAATTCACGGACATTGCCCGGCCAGCGATACTGAATAAGTGCTTCCCGGTGGCTTCGTTGAATGCCTGATTTTTTTGCCGCCTGAGAAGAATGCGCCGGAAAAAATGATTCTGCCAGCAGGAATGTCGCTGATGCGCTCCCGGAGCGGCGATCCAGATCGGAACCACGTTGATTCGGTAGTAAAAATCTTCCCGGAAGGCCCCCTTTGTCAACCGTGCCCTTAGATCACGGTTGCGGCCGAAATCACCCGGGCGTTGATGGACACAGACAGGTTGTCACCCACCCTCTCGACCACTTTTCGATAGAACACGCAAAAAGTTCTTACCTGGGTGAGAGTGGCAGATCCCCGATTTCATCAAGAAAATACTTCCCCGCCTGCTGCGGCAAAACGCCCGTCCCTGTTTTTATAGGCACCGGTAAAGGCCCCTTTCTTACATGGCCGAATAGTCACTTTCCAGCAGGGACTCATTCAACGCGGCACAATTTACCTTACATACGGTTTTTCACGGCGCTACCATTTTCAGCGAATCGCCCGGGCAACAAGCCTTTACCGGTTCCGCTTTCACGTAAATGATGACCGGAGCATCAGACTCCGGCGGTATCGGCAATCAGCCTGGAAAACACTCACTGACGCTGAATTGCCTACCATTCCGAACGCCGGTCTTCCGATTCCAGTTCCTGCCGGAACCTCAATCTGGGTCTCTTTATCCAGTAAGTCACTGGATATCAGCAATGCTTTCCCACTGCCCCGGAACCCTTCTCCTTCTGGTCTTTCAATACAGACGCGTTTTTTACCACATGTATATAGGAACCGTCTTTAGCATCAGGACGCATTCGCTCCTTCATCGTCCTCTGAATAGCGTACCAGTGGCACTCTTCTGGGCTTTAGCGCACGATGTGTCACATGTGCTGCACCAACACCGAACAGGGCTTCCTGAAGTATTTGCCTTTGCGGGTAACCCGTTATCTTCTCAAACCCTGGTTCACCGACACGATGGTCCCTTCGGTATCCACGATCATGACGCCGTCTTGAATCGTATCAACCACGGTTTTCCAATATTTGTTCAGTTCTGTTTTTAAACATTGTTCAGTTCTGTCTACTCTATTTAACATGCAAATGTTTAGCAACTTAACACTTCGTATAGTGAAAATCAATGCCGAATAAAAACCACAGACCTGAAACTGAATTTGCTTAAACCATTCAGCTGCCGAGCATAATTTGTAGAACTCCTGACACCTACTTTGTCATGCAACTTACGCCGTATTGTAAAAGTTGTTTTAATGTGGTTGAGACCTTAAAACCATTGATACGAAGCCTTTTCAAATATGATGTCAGGAATTTGAATTTTAAATGGCATTTCCAATCCTTAACGTTTTGTGTTTATATATTTATTTTTTTCCAGGCGGCGCCCTTTGTTCCCTGTCTTGCTAACTAGGCCAGTAGCTGTATTTGCAATTCCCACAAAACAAACTGTTAACCATCAACAGGGCAAAAATACAATGCAAAAATTGATTCATGGGGCCATGGTCCCTTCACACTCCTTAAAAATAAGCAATTCGTTCAGAACTCTTGGAAAAGGAGGAAATCCTGAGATTTTATTGAGTGACCGCGATGCCCCTGGATGATCTTGTCATGATAATTCCTGAAAGCGTATGCGCTGATCAAGATGGAGGTTCTTGGATGGAGAGGATCAGGGGATCCGGATTCAGTTAAAAAATGCGCGGAAAATAGAAAAGAGTCGTTTCCTAACAACCCAATAAATATGAGACTATCATTAGGGAATCGGCGAAGTTCTGGCTCTCCAAAGTGTTTCAACCCCTGACTGCGCCAGTTACATTACTACTCCTAAAATGGCCTCAGCAGCTCATCACGATAACATTACGCGTTGTCTACCTTTGGGATGTGGAATGTCCTGACCGGACGGGAGACAAGTATGAAACCTGCGATTCATTAGCAAGAGAGGCGTATCATGAAAGAAGCTACAACCCATTTTTCCCTGAATCGGGTTTCCGACCTGGTAGCACTGCAGCATGGGGGAAACAGCGTCAGATGCAACACTTTGGAGATTTTACCGGTTAACTTTGTTCATCGGGACAATCTGTTTCAGGTTTATATTTTTCTTTTGTCGGTATAACGGCACGGTGAATGACAAAGCGTACAGTTTTTGGAAGTGTTACGCCCGTGGATGCTCGCACAACCTGTGTCCCCATATTTCCCAGGCCGTTATGATTGCCAACCGATATCTTCAAAGAGATTATTGCAAGCTGGAGCAGGCTGGTATCGAGGGCGAAAAAATCTTTTACGCTTGAGGAAATGACGGTCAAGTTCGATGGGTACTAGGAAGAGCACGGGCCCGATTTTGCCATCCAATACGCCTATATCAATATCGCCGGCGAAGGCACCGACGTCAAAGTGGCGCTGGTTCTCGAATTTGTGCCCGCGGTCGAACACGTTGCGAATCATGAAAACCGGATGATTTTCTTGATGGTCAATTTTACCGTCACCTGCTCAAAGAACCCAACACTATGAACGCTGCCCGGCATGTTACCCCAGGCCGAAGAAGACGAACCCAGAAAGCAGAAATTTCAGCCGCCAATGAACGCTTAAGATTATTGTACGACGAGTCTGACAAAGCTCGCAATTGATCATGAAAACGATTTTTCCAATTAGGATCGAATGTGACTCGACCAGCACCAAAGAACCGTTAAACCCAGAAGACAAGCGGTTACTCTTGATCCTATACACCTTTTTGCTGAGTGACTATCATTGATCCAATACGCGAACACCGGATTGTCTATGTGAATTCGGAAGCCGCCCGCATGATGGGCCGCCCGCAAACGGAGATGTTTCAACCAAGTTTGCCAAGCAACTATATTTGCCCTTTTGCTCGAGGAAAATGCCCGATAACCGACCTGGGGCAGCAGATCGATCGGTCCGCACGCGTTGTGTGGGATTGACAGCACGGGTGCTGAGGTTCCAACTTGAAGAGTGTCAACGCATCCGGTTCATGGCGCAGGATCACCCGCTGAAACATTCATGACAACCGCGCTGTCGTGAGAAGAGCGCCTGGTAGGGGTTCTGGAAAATGGCAGGCGCTGCTGCTCGCTAATTTGAGCCAGCCTCTGCAGGCGCTCATGTTCGACCTGGATGACCTTGGAACAAGAAGGTCCCACAGCGCTGGTCTGATAAATTGAAGACCATGCAGGAATCGGTTGAAGAAACGCGGATGTCATCAGAAACATCCAGGCAATTACCCCGTTACCAGACCAGGAATATGTTCATGGAGCCCGCATCGTCGATACCGACGGGTGCCTCCGCCCCGGGAATAACATAACCAATATTTACTCAGCTGGGCTTTTTACCGTTAACCTGGGCAATTTCTTTGACATAAGAGAACTCTTACAGCGCACACGCGCGAAAAGCTCGTCAATAGAGGATTTGGTACTTGGACAAAAGGTTATCTCGAAACTCCCACATACATCCTGTATGTCAGCGTGCGATATGAAACTCGGGCGGGTTGAGAATATTGCGTTTCACCGTGCACAGCCCGGCGTTTTGACAATTGCGGATCGGTACTTTTGGGAAACCCCGGGGGCAGGCTGATATCAATATTCACATTTCGAACCACGGTCTGTCTGTTTCTGTCAAAAGACAAGACATTTTCAACCCCGTGGTATCGATATTTCTTCTTTCACAAAATAGATCACATAAATACCGGCACAGCGCCTATGGATGCCAGGAAACAGGTCAACGGCTCGGGCATCAACCGTCAGCTCTCTTCTCTGCCTGGTCGGTTTCAATGGTAAAACCCGTTGTACCGGGCGTTGACTTTATTGCCGGAAAATTCAATTTCCATGGTCATGGACATCGCCCTTGTCAGCAGGATCTCAGGTGTATTTAACTCTCACTTCCTTTGCCGTATACTATAATCAGGATCACAGGTATTGCAACGATTTTGCGCCAGGCCGGGTCCGTCGAAACTTATTAAGGTTGCTCGATTCGCCGTCAGAACAGCCAGTTGATCGGTCACAGGGACTTGAACCGGTCCAGGGTGATGGGATAGGCCTGCATGGGAATCCCCATCCAGTCACAATATTCCAGAAATCCTCAGATCTTTTCCATGTAGTCATCCATGAATCCGATGCCGTCCAGTTAACCACAGCCCCGCCCGTATGACGGGGGAAAATTTCAGCAATGCCCTTGTCCCAGCCCTTGAACACCAGTTTCCGAATTTCACCCACCCCGGGGTCATGAACTGAGACTCCGGCCTCGCCGGCAACTTCCCGAACAATTCGATCCATCTCATCCCTGACTTTGGCCAGCATGTCATGTAGTGACTGGCCTGAACCCGCACGACCTCTGACTATATTCTGAAATCACGTTGGCCATCAGCCGGGTGGGTTCATCCCGATTGAATAGCAGTATTTGCCTCCGTACACCACAATCACCCCTTTGGCCCGGGATTTTGCTTTTTCAATGGCTTTGCCCAGCTGGAGGTTCCAGTTCCCGGATGTCCCAGTGAAGACCGGGGTGGTAAAATAAATATGGTCGGTGTCTATAAAATTTTTGCTGTCAGAAATTGATTTCCGGACGGCAAGTGCCACATGCCACGATTGTTGCATTCGAAAATGACTGTGTCATTCGGATCTCCCTTTGGATTTGAGTGTGTGGGTCGGGGACTTTGAACCACGCCTGAAGAAGTGGTCTTTTGTTCAGTCTTCATCACTGTATAACTCACCTACAGGAATTTTTTCACCTTTTTCCAGTCAGCGAAATCTCTTTGCTGATAGTTTTCTCCGCTGATACGGCTCTTGTCCACCACACAATGTGGGTATGGTATCTCAAGATCGGCCGGTGCAGGTCTTCGCGTCGCCGGTGAAGTGGCCTTTCCGCATCGTTTCGCTTTCTATGAACCGAATCACTTTTTTAACGTGCCTTTCTGATCCGGATCATCATAAATTAATGCATACATCGGCGGCCCCCTTTCCCGTAAAATTTCGAATTCCTTTGGATTACTGGACCGCTCTGCGGTCAAGCGTCCCGGCATCCCTAAGGCGGAGTCAGATGATGGAGGTAAGTAAATGCCATTACTTGATCTGATCACCGGAAATTTTTTAGCCGTGGTGGTTCATGCCAGATCAGCCAAAATAATTATAATTCCGCTGAACCGCCCGGGTTGAAACCGTTTTCAAATATTGTTTGTTTTTCACGGATGCCCGGTCTAACCGGTTATCGTTACATCTTCACCCAAAGTAACGTTACATAGCGCCACCCTGTTTCTAAAGACAAACAAACGCGATAATGCAAATCCTGTTTATCTCGATGACAAAAAGCGACCCATGCTCACTGTTTTCCAGAAAAATTTGCCAATACAAACACTTGACAACAGACCCGGTTGCCAGTATATGTTGCTATTAAGGTAGCAACTTTATTGAATCACATAACAATCAGATCAGGAACGAGCATTGAAAAACAAATCCAAACTCAGGATCTGGGGTTTTCCCAATACGAAGCCGCATGCTATATGGCGCTTCTGGGAAACCATCCGGCCAACGGATCCCAGCTCAGCAAGGCCTCTCAGGCATTGCCAGATCGCGAATCTACGATGATGCTGCGCAGCCTTTCTCAGCCAAAGGATTTGTGATCGAGGTCAATACGGGTCAGTATGCACCATTGCCCGTGGATGAACTGCGCGCCGGCTTTGCGACTTCGAATCCAAACATCCAGGCGTTTGAAGCTGAAATCGCCCGGTCAGACCGGGAAAATGATCTGGAGTTCATCTGACTTTGACCGGGTATGACAATGTCAGCGGAAAAAGCTCACACATGATTCAGGGGGCAGAAAAAGAAATTTACGCCCGGTTGTTTCGAGGCAGACCGTCATCTGTCCAAGATCTGATCAAAGCACAAAAAAGGCGCTTATCCGTTACATCGCCATGGGCGATATCCCGAAACGGTTTTCCGTGCAGGTCAAATTTATCCGGACCATCAAAACCTGATCCAGACCATCGGGGCCGATCCTTGACATCATCACCGATAAAAATGAAGCTCTGGTGGGCATTTTGAAGTGGACAATGAAGACAGCTCCCACTTCAACTGACCCGGAACCCTGGTTTGTCATTGCCAACAGAGACAGCCTCAGACATGATTTTTTTACCACTGTTTTCTGGAAAACCCTGACCGGCACCTGGGACTCACACATGAAGAAAACAATTATACCGGCTCATAAAACAGACAATTAAGGAGACAAACGCCATGACCCCCATGAAAAAACTACATGATTCTCACCCCGGTTTTTCCGATAAAACCGACGATGCCATCTTTCATATGGAAAATGATTTCGGTGCCCACCACTATGAGCGCATTCAAGTGGTGGTCCGGCACGCCAGAGGCTGCTGGCTCACCGATGATAAAGGCAACAAATATCTGGACTGCCTGGCCGCCTATTCCGCAGCCAATCCCGGCCATCATCACCCCGCCATCACGGGCGCGGTCATGGATGCGCTGACCGGCCATTACGCGTCTGTGCTGTCCAATGTGGTGTTTACGGATCCCCTGGGCGTTTTTCTGTCGGAAGCAGCAAAATTCGCGCCCCAGATGGCCCCGCGGTTCGGGAGTCACGGCAACAAGGTGCTCCCCAAAAACGGGGGCGTGGAATCCGTGGAAACCGCCATCAAGACCATGCGGTATTACGGGTTCAAGCAAAAAGGCATCCCGGACGGCAACCAGGAGATCATTGTGTTCAACAACAACTTCCACGGCCGGACCATTTCCGTGGTCTCTTTTTCCTCCTCAAAAAAATATAAAGAAGGGTTCGGCCCTTTGACCCCGGGATTTGTGTCTGTGGAATTCGGCGATCTTGATGCCGTGAAAAACGCCATCACTCCCAACACCTGCGGCATCCTGGTGGAACCGTTCCAGGGGGAAGGGGGCATGATCATTCCGCCCAAAGGATTTCTGGCAGGGCTTCGCAAGCTGTGTGATGATCACGATCTGTTACTGGTGGCGGACGAAATCCAGGTGGGCATGGGACGGACCGGCAAAAAATTCTGTTTTGAGCATGAAAACATCGTGCCCGACGGCGTGATCTTAGGCAAAGCCCTGTCCGGGGGTCTGGTGCCCCTGTCCGTGTTCATCACCAATGCCGCACTCATGGACATGGTGTTTTCCAAAGGATCGGACGGGTCCACGTTCGGGGGGTATCCTCTGGCCTGTGTGGCCGGGACCGCATCCCTGAAAGTGTTTGAAGACGAAAAACTGGCAGACCAGGCGGCCCGGAAAGGAGACATTCTCAAACAGCGGATCCAGGAGATTGCCGACCGGTCTGTTCATGTCAAAGAGGTCCGGGGCAAAGGCCTGTTCATCGGCATTGAAGTGAAAGACGGCAATGCCATGGATTTCTGCCGCAAACTGCTGAAGCTGGGTCTGGTGGTCAATGACAGCCACGGGCACACCATCCGCATCTCCCCGCCCCTGGTGATCAATGAGGAGGAAATGGATTTTCTGGTGGACCGGCTGGAAAAAGTATTGATCGAGTAATCTGTAAATATGTCTTGACAACTTAACAGATATCTTTTAGGGTGTCCTCAAATCCATGAACCGATATGAGGACCCCATGCTCAATCCCAACTCACCTGTGCCATTGTATCACCAGCTGGCAGAGATTATTTCTGAACGGATCCGATCCGGGGAATACCCGCCCGGCCAGGCGATCCCCTCGGAAACCGCCATGGCCCGGCAATACCATATCGGCCGCCCCACCGTGCGCCAGGCCATGGATGTGCTGGTGCACAAAAATCTGATCCTGCGCAGACGCGGTGCCGGCACCTTTGTGCAGTCTCCGGCCCCCAAAGTGGATCTGTTTTCCCTGGCCGGCACGTCCCAGGCGTTTTTCACCCGGGGTATCACCATTGAAAAAACCATTGTCACCCCGGTCACGCGGATGTCCGTGGAAAATCAGCCGGACAACCCGTTCAACCACGCATCCGCATATTTTTTGTCCCGGTTGATCCGGGCCCAGAACACCCCCGTGCTCAAGGAAGATATTTTCCTGGATCCGGAACTGTTCCGGGGTCTGGACCGTGTGGATCTGGGCACCGAGTCTTTGTCCCGGACCGTGGCTGAAAAGTATCACCTGGCCCCGGAAAACGGTACCCAGGTCTTCACGGTGGCGCCACCGGATCCGGTCACGGCCCGGTGGCTGGAACTGACGTCCGACACCCCCGTGCTCACCGTGTTCCGGGAGCTGAATTTCCCCGATGCACCCGCGGCTGTTTACGGGGTGCTCTACTGCCGGACCGACCGGTTCGCCTTTTCCCAGACCATCGGGAACCTGTCATGATCCGTTTTTTATCAACCTGTTGCATCAAGGACCCAAAATCATGAAACACCGCGGTTATTACGGTGATTTCGGCGGCGCCTTTCTGCCTGAAATCCTGATTCCCACATTTGACGAACTGGTATCCACCTTTGACTCGGCCAAAGCCGATCCCGGATTCCGGAACCAGTATGAAACCCTGATGGCCCAGTATTCCGGCCGGCCCACGCCGTTGACGTTCGCCGCCAACCTCACCCGGCATTTTGATGGTGCCAAAATCTATATCAAGCGCGAGGACCTGAATCACACCGGGGCCCACAAAGCCAACAATGTCATGGGCCAGGGACTTTTGGTGAAAAAAATGGGCAAAACCCGGGTGATCGCGGAAACCGGGGCCGGTCAGCACGGAGTGGCCTGCGCCACCATGGCTGCCAAATTCGGGTTTGACTGCACCATTTACATGGGGGAAAAAGATGTGATGCGCCAGCGGCCCAATGTGTTCTGGATGGAGCAGCTGGGCGCCACCGTGGTGCCGGTGACCGACGGCACCAAAATCCTCAAGGATGCTATCAACCAGGCGTTCCGGGACTGGGTGACCCATATGGACACCACCCATTATGTGCTGGGAACCGCCTGCGGCCCCCACCCGTTTCCGGAAATGGTGGCATGGTTTCAGTCCATTATCGGCATTGAAGCCAGACAGCAGATTCTGGACCTGGAAAGCCGGCTGCCGGACCGGGTGTATGCCTGTGTGGGCGGGGGGTCCAATGCCCTGGGCCTGTTTGCCGGTTTTCTGGATGACCCGGTGGAACTGGTCGGCGTGGAGGCCGGCGGCAAAGGCATTGACACGGGATTTCATGCAGCCCGTCTGTCTTCCACCGATGCCGGTGCCGGCATTGCCCAGGGATACAAAACTTATTTTCTCCAGGATGATGACGGTCAGATGAAAGAAACCCACTCCATTTCCGCCGGCCTGGATTATGTGGGGGTATCCCCCATTCTGGCCCACATGCATGAAACCGGAACCGCCCGGTTTGAAAGCGCCACAGACGCGGAAGTGGTGGATGCCCTGAAGCTGACCATGAAAAACGAAGGCATCATCCCGGCCCTGGAATCGGCCCATGCCTTTGCCGGAGCGTTCCGGGAAGCCCCAACCCTGTCCAGAGACCAGATCATCATCATCAACCAGTCCGGCAGGGGCGACAAGGATATCTTCACGGTGGCCGACGCCCTGAACGACCCTGAATGGAAAACCTTTATCCAGACAAAGGCGGCACAATACCATGCTTGAATCCTATATCCGTGACAAACACAAGAAAAAAGACCTGCTGCTCATGACCCACATTGTCATGGGTTATCCCAGTTTTGACGACAGCCATGCCATGGTGAAACACATGGTGGCGGCCGGCGTGGATCTTATGGAGCTGCAGATTCCGTTTTCCGAACCCATGGCAGACGGACCTGTGATTCTCAAGGCCAACCAGAAAGCCCTGGAGCAAGGCGCCACCGTGGCAAAATGCCTGGCATTTGCCAAAGACGTGGCAGCAAGATATCCCATTCCGTTTCTGTTCATGACCTATGCCAACATCCCTTACAGATTCGGCATGGCAGCGTTTGCAAAAACCACTGCAGACATCGGCCTGACCGGTGCCATTGTCCCGGATCTGCCCATGGAGGAAGGCGCGGAATATCTCCAAGCCATGGAAAAAAACCATTTGTCTCCCATACAGATGTTTTCACCCAGTACCAGTGATGCCCGCATGGCACAGATCGCATCCATTGCTTCCGGGTTCATCTATTGTCTGGCCAGAAAAGGCGTGACCGGCGCACAGACTGATTTGTCCGATGATCTGGCCCAATACCTGGCCCGGTGCCGAAAGGCGGCTTCCGTTCCCCTGGCCGTGGGATTCGGGATCAAAGACCGGGCGGATATGGATTTTCTGGCAGGCAGGGCCGATATCGCGGTGATCGGCTCTGAAACCATCCGAATGATGGAAAGGGGCGGTGTGGCGGCTGTCCGGGATTTTATTCAGGGGCTGTCACGTTCGGCTTGACCCGGCAATCGGTTTCAGGTGTTTTTTTATTGCATCCCCAAGGGTTTTGCCATAGAATTCACGCCATCGGGTATCACCTGAAACCTTAAAACAAGAAAGGTCTGCCCATGGATGACCTGGACAACCCCAAAGAACCGTTGATTCAGAAACTGCGGGTTATCATCCGGTTCAGTGTCCGCTGTCTGGCGGTCCTGATGACCCTGGTAATTCTCTGGGGCGTGGTGGACGTGGCCTGGGAGATCTACCAGAAACTGCGCACCCCGCCGGTCATGCTCATGAGCATCAGTGACATTCTGGCCACATTCGGCGCGTTCATGGCAGTGCTGATCGCCATTGAAATCTTCATCAACATCACCGTGTACCTGAGAGATGATGTCATTCATGTCAAAATTGTCATGGCCACGGCACTGATGGCCATTGCTCGAAAAGTCATCATCCTGGATTTCTCCGTGGTTACACCGGATTACATTCTGGCCACTGCGGCCCTGGTGTTTGCCATGGGGATCGGATACTGGCTGGTGGTCAAAAACGCCGACGCCCGGTCGGTACTGCACAGCGAAGCGGAAAGATGCTTTGAAAATCCGGATCATTGTGAAATGGAAGGGGTGGACAAAAAGCTGTGATCGCCGGCCGGATATGTGATGTGAAACGGTTCTGCCTGCCCGGCGTGGATTTCAGCCGGCTGGCGTTTATGGATCTGCTCTGTGATCTGGATCTGGGCGTGCTCATGACCGACGACAAGGGCATCCTGATTTTTTACAATGAGGTCCAGGCCACCATCGACAAGATGGACCCGGCCGATGTCCTGGGCAAACCCATCACCCAGGTTTATAAATACAACAATGACTCTTCCACCTGCATGCGGGTGCTCAAACACGGCAAGCCCATCATCAACTATGCGCTGTCCTACCGGTCGCATAATGCCGATGTGGGCAATACCATTCACAGCGTATTTCCTTTGTTTCACAAACAAAAAATCTTTGCCACCATCTGTTTTGTAAAAGATTACAATATTCTGGAACGGTCCATTCCGGCTTTTCTGTCTCCCAAGAACAATCAGCGCTTTGCGGACGGCACCCACTATACATTTGCCAGCATTATCGGATCCGACCCCGGGTTCGTGGATGCGGTAAAAACCGCCAAGATGGCCGGAAATTCGCCGTCTCCGGTCATGCTCTACGGTGAGACAGGCACGGGCAAGGAACTTTTTGCCCAGGCCATCCACAATTTTTATTATGGAAAAAAGGGCCATTATGTGGATATCAATTGTGCGGCCATCCCTGAAAATCTGATTGAAGGGCTGCTTTTCGGCACGACAAAAGGGGCGTATACCGGTGCTGTGGACCGGGCCGGACTGTTTGAACAGGCCAACGGAGGCACCATTTTTCTGGATGAAATCAACTCCATGCCACTGCACTTACAGGGCAAACTGCTGCGGGTGCTCCAGGAAAAAAAGCTGCGCCGGGTGGGATCGCTCAAAACCATCGATCTGGACGTAAAAATCATCTCCTCCCTGAACCAGTCTCCCCGGGATCTGATCCGATCCGGGGTCTTCCGCATGGATCTTTTTTATCGCTTAGGCGTGATCTACATCAAGCTGCCGGCCCTGCGGGACCGGCGCCCGGACATTGAAGAGCTTGGACGTCATTTTCTGCAGAAATACAATACCCAGCTGGGCAAATCCCTTCAAAACATCGCCCCGGAGGTGATTGATTTTTTCTGGCAGTATCCCTGGCCGGGCAATGTCCGGGAACTGGAACATGTGATTGAAAGTGCCGTCAATTTCGCCGGCAGAGATGAAACCCGTCTCAAACTGGAGCATTGTTATTTTGCCAATATTCTGGAACAGGAACCACCCCATTCGCCGTCACCGGATCCGACACCGGCGGATGATTCTCATCAATCTGAATCATCCGCTTTACCGGCAAATCTCGATCTGTGCTCAGCGCTCAAAACTCTGGAAAAAAAAATGATTATCCAGGCCCTGGAACAATCCAGCGGCAATGTGGCCGGGGCAGCCAGGCGCCTGGGCATTTCCCGTCAGCTGCTGGGCAGCAAAATATCCAGGCTGCGGCTTCGCCACTTTCTGGCTGAGCTTAAACACAAAAATATGTAAAACAAATTTGCTTTGTAAATTCTATTTTACAAAAGAGCAAACATTTTTTCCCTCCTTTAATTTCTTTTTTTTCGCTTATTTTTCGATCGCCTGATCTATAAAGGCGTTGCAGGCCCATGCGGCTGCCCGGCACACAAATTGCTCAAAGCAAAAGCCAGCGATACAATAAAGGATGTCAACACAACCATTTAATTGAAGGAGAAAATCATGTCGGAAGTGTCCAAAAAAATCGATCACACCCTGATGTGGCCCGGGGTTATCGTCACGGGTATTATCGGTCTGCTCCTGTCCTTGTTCCCGGAATCGGGACGGGCCGTGGTAGATACCCTGTTTGCCATACTCACCCACAATTTCAAATGGCTTTTCCTGATGTTCGGCCTGTTCTGCGTCATTTTTCTGGCCACCACCCTGAACTCGGCTGCCTACACCCTGTCATCCCAGGTGACCATAAATCTTTCCGGTGATGAGGAACCGCCCCGCTGGAACCGAACCCTCTGGGGAATCATTCTGGGACTTCTGGCCCTGGGACTGCTTTCTACCGGCGCACTCAAGGCGGTGCAGCTCTCCTCCATTGTGGTGGCCCTGCCGTTGATTCCGGTACTGCTGCTCATGGTCTTCTCGCTGATGAAATGGCTTAAAGAGGATTACGGGGAAATTTTGAAAACAAATGTCCAGGCACTGCCTCCTGAAAAGATCAAACCCGCTGTTTAGGCGGATCAAAGGAAAACATCATGATTATTGAGCAACAAGCATCCGCTGCCATATTAAAGCAGGCAAAGGCGCTGGGCGCCAGCCTGGTTGGGATCGCCCGGGTGGAAGATCTCAGATCCGCGCCTTCTTTCACTTTTGCGCCGAAAATGCCCCATGCCGGAGAAGGCATCGGAACCCGGAAAACCGATTCCGGCCTGAAACCCGGAGAAGCGGCATGGCCTGAAAATGCAAAATCAGTGATTGTCATCGCGGTGAACCATCCTGCAGACGAACCCGAGATGGACTGGTGGTTCGGCCGGAAAGATCCGCCGGGCAACCGCATCCTGGCAAAAATCTGCCGGGACCTGTGCCCCTGGATCGAAAAAACCTTCGGCATCCAGACCGTGCACCTGCCCTATCACGTGGAAAAGGGCGGCACCTATCTCAAAGATGCCGCGGTCATGGCGGGCCTTGGCTGTATCGGCAAAAACAATATTCTGATCACCCCGGAATTCGGTCCCCGGGTGCGGCTCCGGGCCCTGACCGTGGATACAGACCTGATCGCTACCGGCCCCAGGCAGTTTGATCCCTGTAAAAACTGTCAGGAATTCTGCCGAAAGGCCTGTCCTCAAAATGCTTTTGCCACCCAGCAGTACACGGAAGCGGAATATGGACAAAAAATCCTTCCGGGACGGGACGGCAGCTACAGCCGGCCTTTTTGCAATATGCAGATGGAACAAGACAATGATGTGGCAAAAGAACAGCTGGTTGACGGGTTTGACGACCCTGTGAAAATCATCAAATACTGCCGCAGATGCGAGCTGGCCTGCCCGGTGGGAAAACCGGTCAAATCTTCGGACACCCATTGACGCTGGATGATAACCACCTCTTCATCCCGGCCCGGAGCTGTCTTCCGGGCCGGGATGGGGCCTACCGGGTGTTTCCCCTGTTTGATCATGCGGTCAGCCGGTCTTTGAGCCCGGATCGGCGCAGGCGGGTGCGGTTGTTTTCAAATGCGGTGTGCACGGCCCGGGAGGATCCCACCATGATCACCAGGTGTTTGCCCCGGGTCAGGGCCGTGTAGAGCAGGTTGCGCTGGAGCAGGGGAAAATGGGCCATGGTCAAAGCGATGATCACAGCCCCGTATTCCGAGCCCTGGGACTTGTGCACGGACACGGCATAGGCCAGGGTGAGTTCGTCCAGGTCCAGCAGGTCATAGGTCACACAGCGGCCGTCATAGTCCACTATCAGGGTCCCGTCCGCCCTGGACACTTCAGTGACCTGGCCGATATCGCCGTTGAATACCTCTTTCTCATAATTGTTTTTCAAATGCATCACCTTGTCCCCGGACCGGAACGTGATGCCATGGCTGTCGATCCCGCCTTTGCCCGGATTGAGCACGGCCTGGAGCTGCTGGTTGAGATTGATGGTGCCGGCCTCGCCCCGGTGCATGGGGGTTAAGACCTGAAAATCGGTAATATGGGGAAAGGTTCTGGGAATCCGGTTGGCGCACAGTTCTATGATGGTGGCCACCACTTTGCCACTGTGCTGGTTTTCAATAAAATAAAACTCGGAGAGCCCCTGTTCTTCCCTGGCTTTGAAATCAGGCATTTGCCCGTTCCGGATATCGTGGGCATGGCGAACGATGGGGCTTTTCTGGGCCTGCCGGAAAATTTTGGTCAGCGCAAACACCCGGACCCGGCCTGAATCCATGATATCGGACAGCACATTGCCCGGTCCCACAGACGGCAGCTGAAACGTGTCTCCCACCAGAATGAGACTGGCACCCGCCGGCATGGCCTGGAGCAAATGGTACATCAAAAGGGTATCCACCATGCTGGCCTCATCCACCACCATCACATCCAGGTTCAAGGGATTGGTGTAATTGTGTTCCACCGTGCCCTGATCCGTATCAAATCCCAGCAGCTTGTGCAGGGTAAACGCTTTTTTGCCCGTGGTTTCGGAAAGGCGCCGGGCGGCCCGGCCCGTGGGGGCTGCCAGAACCACGGTGAGACGAAGCTGTTTGAACACCTGGCACAACGCCCGCACCAGGGTGGTCTTGCCCGTACCCGGACCCCCGGTGATCACGGACATTTTCCGGGTCATCACCTGGCACACCACCTCCAGCTGCTCGTCGGACAATTTCACTGCCATGCCGGACAGCACCTGTTCCAGAATCTCCTCCTGACTGATCTGCGGTTCCGGCGCCGGCATGGATAAAAGGGCATTGATCCGGTCGGCAATTCCTTTTTCCGCTGCATACAGTCGGGTCAGATAGATGCGTTCCTCCCAGATCCGGATCTCTTTGCTGCCGGCAAGGGTTTCCAGGGCCGGGGCAAACAGGTCTACATCCACCCCGGCCAGGCGGGCGCAGGCAGAAAAAAGTTCCTCTTTCAGCGCATAGACATGGCCGTCCGATTCAAAGGTCAGCAGCTGGCAGAGCAGACAGGCGGCCAGACGGGCAGGGTCGGTTTTTTCCACCCCTTTGGCCCGGGCCACGGCATCGGCGGCCGCAAACCCGATCACCGGAATATCAATGGCAATGCGAAACGGATCGGTTTCCAGAACGGTCATGGCACCGGCTCCATAGGTTTTGAGAATCAGTCCGGCATGGGCCACATTCACGCTGTTTTCCTGGAGAAACTGCATGACCCGGCGCACAGCGTGATGGGTGTTCCAGGATTTGACAATCATCTGCTGTTTGCCCTTGCCGATACCCGTCACCTCCCGCAGTTTTTCCGGCTGATTCTCAATGATCTCCAGGGTCTGATCCTGGAACCGGTCCACGATGCGGTCTGCCAGGGATCTGCTGATCCCCTTGATCATGCCGGAGCCCAGGTATCTGCGGATACCGGATATTGTGGCCGGCAGGGTGACTTCATAGGTTTCCGCTTTGAACTGGTCCCCGTATTTTGGATGAGACGCCCACTGGCCTTTCAGGGTCAGGGTCTCACCTTCAGCCACCCCGGCCAGATATCCCACCACGGTGATGGGGTCCTGGATCTTTTCCACCTGGATCCGGCACACCGTGTAGTGGTTGTCCGGGTTCTGGTATGTCAGGCGGGACAGCACCCCTTTGATGGTGATCATGGGACCGGGTGCCCGGGTTGGTGGGTGATCCAGTGGGCGGCCGCCATCAGGTTCTCTGCGAAATAATCCGGTGGTTCGCCCTGGTCGGTCAATTTTTCAAACGCCTGTTTGCCGTTTCCCGTGGCCACCAGCACGGCCTTGCCGCACCCCGCGTTCCGGGCCGCCTGAATATCTTTGACACTGTCGCCCACAAACAGGGATCGGGACAAATCGATGTCATACCGGGCCTTTGCCTGGTATATCAATCCCGGCTCTGGTTTACGGCAGTCACATCCGGCATCCGGGGTGTGGGGACACAAAAATATATCCAGGATCCGGCCTCCGGCCGCAGCAATCCCCTGGTGCATTTTATCAAAAATCAAATCCAGGGTCTGCCGGGTGACCATGTTTCTGCCGATAATGGACTGGTTGGTGATGACAATGATGTCAAATCCATACCGATTCAGCCTTGCAATGGCCCGGCGGCTGCCCGGAATGAAATGAAATTCAGACGGGTGCTTGATATATTCAGGCGAATCCTGATTGATCACCCCGTCACGGTCCAGAAATACCACGGCTGCCATACGGCTACTCCGCCACGGCAAAGGCCTGGGCAAACCCGTCATTTTTCAAAAGATTGTCTCTGAACCGTTCGGCATCCTTGAGACTGGAAAACCGGCCGATGCGGACCCGATAGAACCGGCCCCGGTGATCCTCATGCACCATAATATGGGCGTTGAGATAGGATTTGGACAATTTTTCCCTGAACCGGTCGGCATTGGCCTTTTCCCGGAACGCACCCACCTGCACCGTGAAATTGCCGGTCCAGTAGTCCAGTTCCCTGAATGCCACCGGCTCTTTTTCAGCATATCGGGTCGCGGCCCCCAGGGCGGTCACCCGGACCCGGGCTGTTCCCGGGCCCATCATGCCGATCTTCCTGGCTCCGGTATAGGACAGATCAATGATCCGGCCCGTGACAAACGGTCCCCGGTCATTGATGCGCACTTTGATTTTTTGGTTGTTGTCCAGATTGTGGACCGCCACCCAGGTGTTCATGGGCAGGGTCTTGTGGGCCGCGGTCATGGCATACATGTCATAGGTTTCACCATTGGCGGTCTTCCGGCCGTGAAATTTTTTGCCGTACCAGGAGGCAATGCCCGTCTCGGAAAACCCATGGGCACTGGCAATGGGGGTATAATGCTTGCCCAGGACTTTATAGGGCCGCTGGGTGGCAGGAATTTTTCCTGAATCTTTCCGGGAAGAAGGCGCCGGGCGTGTATCCGGCAGGTCCGGATCGATGGATTTGGCACATCCGGCACTTACGGCACAGAACAAAAGCAGGCAAACCAGCCGGATGCCGACAACCAACATCAGGGGATATTTTTTTTCATGAGTCAAAGGCATGTAAAATAATGTCTTCCATTTTATCGGTAAACATAAAATTCATCTGATCCTGGATATGCCTTGGCACATCCTCCATGTCTTTTTGATTCCATAACGGAAGAATCACGGATTTGACACCGGCCCGGTGGGCGGCAATGATTTTTTCCTTGATCCCGCCCACGGGCAGCACTTCTCCCCGAAGGGTGATTTCCCCGGTCATGGCCGTGCGGGGCCGCACTTTCCGGCCCGTGACCAGAGATACCAGCGCCACCAGCAGGGTGACTCCGGCAGAGGGTCCATCCTTGGGAATGGATCCGGCCGGCACATGGACATGGATATCATGGGTATCAAAAAACGTATCTTCCACCCCCAGTTTTCCAGCATGGGACCGGATAAAACTTAACGCCGTGGCAGCGGATTCCTTCATCACATCTCCCAGCTGGCCCGTGAGGGTCAACTCCTTGCCCCCTTTCATGGCCACGGCTTCCACAAACAGAATTTCCCCGCCCACCGGGGTCCAGGCCAGACCCACCACCACACCGGGGGTGTGAATGCGCAGGGCCAGATCCGGAGAATACTGCACCGGTCCCAGATATTCATGCAGATCATCCTGGCGGATCACCAGATGAACGGCCTGTGCTTCAGCGATTTTTGTGGCCACCCCCCGGCACACCGTGCCGATCCGGCGTTCCAGATTCCGCAACCCCGATTCCCGGGTATACCCGGAAATAATTTTTTTGACGGCCCCGGGCGTGAACCGGATCTGTCCGGCGGTCAACCCATGGGCATCCCGTTGTCTGGGGATCAGATACCGGGTGGCGATCTTGTGTTTCTCATCCTCGGTGTACCCGTTGAGTTCCAGCACTTCCATGCGGTCCCGCAACGGGGCAGGAATGGTATGCATCACATTGGCCGTGGTCAGAAACATGACATCCGACAGATCAAACGCCACATCCAGATAATGATCGGTGAATGAATCATTCTGTTCCGGATCCAGCACCTCCAGCAGAGCTGCGGATGGATCTCCCCGATAGGAAGAATCCAGCTTGTCGATTTCATCGAGCATGAACACGGGATTTTTTTTCCCGGCTTTCCGGACATTCTGGATGATCCGGCCGGGCAGAGCCCCCACATAGGTTCTGCGGTGTCCCCGGATCTCAGCCTCATCCCGAACCCCTCCCAACGAAATCCGGACAAATTCCCGGCCCAGCGCCCTGGCGATGGAGCGGCCCAGTGACGTTTTTCCCGTACCCGGAGGACCCGTGAAGCACAGAATCGGGCCTTTGGAATTTTTCTTGAGTTTTCGCACGGCCAGAAATTCCAGAATTCGCTTTTTGGGCTTTTCCAGTCCATAATGATCCTGGTTCAAGATACGCCGGGCGGACTTGATATCCAGCACATCTTTGGATGCCTCGTGCCAGGGCAGGCTGGTGAGCCAGTCCAGGTAGGTGGAAGCCACCACATATTCCGACGATGAGGGATTCATGCGGGACAGGCGCTGCAATTCTCTCTGGGCTTCTTTTTCCGCCTCTTCCGGCAGACGGCTTTCCTGGATCACTGCCCGGTATTCACGGATTTCCACGCTGTCATTGTCGGTTTCCCCCAGCTCTTCCCGGATGGCTTTGAGCTGCCGGCGCAGATAATATTCCCGCTGCTGTTTGTCCATGTCTTCCTTGACCTGGTTCTGAATCCGGGAGCCCATTTCCAGAATTTCCAGCTGATCATTGACCAGGCGGGTAACTTTTTTCAACCGCTGGTTGACATTAAGCATTTCCAGCACTTTCTGTTTTTCTTCCACAGGCGCGTTAATGGAGGACGCGACCATGTCCGCCAGCACATTGGGTTCTTTCAGGGATTTGATCATATGGGCCATCTCTCCGGGCAGTCCGGGAGACAGGTTGACGATTTTTTCGTACTGTTCAGCGATATTGGCCATGAGTGCCCGGTTTTCCACACTCCGATCCTGGTTTTTGCAGGTCAGGACCTCGATATTTGCCTGAAGATAAGGTTTGCCCTGTAAAAACTGCACGGTCTTGAACCGGTTCAGCCCCTGAATGAGCAGTTGCGCTTTTTCATCCTTCATTTTGGACATTTTCAGAATCATGGCCACGGTACCGATGCGAAACAGATCCTCGGCCCGGTGTTTCGACCCCGGGTCCGGTTTTCTGGAAAGAATCAGGCCCAGCATCCGGGATCCGGCCATGGCTTCGTCAATCAGATCAATCGCCTCTTTCTGGATCAATACCAGAGGCAGCACCATTTTGGGAAACAGGTTGGTATCCACAATGGGAAGGATGGGAATTTTACCGGGAATATCGTTGGTGGAGATGGCAGCGGCTGAATGTCTGATGTCATCCATGTATTATCCTTTGTGAATGGACAGAAATGCTAGATAAAATCCATGGACAGATCATGTGCCGGTTTAATATTCTCAGAAAATAATTTGCCCAGGGTCAGTTGAAGAAAACCGTTGTTAAACACTGCGGAGACTTTTTCCACATCGATCATGCAGGGAAGATACAGGACCCGTTCGAACTGACCGAACTGAATTTCAGCCAGCCGGTAGGTGGCTGCGGGATCCAGACGGGCACTTTTTCTGATTCCGGAAATTTTGACTGCTTTGTTGCTGACCTCGATAATAATATCCTCTTTTTGCACCCCGGCGATCTCCGCCTGGATAATGATCTGATTTTGGGTTTCAAAAATATCCATCTGGGGTTTCCAGATCCGTTTTGAAAAACAGAACATGGGATTTACGGACTGAAACATGTCTTGAAAGGATTTTTCATCGGTATCGTACGTACCAAGGTTGCTGCCGAAACGAATTTCTATATGTTCCATAAAAAGCTCCTGCAGATGGTGTTCATATGATCGTATGACCATCAGTGAAGATATCATCCGGCCATAAAATTGTAAAGCGCAATAAAAATATTCCCATATCCGGGTCTTGAAATCCCGGTCCATGGGTGATATTGGACAGGTATGAACATATCGTTTCAACAGACCGCACTGATTACCGGCGCATCCCGGGGCATTGGCCGGGCCATTGCCCGGCAGCTGGCCGGTCAGGGCATGTTTGTCTATCTCAGTTTTCGGTCAAATGAAGCGGCCGCCCAAAAAGCCCTGGATGACATCCAGACCCGAAACGGCCGGGGTGCACTGCTCCGGTTTGACGTCACCCGTCAGACAGAATGCGACGCAGCCGTTGCCGCTATTATTGAACAGCGAGGACGCCTGGATATTCTGGTAAACAATGCCGGCATCCGGGATGATCACCTGTTTGCCATGATGAAAAAACCAGCCTGGGAAACGGTGATGAACACCCATTTGAATGGATTTTATCACCTGACCCGGCCGGTGGTCCGCCAGATGCTCAAGCAGCGTTGCGGCCGGATCATCAACATCAGCTCCGCCGCCGGCCAGGCCGGTAATGCCGGCCAGGTCAATTACAGTGCTGCCAAGGCGGGAATCATCGGGGCCACCAAAGCTTTGGCAAAAGAAATCGGCAGCCGGGGCATCACAGTGAATGTTGTGGCTCCGGGGTTTATTGAAACCGACATGCTCACAGGCATGGATCTGGAAAAAATAAAAAAAGAGATCCCGGCCGGCCGACTGGGTCAACCCGAAGATGTGGCGGCCGTGGTCTGTTTTCTGTGCTCGGACAACGCCGCTTACGTCAACGGTCAGGTGATCGGCGTCAACGGCGGTTTGATTTAAGATCGATGTCCCTTCTTTACAGTTATTTTCCCGCCATGGTGAGCGGCCTGCTTCTGACCATGAGCTTTCCCGACGTTCATCTGTATTATCTGGGATTCATTGCTCTTGCCCCGCTTATGGTTTCTTTGACGCCCCTGACGGCCCGGCAGGCATTTGTTGCCGGATTTGCTGCGGGATTCGTTCATTTCTCCACCTTGATTTACTGGATTGTTCCCACATTGTGCAAATTCGGCGGATTACACACGGTTTTGTCAGTGTCCGCTCTGATTCTTCTGTGCCTGTATCTGTCTGTTTATCCGGCGTTGTTTGCCTTTGGCCTCAAAAAACTGGCCCCGCCACCCGTATTAATGCCGCCGGCTGCAGCCGCCATCTGGATCGGGCTTGAATGGGTGCGGACCTATCTGTTCACCGGGTTTCCCTGGGGCATTTTAGGCTACAGCCAGGCGGAAAACCGGTGGATTGTCCAGATCGCGGACATGACCGGGGTGATGGGCATCTCTTTTCTTCTGGTCCTGTGCAGTGCCGTGGCCGCACTGATATGGCGATATCTTGTGACACGCCGGCGAGCCGGACATTCTGCGGCATTGATCCCGGTGGCCGTCAGCGCCGGATACACCTGTCTGCTTCTGGCCGGGGCGTATGGATATTCAATGTATCGAATTGCCGATGTACAGAAAAAAATGGCCCGGGCTTCGGACACCCGCCTGGCCATCATTCAGGGAAACATCCGGCAGGACATGAAATGGGACATGGCGTTCCGCCTGGCCACCATCGAAAAATACGGGACATTGTCCCTTGAGGCGGCCCAATTTCAACCGGACCTGATCATCTGGCCGGAAACCGCTCTGCCGTTTTATTACGGCCATAACACCGCGCTTTCCAATCAGGTGGACCCGTATATCCGGCAGGCCGGCACCCATTTTCTCATCGGCACCCCGGCCGTGGACACGGCCCATGATCCGGTCCGATATTTCAACCGGGTGGTGATGCTCGATCACCTGGCTTTGCCCAGAGGCGTGTATGACAAAACCCATCTGGTGCCGTTCGGCGAATATGTCCCGTTCCAGGACCTGCTGTTTTTCATTGAAAAACTGACGGCGGAAGCCGGTAATTTTTCCAGAGGAGATCCGGCATTCACTCCTCTGACGTTTAAAAATCATCACACCGGAGTACTGATCTGTTTTGAAATCCTGTTTCCAGACATTTCCCGCGCGTTTGTCAAAAACCGGGCCGATCTGCTGACCACGGTGACCAACGATGCCTGGTTCGGACACACATCCGCAGCATCCCAGCATTTTGCCATTGCCGTGCTCCGGGCCGTGGAAAACCGCCGGAGCGTGGCCCGGGCCGCCAACACCGGGATTTCCGGGTTCATCGACCCCACCGGCCGGGTGCGGCAATCCACCCCTGTTTTTACCGATGCCGTGATCCTGCAAGCCCTCCCGGCCATGACGTCTTTGAGCGTTTACACCCGTTTCGGGGATCTGTTCACCCTGATCTGTGTTATTGCAATCATCCCGGGTTTTATGGTAAAAACCTGTCAATATATGAAAAGGAGATATCAGCCATGAATACCGACTTAAAACAAACCCTGTCTGCATTAACCGCCAAAGCCGACCGCCTCAAGGAGTATCTTTGACCTGCCGGTCAAGGAAAAACGATTAAAAGAACTGGAATTCTTCAGTGCCCGGCCTGATTTCTGGGATGATCCGGAAAAAGCCACTGAAATGCTCAAGGAACAGACCCGGCTTTCCGATCTGATCGACCATTGCAACCATCTTGGCAATGAAATTGAAGACGCCCGCATGCTGCTGGAAATGGCCCATGAGGAAGAAGACAAGGAAGCGGAAGCGGACGTGGCCCGGCAACTGGCCGACATTGAAAAGAAAATCAAACAGTTTTCCCTGGACATCACCCTGGACCATGAAGACGATGCCAGGGATGCCCTGGTATCCATCAATGCCGGGGCCGGGGGTACGGATTCCCAGGACTGGGCCGAAATACTGTTCCGCATGTATTCCCGGTGGATCGATAAAAAAGGGTATAAAATGACCCTGATCGACTTGCAGCCCGGAGACGAGGCCGGTATCAAAGGGGTGACCTTCAAAGTGGCGGGAAAAAATTGCTTCGGGTTCATGAAAGTGGAATCCGGGGTCCACCGGCTGGTGCGCATCTCCCCGTTCAATGCCGGGGGCAAGCGCCACACTTCATTTGCTTCGGTATTTGTGTATCCGGACATCAAAGATGACATCCAGATCGATATCGAAGACAAAGACCTGCGCATCGATGTGTTCCGGGCATCCGGGGCCGGGGGCCAGCACGTGAACAAGACCAGCTCGGCTGTGCGCATCACCCATCTGCCCTCCGGCACCGTGGTCCAGTGCCAGCAGGAACCGTCCCAGCACCGGAACAAGGAGATTGCCATGAAGGTGCTGAAATCCCGGCTCTACCAGCAGGAAAAACAAAAGCAGGATCAGAAGATGCAGTCGCTGCACGACGGCAAGGACGACATCGCCTGGGGCAGTCAGATCCGGTCCTATGTGCTGCATCCTTACCGCATGATCAAGGACCACCGCACGGATCATGAGATCGGGGATGTGGACCGGGTCCTGGACGGGGATCTGGATGAACTCATCGAAGGGGTATTGATGTCCTGACCATGGACCCCATGGCCGTTATTGAAAAATATTATCCGCCCGGATCCGAACTGCACCGCATTTTGGTGGATCACAGCCGGCAGGTGGCAGAAAAAAGCCTGGAAATCGCCCGGAACCTGGCGGATCCGGACCTGGATCTTTTGTTTATCGAACAGGCCGCCCTGCTCCATGACATCGGCATCTTTTTGACCGCCTCCCCGAAACTCGGCTGCACCGGGGAGGCATCCTATGTGTGTCATGGATATCTGGGCCGGGAACTGCTGGACAGCGAAGGCCTGGATCCGGCTTACGGCCGGGTGGCCGAACGGCACACCGGAGCCGGTATCAGCCTGGACACCATTGACCGCCATAATTTGCCCCTGCCCCGGCGGGACATGGTGCCGGTCACCCCGGCAGAAAAAATCATCTGCTGTGCAGACAAATTTTTTTCCAAAACCGGTCCGGCCCGGCACCAGCCCAGGACCGTGCCCCAGATCCTGGCGGACTTAAACGCCATCAATCCGGCCCATGCCCACCGGTTTGTCCGGTGGGCACAGGAATTCAGACTGTAAACAATCGCTTCCAGATCAGTCATTCAAAATTGCCGGCCGGTTTGCGGCCGGGCATCATCCGAATAGAACCGCTATAGAATCTGTTTCAAAAACAGTTTGGTCCGGTCGTGGGTGGGGTTTTTGAAAAAATGTTCCGGTGTGCCTTCCTCGACAATCATGCCTTCGTCCATGAAAATCACCCGGTCTCCCACTTCCCTGGCAAACCCCATTTCATGGGTGACGCACACCATGGTCATGCCCTCTTTGGCCAGGGTTTTCATCACCTCCAGCACCTCGCCGATCATCTCCGGATCCAGGGCCGAGGTGGGTTCGTCAAACAGCATGATCTTGGGGTCCATTGCCAGGGCTCTGGCAATGGCCACCCGCTGCTGCTGGCCCCCGGAAAGATTTGAGGGCCAGGCCTTGGCCTTGTTGGCAATACCCACCTTTTCCAGCAGCATCAAGGCTTTTTCATCCCGCTCCTTTTTGGGGCGGTTTCTCACCAGTTTCTGGGCCATGGTCACATTGCCCATGACGCTCAGATGGGGATACAGGTTAAAGGACTGAAACACCATGCCCATCTCGGCCCGGACTTTGTTGATATTGGTTTTGGGGTCGAAAATATCCACCCCGTCCACCAGAATCTGCCCGTGGTCCGCTGTTTCCAGGCGGTTCAGACAGCGCAGAAACGTGCTTTTTCCGGAACCGGACGGGCCGATCACCACCACCACCTCACCCGCCTCAATGGTATTGGACACATCCACCAGGGCCTTGACCTCATGGGGCACATAAAATGTCTTGTAAATATGTTTGACGTCTATCATCGGGTGGCGGTCCTCCTTTCCAGATACTGGACACACATGGACAGCGTAAAGGTCATCATCAGATAGAGAATGGCACACACGATCCACAGTTCAAACGTCTGAAGACTGGTGGTGATACCTTCCCGGGTGGCCTTGGTCAACTCCCGGATGGAGATCATGCCCAGCAGGGAGGAGTCCTTGATCAGGTTGATGAACTGGCCGGCCAGCGGCGGCAGAATGGTGCGCAAAGCCTGGGGGAGAATGATATGGAACATGCACTGAAAATAGGTCATGCCCGAGGATCGGGCCGCCTCCACTTGGCCCGGATGGATGGATTCGATCCCGGCCCGGACAATCTCCACCACATAGGCCCCGGTGAACACGGACAGGGCCATGATCCCGTACCACTCCGGATCCAGTTTGGGAATGCCGTTCATGAGAAGAATCTTGTTCATGGTAGTGCCCAGAACAAAATAAAAGATCATGATCTGCACCAGCAGCGGAGATCCCCGGATGATCTCCACATAGGTGATGGACGACCATTTGAGGACCGGGGTATCCGACACCCTTGCCACCCCGCCGATGATCCCCAGAAGAATGCCGAAAATGGTGGAAATGAACGAAATTTTCAGGGTGACCCACATCCCCTTGGCCAGAATGCCGGGCTGCCAGTCCCCCTCGTAAGTGGCAATCATATCGCCCGGGGAAACCAGATCCCCTTCGGTCCAGTCAAACGATCCTTTGGGAACCGTATAGGTTCTTTCTCCGGCATCGGTGGTCACGGTGACGTCAAATTTGTCTTTGTTGGGCGAAACCGATTCGATCTCCCCAAATCCTTCCGAATACAGGGTAATATCAGGCTGGTACATGAAATACTGGGGCACCTTGAACCAGCGCCAGTGGTAATCCACGGCCACCGTGGCATAATACACCGAACCGATGACCATGAACAAAAGCACAAAAAACCCGCACACAGAAAGTACATAGGCAAAAGGATTGCTCAATCGCTTGATGTTGGATATGTTCTGTTTCATAAATCTGACCTTAAAAAAACAGACCGGCAGAAAAATATTTCTGCCGGTCTGTTTTTTATCTTATAATTTCCTGATACAATAGTGACAATGGCAATTATTCCTGAAGTTCTGACTGCCAGTCATTGGATTTGATCCATTTGTCATAGGCCATCTGCCATCTGCCGTCGTTTTTATACTGGCGGATGAAGTTGTTCAAAAAGTTGAGGAAATCCGGATCCCCTTTTCTGACGGCCATTGCCAGGGGCTCAAATGTAAACGGTTCGGTGAGGGCCACGGTTTTGCCTTCGCCGTGCTGGGCCTGCATGATCTCAATGAGGGGCAGGTCATATACCGTGGCATCGGCATTGCCCTGGACTACTTCCATGACCGCTTCGGTTTCCACCTCAAAGCTTTTGTAGGTGGCCCGGGGGATCATTCGTTTCACTGCCTGCTCACCGGTTGTCCCCAGTTTGGATGTAATCGTGTACTTGGGGTCATTCAGGTCTCTGTAGGATTTTACCACCCCTTCATGTTTTTTGTTAAGAAGGATGGCCTGTCCCACAACAATATAGGGATCGGTGAAGTTGACGGCCAGGTTTCTTTCCTGGGTCACGGTCATACCGGAAATGATGATGTCAAACTTGTCCGTGAGCAGAGACGGAATAATGCCGTCCCAGGCGGTGTTCACAGGCGCATATGTAACACCCATGGCCCTGGCCAGATGTTTTCCCATGTCAATGTCAAACCCGATGTACTGACCCTTGGTATTGGTCATTTCAAAGGGAAGGTAACCGGATTCAAATCCAATCCGGATTTCCCCGGCCTTGACAATGGATTCAAGGGTTGATTTTTTGGCCAGCTCGATGTCGGCACTGAACGCCGGCGCGGAAACTAGGACAAATGCCAGTGCAAACAGGGATACGAACAATTTTTTCATCTTTTTCCTCCTGAAAATTAGGTTTCGTCTCTGATCATCTCCGATAGTGAAGATAATCGGTTAACACCCGTTTTAGAATCAAGTCTATTACTTAGCACAACCAAATTAAATGGCAAGCAATATTTTATGGATCTGGATATTTGAAACAATATAGCATATGATGATCGCGTTGTTTTCCATTCACCCTGTAACCGGAACCTGTTATTATTTCATGAAAAAGCAGCTGACCCCCACTGGCCTTTCCCGTTCATTGCGGAAACCCTTTGGCCTGAAAATTCTGGCAGTATCTGATTTCATTGATAAAACCCTGACCCGCCTGGTGGAAACCAGAACCCTGGAACCGGTGGACCTGATCCTCTCCTGCGGTGATCTGGACCCGGAATTTCTGTCTTTTCTGCGGGACCGGCTGGACCGGCCCCTGTTTTATGTCAAAGGCAACCATGATATCCGGTATACGCCTTCCAATCCCGTGGGATGTGAAAATATTCATCGCCGCATCGTGAAATTCAACACGTTCAATATTCTGGGCCTGGAAGGATCCATGTGGTACAACGGCGGCGCCAACCAGTATACCGAAGCCATGATGAAAAAACAGATATTTTCCCTGTGGCTGTCTTTATGGCGTAAAAAACCGATTCATATGATCATCACCCATGCCCCGCCCCGCCACATCCATGACAAAGAAGACTTATGTCACCGGGGATTTGAATGCTTCAACACGTTGATTCAAAAATACCGGCCCGATTATTTTATCCATGGACACATACACCGGGAATTTGATACCCAATCCGATAGAATTACACGCGTCAACCATACGCAGGTCATCAACACCTGCGGATTTACACTCATAGAGGTCTGAACCATGAAAAATTTCTTCAAATACCTGTTTTCGGCCGATGCCGCCCGGCAGGATACACGCAACCACGTGGATTCGTTCCATGAACAGCAGGCCCAGGAAGAAGATGTGACGTTCGTTGATCACGGCATCCAGACCATTTCTTTGGAAAACATCATCGGCAGTGTGGGTAAATACGGGGATTTTGATTCCCGGTTCCGGCCCAAAAAACACATGTCCGCCCAGCGGTTTACGGAAATCAAACAGGCCATGCGTCAGGGCAGAGCCATCCCGCCGGTCAACCTGTACCAGATCCGCAACCAGTACTATGTCCTGGACGGCAACCACCGGGTGGCGGCGGCCAAGGAACTGGGATGGACGGAAATCAAGGCCAAGGTGGTGGAGATTGTATCCGCCAGGAATACCCTGGAAAACCTGTTGTATCTGGAAAAAACGAAATTTCTGGAAAAAACCGAACTGCCCCGGGAAATCGATCTCACGGAAGTGGGAAAATACAAATATCTGGAACAGCAGATCCGGAAACATCAGGATTACCTGACATCCCAGTCCGGCAAAAGCTGCGATTTCATCCGGGCCGCCAGAGACTGGTACCACACCATATACCTGCCCATGACCTCCATCATCCAAAACGGGGACCTGCTCAAGTATTTTCCCGGGCGGACCCTTGCCGACCTGTACACCTATATTGCCTATCATCACTGGGATTCCAGTACCAACCGGCGTTACGGCATCGGTATCGATCGGCTCATCCCCAAAAGCATGGCCGGTTTCAGAACCGCGATGCTGGAAAAACAAACCCCGGAATACCCGGAAATGAAACGCACCATTACCGCATTCATTCTCATTGACACGGATGCCATGACGGAAACCACCCTGTCGGATCGATTGTTCGCACTGGATGAAGTCCGGGAGGTCCATACGGTTCACGGCAGTATCGATCTCTTGGTAAAAGTGGTTCTCCAGCGGGATTTTCTCACCTCGGATGCGGAAACCATTGCCGAGTTTCTGGATCAGCAGATCCGGAAAATCGAGGGAATCAAACGGACCCAGACCATGATACCGGGCCGGTCCCTGGTCAAAGACGGCTTTGTCGGCTAATGAGTGTTGGAAATTTGGGACAATTCAGGAAAAAACGCCGTTAATCCGCCTTGTGCCAATAAATTTTTGTGGTGCTGAAACATGACAGAATCCCACATATCCAGAAATGTTTTCAAAGGTTGGGGCACCTTTTTTTTGTGGAGATAGAACACCCCGTTTTCAATGATTTGAGCCTCAGATTTACCTTTGGACAACTGTTTTTCAATGTAATGTTCCCGCTGGAGGATCTCTTTGATTTTTGCCATAAAAATGTCGGATATGCCTTTTTGGATCATTCCGCCATGACTGGACAGAATCAAATTGATCTGCATTCCATCCAATCGAAGAAGGGAGAAGACCAGATCCCGGATATCACAATTCTGCCACCCATACCACGGCCCGAACCGGTCCAGTCCCAGGTCCCCTGAAAACAGAATCCGGTCATCCGGAAAATAAAACGAGGTATGCCCCGGGGAGTGGCCCGGGGTGTCCATCACCACCATTTCCGGAGCAAACTCCACAAAAACTGTGTCAGGCCCATAGGATGAAAAATGCGTCAACGACCGGAATCCCTGGGTGTTTTCAACAAACGCATGCCACTGTTTGCCGCAGCCTAAGGGACCGGCTGTCTGTTGAACCACATGATCCAGACTGGAAAGGAATGCCGCTTCCTTTGCCGGAACAAAGACCTGTATCCCGGCTTTTTCCGCCTGGTGGGTCCAGACGCTGTGATCCAGATGAAAATGCGTGATCACCGCTGCATCCGGACATCTTTGTTCCAGCAGGGTCCGGGTATCGGGTTCTCCTAAATTCATGTCTATGAATATCTGTTTTCTGGACTGGACAATCAATCCGGCACAAGAGGAAAACCGGGCCATGGAATCGGGTTCCACATATGTAATTTTGTCTGTAATCCGGGTTTGTTTCATAAAAACGTTTTCCTTTGAAAATATCCTGCAAGCGGACATCCGTGCCTGCAAAACCGTCTGGTACCGACCTTCAGGGTGAGACAAATGCGGTACGTTCGTCAAACTGAGGATACCCCGCCAGGGTATTTAACAGATCATGCCCATAGTCAAGATCGGATTTTCGGGCCACACAATACTTGATATCCAGCAAAGGATACACCCATACATCGTGCAGGATTTTTATCTGGGCCTGCTCCCACAACCGGATCTGTTTTTTGGGATCCATTTCCATCAAAGCCGTGTCCAGCAGATCATCCACGGAGGTACAATGGGAAAAATTGGTATATGCCTTGACACCGGTCAGAACGATGGCATCGGAATGAAAAAATCCCCGCAGATACGTATCTGCATTGGGTCGGAGCGTAAAATACAGCACCATGGCATTCCGGTTGTCCCGGACAATCCGGTGGTATTCTGAATGGGATACGATTTTCAACTCCACGATAATGCCGATCTCTTTCAACGCATGCTGCAAAATGTCATAGCTTGTCTTAAACAGCCGTTTTTCCGATCCATACAGAGTTATGGAAAATCCGTCTGCAAACCCGGCGTCCGCCAGCAGTTTTCTGGCTTTTTCAATGTTTTTTTCAAAATTCAGCCCCAAACTGATAATTTTTTCGTTTGTCAGCCCACCGGGCAGAAACGCCGAACTCATGGGGGAAAGCACTGGAGACACCAGCTTTGGGCTGGATGCGGCCAGAAAATCATCCCGGTCCAGGGCATGGACGATGGCCTGCCTCACCCGGGGATCATTCAGGGGCTCAATGGAGGTGTTAAAATGAAACAGGCCGGTGAATCCCGGACCAAACACATCGACGATGGTTTCAGGTACCCGGTCCATACGCTCAATCCATCCGGGTTCGCCCACTCCGAGGATCAGATCCATCTCCTTGTTTGCAAAGGCCGCCTCCCGGGTATCGTTGTCCGGAATAAAATACATTTCCACGCCCGCCAGTTTCGGGGTTCCCCGAAAATACCCGGCATAGGCTCTGAACTCACATTTTTCCTTTGGTACATACCGGTGAAACATGAACGGACCCGTGCCCACCGGGTGAGTGACAAAGGCATCATATCCACCCGCCTGGATCGCTTTTTCACTCACAACATATCCGCCCCGGTGATTGGCGATTTTCGGCAGAAAAAACAACGGTGACACGGGTTCTTCAAGAATAATTTTCAGGGTATGGTCATCTGTCTTTTCAAACGTCATGCCCGCATATTCACCGGCCATGCTGCTGAAATCCGGGTCCGCCAGTTTTTTTAATGAAAAAATCACATCATCTGCGGTCAACTCATACACCGGGTTGAACGGGCCGGGATGAAAAAAAATTCGTTTTTTCAGATGAACCGTCCAGACCTGGCGGCCATTTTCAAGTTGATACGTGGGAATGGATGCTGCGATATCCGGTTCCAGACGGGAAAGATCTCCGGGTACATACCGGATCAGGCAGTTGAAAACCATGTCTGCATAGGTATAGTCCTGGGATCCTCTCAGCAGATGAGGATCCAGACTGCCCAAACTGCTGGTATGAACGGCAAATTTCAATACCCGGCCCGGCGGAGAAATCGCATCTGCCTGACCGGTCATCAACACCCCCCACAACCCACAACCCAATGTCAGGCATCCCAGAAAAGACAACCACCGCTGTTTCACGACACAATCCCCCCCCTTTTGATTCGGATTCTTTTTATACGAATCAAAAAGGGCAGCGTCAAGGAAAAACTCAAACACCCGGTTACATGGGGGTATTGGGTATCAAGTCCCAGATGCCGCAGGGACAGGCTCCTTTGCAGAACCCGCACCCGATGCATTTGTCCGGATCCACCTGGTATTCAAATCCTGCTTTTCCCAGATCGTTGCGAAAAATGGCCGATTCCGGGCAAACCGCCACGCAGATACCGCAATCCCGGCATCTGCCGCAGGATGCACAGACATCACCGCAGGACGACAAATCATCAGGCCGTGTTTTGGGATCATAATATGCCAGATGAACCCGGGATGTATCCATGACCGGCATGGCGGGTGTTTCCCGGACTTCTTTTCCGGATATCAGCTGATCAATAACCTGGGCCGTGCGTTTACCCGCACCGATGGCATCCGTGATCAGGCCCGAAGCCACTGCATCGCCGATGGCAAATACTTTGGGATCCGAGGTCCGGTTGAACCGGTCCACGGTGACGAATCCATTGTCCACAGCCAGATGGGGTTGAATGAAATCCAGGTCCGGAACATCGCCGATGGCCACCACCACCGTGTCTGCCGGCAGCAGATCGCCGCTTTGGAGCATCACGCCCTGTTCGGTAATTTCTTTAGTATACACGGGCCATAGAAATTTGGCCCCGCAATTTTCCGCATCTTCCCGTTCTTTGCCGAATGCGGCCGGCCGCTGCACATCGATGAGGGTGATGTCTCGGGCTCCTAAGCGATGGGCTTCCGTGGCCACATCACACCCCACATTGCCGGCCCCGATGATCACCACCTGTTTGCCGGGGGTGATTTTCTTTGTTTTGGCATCCGACAGAAATTCATTGGCAAATACCGCCAGCTCGATGCCGGGCACGGGCAGGGATTTTGGTTTTTTTGCTCCGGCCGCCACAACCGTGAAATCATATTCATCCCGGATCCGGGCAAAGGCATCCGCATCAATGGACTGTTTCAGGCGGATATCGGGAATCAGGGCCTTGATCCGCGCCAGTTCCGTTTTCAGGGTGTTTTCAGGAATCCGGGACCCCGGTATCACGGATGCGATCTTGCCGCCGATGACTGACCCGGTGTCGAACACGGTCACCAAATGGCCGTTAAGGGTCAGGTGCCAGGCAGCGGACAGCCCGCCGGGACCCGCACCGATCACCGCCATTTTTCTGCCGGTTTTTTCCGGCGGTTCCGGGGGGGGGACCTGTTCCCCGGCCCGGCCCAGGTTTCTGACACTCACCGGGGGCATGCCTTCCTGATGCCGGGTGCAGGCAGCCATGCAGGGGCTGGGACACAGATATCCGCACACGGTGGCGGGAAACGGGGTATGGGCCAGACCCATGGCAATGGCTTCGTCCACATTGTCAGCCCTTACCATGGCCCAGCGGTCCTGAACCGGAATCCCGGTAGGGCAGGCTGCCTGGCACGGAGCAATATATTTATCCTGTTCCCACACCGGCACATACCGGCGCAGATCCCCTGTGGCGATTACCGGAATGGTTCCCGGCACTGTTTCCTGCAAATCTCCGATCAGCCCGCCTGGACCCAGTTCCCGGTCCCACACCTGTTTTCTGAAACCCTGCATATCCGGCCGGTTTGGGCTGTCCGCTTTTTCATGGGGAGATTTGGCTGTCAGCAGCATCCACTCCGGCCGGACCGTCAAAGTGGCCAAAAGGTCCATCCGGCCGGTTTTTTTCAAAAAATTTTCCAGCCCGGTTTCCAGCCACTGCCAGTCGTCATCGGTCAGTGACACCTGTTTGGCATCTTTTTGGCTGAATCCTGCCGCGCTGCCCCGGACAAACACCTTGCCTCCCACCATGCCCACCAGGGGCCGGTATCCCAGCACCTTTTCTTCCGGCTGACTGCCGTGTCCGCACACCACGGCAATACCTCCGGCCATGAATTCACCGAAATAATCCCCGGCCGTGCCCAGAACCCACAGCTCCGGCGGATCGAACCGGGGGTTGTGTTTGGTCATGGTCATGCCCCGGGCACCGATGCTGCCGCCCACAAACACCCGGCCCTGGGCCGCGCCGTTCATCACGCCGTTGGAGGCGTGGCCGTGGACCACAATCCGGGCCCCGGCATTGAGCCATCCCAGATCATCAGATGCCGGTCCCATGATCTCGATACAGGTATTGGCATTTCCCAGGGACCCGGTTCTCTGGCCGGAGTGTCCGATAATGCGGATATTCACCGGATCCGTGCCCGCGTCCCACAGCCGGCCCCCGATGCCGTGCTGGCCGAATGCCTCGATCTCCAGATGCCTTTGGCCGCTGTGGATCTGCTGATGAATGATCTCCTCCAGAACCCTGGAAGGAATCCGTTTTTCTTCTCTTTTGCCGGGAATATAAATAAAATCAGTGTGTGTCATATCTGAATTCCTTACACTACATACTTGATACTCAATCGCTGGGCTGCCGCAACATCATCAATACCCAGGGCGTCGGACATGCCGATGGGCAGAGAGGTGGACCGACCCAGAGGCGCCACGATCTTTTTGAGTTCCGTGTCAAAGGACACGAACAGGTCCACCACCCGCTCTGCCACATCTTCAGGGTCCAGCCGCCGGTAGAGTCTGGGATCCTGGGAGGTGATGCCCTTGGGACAGATCCCCACGTTGCAGACATTGCACCGGTCCTCTTCGGTTCCCACGCACCCGGCGGCCGCCTGCATCACATATTTGCCGATCTGGACCCCGGAGGCCCCCAGCATGATCAATGCCGCGGCATTGGCGGCCAGGTTCCCGTTTTTTCCGATGCCGCCCCCGGCAAAAATCGGAATTTCGTTCTGCTTGCCGATCTTGATCAGGTTCAGGTAGTTGTCTCTGATACAGCTGGCAATGGGGTGCCCCATGTGGTCCATGGACACGGTATAGGCCGCGCCTGTGCCCCCGTCTTCGCCGTCAATGGCCAGGCCTGACGCATAATCGTTTCGGGTGAGGTTGTTGAGCACGGCCAGGGAGGTGGAGGACGCCGAAATCTTGGGATACACCGGCACCCGGAACCCCCAGGCCATGGACATGGACAAGATCATCTTGGCCACGGATTCTTCGATGGAATACTGGGTCTGGTGGGTGGGGGGGCTGGGCAGGCTCACGCCGGCGGGCACGCCCCGGATGGCGGCAATCAGTTTGTTGACCTTGTGCCACATCAAAAGGCCGCCGTCCCCGGGTTTGGCGCCCTGGCCGTACTTGATCTCAATGGCGCAGGGGTCTTCCTTCATATGCGGAATGGCGTGAATGATCTCATCCCAACCGAAATAGCCGGAAGCGATCTGGAGAATCACATATTTGAGAAACCGGGACCGCAGCAGCCGGGGCGGGCATCCGCCTTCGCCTGTGCACATGCGCACGGGCATGCCCATCTCCTCGTTCAGATACGCCACCCCCATCTGGAGCCCCTCCCACATGGTGGGGGACAGGGCACCAAAAGACATGCCGCCGATGATCAACGGATAGATTTCCCGCACCGGCGGAATCCATCCCTTTTCCTTCAGGCGTTTCATGTTTTCCCTGGGGGAAAGCACCCGTCCCAGCAGGGTCCGCATCTCGAACTCATGGCGACCGGCATCCAGGGCCGGGTCCGTGAGCATGGAGATCCGGGTGAACTTGATCCGGTCCAGAATCGAGCCGGCCGCGTTGCGGCGCCCGCCCCGGCGCCGGGGCACCCCCTGCTGGTTGATATGAAACTTCATCCGGTCCAGTCCGGGATTTTTTTCCGGATGGATGGCGTCATTGGGGCATACCAGAGTGCACATGGCACACCCGATACAGGCATGGGCCACATCGGTTTTCTGCCGGATCCCGTAAAACACATCCTGGGCAACCCCCTGATCCGCCTGTCTGCGGATGCTGGGTTTGAGGGTCCGTTTTCTGAACACGCCCAGTTCAATGGCTTTGACCGGACACACGGCCGTGCACTGGCCGCACAGGGTACACCGGTCATTGCTGAATTTCACCTGCCAGGGCAGGTCGTTGAGGCTTAAAGCGGAAGGTTCAAGGCTTCGGTTTGACGACATATGGTTACCTCCTGGCGGTCGGGGCCGACAATGGCTGTGTCTAAATGCATGGGTTGAATGTCTCTGGATTTGTCCCGGTCCGGAATCACGGCATCCAGGCCGCAGATTTCCGAGGAAAACCCGTAAAGGCCGGGTTTTCCTCCCACCACACCGGGCCGCAGTTTTTTGCGGTCCTGAACCATGAACAACGAATGGTCCGGCAGGGTGCCGATGACGCAGTTGGGACCGTCAATGATCAAAGAGCGGCAGGTGCGTTTCAGGTGAGACAGGAATCCGGCATTGTGATGAACGGCCAGGTCTCTTTCCTGAAGCGGGGTGATCACATGCTTGTACCCGTCGATTCCCAGCCCCAGTTCAACCAGGGAATAATGCAGGATATGGGCAAACACTTCGGAATCGGACTGGTATCCGGTGTAGGCGGCAATCCCCCGGGAGGTCAGAAAATCCCTGATGGGAATAAATGCCGTATTTTCGCCGTTGGTCATGGTGCTGTACCCTTTGATGAAAAACGGATGACACGCATACAGATCAATGGCGTAATTGGTGTTCTGCCTTCCCTGGGCCATGATGATCCTGGCCTTGAGTTCCTTGCGGTCCAGTCCCAGATATCCGGCCAGAAGCAGCGGATCTCCGATCTCCTTGATCATGATGGTGTCCGGCCAGAAGGAAAACACCATCATATCTTTTTTTCCTCTCCCATTTCGCGGATCTTTAGCCGGATGTCGGACAAAGCCGGACCGCCATGTCGTCTTTGCTCAGATTGTCCAGTCTCGGGCAGTTCATAGGCCCGGATCAGGTACAGGTCCCTTCTGGGAATGCCTTCAACGGTTTTTTGGGCACTTTTAAAGAGATTTTATATTTGGTGAGAAAACCTAAATTCATCATGAACAGATCCAGGCGCCGGATCCCTTTCTTCACTGAAAATACCCGACAGAATCGGGGCCTCTTTTCACTTCTTTCAAACGGCCCGCCCAGGTCCTGGAGCAACAGTCCCATGCCGGACCCGTCATGGCCTTCCTTCTCATCACATCCAGCGCCTTGATGGCCAGCATGGGGGACACCGGGTCCCGGCTGGTGAGTGCGAACAAACGACACATATCAATATCTCCTGACATCTTAAAAACATTGCAGAGGCCCACCCTGGGCAAGCCGTCCTCACTGCGAATTCTGGAGAAAAGGGGAATTCACTGATTTCAAGAATTTCAATCTAAAGAGAATATAGAATCATGTCAATCATTTTTTTTCGAAAATTTTCAAAATGGGAGAAGAAAAGAACAAAACGCTTTGAAAAAGATATTTTTTACGCAGAATGTTTGGATAGTCACCTTGAAAAAGAAATTTCATTTTTGTGAGCTTCAATCGCCGGATCCAGAACACAGATCCATGGTGCCCGGCCAACGTACGATAAGACCCAGGCACCATAAACCCCGTTTCCTGAAACACACCGGGGAAACAGGGTTTGTGGACACGGCATCACAAAAATTTGGAAATTAAACCGCCTGATCGGTTTTCATGGACTGATAGTAATCGTTCACCTGAAGCTCCCGGGTCTGTTTACGATACCAGCCGTCAAAAAGGATCAGACCGGCCTGTCCGTCCAGGGAAGTATAGTTTTTGGATGCTCTGTCCCCTGAATGGCAGCTGTGGCCGGATCAAACACCCGGAAACCAATCGTGCCGTCTTTGGCAGATCAGTGACCATTTTCAGCTGCCAGACCCAGTCCGGATCATATTGCAGATTCACCACCAGATATTTTCCCAGGTCTGATATCAGTTCTTTGGGTTTGGGAAGCGGATCCGTGCCGGTTTTTTTCCAGAATTTCCAGTTCATTTTTCACCTCTTTGCGTAAAATGTATGATTTTTCAAAATCTCTTCAGCATAAATCATACCACTGGGAAAACGCTTTTTGGCAGAAGGCCGCCCCCGGTGGGGGTGCCTTACTGCCGGACAGGAATCCACGGGGTGGCTCCGACAGTCCGTCAGCAAGACACCCCCACCGGGGGCTCCGCTGTACAAGCGGGAACCGGCCCTGATTTGCCAAGCCCTTACTCCCTGTCAAACACGGCAGAGGGTGAGGCCCACAGGGACCGCCCGGCACGGGTCATTTGCCTGACAGGTATCGCAAACCAAAAAGATCAGAAAAAAGACATTTTATGTCTGATTCAAAGAAAAACAGACGTCTTTGGTCCTGAATTTAAGAGACTGAAACCTATCCGGCATTTCGGCCAAAAGGAATATTGAGCTTTTTCATGCGCTTGCGCAGAGTCGACGGATGGACCGCCAGAACCTTTGCCGCGCCTTTGTCCCCTTCCACCCGGCCTTTGCACTGGTGCAGCACGGCCTGGATATGATCGGCCATCACCTGGTCCAGGGTCCGGCCGGTGGGAGTAAAATCCGCTTTTTCAGGCACCATGGGCCGGGATATCGATGCCGGAGACAAACCGATTTCACAGAAATCCAGGGATCCGGAACGGTCCAGGATCATGGATCTTTCCACAGCATTTTCCAGTTCCCGGATATTGCCGGGCCATTGATATGCCATCAACCGGTCCATGACGGCGCTGGAAACACGGGGTACCTGGTGGCGCTTCATTTCCCGGGATTTTTTTTCAATAAAATGCCTCACCAGATCCGGAATATCCGGTGTCCGTTCCCGGAGGGGCGGGATCTCAATGGGAAACACCTGAAGCCGGAAAAACAGGTCCGGCCGGAACTGACGATCGGCCATCATTTTTTCCAGATTCCGGTGGGTGGCGGCAATGACCCGGATATTCACGCCAATGGTTTCACTGCCTCCCACCCGGTCGATCTCCTTTTCCTGAAGCACCCGCAAAAGCCGGATCTGGGCCTCGGCCGGCAGTTCTCCGATTTCATCCAGAAACAGGGTCCCGCCCTGGGCCCGTTCGATACGGCCTCTTTTCCGGGAGACAGCACCGGTGAACGCGCCTTTTTCATACCCGAACAATTCACTGTCCAGAAGGGATGCGGGAATGGCCCCGCAGTTCACCCGGATAAACGGCCCGTCTTTGCGAAGGGACAGGTTGTGGATGGCGTTGGCGATCACCTCTTTGCCGGTACCGGTCTCTCCCAGCAGCAGCACCGGACTTTCCAGGGGTGCCACCTGACGTACCATTTCCATCACCGACTTGAGGCCCTGGCTTGCCCCCACGACTTTTTCACCGGATATTTTATGCAGTTCATCCTGCAGGTACCGGTTGTCATCCGCCAAAAGTTCCTTAAGGTTTTTCAGTTCCCGGAACCGCAGGCTGTTGGTCAGCGCAATGGCACAGGGTTTGGCCAGAAGACTGAGCAGATGAACATGGGACAGGGTAAATGGATGATGTCCGTCATTGAACACACTGAAAATCCCCAGCATGGTTTTTTCCAGCACCAGGTCCATGACCACGGCAGACAGGTCCCAGGCCTTGAGCCGATCCGCCACCGGCCCGGTCACGGGATCATTGCCCAGCCGTTCAATCACCCGGATTCTTTCCAGACGGCGGGTTTCCACCTGGCGGCGCCCGTTTCTGGACAACGGAATCCGGATAGACACGGCCCGGCCGGACCGGGGGGTGGCATGGGCTACCATTTCCACGGTCCCGGTCCTGGGATGATACACCTGAAACCCCATCTGACCGGCCGGCATAAACCGCCTTACATATAAAAGGCACTGGTGGAGGGCCCGCTCCAGATCCAGACTGGAGCACAGCCGGAGCGTGGCTTCCCTGAAAAACTCTTTTTCATCTGATTGCGTGTCAGTCATAAACCAATATCCTTCCTGTTCTATCCGACAGTTTATAGAAAAACTTTTAAATAGAACAGGTTTTTCTTTTCCATAAGACAGAAAATCAACCTATTTGCCAAAAAATAAAAATATAACCTCTTGTAATAAAACATAAATCTATTTCGGGCATAATTTGTGCATTTTAATTATCCATGAACCAGAAACCCTGTAACCAAGAGGAGTGACATATGGAAATAAAAAAAATCTGCGTGCTGGGCGCGGGAATCATGGGGGCCGGCATTGCCCAGGTCTGTGCCAAGGCCGGATTTGAGGTGTTCATCCGGGATATGGAAGACCGGTTTGTGGAAAACGGGTTGACCACCATCAAATCCAACCTGGACCGGGCCGTGTCCAAGGGAAAAATGGATAAAGACGAGGCAGATGCTGTTTTAGGCCGGATCACCGGCACCACCGATCTGACCCGGGCTGCCGGTGAGGCAGACCTGGTCATTGAAGCCATCATCGAGGTGATGGACATCAAAAGACAGGTGTTTCAGGATCTGGACAACATCTGCAAAAAAGACACCCTGATCGCCACCAATACCTCGGGATTGTCCATTACCGAGATGGCGGCTGTGACCCAGCGGGCCGACAAGGTCATCGGCATGCATTTTTTCAATCCCGTGCCCGTGATGAAGCTGGTGGAGCTGATCCGGGGATTCACCACGTCGGACGACACCCTGAACATGGCCTGGGAATTTGTGGAAAAAATCGACAAAACCCCCATAGAAGTCAAGGAAGCTCCGGGGTTTGCCGTGAACCGGATTCTGGTGCCCATGATCAACGAGGCCATTTTTGTTCTGGCCGAAGGCGTGGCATCGGCCGAAGATATCGACAAATCCATGATGCTGGGGGCCAATCATCCCATCGGGCCGCTGGCGTTGTCCGACATGGTGGGCCTGGACACCATCTTGTTTGTGCTGGAGGGGTTTCACCGGGAACTGGGAGAAGACAAGTACCGGCCGGCGCCGTTGCTGCGCAAAATGGTGCGGGCCGGATACCTGGGCCGCAAAAGCGGCAAAGGATTCTACGATTACACCAAATAGGACCCATGGGCCCGGGCTGACCCAAATTTCAGTTCCGGGCCATCTGTCTTTGATCGAATCAAACACCAAAAAAGGAGCACCCATGGCACAAGAGGTTGCAGACCGCCGGGATGTGGATTTTGTTCTTCACGAACAACTGGAAGTGGCACAATTGAGCCGGCATGATCATTTTTCGGAATTCACCCGGAAAACCGTTGACCTGATCGTATCCGAGGCCCGGAACCTGGCCCTCAAGGAACTGCTTTCCTGCCAGCGGGAAGCAGATGAAGATGGCTGCACGTTTGACAGCGGACAGGTAACCGTTCCCAAAGCGTTTCACCGGGCCTATGATCTTTTCAGACAGGGCGAATGGATCGCCATGTGTGATGATCCGGCCTGGGGCGGGCAGGGCATGCCCCGCACTGTGGCCATGGCCGCTGAAAACTATTTTAACGGCGCCAATTTTCCGTTCATGCTCCACAACATTCTGATTCACGGGGCCGGCAAGCTGGTGGAACGGTTCGGCACGGACCCGCAGAAAAAAATGTATTTGAAAAACATGTATACCGGCAAATGGGGCGGCTCCATGCTGCTTACCGAGCCGGAAGCCGGATCGGATGTGGGGGCGTTGACCACCAAAGCCGTGAAAAATGATGACGGCACCTACCGCATTTCCGGCAGCAAGATTTTCATCTCCTCGGGCGACACCGATCTGGTGGAAAACATTATCCATCCGGTGCTGGCCAGAATCGAGGGGGCACCGGCCGGTACCGCCGGCATCTCCCTGTTCCTGGTACCCAAATTTCGGGTGAACAAGGACGGCACCCAGGGAGAGTTCAACGATATCGTGTGCACCGGCATCGAGCATAAAATGGGCATCCACGGCAGTCCCACCTGTGCCATGACCCTGGGCGGCAAAGGGGCGTGCATCGGCACCCTTTTGGGAGAAGAAAACAAAGGCATGCGGGCCATGTTCGTGATGATGAACGAAGCCCGGCTCCATGTGGGCATGCAGGGTTTTGCCTGTGCCGGGGCATCTTACCTCAATGCCCTGAACTATGCCAGAGACCGGGTCCAGGGTGCGGCCCTCACTTCACCCAAAGGGTCTATTGGTGTCCCCATCATCCAGCATCCGGATATCCGGCGCACGCTGCTCTCAATGAAAACCGTTTCCGAAGCAATGCGCAGCCTGCTGTTTTATGTGGGATTTCTGGAAGACAAGATGACCGTGAGTTCAGATAAAAATGAAAAAGCCCGGTACCAGGGGCTCATCGACGTGCTCATTCCCGTGGCCAAGGGGTATGTCACGGACCGGGCCTTTGAACTCTGTTCCGCAGGCCTTCAGGTATTCGGCGGATATGGATACACCCGGGAATATCCCCAGGAGCAGCTGCTTCGGGACTGCCGGATCACCCAGATTTATGAGGGCACCAACGGAATCCAGGCCATGGATCTTTTGGGCAGGAAACTGGGGCTCAATCAGGGTCAGGCCTTCATGGATCTGGTCACTGAAGTGGAACAAACCATTGGTGCCGCAAAAAAAGAAACAGAACTGGTATCCCTGGCAGATATCCTGGAAACCACCCTCAACCATTTAAAGGAAACCGCCGGAAAACTGGCCGGGGATCTGGGGTCGAAAAGCATATTGACCGCATTTGCCCATGCCCATCCGTTTCTGGATGTCACCGGCGACACCCTGATGGGGTGGATGCTCTTGTGGCGGGCTGTGATTGCCGCCCGGAAACTTGGGGACAATCCCAAAAAAAAGGATGCTGCCTTTTACCAGGGCCAGGTGACAGGGGCCCGGTTTTTCATTAGCACGGTGCTGCCGGTGGCCCAGGCAAAAATGGCGGTGATCCAGGCCGGTGATACCAGCGCCCTGGACATGGCAGACACCTCATTTGGATCTTAAATAACGCAACATCAAATCCGATCTGATAAAAAACTATTTGATGTCAGATCGTCGCTTTGACAAGTTGCACAACCAGACAGGAAATTAAAAAATGAAAGATATTGTGATTGTTTCCGCCTGCCGGACCGCCATCGGAGCGTTCGGCGGCACGTTAAAAGAGATGAACGGCGCGGCCCTTGCCAGCGTGACCATGAAAGAAGCCATCCATCGGGCCGGTATTGATCCGGACCTGATTGATGATGTCCGGTACGGCACCTGCGTAGAACACCATGACACCCTGAACACCACCCGGGTGGCGGCGCTCATGGCCGGAATCCCGGAAAGTGTGCCCGCAGTCACGGTGAACCGGGTGTGCATCTCCGGCATGGAAGCTGTACTGTCAGGGGCTGCCATGATCCAGGCCGGTATGGCGGAAGTGATCCTGGCCGGCGGGGTGGAACATATGTCCGGCGTTCCTTATACTGTGCCCAAGGCCCGGTGGGGTTGCCGGCTCCAGGATACGCAGTTTGTGGACGCCATGATTCACGCCCTGCACTGCGGTTCCTATATCCTGCCTTTGGATGACACCTCACCTGTGGACACAACCCAGGCCCCGGCTTCCTATTTCATGGGCAAGCCCTATATCATGGGGCACACAGCCGAATTTGTGGCCCAGCACCTGGGGCTGTCCAGAGAAGAGATGGATGAGGTGGCCCTGCGCAGCCACAACAATGCGGAACGGGCCACCCAGGACGGTTCCTTTGCCGAGGAGATCGTGCCGGTCCAGGTGCCCCGGCGCAAGAAAGATCCCCTGATCTTTGACAAGGACGAGCATTTCCGGCCGGGCATGACCCTGGAAAAACTGGCGGCCCTGCCCCCGGCCTTTGTTCCCAGAACCGGCACGGTCACGGCCGGCAACGCATCCGGCATCAATGACGGTTCCGCCGGCATGATCATCATGTCCGCAGACAAGGCCAAAGAACTGGGACTCACCCCGATTGCCCGCATCAAAGCCACGGGCATGGGTGCCTGCCATCCCACGGTCATGGGGCTGTCACCGGTACCGGCCGTGAAAAATCTCATGGAACGGTCCGGCCTGTCTGTGGCGGATTTTGAAATGGTGGAGGTGAATGAGGCGTTCGCGGCCCAGTACTTAGGCTGTGAAAAAGAACTGAACCTGAACCGGGAGATCACCAACATCAACGGGTCCGGCATCGGGCTGGGCCATCCCGTGGGCGCCACGGGCGCAAGGATCATGGTCACATTGATCCATGCCATGAAAAAACAGGGCAACACCCTGGGTCTGGCCACCCTGTGCGGCGGGGGCGGTGTGGCCATGGCCTGCGCCCTGGAAATGATGTGATTTTTATCACCTATCACCACTGATATCTAATCGATCGCTTCCGAAGTCCCGGGTCCCAGGAAAAACCGGCGGGCCCGGGCATACTTTTTGCCCGAAGCCATTTTGATCTGTTCGATCAGTGCATAGAGAACCGGCACCACCACCAGGGTCAGCACTGTGGCCACCAGCAGGCCGAAAATCACCACAATGGCCATGGAGCGCCACCACTGGCTGGATTCCGAGGTCAAAGACACGGCCATGATATGAAAATCATAGGAAATGCCTGTAACCATGGGCAACAGTCCTAAAATGGTGGTGACCGCTGTCAGCAGCACCGGCCGCAGCCGGGTGGCACCGGCGGCAATCACTGCTTCGATCAGTTCCATGCCCCTGGCCCGGAGCCGGTTGGTGTAATCAATCAACACAATGGCGTTGTTCACCACCACGCCGGCCAGAGAAATGATGCCCACCCCGGTCATAATGATGCCGAAAGGCGATGAGATGACGGCCAAACCCCAGAAGGCGCCGCCCAAAGACAGCAGCACGGACGTCAGAATAATCAGGGGCTGCACCACGGAATTAAACAGGGTCACCAGAATCAGAAAGATCAGCAGCAGGGCCACCACAAAGGCTTTGGATAAAAAATCCTGGGCTTCCTGCTGTTCCTGGTCCTCTCCGGTGAACGAATAAGTGTATCCTGCAGGCATTTCCATGGGTTTGAGCAGTTCCATCACCTGCATGCGGGCCACAGACCCCGTGGTTCTGGTTTCATCCACATTGGCCTTGACCGTGACCACCCGCTGGTGATTTTTGCGGACAATATCCCCTAAGGCCCCCTTATACTGGATGGATGCCAGGGTGGTCAGCGGCACCAGTTCACCGGATGCGCCCGGAATCATGAGCTTGTGAAGGATCTCCGCTCCCTGACGGTCTGATTTGGCCAGTTTGACCACGATATCGTATTCCTCGTCCCCTTCATAATAGGTGGACACATCCAGGCCGTTGTAAGCGATCTTCAAAGCGTTACCCACCGCCGATGTGGTGAGCCCGAACAGGGCCGTCTTCTGGCGGTCGATCTTTACCTGAACCGAGGGCAGCCCGCCCTGGAAGTCATCCCTCACATCCGTGACATGGGGCACGCTTTCAATCACTTTTCTGATTTCCCCGGCCATCCGGCTCAATACATCAAACCGGTCCCCGGCAATTTCAATATTGATGGGTGACCCTGTGGGAGGGCCTTCTTCCTGTTCCTCCACCGTGATCTTCACACCGGGAATCCGGGCCACCCGGTGCCGGATCTCTTCCAGATCCGCTTTGGTGGATGTTTTCCGGTCCTCGAAATCCAGAAACTGAACCCCGATATGATTGGGCAGGTTGGATTCAAACACAGAGCTGCCCCCGCTGTTTTCAACCACCCGGGCATAGATGTGTTCGACATTGTTGATATCAGACGGTGCTGTAAATTCCCGTTGCCGTTTGGTTTCATGGGTCTGCGGCGCCATGGCGGCCCCATAGTTTCCCGTGGTTTTGCCGGCCACGGCCATTTCCACCTGCTTGACGGTTTCATCAATGAATTCCAGGTCTGCGCCCTCCGGCACATCAATGTTCACAAACACGGACCTGGGATCAATGGATGGGAAAAATTCCACGGGTTTTTCAATACCGATTTTCAACATCCATATCTGGAACAGCAGCACCATCACCACAACGGCACCGGCCAGCACGGCCAGTTTATGGCCTAAGGCCAGCTTCAAAGTCCGGGCATAGACAGGCAGAAAAAAACCTTGAATTTTTACAGGTTGTTCTCCCCGGGATTGCAGCTGTTCCGGGGAAAGAGAATCAGATCCGGCAGTCTTAGGTATGCCCATGAAGTACGAGCACAGGGCCGGATTGATAATCAGGGCCACAAACAGGGAAGCGCTTAACGTGACAATCAGGGTAACCGGCAGAAAATGCATGAATTCTCCCATGATACCGGGCCAGAACAGCATGGGAAAAAACGCGGCCAGGGTGGTGAGCGTGGCGCCGATGACCGGCCAGGCCACCTCGCTGGTGGCCTTCATGGCGGCGTCCATCCGGGAAACCCCCTGCTGCATGTACCGGAATACATTCTCCACAATCACAATGGCATTGTCCACCAGCATGCCCAATGCCAGGGTCAGAGAAAACAGCACCACCATGTTCAATGTGATGCCCAGGGCATTAAGAACCGCAAAGGACAGAAACATGGAAAACGGGATGGCCATTCCCACCAGCAGGGCGTTTCGAATCCCCAGCACCACAAACAGCACCACCACCACCAGAATCAATCCGGAGAGAATGTTGTTCTCCAGGTCCGCCACCATGGCCCGGATGTCTTTGGCATTGTCCATCAGTTTGGTGATGGTGGTGTTTCCGGGAAATCTGTTTGATGCCGCCGCCACCACGGCATCGATCTGATCGGATATCTGGATAATATTTTCCCCGGCCCGTTTTTTCACTGACAGATTAATGGCACTTTCCCCATTGAGCCGGGACCGGGAGGTTTCCTCCTGAATGCCGTCCACCACCCTTGCCACATCTTTCAGATAAACGGGATGGCCGTTGTGGGTGGCCACCACCAGGGTCAGAATCTCTTCAGGCGTGTCGAATTCTCCGGGCACCTTGAGCAGGTACCGGCCATGTCCCAGGGTGATGGCACCGCCGGAGATGTTCTGGTTCTCGGCCGCCACGGTCTGCTGAAGACGGGTAATGGGAATCCGGTAATAAGCCAGCTTGTCAACATCCACCTCCACCTGAATTTCCCGGTCCTGACCGCCGGTGATCTCCACCTCCAGCACCCCCGGGATCGCTTCAATGTCATCTTTGAGATCATCGGCGATTTTCTTGAGCCGGGCCGGACCGCTGTCTCCTGCCAGGGAATAGACCACAATGGGCATGTCGGAAAAATTCACCTCATACACCATGGGCTCATTTTCCAAGTCCGTGGGCAGATCATTTCTGGCTTCGTCCACCTTGTCCTTGACCCGGGGAAGCACCTCATTGATATCCGTGCCCGGCAGAAACTCGACATTAATCTGGGAAAGGCCCTGGGAACTCACGGATGAAATGTTTTTCACCTTGTTCAGGCCTTTGAGCTTTTTTTCGATCTTGATGGTGACGGCGGTCTCGATGTCTGACGCGGAAACCCCTCTGTAATCGGTTCTCACAAACACATAGGGAATGGTGATGTCCGGGGTGCTTTCCCGGGGAAGCACCCGGTAGGAATACACCCCGATAATGACAATGATGACCAGCAGCACCAGCACGGACACCCGGTTTTTTACAGCGGTATCAGAAAGGATCATTGATCCGTCTCCGCCCCCAGTTCCGACATGGACCGCACCCGGCGGTCCACATGCACAGGATCCTTGTCTTCAATCATGCGGTGTCCCACCACCACCACGTGATCTCCCGGTAAAAGTCCGGAAGTCACCTGGATTTTCCAACCGTCCTGGAACCCGGTTTCAACCGGTGCAAACCGTGCAATCCCCTGATCCGCCACAAATACGCCGGTCTGTCCTTTCCGGGTGATCAAAGAATACATGGGTACGGCAAGGCCTTGTTCATCCCGGTTTTTGACAATGGCCACCCGCACAAACATATCCGGCAGAATCTCATATACCGGATTTTCCAGGCGGATCTCCAGGTTATACAGCCGGGCCAGGGAATCCGTGGTTTTCTGCAGATAATGATATTCACCGGTAACGATTTTGCCGTCCAGTGCATCCACGGTCATGTCAAACTGCGTCAGATTCCGGACGGAAGCCACATCTGACTCCGGGATACCCACCTGGATTTTCAGCGGATCGATCTGCAGAATCCGGGCCACCGGATCTCCCACACCCAGAAAACTGCCTGCTTCAATATGGGACCGGTCCACCACCCCGGTCATGGGAGACCGGATGGTACATCGGTCCAGATTCAATTTGGCGGTTTCCATGGCAGCCCGGGTGGTTTTGACCTGAGAAGACACGTCATCCAGCTGGGACTGGGTGACAAACTGCTGTTTGGACAGGGCTTTAAACCGCTGTTCATGCATCCGGGCGGTTTCATAGGATGCCCGGGCCGAATCATAGGCACTCTGGTAATCCCGCCGGTCAATGACGGCCAGTACATCGCCCTGGGCCACCACAGTGCCGTCATCCATGTTTTTTTCCATGATCCTGCCTGCCACCTCGGCCGCTACTTCCAGCGATTTCCAGGGCATGGCCATGCCGGGCAGGCGGATCTTTTCTGTCAGATCCTCCGGCACCATCTCGAGGGTGATGACCCGGGCCGCCTGGTCGGTCTCCCGGACCTGCCGAGACTGCTGCGCTGCCAGCTCCGCTTTTTCCGCCGAAATTTTTTGGCTGAGTGGAACAACAACAAACACCACGGCCACGGCCAGTACGACAAAGGGGAACCCGTGCCACACCAGGCGCAAAAATGTTCGTTTAACAGCCGGCCCAAACCGTGAAAAGGAATACATGAAATCAGATCCTGAAGTCTTTTATGTGGTTTATCAACAAAATACCTAATATAGGCGCTATCCAATGAATTTCAAGTGCTGTATCACGGATTCCTCAGCGGCGAGGGCCGCGGGGGGCTGTGCTGTGGGTCTTCTCCGAGAAAGGTTCGATCCGGCACCCCGTTGACTCATACCAGGGATTCAGCAATGGAAACGGTCCGATCTCCCATCAGGTTGACATAACTGGCCATCTCATTGTCATACCAGCCATAGATCACGGCCTGGGTGACCTGAATACTGCCCACCAGGTCCTGGATGCTTTCCTGCACGGATTTGTCGATCCCCTGCATATGCCCCAGGTTGATATTAATGGCCCCGGTGCGGGTGTGGGTTTCATGACCTTCGATCACAGCTGCGGCCTTAGGCGTGCCGATGATATCGGCCGACACATTCTGATCTTCCGAATAAATCAGATATTCGTCCCCGGTTTTAGAGACATTCCGGTAAATGTCATTGATCAGTTCCCGGCGGATCGGCTTGCTGTTTGATGTTTCCTGAAAATTCATGACCAGGATGATCAGCGATCCTGTTGCCGTGGGAATCCGCACCGACTCGGCAATGAATCCGATGGCACCCATTTCAGGGATCACCAGCTGCAAGGTCTTGGCAGCCCCGGTGGTGGTCAGGATAATATTGTTCATGATGGACCGGTTTTTGCGCAGATCTTTGGCCTTGGTCTTGGGCAGCCGGTCCAGCACCTGCTGGGACCCGGTGGCGGCATGGACCGTGGCCATGGACGCGGACAACACCCTTTCCACGCCAAAATAATCCAGCAAAGGTTTAATCATATGGGCCAGACAGGTGGTGGTGCAGGAGGCATTGGAAATCACGGCATGCCGCACCGGGTCATAGTCTTTATCATTGATGCCCATGACCGTGGTCACACAGTCTTCAGGCATGGATGCCCCCTGTTTGAGTTTGAACGGCGCGGAAGCGATCACCCTGGCGGCACCGGCTGCCAGATGTCCCCGGATGGATCCGGCCGGATCATCGGCAGGCAGATTCGGATCCAGAAACCGGCCCGTGGTGTCCACCACCATGTCTGCTCCGTTATCCGCCCATTGAATATCTTTAGGGTTCCGGTGTTCCCTTAAAATTTTAACCCGAACCCCGTTGACCGTTAACACACCCTTTGCCTCATCAACGTCTGTAATCACGTTTGAAGACCGGTATCCGTTCAGATAGGCGGTCAGGCGCCCATACGTGGAGTCCCGCTCAATGTAATGAATAATATCGGATAAACCCGCCCCCACTTCCCGGCCGACATTGATCACAATATCGGTAAAATATTTCCGCCCGGCATGATGCCACAGGGTCAATTTGCCGATACGCCCCAGCCCGTTGATTCCCAGAATTTTCTTGTTATCTGTGTTCATGGCGTTCCTCGCTTTCACGAATAATTAACGTTTATTTCTCCTTCAAACACAACCCCTTTGTTTCCATCAATACTGATATGATCGCCCACGTTGAGTTCCCGGCCTGCCAGATGGCAGCTTTTATCCGTTTCATTGCACACCAGGTTTTCACATCCCACCACACAGGTTTTTCCTAAGTTGTATGCCACCACAGCAGCATGGGAGGTAAGTCCTCCTTTGGCGGTCAGCAGCCCGTCCGCGGCATCGATTTCCAGAATATCATCCGGCACGGTGTCATTGCGCAGCAGAATCAGGTGTGTATCCGGGTCCTGGCGCCGGAACGCATCGATCTCCTTTAAGGTAAAAACGATGCGGCCGCTCATGGCACCCCCGGACACCCCGGTGCCCTGGCCCAGAAACGCGGCTTTGAGCCGGTCATCGTCCGCTGTAAACGCAGGCAGTTTTTTCCGGTCCCCCAAAGAAAGATCCCGGGCCTGGAGAATATACAGATCTTCAGGCTCCGGTCCTTCAAAGGTGAATTCAATCTCCTGGGGATTCCACCTGCGTTTGTAAATCAACATCTGAATGGTATTTTTCAACTGGTCATACACCCGGGGAAACGCTTTTTCCAGGCTGATACGGGTGTCCCGCCGTTCCAGTTCCCGCTGCATTTCCGATATGGGCAGGGTGCTCACCAGACCGGCCACCACATCCTCGCCCTGGTTGCCGATGGTAAAATCCCCCCACAGCCGGATGGCATCTCCGGGCAGTTTCGGACTGTGGCTGAAAGCCACCCCGGATCCGGACTGCCGGGACCGGTTCCCGAAAACCATGGCCTGCACCGTGACGGCGGTGCCCCAGTCATCGGAAATCCCCATGATCCGGCGGTAATCAATGGCCCGCTTGGCATTCCAGGAGGAAAAAACTTTGTGAATGGCCAGAAAAAGCTGGTCCACAGGGGATTCCACCAGAGTGATTCCTTTAAGCAGGAGCTGATTTTTATACGCCATGGCCACGGCTTTCATCTGAAGACCGGTGAAATGGCGCTTGAAGTCAATGCCCGCCTGTTTTTTATGGACCGCAATAATCTGGTCGAATTCATCCCGGTGAATACCGAACGTCATGCCGTACTGCTGAAGAAACCGCCGGTAGCTGTCCCAGGCAAACCAGGGATTACCGGTTTTTCGGGCAATGGCATCGGCAATCTCTTCATTGATCCCCACATTCAAAAAAGAATCCATCATGCCCGGCTGGGAAATGGAAGATCCTGAACGAACCGACAAAAGCAGCGGTCGTTCAGGATCCCCCAGCACCTGTCCGGTCTGCTGCTCCAACCGGGACATCATATGGACCACCCGCTGTTTGAAATTGACCGATGCCGGGGTGTAGGTATCGATGAGATCCAGGCACCGGAACACTTCCGTGGTGATGATGAATCCTTCGGGCACCTGGACCCCGATCTTTTTGAGACGCATCAGGTTCCACCCTTTGTTTCCCAGAAAAATAATGTTCTGATTTGCCACCTGTTCATCACTGATGGAAGTCACCGCGCACTTGGGGTCATAGTTAAGCAGCACACTCAATTCATCCTGGGACAGTTTTTCCGACTGCCGGAACAGGGTGTGAAGAATCCGGTTCAAAAAAACATCCAACTGCTGGAGTCCCAAAGATGTGGCAATACGATCCCGGAAAAAAATATCTGCAGCCCGTTGATCCAGTTTTCTGGCGGTTTTTTCATCCAGCCTTCCTTTTTCAAGAATGAATCCGGGCAGATATTTTTTCTGCATCTGATCCTTTCCGATGCGGGATTCTATCTGCATCAGATTGGCGGAATGAATGGTATGAAAATAATCATTGATAATATCTGCGACGGCCCGCACAAATCCTTTGAAAATATCCAGATACTGGGTAAAGGAACACGTGGTGATGTTCACCGAGTACTTGAGAAACTCCATCTGGATATCCAGCTTGTTGGACACAATACCGTCCAGGCTCAATGCGTTGCGAAACAGGGTCAGCACCGAAAAAATCCGGACAAACGTGGGTTTGGTGATCAGCCGCAGATCGATACTGTTGATCAGATCTTCAAACAGAACATTGACAATGCTTTCAACGCGCAGGGTCAAGCCTAAAGCATCAAATTTGGGTTCATTGTAACTGCCGTACATGGACGGGATGTCCACGGCAAAATGGCGCTTGTGATAAATGGCCTCGTCAGCCTCATAGGTATTGTTGGAAACGATCATCTTCTTGAGTTCTGCCATATAATCAAGCAAAAGACCGATTTTGGTTTCCAGATGTGTCTCTTCCAGGGCTGCTGTCAGCCGCCGGGGTTCGGGCATATAGTCGGTCTTGAAATTGGCCAGATAGGATTTAATCTCCAGGTGGTCCACCCCGTATTTTTCATTGAGCAGCCGGTAAAACCGCATCATCAGACGGACCCGCTGCCGGTCCAGATCCGTCACACTTTCGATCTCGTTTACAATCTGGTCCAGAGCTTCCTGGCGGTACATGAGAAAATCCCGGGGGTGATACAGTTTTTTGGTTTCCAGATACTGCATAATTTTACCGGGGCCATCCACAAACCGGCCGCAAGACCGGATCTCATCATAAATGGAAGGCGGCACAAAAGGTTCCAGCGGGGTCTTGTCCTTTGTTTTCCAGAAAATCATTACCTGCTGAATAAATTCGACAATCCGGCTGGAGCTTTCCACATGGCACTGCTTACGAAGAAAATGAATCAGCCGGTCCCGGCGGTGGCAGGCTTCATCCAGATCCGTGGAGATATCACGCAGCTGACCTTCGGCCCCGATTTCATTGAAAAACGCCGGCAGCAGACGGGCCAGCTGCTTGACCAGATTGTACACCCCTTCAATATCCGCATTGAGAAACCGGGTGATATCCCGGGGAAACAGATCCGTGTCCTTGATGAACACCCCGCCGATGGACAGATAGATAATCAAAGCGGACAACAGGCGTTTGGATTTTTTGGGCTGCTGGCCGATCAGACTTAAAAACACCCGGATATTTTTCACATGGGCCGTATTCCCCTTGATCTGCCAGTCCTCTCCCGTGCCCTGGATCATGGGAAACTGGAATCCGTGGTTCACCACCCGGTCAATGAAATGGTTGATGAGCTCCACATCACCGGTTTTATAGACCGCTTCGCCGATTTTATGGATACAGTCCAGCAGGGTTTCTGGATAACGGCCCTTGTGCTCTCTGAACAGCGAAAACGTCTGGTTGACAATGGGGATGTTTTTCTTGAAATCATCATCCCCGATAAGCCGGGTCAATGTCTGGTTGATCTCATGAAGACAATCCTTGTGTATCATGAACAGTCCGGGCACATGAATGGCGTAAAACAAAAAGGTCAGTTTGAGGTGACGGCCATAGGTGTCATCACTGCAATGGGTAACGATCTGCCGGCTCACCGCCTTGAACCGGTTCACAAACTTTCGGAACCCTGTGAACTGGATGAGTTCCCGGGTCAATTCAACGGAATCTGCATCCCGGCGGCTGCACAGATCCGCCAATTCACGACGCCAGACAGTGACCCGCCCATGGGAAATTTGATCAAACACCTGCTCGAGTTCGGAATTCACCCGCCATTCATCAATATTCTCCTGCATCCATGCCACCGGATCATCCTGATCCAGCCAATAAGAAAACGAAGTGTTGTAGAATCGCACCAGAACCCGGTTGAGACCATCGAAGAAACGGGGCCCGGTTTTAAAAATTTCATGCTTTTCCACCTCATCCAGAAGCAGGCGCGTCAGTTTATCCGGTGGATAATAGGTATACACAAAATAAAAAAACGCCGGATCATCATATTTGCAAATCCGATCCAGCTTGTCTTCAAGTACCGGAAGACAAGCAACCAACCGGTCCCCGGATTCTTTGACCATATGTTGGAAAAACAGCATCAGATTGTCTGATGAAGCGGTTCGGACCGACTTGTCAATGCTTTGTTCAAACGCAGACAGAAAAATATCCGAATACAGGTTCAGGGCGGCGATCCCTTTTTCATGGGATCGATACAAGTAAAAATAATGAAGGGAAAAATGCCGGGCTTCACTGACAATAAACGTCCAGTTTCGATAGGGATGGGAAAGCTCTTTGAGAAAAATTTCCAACCGGTTCAAAATGCCGACATATCCGTCAAAAATATCGAGAAGTACCCGGTATCTCTCATGGACAGAGACTTCCACCCGGGTGTCGGAAAGATTTGCCTCAAGCGCTTTTGATTTCACAGAAAAACCTCGATGATAAAGCCCCATGCCATTGTTGAATATACTGTCCCCCTATATCAGGCCGATCCGGTTTTTTCAACTCAAGATTTGGCTGGGTTGAAACCATTAGGTTGATTTGTGGCAAAATTTCTTATATGATTTGTGCATCATAAGTATAGACAGCTCAAAACCCGGACAGTTTTCCAGTATCAATTAAACAGATTATTAATAATTTAAGGAGTAGTTTTGATGAATGATGCATCGCAATTTACGTTGTACAGCGGCGGTCACCGGGGTGCGGAAGCCGAGTTCGGTCGGCTGGCGGAACAATATGGAATCAAGGAGATCAATTTTTCTTTTGAAGGGCATAAACCGGAGCGGCTGAACGGAATCCGGGTTCTGACCGCCGATGAACTGAAAAAAGGAGATGTCAGTATGGACATCGTATCCACCCGCATGGGCCGGTCCTTTTCAAAAGTCGACAAAATCCGCAAAGTCATCCAGTCCATTTTTCATATGGTCAACAATGGGTACCAGATATTTGTCGTGGGATGGATTCTGCCGGACAATACCGTCAAAGGGGGCACCGGCTGGGGTGTGGAACTGGGAAAACTGTTCAACCGGCCCCTGTTTGTCTATGAGCAGGACCGCAAAGGATGGTTCTCCTGGGTAGACAATGGCTGGCACAAGGTGACACCGGTGATCACCCATAAAAATTTTGCCGCCACCGGCACACGAAACCTGACCGAGGATGCCAAAACCGCTCTGGCAGACCTGTTTGAACGATCTTTCAGTCAATCTTAGCGTGTTTACCTGAAGCAAGAATGTTTACCCTAAACGATCTGATTGATATTGCCGTGAAAATGGAAAAAAACGGTGAGGCGCTCTATCTGGCATCAAGGCAGAAAACCCAAAGTCCTCAACTCAAATCTCTGCTGCAATGGATGGCAAATGAAGAAGCCGAACATGGCACCTGGTTTGCGGACAAAAAAGGAACGTGGACATCGGATACCAGTGAGACCGACCTTGAAACCATGCTTCCGGATGTGATCAAAGAGATGATGGGGGATAAGACGCTGTCTCTGGATGAGGTGGATTTTTCACAGATCCGGTCCACTGCTTCTTTGCTGGAAACGTTTGTGACCTTTGAACGAGACACGATCCTGTTTTACGAGTTTCTCCAGGCCTTTATCCAGGACGCTGCCGCCCTGGAGGGCCTGAAAAAAATCATTGAACAAGAAAAGAAACATGTGGCGGAACTCAAGGATATGATCCAATCCATTACCCCCCATCCAACCGAAAAAACGACCTGATTGATCTGACCCTTTTATGCCGCCGGTTTGTGAACCGTAAGTTGAGGAAAAGGAATTTCCCAGTCATTGGCAGTACAGGCATCCGTGCACCAACGCTGGATAGCCCTGGAAATGCGGTTGTACAGTGGTGCCATCTCACCATCAAAGTCTGCAATCACCACCAGATCCAGAGAAGATGCCCCGGCTTGCTGAAATTCCACTCTCATGTTAAGCAGTTTTTCTTCATACTTTTCTTCAGCCAGCCGTTCCCGGAGATAGGTGTCCAAAACTTCCAGGACCCGGCCGGTGGCAATGGACTGAAGACTGTAGGAAATACCGAACCCGATTTTGATTCTAAAATTCACCGACAGATTCAAGGGATTCATTCCCAGAAAATCCGAGGTCTGGTAGACTTTTTTGGCCCCTCCCCGCAACACCAGCTCCACCATTTCATGGGACAGGCTGGTGACACCCCCCCGGGTGCCGTCCGACAGAATTACCCAGTCATTTTTCCGGCATGGAAACCAGGGTTCATGCTTCTGGAACGGCCGGGAGGTCAGATCCATGAACTCCTCGATGGGCAGTCGCAGGGTCTGCCCCAGATCCGGGTTTTCCAGTACAGAGAAAAAATTGATTTTTTTCACCAGCCAGGGTACTCCCTGATACACCAGCCGTTCCCCTTCCCGAACCGCGCCGATATTCAGGATCAGCCGGCTCTGGTTCACAAACCGGGGCAGGGTGTTCTTGACAGCCCAGGCCAGACCCAGAAGAAAAATAATGGCCAGAGACAAAAGCACCCAGTCCTCGAACAGATAAAATACCAGAATGACAGCAAACAAGGCTGCCAGAACGCTCACGACCCGATACAGCAGATCCATGGCCCGGAGATGAAACGGCCGATACTCGGATTGATATCCCGGGATCCGTTTAATCAGAAACAGATAAGCCACTCTCAGCAACAGCACAATCCCGATGCAGGCAATCAATGCAACAAATAAAAACAGACCCCGGGTTTTGAAAAACTGCTTGATGGAATTCTGAGACGTTTCAAGAATGGATTTTTCTTCCGATTCCATTTCCATCAGCTGCATCTGAGTGATTTCCAGGCGGCTGAGAATTTGTCTTTCCTGACCCTTCCATTCCGGAACCAGTTTTTCCAGCCTTTGTTTCAATCGGGCATCTTCCGTTCTGGCAATCAACGCCATCAGATTTTCATTGGCCTGCTGGGCAACGGGTTTCAATTCCTGGTATCTGGACAGCTCTTCTTTGAGATCCGCTTTCTGCCTGGCTTTCTGGGTTGCCTGCTTGAGTTCCATGATACCGGGTTTGATCAGAGAGACCAGTTCATCTTTCCAGTTGAAAGGCGCTTCCTTTTTTTCAGTAAACAGGCTGATATCCACCCCGGTCGCGATCCGTTCAAAATCCTGTCTGGAAGACGAAAGCATTTTATCCAGTCTCTCCAGCTCTGCCGCCAGATTGGTTTTTTCCGTTTCTGATGTACTTTCTTCCATGGCCTGTTGTTTTTCAATGATCCGCTGTTCCAGATGCTTGTTGTGTTCGAGAATGCTATCGAGCATGGTCAATGTGCTGGCGTCAAATGTCACCAAATTTTCATCCGACACCTCAGCATCCTGCCCCTGTGCCGGAACACCGGCCAGATTCAAGACCGCAATCAAAAACATCCCTGTTACCCATATCCGAAAATTCACCATTCCACTCCTTTGGTCTGTCATTTTTTTAACACCAATGCATGGTTTTTCACTGTTTTATCAGGGTATCCACCCGGTCACGGATCTTTTTTGCCAGCAACGCAATTGACGTATCTTTCCATGCCGGGTCTATCTCCCAGAACTGAGTTTCCACGCCAGGCACCGGCACTGCCGATGCATCAGATGTCATGCAGATCACCTGGGTGGGTGACCGTTCCTTGAATTCTTCAGCCATCAAATCTTTCAGCGCACGGGGCTGCCGATACTTGATATCCACCCCTTGATCCGCCAGAAACTCGCGTGTGGCACCATGGATTTCTCCGGCAGGATCGATGCCGGCAGACAAGACCCGGATGCTTCCTTGAAAAGCCATCTTGGCGTACGCCGCAGCGATCTGGCTGCGGCAGGCATCTTTTTCAGAGACAAACACCAGGGAAGGTTTATTCAATTCAGCGCCCATAACCCGGTCCACGGCCTGCCGGATATCCTGGTCCACGCCGGAAACAGATGCCACAGCCCCGGCAGCTTCCACTTTTTTGTATGTCAACGATTCCGCAAACCGGGCGGATATCGCATCAAAAAAATAATGGGCCGTCAGTTTCACGCCGTCAAATAACTTTTTGCCGCCGGAAGCACCCACGGCCAGCAGGACCCCCTGGCGGGATCCGGCATCCGGGTCTGCCAGCCGCATTTTGTATCTGCGGCCCCAGAACATCTGACACCGGTCAATGAGAATCTTTGCCTGGGCCGACACATTATAAAAAAATACCGGTGATGCCAGCACCACCACATCCGCTTTTCGAATCAGACCATAAATCCGGGGTTCCATGTCATCTTTGATGGGGCAGAAACCTTTTTTTTCGCACACCACCAGTTCCCTGCACGGCTGAATCCCCAGCCCGTCCATATGGATCACCTGGGTTCGGGCCCCTTTGTTTTCACATTCTGCCAGAAATCGATTCAACAGATAGACGGAATTTCCTTTTTTTCGGGGGCTTCCCTGCAATCCCAGGACAAACATGGCCATCTCCTTCATATAGGGTCGTTTCATCCAAAATGACGGTTTTTCATGCCGAATGTCAAGCAAATCCTTAAAGACCTGTCACTGATTTTTCAAATTCTGCAGAAAGACAGCCGATACCCATTGTGCGGTGTGTTTTAAGGTTACTTCTTGAAAAAACAGGGCAAGCCATCTATGCTGAACCCGACAGATTCGAACAATATCCTTAATCTTTGACCATGGAGGTGCCATGAAATTTGTCGTTATCGGCGGAGATGCCGCAGGCATGAGTGCAGCCAGCCGGGCCAGGCGGCTGTACCCCGACCTTGAGATCATTGTGCTGGAACAATGGCATGACGTGTCTTACAGCGCGTGCAGTATGCCCTATAACATTGCCGATCCAGATACTCCCATGGATGATTTGGTGGTCCGGACTGCAAAAGAGTTCATTGAAAAACACCACATCCATCTGCTCACAGGCCATGAAATCACCGCCATTCATCCGGACAAACAACAGGTGACCGGCCGGACCCTGAAAGAAGACCCGGTGGTCTTTGACTACGATAAGCTGCTCATCGCCACGGGCGCGGTTCCCACGTTGCCGGATCTTCCCGGCAAAGACCGGCTCATGCCGTTGAAACAACTGGAACACGGCCGGCGAATCAAGGACGTGATCCAAAAAAACAAGGTCAAAAAAGCCGTGATTCTGGGGATGGGGTACATTGCCCTGGAAATGTGCGAAGCCCTTACCGAACTGGGCATCCATGTGACCATGGTCAAACCCGGCCCCCGTCTTTTGCCCTGGCTGCCCGAAAAAATGGCACAGATCATTCAAACACATCTGATTGAAAAAAAGATCACCCTTCATATGGGAACACACATCCATCGCATTGAACCGGCGGGCACAGGGAGCACCATTGTGTGTGACAACATGAATCTGGATGCGGACCTGGCCATTGGTGCCACAGGCGTGGCCCCGTGCAGTGGCCTGGCAAAGGATGCAGGCCTGACCTTAGGGGTATCAAATGCCATCCAGGTGGACCCGTATTTGCGCACCTCGAATCCGGATATTTTTGCCGCCGGCGACTGCGGGGATGCCCTGCATGTGGTCACGGGCAAACCGGTCTGGATTCCTCTGGCCCTGCGCGCCAACCGGGCCGGATGGGCCGTGGCGGACAACCTGTTTAAGGACAGCAACGCCCTTCAGGGTGTGGCCGGCACCGCTGTATTTAAAGTGTTTGATCTGGCCGTGGCCCGAACCGGTCTCACCTTTTCCGAAGCCAAAAAAGCCGGGTTCGATCCTGTGGAAAATCAGATCACCAGCCTGTCCCGGGCCAGATGGCAGCCGGGTGCGGCCAAAATCCATGTGAACATGGTGGGAGACCGCCGGTCCGGACGGCTTTTAGGGGCTCAGATCACAGGAACCGACGGGGTGGCCCATCGGATCAATGCCGTGGCTGTGGCCCTGCACGCCAACATGTCAGTGGCGGATTTCATCCAGACGGATCTGGCTTATGCCCCGCCGTTCAGCCCCACCTGGGACCCGATGCTGACCGCAGCGATCCAGCTGGGGAAAAAATTATAATCCATGCCGGGCGGCGGCAATGCCCTCTGCCTCATTTACCCGGGCCAGCAGCAGCCCGCCGGTGATAAAAAACAGGATCACCACGGCAACCCCGGCCCGCTGGGAATCAAACATCTGGGTCAGCACCCCTAAAAACAGCGGCCCCATAAAGGCGGTGAGTTTTCCGGAAAAGGCAAAAAAGCCGAAAAACTGATTTTCCTTGTCTTTGGGCACCAGCCGGCCCAGAAGTGACCGACTGGCGCTCTGGTTGGGGCCGGCAAAAAATCCCACCAGAACGCCTGAAACCCAGAACCAGGTTTTATCCGGGGACATTGCCGCCATGAGCGCGGCCACAGCCAGCACCCCGTTGCTGACCTGAATGGTGGTTTTCCCCCCCAGCCGGTCATCAAAAAGGCCCATGACCAGGGCCCCGATCCCGGCTGCCACATTAAGCACAATCCCGAATATCATGATCTGGTGAAAACTGAACCCGAACGTGCCGGCCGCATAGATACCGCCAAAGGCAAACAGGGTGACCAGCCCGTCATTGTAGATCATCCGCGCCACCAGAAGACGGACAATCTGCCGGTACCGGCGGATGTCTTTGAGGGTGTGCTTCACATCCGACACGGCCGTGTGAATGATGCGGATCCGGCCCGACCGCACCGGAGGGCGTGTTTTGGGCACCCACACAAACAGCGGGATGGAAAACACGGCAAACCACGCAGCCACCAGCAGACAGGTGGCCCGGATATGGGCTCCGGTTTCAATGGAAACGCCGAACCAGGGCACGGCCGGGCTGATGAACCCTGAAAGGGCCACCACCATGGCGGCCAGACCTCCCATATATCCCACGCCCCAGCCCACACCGGATATCCGGCCGATATTTTTCGATGTGGCGATATCCGGCAGATAGGCATTGTAAAACACATTGGCAAACTCAAACGCGATATTGGAGAGAACAAACCAGAAAAGGGCCTGATAGATCTGACCGGGCACAATCCAGTATAGCGCGGCTGTGCCGGCTACAGTGACCGCAGTGGATGCGAACAAAAGCTGTTTGCGCAACCCGCCCTGGTCTGCCAGGGCCCCCAGGATGGGGGAGAAAAATGCCACACAAAGGGCGGTCAGGGTCACGCCCCTGGACCAGAGGGCCGTGCCTGTCACCGGGTCCGGTGCAATGGTGGATACAAAATAGGTGCTGTAGACAAACGTCACCACCAGGGTGGTGTAGGCGGAATTGGCAAAATCAAACATCACCCAGCTCAACACCGTGCGTTTATCTGCCGGTGATGCGATCATGCAACGGACAGGTCCTTTCCTTCCAGTGCCAGCAGCTGCTGTTTCACGTCCAGTCCTCCGCCGAACCCGGTCAGACTGCCGTCTTTTCCGATCACCCGGTGGCAGGGAATAATGATGGGAATCGGATTTTTCGCATTGGCCATGCCCACGGCCCGGGCTGCTTTGGGATTTCCGATCCGCCGGGCCAGCTCCCCATAGGAGATGGTGGTTCCGTATGGCACTTTGGCCAGGGTTTGCCACACCCGGCGCTGAAACGGCGTGCCGCCCAGGGAATATTCCAGGGAAAACCGGGTCAGGGTTTTGCTGAAATACCGGTCCAGCTGAAACAACACATCAGAAAACGGCTGTGTCTCATTGATCCAGTCCGAGGCCGGTACCATCGCTGATTTTCCTTTGGGAAAATGGATGAATTCCAGTTTTTTTTCGCCGCCCACCAGCAGTCGGCCCACCGGGGAGTCATAATAACAAAAAAACATATCCGCTCCTTTGTGTGATCACTTGAAATTCATCCCTGACCTTTACCAGAGAATGCTTTGGAAAGAAACGGGTATTTTTAAATTTTGGATTTGAATAACATCCGCGTTATCCGTATAATCAATCCATGGAAATTGAACTGGTTGAAATCCGGGATCATCTGTTTTCCCATCCCCCGTTCCGAAACCTGCCCCGGCATGTGGTGGATGACCTGGTGCCGCACATCGAGGTGTCTTACTATCAGGCCGGCACCATGATCCTGGAAAAAGGACAGGACAACCATTATCTGTTTTTTATCCGCAGCGGGGCCGTGGAAATTCTGCGAAGCTCCGGCGAACTGTACATTCAGATGGGAGAAGGGGAATGTTTCGGCCAGTTTTCGCTGCTGAGAAAAAAAAAGGTCCGGTATCCGGCCCGGGCCATCGAAGACTCTTTGTTGTACAAAATCCCGGATGCCCCGTTCCAGGAACTGGCTGACACCTATGACCGGTTTGCCGACTTTATGGAGGAAGAGCACAGTGTCCGGCTGAAAAATGCCCTGGGCCGGGCCGGACAGACCAGCGGCAATCCACTGATGATTTCTAAAATTCACAAACTGATTCCCCGGAAAATTATCACTGCCTCACCGGATATTTCCATTCAGCAGGCCGCAAACATCATGACACAGAACCGGGTGTCTTCCCTGGTTCTGGTGCCGGACAACCCGGAACAGGACCCGTCCCCGGTCACGGGACTGATCACGGACCGGGATCTGCGCAAACGGGCCATTGTCCCGGGCCTGCCCTTATCCACCCCGGTGCGGAAGGTCATGTCCACGGACGTCATCACGCTTCCGGCCGAAGCATATGCATTTGAAGCCATGCTCACCATGATGCGTCACAATCTTCATCATCTGCCCGTACTGGATGGAAACCGGCCGATAGGCGTGATCACGGTGGCGGATCTGGTCAGATATGAATCCCATGGATCCGTTTATCTGGTGGGAGATATTTTCCGGCAGAAAGATGTGGACGGGCTGGCAGACATGGCCCCGAAAATCCGTCAGCTGTTTATCCAGCTGGTGAACGAGGATGCCAGTTCTCACACCATCAGCGCCATCGTTTCCCGGATGGGAATCAGCATTTCCCAGCGTCTTCTCCAGCTGGGGGAAAAAAAACTGGGACCGCCGCCTGTGCCATATTGCCTTCTGGCCTTAGGCTCCATGGCCAGAGACGAAATGACCCTGGTCACGGATCAGGACAATGCATTTGTTATTGATGACACCTTTGATCCCAAAATACACGATCCCTATTTCAAGGCCCTGGCCCGATTTTTAAGTGACGGTCTGAACCAATGCGGGTACCCGTATTGCACCGGAGATATCATGGCCACCCATTCCCGGTGGCGGCAGCCCTTATCGGTCTGGAAAACCTGTTTTTCCGACTGGATCGATCACCCGGATCCGGAAGCCCTGCTCCATGCCTCCATTTTTTTTGATCTGGAAGGTATTTTCGGTGAAACCGGCCTGGCCGGTCAACTCAAGCAGCTGATTCTGGAAAAAGCACCGGACAGTCCTCGGTTTCTGGCCTGCCTGGCCCGGAACGCCCTGCTCAGAAAACCGCCCTTGGGTTTTTTCCGCAAATTTGTTCTGGAACATGACGGCAAACACCATAAAACCTTTAATCTCAAACGCAGAGGGTCTGCCCCCATCAGTGATCTGGCCCGGGTTCATGCCCTGGCCTGCGGTGCCGTGCCCATCAACACCCGGGAACGGCTGCTCCGGGTCAAGGAGACCTCTCTTCTGGCGGAAGGGGTGGGCGATGATCTGCTGGATGCCCTGGAACTGATCTGTATGGTCCGTATCCGCCATCAGGCACGCCAGGCGGAATCCGGGGCTGCCGTGGACAACAATGTCATCCCGGAAAGCCTGTCATCCTTTGAACGCAACCACCTCAAAGACGCGTTTCAGATCGTGTCCCAGGCCCAGTCGTTTCTCAGATACCGGTACAATGTGTCCCCTGCCATGCAGACCCGTGTGCGGACCGGACAGAAATGATCCGGCCCAAATCACCTGAAAAACCGTTTCTAGTTGACTGGCCGTCCCGGTTTCGTATTCTGGAAAAACAGGCAAAAGATCCGGCTGTCAAAGCGTTTTATCAGGCCGGCAGTGTGCCGGGCGGCACACCGCTGAAACACGTGCCTTTTCTGGCTTTAGACCTGGAAACCACGGGCTTGAATCCGCAAACCGATGCCATCATCAGTGTCGGATTCATCCCGCTATCATGACCGGATTCTCTTCTGGGTGCCGGCGCCTTAGCACTGTGGGTCTGTCCGATTCAGCATCCCGCCCGGACATTCAGACCGTCATCTACGGCATCACCATTCCCGCATGGATGCCTGTCTCGGTTCAACACCATTTTACCCCTGCTGCTCAAGGCCATGGCCGGCCGGGCTTGGCTAGGCCCATTACAGCTGGATTGGAACATGGTTTTTTACGCAAGGAAATTGCAGATCTGACCGGTGATGATCTTGAATTTCCCATCGGGATACCATGGAGATTGAACCTAGAAAACACCCGGTTTTCCGCCCAATCTGTTCCAGCGCTGGATGGGAGAAAAAACAGCCCTCGCGCTCATCTATTGAATAGCGCTGGTAGCATCTTACCCCTACCGCCCCCATCATTCCGACCGATGCCCCGGTTGCGCCGGAACTGTTTTTAGCCCAGACAAATGACCAATTCGCTGTGGACACGCCGATATCGGTTTTGCTGTATCCAGCATCCGTGAAACATAATGCCTTGACAAATATTAACCCCGCTAAAGATTTTAGGATATTCTATATTTGAACAAACTGTTAAAACATATTCTTTTTCAATACAAATACAATCAGGTTGAACACCCTATGACTTTATCCTGCACCCCTCATTTTGATCCGTTTGGGCCGGCGGGTTTCTGTACCGGCCGGCACCACATTGCTTCAAGCCGCTCTTTCCAAGGTATACTGCCAGATCCGATTGCGGCGAAAAAGGCACCTGCGGCAAATGCCGGGTGGATTGTCATCGATCATCCGGGCCACCTGTCCCGGACCGAACAGGAACAGAAACTGCTGAAAAAAAGGGGGTCATCGCCTCGCTACCTAAGAAGGCCCGCATCTCAAAGGGGACTTCTCCGGGTGACGGTCCCGGAAAGCCTGGTTCTGGGAGACGAGGTGTTCGGAAAACCGGTATCCAGGAAATTTCAGCATTGATCCTGCGGTGCGCCGGTTTCCTTTGACAGCAGACCAGATCAAAGCGATTGATGACATGACCGTTCTCAGCCGGGAAGAAAAAATCCGCCGGGCCGTGGAAACCCGATTTTCACAAACAATTGATTTTAAAGACCCCTTACCACTGACCCAACTGGCCGATCCTTATGTGTACACCCATGACCTCACCGTGGTGGCTCAGGAAAACAACCATGTCACAGCCATCCACCCGGGCCTGCACCCCACAGGGATCGGGATCGCTTTTGACATCGGCACCACCACCATTGCCGCATACATGTGCGACCTGGCGGCCGGCACGATTCTTTCAGCCAAAGCCATGGTCAATCCCCAGCGCAGGTACGGGGAAGATGTCATTTCCCGGATATCTGCGGTCAGCGAGCATCCTGAGGCGTTGGCCGCCCAGCAGCGTCTGGCAGCCGGCGCCATGAACCATCTGATGGACTCCTGCCTGGAAGAGACCGGGCAAAGCCGGGACACCATCGACCGGATCACCGTGGTGGGAAACACCACCATGCAGCATCTGTTTGCCGGATTCAATCCCCATACCTTAGGGACCGCGCCTTATCTGCCGGTTTTTCAGGATGCCCTTGTACCGACCTGCAAAAATCTGGGACTTCATGCCGGAGATAACGTACCCGTGTTCATTTTCCCGGTGATCTCCGGATTCCTGGGGGGAGATATTCTGGCGGCCTGCCTGGGTGATTTATCCCATACCAGAGAAAAAACCTCTTTGATCATCGACATCGGCACCAATGGCGAACTCATGCTCTGTACCGGCGACAAAATATGGGCCACCAGCTGTGCCACCGGCCCGGCCCTGGAAGGGGCTCAGATATCCAGCGGCATGAGAGCCGCCACCGGGGCGGTCAGCCGCGTCTGGGTAGACAACGGTGCCATCATCCATGAAACCATTAACCAGGCCCCGGCCATCGGCATCTGCGGCACGGGCGTAATCGATATTCTGGCGGCCATGCGTAAAACCGGGACCATCCGGGAAGACGGAAAATTTGATCCGGACAAACCCGGCGTCACCGCCGATGACAGCGGGACCGGCCGGGCATTCACCCTGCCGGGCACGGATGTCCGGTTTGTTCTCAAAGACGTGCGCCAGGTCCAGCTGGCCAAGGCGGCGCTGTCCGTGGGGATACAGCTGATGCTGGAAAAAGCCGAAGTCACCCGGGTGGACAGAACCATTCTCACCGGTGCATTCGGTGCCAAATTCGACTGGAAAAATGCCAGAGACATCGGTATGCTGCCGCCGGTTATCTGTGAAAATGAAATGATTGCCGCAGAAAACCTGGCCGGTACCGGTGCGGTCATGGCCCTGCTGAACAAAACCTATGAAACGGAAATTAGATCCATGGCCCGGCAGGTGAGGTTTATCGATCTGGCGTCAGAACCCGGATTTGTTGAACGGTTTTCTGCCGCCACCCGGTTTCCAGCATTAGATTGACATTGACGGACTCAAGCCTCATGATTTAGTATTTCAGTATATTCGAACATTGTAACGACACGTTCAAAAAGAAAGGAAAAAAAAATGAACCCTGTCAAGATCCTGTTGCTGGCACTTTGTGCCTTTTTTATGGCTGACAGTGGATTTTCAGCGCTTGCCGGAGAGTACGATCAAACCCTTTCTGTTTTCAAAAAGTCACCGGCAGTTCAGCCATTTTTCGATACGGCTTATGGATATGCGGTATTCCCCACCGTAGGAAAGGGCGGCATTGCCATTGTCGGCGGGGCATACGGCAAAGGCCGGGTTTACCGGCAGGGAAGTATCACCGGACATGTGTCACTGTCCAAGGTGAGTGTCGGCCCCCAGCTGGGAGGACAGGCGTTTTCCGAAATTATTTTCTTTCAGGACCAACGCGCCTATGAAGAATTCACCAGCGGCCGTTTTGAGTTTGATGCATCCATATCCGCTGTGGTCATCACCGCCGGTGTCCAGGCAAAAGCCGGCACTGAAGGTGCAACCGCCGGAGCCAGTGCCGGCCCTGCCACAGGAGCCCAAGCTGAAATCGGTTACACCAAAGGGTTGGCCGTATTCGTCCATACCAAAGGCGGACTGATGTATGAGGCTGCCATCGGAGGACAGAAATTTGATTTTACCCCGCTTTGATGCCTGTCATGAAATCCGGGGGGATCCCTCTTCGGTCTCTCCCGCTCCGGGGATCCACTCCAGCTCCACCTCGAATTTCTTTTTCAACCGCTTGCCCTGCTCCTCTTCCACCTTGAGCTGAATCTCCATGGTGCCAGGAAAGGTGATGGTCACTTCATCCGCACCCTGGCTCAAGGTCATGGAGCCGGCATTGATCTTATCCGCAATCAGGCGCAGGGTTTCGCTGATCTCTTTGGCGGTCTTTTTTTCTTCCGTCTTGAACAATACCGTTTCCCGTCCCATGGCTGTCTCCTCCCGGTTTGTCAGGTTGTTGGATGCCAGTTTCATACCACCTTTTTCAGGTGGGATCAATCTCAAACCACCGGCCTGATCCGGGTTGATATTTTTCAGGGACTGTGGTTCAATCATGGTATGAGTGAAAACGTTTTTTATTTCATCCTGGTACAGACCTCCGCCATTGTGTCCGGGATTCTGGTTCTGGGTTCCCTGGGACACATGGTTTACCAGCGCAGAGAGCCCCCCAGCATGATTGCCTGGCTTCTGGCCATTATTCTGCTGCCTTATCTGGCGGTGCCGCTTTATTTTATTCTCAGGAGCCGGAAACTCAAGCGACGGGAAAAAACGGCCCTCAAGCTGGCCAAAAAAGGAGAAATTCCGGATTCAAAAGCCACTTCTATCGACATGGTGCTGCGAAACAACGGAATTGCCGGTGCCACCTTTGGAAACCGGTTTTTCTTTTATACCGACGGTGTCCAAGCCTATAACATGCTCATGGAACAAATCTCTTCCGCCCGGCACAGCATTCTTATCTCCACGTATGTCTTACGTCCGGATCCCGTGGGAAAAAACGTGCTGTCCGCTCTGACCCGGAAAGCGTCCCAGGGGGTGCAGGTGAAACTGCTCATCGACTGCATCGGCTCCCTGCCCCTGTATTTTCACCAGAAACCGCTGCGAAACTTGAGAAAAGCCGGGGGACAGGTGGCGTTTTACATGCCGCTGATGACCCGGCCGTTCCAGAACTATATTAATTTGCGAAACCATCGGAAAATCTTTATTTTTGACGATTGCACGGTTCTTTCCGGCGGCATGAACATTTCCAGGGAATATATGGGACCTTCCCCGTATGATCAGCGGTGGACGGACATTCTGTTTTACCTTGAGGGACCGGCCGTGTTTCATTACCGGGAAATTTTCACGGAAGACTGGAATCATACGGCTGAAAAAAAACTGGCGATTCCGGATTTCCTGCCGGAGGCCACGGGAGATGCCACCCTTCAGGTGGTGCCCTCCGGACCGGATATTCCAAGCGATGCCTTATACGAAGCCCTGCTGTTTGCCGTTTTTTCCGCCCGGGAACGTATCTGGATCGTAACTCCCTATTTTGTTCCGGATAAAAGCCTGATGCAGGCGTTGGTCATTGCCTGCCACAGAGGCGTGGATGTCCGGCTCATCACCCCGGCCAGTTCCAATCATCTGGTCGCTGATTTGAGCCGATCCAGTTTCATGCGGGACCTGGCCGGCAAAGGCGTGAAAGTGCTTTTGTATCCCCACGGCATGATTCATGCCAAAGCCATGCTGTTCGATGACCGGGGCGTGGTGATGGGATCTGCCAATTTTGACCAGCGCAGCCTGTTTCTCAATTATGAGGTGGTCAGTTTTGCCTATTCCAGATCCATTATCGATCCATGTGCCGCCTGGATGAACCAGTTGATTGCAGATTGTACCCGCCGTATGCAGCCGGCCGGGCGATGGCGCCGGATCAGTGAAAACCTCATGAGCGTGTTTGCGCCACTGCTGTGACAGGCCGGGATCCAATAAAATGTTTAAACCGGAAATCCCCTTATTGCGGTCCCCGCTGATTCTGGAAAACAAAATCATTCCCTGTGATTTCGGTATCCTGTGCTGGAATGTTCACAAAGAAAACCTGAAACCCGAGTTTGACACCATGATCAAAAACTGGGTCCGGCAGTTTGACATGGATATTCTTCTGTTCCAGGAAGCCGTGTTTCCGGACACACTGTTTTCCGTGGCCGGGCTGTCCTATGCGGCAGCCGCCAATATCAGAATACGGGAACGCCATTTCGGGGTTCTGACCGCTGCCATGGCCGATATTCACACCAAAACCGATGTCATGTCCCTGGCCAGGGAGACCCTGCTCGCCACCCGGAAAAACATTCTCATGACCCGGTACTGGCTGGGCACCGGGGATCTGCTGCTGGTGGTCAATGTGCATGCCGTCAATTTCACCTCCCGGGCCTGGTATGAATGGGAATTTTCCCGGTTGCTCAAAACGTTGCAGCACCATTCCGGCCCCATGATTCTGGCTGGAGACTTCAACTGCTGGAACCGATCCAGGCTTGAGTTTATCACGGGCCTGACCCGGAAACTGGGCCTGCAACAGGCACGGCCAAAACGGCCCTATCTGGTGAAACAGGTGTTCGGGTTTAAACTGGACCGCATCTATTTCCGCCAATTGACCCTGAACCACATGGATGCCATGGAAAACCGCCTGTTTTCAGACCACAACCCTTTGCTGGCAAGATTTTCCTGTATCCTTCCCAAATGAGCAACATTTTGATTGTGTTGTTAAAATTTGTCTGATATTTCTTTACCGCAGATATCCGGACCAGCAAAGTATCTGCTTTATTTTCAACAAGAGGTGACGGCCCCTTCAGGAGATTGACAATGAACATTATGGAAAAAATTAAAAAACACTGCCTGCTGTTTGACGGTGCCATGGGATCGATCCTCATTTCCAAGGGCCTGGCCGGAAACGAGGCGGCAGAAACCTGGAATATCCAACACCCGGATATCATCCGGCAGATTCATACGGATTATCTTGCTGCCGGGGCTGATGTGGTCAGTGCCAACACATATGGGGCATCGTTGCTCAAGCTTGAAAAAACAGGCATGTCTAAAGATTTTGAAAGGCTCAACCGTGAGGGGGTCCGGCTGGCTAAAACCGCGGGCCATTCAGATCATTATGTGGCTGCGGATTTCGGTGCGATGGGTGACATGCTCGCCCCTGCCGGCCCGGTTTCATTTGAAACAGCAAAAGAATGTTTTGTCCGCCAGGCGGAGATCCTGGAAGATGAGGGGGTTGACCTGTTTCTTGTGGAAACTGTTTTCGATCTCAATGCCGGCCTTTGTGCGGTTCAGGCCATCCAGTCCGTTTCAGGCAAACCCGTTTTCTGTTCTTTGACTTTCAAGGAAACCCCCAAAGGGTTTTACACCATTTTTGGAAATGCACCGGAACACAGCATGAACGTTCTGGCGGATCACGGTGTTTCTGCGGTGGGGGCCAACTGTTCTCTGGGCAGCGATGCCATGGTGCGGCTGGCGGATCAGATTCGTCAATCCGTGGATATCCCTGTGATCATTCAACCCAATGCCGGAATGCCCCAAATCACACCGGACAACCACACGGTTTATCCTGAAAACGATGACCTGTTTGCCGCCAACATGAAAAAAATCCGGGATCTGGGGGTGGAAATCATCGGCGGATGCTGCGGCACAACACCGGAAACCATCCGGAAAATCCGCGCTTTGCTTTGAACCGCCCGCCATTGATTTTCTGAACAACGCAAAAAAAATAAGGCGGCCGGATATCCGGCACCGGCCGCCCTCCTGATGGATCACCTCAAACCGTGCATTCTTTCATGGTCTGGGCGACTTCCTTATAAACATCGGTAAATCGCAGCATGCCGATGAATTCGTTTTTTTCCATTACAAAAAGAGTGTCATGCCGATTCACCACAAACAGATGAAAACATTTGGTAAGGCTGTCATCCAGATTGACGGACTGGCCGTCATTGGGGATGTTCACAAAATTTTTGACATGGATATCTCCGGCCTTGCGGCACAGATCCTTGAACGGGCTTTCCCACAGGTTATAGTCTTGTCGCATGCCGTTCCAGATATACTTGAGCCCTAATTTTTCCAGGGTTTTTTCCACATTCACCTGGTTGTATTTTTTTTCCAGCCCCTTGAACAGATCGATGGGGGATATTTTTCCGATAATCTGTTTTTTCTCATTTTCCACCAGCATGATCCGCTGGGCACTTTTCCCGGACAAAAAGTCTTCCTGGGCCGTTTCCAGGGCAAAAAGGGCATCAAATAACGATGCGGTGTCCGCAATTTTCGGAAATTGATCTGCCGGCACCATCAGGTCACGGACCTTCATTTTTTCCATATCCTTATGTCTCCTGTTTCTGGTCTTTCCCGATACTGCTTTGACACAAATCGCAGCAGTATGCCGTGGAAGGTGTTTTTTTCTGGATATCAATTTTACAGATATAGAATAGGAAACGCATCTGAAAGTCAATGAGTTTTGAAATTTCCCGCTCAAAAACATCCGGCGGAACCGCTGACTTATTTGTGGATCTATGGTAAAAACCATGAGACAATTAATTTTTGTTACCTGATGCCAAGCAATGGAGACCTTCATGAAAGATACCCGACTGTCCATCACTGAAAAACCGGTTGACACCCTTGACTCTGATCTGGTGGTCTATTTTGCCACCCAGCGCAAAGAAATGCCGCCTTTATGTGATACAGCTGTCAAAGCCCTGGTGGAAAACGCCCATGCACTGGGGGATTTTACCGGCAAGGCCGATGAAACACTGCTGTACTATCCTTTGCACGGCACCCGGACGGTATCCGCCGGTGGCAGACGGATACTGATCCTGGGACTGGGAAAGGCAGATTCGAAGAAACTTGCCCCTGATTTTTTTGAAACCCTTCGCAAGCAGGGCGGCAACATCGCCAAAACCTGTGAAAAGACAAAGACTGGAACCCTGGCTGTCTGCCTGCCTCAGCTTTCAGGGATTTCTATGGAAAAAATCGCAGAAGCCCTGGCGGAAGGAATCCTGATGGGGGATTACCGGTTTTCAAAATACAAACAGACCACCCGGAAACAAACCGATTATCCGGGCATTTCTTCCATCTGGTTTTCCTGTGACAAAGGTGCGCCATCCGCCCGGAAAGGCGCAAAAAAAGCCATGAGTGCCGCAGATGCCGCCTGTAAAGCCAGGGACATGGCCAATGAACCGGGCAACGGGTGGACGTCAGAAGCGTTTGCCGATTATGCCGGATCCCTGGCCGACACCCATGGCCTGACCTGTACCTGCCTGGGAATAAAAGAGATGAAAAAACTGGGCATGGGCGGGATTTTAGGGGTGAACCAGGGATCGACCACCCCACCCTGCCTGGTGATCCTGGAGTATAACCCGAAAAAACCATCCGACACCCTGCTGCTGGTGGGCAAAGGACTGACTTTTGATTCCGGGGGCATCAGCATCAAACCGGCTGCGGGCATGGAGGAGATGAAATATGACATGTGCGGCGGTGCCGCCGTCCTGGCGGCCATGGCTGCCGTGGCCAAAGAAAAGCCGGACCTGCGGGTGGTGGCCATGATACCGGCCACGGACAACATGCCAAGCGGATCAGCCTTAAAGCCCGGAGACATCATCACTCATGTGAACCAGGTGACCTCGGAAGTGGTGAACACGGATGCGGAAGGCCGGCTCATCCTGGCCGATGCCCTGGCCCACGGCATCAAGACCTTTCAACCCGACTGCGTGGTGGATATCGCCACGCTTACCGGGGCCGTGATCATCGGTTTAGGCCATCACTATACGGGCATGGTGTCCAACAGTGACGATCTGGCCCGGCGTCTGGAAGCGGCCGGACAGGAAGCCGGAGAGCCGGTGTGGCGCCTGCCGCTGAACAAAGATTATATCAAGCAGATCGAATCCAAGGTAGCGGATATCAAAAACACGGGAGGCAAAGCCGGGGGCACCATCACAGCTGCCGCATACCTGTCCAAATTTGTGGGAGACACCCCCTGGGCCCACCTGGACATTGCCGGCACTGCCTGGGATTTCACTGAAAAATCCTATATTCCCAAAGGCCCTTCCGGCACCGGGGTCCGGACCTTTATCCAGCTGATCCGGTCCTGGAAAAAATGGAAGCCAGACGGATGAAACAGCGCACAAATCCCATGATGATTCCGGAATTTGAAAAAATCGTCCGCCAGGTGGGTTCGGTGGTGCTGGGCAAAGAACCTCAGATCCGCCTGGCCCTGGCCTGTCTTTTTGCCAAAGGTCATCTGCTCATCGAAGATCTGCCCGGCATCGGCAAAACCACGCTGGCTAAAGTGCTGGCCCGGTGTATGGGACTGAAATTTCAGCGCATGCAGTTTACTTCAGACCTGTTGCCCGGGGATATTCTGGGCATGTCGGTGTTTGACTCGCATACGGCCACGTTCACCTTTCATTCCGGTCCCATTTTCACCCAGGTATTTTTAGCCGATGAGATCAACCGGGCCACGCCCAAAAGCCAGAGCGCCCTGCTGGAAGCCATGGAAGAGGAGCAGGTGACCATTGAAGGGGAAACCCGGTCCCTGGAAGCCCCTTTTTTTGTCATCGCCACCCAGAACCCCATGGAACAGGCCGGCACCTTTGCCTTGCCCGAATCCCAGATGGACCGGTTTCTCATGCGCATCCACTTAGGATACCCGGACCGGGCCGCCGAAAAACAGATTCTGACCGGCACGGGGGCGGAACCGGCCCTGGCCGCCGTTACCCCTTTTATGGATAAAACCGAAGTGCTCAAGATCCAAAAGGCCGTGGAACAGGTCCATGTGTCAGACACGTTTTTGACCTATCTCCAGGATCTTCTGGCGTTCACCCGCACATCCGGAAAGTTTCAGGTGGGGCTGTCTCCCCGGGCCGGGCTGTCTCTGTCCCGGGCGGCCCGGGCCTGGGCGTATCTTCATGGCCGGGACCATACCCTGCCCGAAGACCTTCAGCAGATCCTGCCCTGGGTGGCCGGGCACCGCTTGAGATCCAGCCGGGACCTGATTGAATTTTCCCAAGACCCGCTTATGGATCTGTTCAGCACCGTGCCGGTCCCTGTGTGATGCAGGCCTGAAACTGACACAGCCATGATGATACACAAAAAACACCTTTCCATCCGCCCCACCCGGCACGGACTGCTGTTTTTGATTATCCTGGGAGCCATGATGGCCGGTTCAATCAACTATAACAACAATGCCGGATTTATCCTGGTTTTCCTTCTGGGCGGCATGGCGTTGATCTCTTTGTTCTACTCTCTGAAAAACCTGACCGGACTGAGCCTTTTTTTTGTATCCGCATCCCCGGTATTTGCCGGCCGCACCGCCCGGTTCACTTTTCAGGTGCAGGCAAACGGCATGGAACGGGCAGGGGTGACCCTGGCCCTGCCGGAACAGGCAGACATCCTGGAAACAAGCCTGTTGAAAAATGAAACCAAAACCGTGCATTTGACTTTGGAAACAGCCAAACGGGGTGTTTTCACGCCCGGTCCCCTGACGGTGTCCTCGGTGTTTCCCTTTGGTTTTTTCTGCCTCACAACCCGGATGTCCCTGCCCATGAACTGCCTGGTGTATCCATCTCCTGCAGACGGGCCTGTCAGACCGGTCAAAGGAGGCGGTGATCTTGATGGAACCGCTGCTTCCCGGTTTTCAGGGCCGGATGATTTCCAGGGGCTGTCTTTGTATCAGCCCGGCCATGACGTGGGGCGTATCGCCTGGAAAGCGGTTTCCAAAGGTCAGGGGGTCTTTGTCAAGGATTTTACGGCCGGGGCCGGCGGATTCATGATGCTGGATTTTGATGCCATTGCTTCCACAGATACGGAATTCAAACTGTCCCGGCTGTGCCGCATGGTGCTTTCAGCGGACCGCAACAAAACCCCCTATGGGCTGAAACTGCCGGACCGGCTGATCCCTCCGGCCCAGGGGCCGGGACACAAACATCAGTGCCTCAGAGCCCTGGCCCTGTATGGAAAAAAGGATTCTTTGTCTTGAAACACCCGGACGGCCATGTGGTTCCCGTTATCAGTGCGCTGGCAGTGGCCATGGCCCCCCATGCCTTGGGCCTGCCCGTGTGGATCATTGCCTGGTGTGTTTTCATGTGGCTGTACATGCTGGTGCAGCTTAAAACCGGATGGCCTGTTCCCGGCCCTGTGCTTCGCCATGTACTGGCCTTTGCCGGCATCATCGGACTTCTGGCCACCTTCCGGATACAGATCGGGGCCGATGCCTTTGTGGGGCTCATGGCGGTGATGGCGGGCATCAAACCCTTTGAAATGGCCACCCACCGCCACAGGATGATCACAGTGCTGCTCACTTATTTTATCATCATCACCAGCCTGTTTCGATCCGAGTCCCTGTGGACCGTGCTGTACATGTTTGTGAGTGTCTTTGTCACCACCCTGGCTCTGGTGCGCATCAACCACCCCCGGGGCCGGTTCCGGGCCGGCATCACGCTGACGGCCCGGATCATGGCCCAGGCCGTCCCGCTGATGATTCTGCTGTTTCTTTTGTTTCCCCGGCTTCAGCAGGGCCTGTTTTCCGTGGAAACCCCAGGTTCGGGCCAGTCCGGGTTTGCTGAAATTCTGAGCCCGGGCAGCATCTCCCGCATGGCCCGGGATCCGTCCGTGGCTTTTCGGGCGGATTTTGACGGGACCTTGCCCCAGACCCGGGGTCTGTACTGGCGGGGCATTGTGTTCGACCGGTTCAACGGGGTCCAGTGGCATCCGGCAGACCGGCCGTCTTTTGTCCATTCCAGGCAGCGCGATCTGACCGGTTCGGTCACATACACCATTGTTTTAGAGCCCCATAAAAGCCGGTGGCTGTTTGCCCTGGACCGGCCCGTGGCAGCGCCTCCCGGTGCCCGTTTGACCACGGATCACACCCTTTTTGCCGGACGGCCCGTGACCCGCCGGCGTGTGTATCAGGCAATTTCCATGATGGATACGGCCCTGAAAAAAAAGGAACCCGTTCCGTCAGCGGTGGCTATAGGGACTGACAACAATCCGGATACCCGGTCTTTGGCCCGGTCTCTGGCAAAAGGCCTTTCAGATCCCCGGGAAAAACTGGACCGGATGCTGAATTTTTTCAAAGAAAACCATTTCACCTATACACTGACCCCGCCTTTGGCCAAGGCCCATCCTGTGGATGATTTTGTGCTCAAAACCCGGCAGGGGTATTGTGAACATTATGCCGGTGCCCTGGCGTTCATGATGAATGTGCTGAATGTACCGGCCCGGGTGGTGGGGGGATATCTGGGCGGAGAACTCAATCCTTATGGCGATTATATCACGGTCCGCCAGTCCTCAGCCCACGCCTGGGTGGAAGTGTTCATGCCGGATACAGGGTGGGTCCGGGTGGATCCCACCCTGGTGGTGGCACCCGAACGCCTGGAACAGAATCCGGACGGCTCTTTTCTCAACTCTTCAGGTACCGGCACCATTCCGGTCCACAAACGACTGACCTTTATGCTGGAAGCGGCAAATCTGAAATGGGAGGCCTGGTTCACGGGATATTCCTTTGCGGCCCAGAAAGAATTGATGGCGCAGCTGGGGGTGGACACGGCCCGGGGGCAATGGAAAACGATTCTTTTGCTTGTAAGCCTGACCCTGCTGGTTCTGGCCCTTTTTCTCCGATTTTTTCTGCACCGGCTTGGCCCGGAAAAAAAAGACCCCGTGGCAGAGGCATATACCCTTTTCTGCAAACGCCTGTCGCGTATCGGCCTGGTTCGGCCACCGAATCTCGGGCCTGTTGATTTTCTGAATCAAATCAAAGTCCTGCGGCCGGATCTGGCAGACAACGCCCGGACCATCACAGACCTGTATGTTCAGATCCGGTTTGCCAAAACCCATTCCAACTCTCTGACAAAACAACTGATCACCCATGTCCGGCATTTCAAGCCGTCCGGCCGGGCCAAAACACCTTCCCACAAATGGAACAGCCATTGATGACACCGACCCGCAAAAAAAAATCCGTGCCCAGAAAACAAGGGGGTCACAATCAGACATCCTTTTCAATCCCCCGGGCAGAACAGGGACAGATTCAACAATATCTGATGCGCTGGTACCAGGCCCATCAAAGGCAACTTCCCTGGCGGGACATCACCGACCCATACCGCATCTGGGTATCTGAAGTCATGCTCCAGCAGACCCAGGTCAAAACAGTGGTGCCTTATTTCCTCAAATTTCTGGCAGCGTTCCCCACCCTCAAAGATCTGGCGGAAGCCGATCCGGGCCGGGTGCTCAAACTCTGGGAAGGACTGGGATATTATGCCCGGGCCAGAAACCTGCACAAGGCGGCTCAGCAACTGGTTTCTTTTTCAGACGGCCGGATTCCGGACCGGTTTTCCGATTTCAAAGCTTTGCCCGGAGTGGGGGATTATATTGCATCCGCCGTATTGAGCATTGCCTTTGGAAAGGCCCATGCCGTGGTGGACGGCAATGTCAAACGGGTTCTGTCCCGGTTGTTCTGCCTGGATGTGCCCGTGAACCATTCTTCAGCCCATGGAACGTTCAAACCCGTGGCTGAAGCGCTTTTGGACCGGACAGATCCCGGCGGTTTCAACCAGGCGGTCATGGAACTGGGGGCGTTGATCTGCACCCCGACATCCCCGGACTGCACGGCCTGCCCTTTGAAAGATCTGTGCTGCGCTGAGGCCGAATCCCGGATCAAAGAATTTCCGGTGCGGCTGGCACGCAAAAAAACGCCCTGTTTTCATATCAGTACCGGCATTGTCATAAAAAACAATAAACTGCTGATCACCCAGAGAAACCCGGACGGGCTTTTAGGCGGGTTGTGGGAGTTTCCCGGCGGCAAGGTGGAAAAAAATGAAACCGCGAAAGATGCCTGTATCCGGGAGATCAAAGAGGAAACCGGGCTCACGGTCCGGGTTTCTTCTTTTCTGACCCGAATCAAGCATGCATATACCCATTTTAAGATTGAAATGGATGTGTTTTACTGTGATTATATATCCGGGGATGTGGCCTTGAAAGGCCCCGTGGATTTTCAGTGGATCTGTTTGCAGGAAATCGGTGGGTTTGCTTTTCCCGGGGCCAACCTCAAATTCATTGAATTGCTTCGCCAAAACCCGGCACTATAGGATTTTTTGTCATGCGTGCTGAAAACAATACCAGAAAAAATATTGAAAAAATCACCTGGATCGGGCTGGTTGCCAATGTGGCCCTGGCCATGATCAAACTGATCATCGGCGTGGCCGGCAGCAGCCAGGCCGTGGTGGCGGACGCGCTGCACAGTTTTTCGGATACGGCATCCGATCTGGTGATCCTGTTCGGGGTCCGGTACTGGACGGCACCACCGGATGACTGTCATCCCTTCGGCCACCAGAAAATCGAATCTTTTGTCACCATTGTCATCAGCCTGATCCTTTTAGGGGTGGCCACAGGCATCGGATATAACGCCATTGTCTCCCTGATGCACCCCGTCACCCCCCGGCTGAGCCCCATTGTTCTTGCGGCACCGCCGCTGTCTCTGGTGGTCAAGGAAATTCTGTACCGCATCACTTTTTCAGCCGGTGTGACAAACCGGTCCTCCTCGTTAAAAGCCAATGCCTGGCATCACCGCACCGATGCCCTGTCTTCCATCCCGGTACTGGTGGCCGTGACCGCCGGACTCGTTTCACCGAAACTGGCGTTTCTGGATCCGGTGGCAGCCATCCTGGTATCTGTCTTTATCATCAAGGCGGGAATCGATATTTTAGGTGACAGCCTGGCCGAGCTGACAGACAAAGGCATGTCCCCGAAAGACCGGACTGAGATTCAGACCCTGATCCAGGGCATTGCCCATGTTCAGGGCACACATCGTATCCGGTCCCGAAAAATCGGCGGATCTTTTTATATGGATCTTCATCTGGAGGTGGATGGACAGATGAGTGTGCGCCAGGGCCATGAAATTTCCAAAACCGTCAGGCAAACCCTGATGGCCCGGTACCCCAAAGTCATTGATGTGATGGTTCACCTGGAACCGGCAGATGAAAATCCGGGAATAAAACCGGGGTAATATCTGTCTATAATTTATAAAAAGGATTGAATTGATTCATCACCTGATTATCTTAAATGCCATGGAGGCGAGGTCAGGATGATGATGACATGAAATCTGAAAAAAATAAAACCAACCACCGGTTTAAAAAGCTGACGTATCCGCATATGTCACTGGTGTATAACGTGGCGCTCAAATATACCGGCAATGCGTTTGATGCCCATGACCTTGTACAGGAAACCTATCTGATGGCTTTTAAATATTTTTATCAACTCAAGGATCCGGACCGGATCAAACCCTGGCTGCTGAAAATCCTGCGCAACAATTTTCTGAAAACATGCCGGACAAATACTGAGAAGCACCAGCAGCAACAAACCGATTACATTGCGCATCTCAAATCCTGTATGGAAAAAATCGATACAGACGACCGGCTGGCCCTGGCCGCAGACACCCGGCTGGTGAATCAGGCCATTGATGCGCTGCCGGTGAAATTCAAAGACGTCCTGATCCTGTATTACATGCAAGATATGCCGTACAAAGATATCGCCGCTGCCCTGGATATCCCCATGGGCACGGTGATGTCCCGGCTGAACCGGGCCAGGGAACGGTTGAAAACCATACTGCTCGACCAGTTGCAGAACCGCCGGCATATCTTTCAGATCCATCTTGAAACGGAATCGACCTGACCCATGAACTGCGACGCATTTTTACAGTGGATGAAAACCCATACCGACCGGGGAATGCCGGAAAATCAGGAAGTGATAGACCATCTGGAGTCCTGCCCGGCATGCCGACAGCTCTTTGCTCTGGATGCCTGCCTGGAGGCCGGTATCCAGCAGGCATTCACCCCTCACCATCTACCGGCGGGCCTGGCAGAAACCATTGACGTCTGTGTGGACCGATACGCAGGTATCCACCAAAAACCGGAATCGTCCGGCAACGACCCTTTGCTCTCAACGGAAACAGAGCAATCCGACCTCCGGAAAACACCCCCTGGAAAAAAAGGGCTGTGAAAATTTTTTTCAAAACCGACTCAGGCATTGAATTTGACTGCCACATTGTGATATAAATCCCTCTCATTATGACAATCTATCTAAAAAAAGAGGCTTGGCCATGAAAATCGTCTCCATTGCCGTCAGCAAAAAAAAAGGCACGGTCAAACAATGTGTCGACCAGGCAGAACTTCTGGAAAACCACGGCATTCAGGGGGATGCCCATGCCGGTGACTGGCACCGACAGCTCAGTTTTCTGGCGTCTGAAAGCATTGATGCTGCCAGCACCCCGGAATTTGTCCTGAATTTCGGGGATTTTGCCGAAAACATCGCCACCACCGGTATTGACTGGAAATCCCAGACAATCGGGCAAAAGGTCTGGCTGGGAAAAACCGCCCTGGTGGAGATCACCCAGATCGGCAAACAATGCCATAAAAAATGCGCCATCTATTACCGCACCGGCGACTGCATCATGCCTAAACAAGGGGTGTTTGCAAAAATTCTGGCCGGCGGCACCATCCGCGTGGGTGATGAGATCAATCTTATGGGATGACCGATATCCGGATCAACCCCGGCCCAGGCTTTTATAACCGGCATCCATCCATCCATTCAACCCTGAACCAGGAAACATACTTTCATGACATATAAAATTGAACTTAACGATGCGGTCAAAGGCTACACCTATGACCAGGACAAAATCATCTCTCCGGAAAAAACCGTGGCACAGTTCAAAAACAAAGCCGCCAAAGCCGGACTTGATATTTTGAACCGGACCCGGCGCATTGACAACGGCCGCCTGGATATTCCCGTGTTTTTCAGTGAGTGCGGGGCCCATGCCAGAGAAGTCATCGGCACCAACAAACAGATGGGAAAGGGCGGGACCCCGGCCCAGTCCGAAGCCAGTGCGGTCATGGAACTGGCGGAACGGTTCAGTTTTTTTTCCTTTGTGAACCAAAAAGACCATTTTTTCTCCGCTCCTGCAAAAGAGCTGGGGGAAAAAGCCCTGTCCTTTGACAGGATCATCCGGTCCGTGCATGATACCAAAGATAGCTTTGAAAATCAAGCACATATTCGATGGTCTCACCCTGCAATGGACCCGAGGGTATAACCTGACCCTGGAAAAGAGGTACTGATTCCGTTCAACTGGTTTTACATGATCAATGAGTTCAACGGCCCCGATGTGCCCGGCAACTGCAATGAAGAAGCCCTGATCCAGGGCATCTGCGAACTGGCCGAACGGCATACCTCATCACTGGTGAGCCACGGGAATCTCCCGGTGCCGGGGATCCGCACCGACACATTCACCGATCCCCTGGTCAAAGAGATGCTGGCCAAATACAAAAAATGCGGGATCCAGATTCATGCGTCTGATTTTTCCCTGGACACGGGCATCCCCACCATTGCGGTGCTGGCCTGGGATCCTGCTACATTCCCGGAAAAAAGCGAGATCGTCTGGACCGCGGGCACCTCGCCCGACCCCCAGAAAGCCATGAGCCGGGCACTGACGGAAGTGGCCCAGCTGGCCGGAGATTTCAATACCGGGTCCAATTACGAAGCATCGGGCCTGCCCAAATTCACCAACATTGCAGACGCCGCTTTGATCACCCAACCCGATACCCTGGTAGACCTGGCTGACCTGCCGGATCTGTCAGACCCCAACATCCGGGTGGAAGTGGAAAGCCTGATTTCCGCCCTGAAGCAAAAAGACTTTCAGGTCCTGGCCATTGACACCCGGCACCCGGATCTGGACATTCCGGCTTTTTACACCATCATTCCCGGGGCCCATTTCCGGGAACGGGCCGTGTCGGCCAGTGTGGGCATGTTCACGGCCCGGCTCATCATTGAAACCCTGGACCCCATCCAGGCCCTGGACCGGCTTGAAGCCCTGGAAACGGCCCTGCCGGAAAAATATTACACCCGTTTTTACAAAGGCCTGGTATACAACGCCATCGGAGAATATCCCACCGCCCTGGAAGAATTTGAAGCAGCCATGGACAGGGAACCGGCCCGGCTGAACCTGCCGGACATCTGTTCCCACATGGGAGCCTGCCTCAAGGACCTGGGCCAGTATGACCGGGCCGTGGAAATCTGCACCCAGGGACTGGCCATCGACGACCAGCGCCCGGACCTGCTCAACACCATGGGGGTATGCCATTTTCTGCAAAAAAACCACCCCAGGGCCATCACCTGCTTTGAACAGGCCCTGGAAATCGACCCGTCCCAGGCCATCAATTATGCCAACATCGGCTCCAACTACCGGGAACTGGGGGAGACCGCCCTGGCCGTCAAATTCTATGAAATGGCCCTGGAAATCGATCCCACCATTGAGTTTGCCAGGGACAATATTCAAAAACTTAAAAACCGGGTTTAGCTGGTTTTGAAAAATAATAATATCCCCAAAAAAAAGACCCTGAAAATTTTCAAGGTGTATCCCAGGATAGATATCTTGCATTTTATATATTGAAATGCTTGAAATTACAAAAAGCAGGCAGTAATATCAATCGTGGCCTTTACATTGACTGTGGAAGCTGTTTTGTTTTTATTTAGTGATATCCATCTTTCCGATGACAAGAAACCAAAGGGCATCACACTGCTTTCTTATCGCCGGGGCCCCAAAAATTGCAGGAGAAACACATGAAAACTTCATTTGATGAAAAAGGAAAAATTTTTACCGAAGTTGTAAAAAAAAGACCTGTCAACGTTCACATTCAGACATCTAAGCACCTGATTCGAGGAAAATTTCATGTCCGTCTCAATGAGAGGATTAAGGACGAATTGGACAGATCTGATACATTTGTCGCGTTAACCGATGCAGGAATTTACGATTTAAAAGGGGGGCTCATTTATAGATGCGGTTTTTTGACTGTAAATCGTCTGGATATTGTCTGGTTATTTCAAGATGATGACCTAGAAAATGATGGAGAAGACTCATGAGTCAATTGGACCAAACATTACCCCAGGCTGATGTCACCCAGTTCAAGTATCAGTTGATCGACAAGGTTGCCCAGATGATTGAAAATGATCCTGCACTTGTTAATGAAAACCGCCAGGCAATCACAGGTTACCTGGAACAGACCTACCAAGAACTCAATCCTGAGTTCTCAGATTCAGTCAAAACCCATCTGTTTAAAGAGGTTTTAGATGATTTGTTTGGTTTTGGCCCATTACAGCCTCTCCTGGATGATCCTGATATTACTGAAGTAATGGTGAATGGCATTGACAAAATCTATATCGAACGCAATGGTAAAATAACGAAAACAGATGTCTCTTTTGATAATGATAACCAGATAATAAAGCTCATTGACCGGATAATTCTACCTCTTGGCCGTACCATTGATTCGGACAACCCAACCGTGGATGCCCGCCTGCCGGATGGTTCTCGCGTGAATGCCGTCATCCCTCCGGTGATGATCGAAGGGCCTTGTATCACCATCCGGAAGTTTCAAACCGATAAACTCGGGGTTGAGCAGCTTATCAATATTGGATCCATCAGTGAAAACATGGTTCAGATGCTTCGGGCCTGTGTCATCGGCAGGCTCAATATTCTTATTTCCGGGGGTACAGGCTCAGGCAAAACAACCCTGCTTAATATTCTTTCCGGCTTTATTCCTGAAAATGAGCGGATTATCACCATTGAAGATGCCGCTGAATTAAAACTGCAGCAGGAACACGTCCTCAAGATGGAAACAAAACCACCCAATCTCGAGGGTAGATATGAAAAATCAATCAGAGATCTGGTAAGAAATTCTCTGAGAATGAGACCGGACCGGATTGTGGTCGGCGAATGCCGGGGCGGCGAAGCCCTGGATATGCTGCAGGCGATGAACACCGGGCACGATGGGTCCCTGACAACGTTGCATGCCAATTCACCCCGCGACGCAGTCGACAGGTTAGAAACCTTGTGTCTTATGGCAGGTTTAGATCTTCCAGTCCGGGTAATTCGGAAACAGATCGCTTCCGCCATTGATGTGGTTATTCAAATTTCTCGTTTTAGTGATGGTACCCGTAAAGTGACTGCCATTACCGAAATATCCGGTATGGAAGGGGAGGTGGTCACCATGACGGATCTATTCAAATTTGAGCAACACAAAATGGCCCCAGACGGTAATGTTATGGGTGAGTTCTCTGCCACCGGGGTCAGGCCTTTCTTTAGTCAGAAACTCCAGATTGCCGGTTTAAAAATGGGGTCTGAAATGTTCACATCCAAAAGACATGGTATATGGTAAAATGAGATAGAACTTTTTTATTTTCGACGGGAACGCCCCAGCTGGCCGCATCCGGCAGACACGGACCGGCCCTTGCTCCAGCGGCGGATCACAAATATTCCGTGTTTCACCAGGTGCTGGGAAAATTGGTTCATCTGTTCATCGGAAGGACTTTCAAATCCCAATCCCGGCACCGGGTTGCAGGGGATCAGGTTGAGACGGACCGGGAGAGGATGGATGAATGCCGCAAGCTGTTCCGCGTGAGCCGGGGAGTCATTCACCCCTTTGATGAGAATGTATTCAAACAAAAATGTGCCTTTATGGGGCAGGGGAAACCGTGACAGAGCGATTTTGAGGGTTTCCAGGGGCCAGGCCCGGTTCACCGGCATCAGCCGGGATCTTGTCTCGTTGTCCGGGGCGTTGATGGAAACAGCCAGGCGGATGCCCGGCAGGTTCTGTTTCGCCAGTTTTTCAATGCCCGGCACCAGGCCGGCCGTGGAAAGGGTCATGTGCCGCAACGCGATGTCAAAGCCCTGCTGTTCATTCATGATCTGAACGGCGGCCATGACGAATTCAAAATTGTCCAGCGGCTCTCCCATCCCCATGAACACCATATTTTTCACCGATTTTTTCAGTGTGTGCCGGGCATTGTAAAGCTGACCCGTGATTTCGTGCACATCCAGGTGCCGCTTCAATCCCATACGCCCGGTTTCACAGAACATGCATCCCATGCGGCATCCCACCTGGGTGGTTACGCACAGGGTGTTATGCCGGTTCATGGAACGATGACAGATTCGATTTTTCGACCGTCGGACAACCGGGTGATGAATTTGGTCGATCCCTTCTTCAAAGATATCCACCACTTTTCCCGGAGCCAGCACCAGGGCCTGTTCAAGGGATCGAGGCGGGAGCACCAGATGCGGCAAACTCCGGCGCCTTGAACGGTGCAAGAACTGCCGTATTTAAATATTCTCTGTACAGGGCGGGGCATGAAACCGGCCTTTGCCATAATCGGTTTCAAAGATGCCGGACCAGCTGATTCAGGGTCAATGCCAGTATGTTCATCAAATGGATGGTTTTTGGGTTTTGGGTTTGGAGGAGAATCTATCCCAGCGGACTTCCACTTGTCAGCCTGAACATGTTTCATCCGGATCCCGGGTTTCAAGCCCTGGCAATTGACCTGACCCTGAAGAGGAACCGCGGGTTTTCTGCACAGCGGAGTCCCCGGAGGGGAAGTGGCTTGCTGACGGACTGTCGGAGCCACTCCGTGGATTCCAGGCCGGCAGTGAGCCACCCCTCCGGGGACGGCACTCTGCCGAACACGTCACTTTTCTGGCGCACAGACCTTCCCTGGAAAACCGGTTGACCCCGCCCGGACACTGTCGTATTACAGCGGATATGATCAATTTTCAATGGTCAAAAAATCTCAACATCCGGACCAAGCTGCTGGGCGGCCACACTTTGGTGATCTGATTTCTGGCCGTGCTGGCGGGCGGCAGCTTCATCCTCTCACGGGTCCAGACCACCATTGAAACCCATATTGAAAGCGAACTCACCAATGCCACGGCCGGGATCCGCCATATGGTGCGCCACGGCGGCTGCCACCTCCATCAAAAATCATTTGCGGGCCGTGGCGGAAAAAAACCTGGAAATCATCCAGGCAGTGTATCAGGAGTTTGAACGAGGAAAAATCACGGAACATGAGGCCAAAGATCTGTGCCGGAAAATCCTGTTCAGCCAGACCATCGGCGACAGGACCGATATATTTTTCTGTGCCAACGCAGGCATTGCCGCAGAACACCCCAATCCAGGTGACCGGCAAGCAGTTCATGGACCGGTCGTTTGTCCGGGAAATGATTTGCATGAAAACCGGGTACCTGGAATATGACTGGAAAAACCCGGAAGAAGACGTCATGAAGCCCAAGGCCATGTACATGAGCTATTTTGCGCCCTGGGACTGGATCATTGCCGTATCCACCTACCGGGAAGAGTTCAGACATTTGATCGAGATCTCTGATTTCAGAAAAAGCATCCTGGAACTGAGTTTTGGAAAGACGGGATACGCATACATCCACGATTCATCCGGAAACCTGATCGTTCATCCGTTCATGACCGGCAATTACTTGGATGCCCTTGACAAAGACAGCCCATTATTTTGTCCGGGACCTGTGTGAAAAAAGAGCGGAAAGGCCGTATATTCCTGGAAAAATCCCGGCGAAGCCGCGGGCCCCGCTGGTGATCTTCAACTATATCCCGGAATATGACTGGATTGTGGCATCGGCCAGCTACCTGGACGAGATCTATGCCCAGCACAGACACGGTCACATCCATTGTCATAGGAATTGTGGCCCTTATTTTTCTTTGAAGTAACAGGATCCTACCTGTGGGTGAACCGGTCGGTCATCCACGCCTTTGCAATCGTTGATGAAACAGTTTGACCAGGAGCGCGGCCGGTGATTTTTCGATGCGCATGCCCGTGACCACCACGGATGAAATCGGGCAGCTGGCCGGATATTTCAACCGGTTCATGGACAAGCTGGATGTATCCCGCCGGAAGCTGGAGTCGGAAATCGGTATGCGGAGAAAAAACGAGCAGGCCCTGCGCCTGTCCGACGAAATGTTTTCCAAAGCGTTCGGGAAGTAACCCATGTCCGGCATGTTCATTGCCATGCTGTCCATTCAACCGGATCATCAACGCCAATGACAGTTTCCTGAACATCACGGGCTACAATTTGATGGATCTTCTGGGCGAGAGAAATTCTTACCCTTGATTTTCACCCCCGTCAGGAAGGGCGGTGGCTGTTCCCTTTTGGAAATCAGGGAGCGCCGGCCTGTGAAAAACAAAGAGATCGTTTTGGAACCGTGCCAAAAGAACGCCGCCAGAGGATCATTTCCGCCGAGCGGGTGATGGTCTGGGGAGAAGCCTGTCTTCTGGCAGCCATGGAAGATATAACAGACGCCCGGCGCCTGGAACAGGAAATTTTAAAAATCGGTCTCCGGGAACGTCAGAACATTGCCATGTCCCTGCATGATGATTTGTGCCCCCACTCATCATTATCCCGAGGTCATGGTCAAGATGCTGCATCAGCATCTTGACAGCATGGCGAGACACCCTGACCGGGGAAATCGGGCGGACAAAAAAAATCAGATCCGTTGTTCAGGACGCCATTCACAAAACCCGGACCCTGTCCCGGGGGCTTGAGCCGGTCAACCTGGCGGACCGCCCGCATCCGTGCCACCCTGGCCTTTGAACCCATGTCACCCGGCGGTACCCGGGTCACCCTGGAGATTGCCCGACATCCTTTTGACGGAAACGCCTGACCATGAAAAAAATTGCCATTCTCATCGTTGAAGATCACCCCATTTTCCGGATGGGAATCAAGGACATGATCGATCATGAGCCGGATATGCAGGTCTGCGGTGAAGCCGAAGATGTGGACACCGCCATCGGCCTGATCCAGTCCCTGAAACCGGATCTGGTCATCGTGGATCTGTCTTTAAAGAACAGCACCGGCGTGGATCTGATCAAAGAGATCCATGACCGATTCCCCTCCTGTGCCGCCCTGGTCCTGTCCATGCACGATGAATCCCTGCATGCGGAACGCTGCCTTCAGGCCGGTGCCAAAGGGTACATCATGAAACAGGAAGCTTCGGAATCCGTGGTGGAAGCCATCCGCAACATCATGGCCGGACACATTCACGTCAGCCGGAAAATCATGAATCATCTTTTGACCATCTACCAGAATCAGCCGGCCACGGCCCATGAATCCCCTTTGAAACGGATTTCAGACAGGGAGCTCCAGATCTTCAGGCTCATCGGCCTGGGGCTTTCTTCCAAACAAATCGCCGTGCAGCTGAACCTCAGCATCAAAACCGTGGGCACCTACCAGGAACGCATCAAGGAAAAACTGAATCTGAAAACCGCCCGGGAGCTGCTCCGGCATGCCGTGATCTGGGTGGAAACCGGGCACATGGACCCTTTTGACCGCCTGTAGGCATTTCCCCTACACCTTTTTGGGTATCCCCCCTATTTAATTTTTTTGAAAACCAGTCTATGAATACAATCCATCGGTTTGTTCATTAAAACATCACATGCCAAGGAGGCTTCATGAAAACCAGACTGATCACTCCCACACCCAGTGCCCATGCCTATCCATTGCTTATCAAGAACCTGCTGGACACGCCTTTGATCTATTCCCCGGACCAGGAGATCGTATACCGAGACCAGCGCCGGTATACCTATAAAACCTTCAGCCGGCGGGTCAAACAGCTGGCTGCCATGCTGGAAAACTCAGGCGTTCGCCCCGGCGACACCGTGGCCGTCATGGACTGGGATTCCCACCGGTATCTGGAATGTTTTTTTGCCGTGCCCATGATGGGGGCCGTACTGCACACCATCAACATCCGGCTGACCCCGGAACAGCTGATTTACACCATCAACCATGCCGAAGACGACGTGATCCTGGTGAACACGGAATTTGTGCCGCTTCTGGAATCTGTGAAAGACCGGTTTAACACCGTTAAAAAAGTGGTGGTGCTGTCCGATACCGGAGAAATCCCGGAATCGGATCTTGATTTTGCCGGAGAATATGAGGCACTCATGGCTGAAACGCCTGCGGAATATGATTTTACGGAGTTTGACGAAAACACCATGGCCACCACGTTTTACACCACCGGCACCACGGGCATGCCCAAAGGGGTGTTTTTCAGCCACCGCCAGATTGTTCTGCACACCTATGCGACCCTGTCCGTGCTGTGCGGCTATGCCCACCAGGCCAACATCACCTCCAATGACGTGTACATGCCCATGACCCCCATGTTCCATGTCCATGCCTGGGGCATGCCGTATCTGATGACGCTGCTGGGGGCCAAACAGGTCTATCCGGGCCGGTATGAACCGGAAATGCTGCTCAAGCTCATTCTCACGGAAAACGTCACCTATTCCCACTGCGTGCCCACCATCATGAACATGCTGGTCACAAGTCCCGCCATCAACCAGGTGGATCTGACCGGGTGGAAGGTGATCATCGGCGGGTCGGCTTTGTCCAGGGGATTGTGCGCCCAGGCGTTGAAACACGGTATCAACCTGTATACGGGGTACGGCATGTCCGAAACCTGTCCCGTGCTGACCCTGGCCATGATCAAACCCCATCTCATGGAAACGGATCAGGATGAACAGGTGGCCATCCGGTGCATGACGGGCCTGCCGATTCCCCATGTCCAGATGAAAATCGTGGATATGGCCGGTAAAGAACTGCCCCATGACGGCAAAACCGCGGGTGAGGTGGTGGTCAGGGCGCCCTGGCTGACCCAGGGATACATCAAATCCGAAGAAAAAAGCGAGGAACTGTGGGCGGATGGCTGGCTTCACACAGGCGACATCGGTGTCATCGATGCCCAAGGGTATCTTAGAATCACAGACCGGCTCAAGGATGTGATCAAAACCGGCGGGGAATGGATCTCATCCCTGGAGCTGGAAGATATCATCAGCCGGCATGAGGCCGTCAGTGAAGTGGCCGTGGTGGGGGTTGCCGATGACAAATGGGGGGAACGGCCGCTTGCCATGGTGGTGATCAAGGACGCGTTCCGTGGCACAGTCAGTGAAAAAGATATCCAGGACCACTGCATGGGGTTTGTGGAAAAAGGGCAGATCCCCAAGTACGGGGTTCCGACCCGGATCATTCTGGATGCGGACATCCCCAAGACCTCCGTGGGAAAAATCAGCAAAAAAGATATCCGGTCCCAGTACCAATGATCCCGGCCGTCTGACGGGTGATCCCGATGATTTTCAGTTGCGGCCAAAGACTTTCGGCCGCAACTGAAAATCCCCTGTCCGGCGTTATTGTCCGGTTCAGCTGCCTGGTTCAACCGCCCGTTTCAATTGCTGGATCAATCCGCCACAAACAGGTTGATGGGCTCGATATACACCGGGTCTTCATCATCCAGGACCTGAATCAGGTCTTTGTGCATACGCTGTTTCAATTCCCTGAAAATGCCCCGTTTTTTGTCAAACGCTGCGGCAAAGGCCAGGGACTCGGTCATGAGATGATCCTGGTCGTCGCAGGCTTTAACGATCACACCATTTGCTTCAAGTTCCTGGGCCGTCATGCGCTGACCCGACAGAAGCATCCGGTTGAACAGCGGTTCCGGCACGGCCTTGCGCACAAACGCAATCATGCCGGGCAGAAACGGAATTCCCACATCCACTTCGGGAAAACAGAAAAACCCTCGGTCCTTTTTCATGAACCTGAAATCACAGGCACAGGAAACAATGGCACCATTGCCGAATGCATGGCCGTTGATGGCCGCGATCACAGGCACGGGAAACAGCAGCAGGCGCTTGAAGATCCGGTTCATGTCATACATGAACGCCTTGACCGTGTCATGATCCTTTTCCTGGATCTTTTTGCCGATCCATTCCACATCGATGCCCTGGGAAAAGTTCTTTTCATCCGTCGAGGTCAGGACCACGGCCCGGACATCGGCATCCTCCTCGATCTGATCCAGACAGGCGTTCAATTCTTGAGAAAATATCCGGTTCATCCGGTTGGGTCCGTTGCACATTGTCAACACCGCCGTTCGGTTGTCTTTTTTCCATGTCACCACCGGCATATCGTCTTGCTCCTTGTGTGGTTAAAGGTTAATTTGCCGGCCCGCAAAATGAGGCCGATGATTCTATTTATATGGTGTACGCCCTGACATCAAGATCTTTTCATGAATCAGTTTTGCGATCCCTTGTAAAACGGTCCGTTCCCGCACCCGCCCCGGTTGATCTCCTCCCAGTTCCGAAAGGATGCATATGCGTCCGGATCAATGGGGTAATCCCAGGAACCGGCCCGGTGAACGACCCGTCCTCCGAATCCGGTTTTGAACCGGTACAGCCCGAAAAAAGGATGGTTCGGAAAACAGGCCGGCGAGACCGCCCCCATGTCATAGGTTTTGCAGTTCAGGGATTTGGCGTACCGGATCGTTTCCCAGTGCAGAGCATAACTGGCCATGAAATTCCGTTTCTTCATGGCGGACGCCCCATACAGAAAATATGCGGTTTTTTCCGTGACGGCAACAATGGCCCCGGCCAGCACATCTTTGCCGTGGACCGCCAGCATCAGCTTGACCTCACAGGGATCGGACTGTTCCTTTTGGGAAGCAAACAGGGTTTCAAAATAGGGATACTCCCTGACCAGAAATCCTTTCCGTTTGGCCGTTTCCAGGTGAAGCCGGTGAAAAACAGGCAGCGCTCTGGTGGAAGCGGCATACACCCGCACCCCTTTTCTTTCGGCCAGTCGGATGTTGTACCGTGTTTTGCTTTTCATACATGACAGCATCCTGTCTTCAGTATCATGGATATCAATGACGTATGAATCCGCCACCGTCATATCCACGGGTGTTTTTCTGAAATTCCAGTGTCTGGTTCCGAAATTCATGCGGATTTCCCGGATTCTTTCTTCGGGAATCTCATGGGCCGGATTCTGATCCAAAATGTCTGTGTACGGGGATTCCCAGGGCAGGTCATATCGAATGAACGCCACATCTGAATACATCTGATCCATAATGGATTCCGACAACGATTCAAGATACGGCCCATAGTTTTCCCGGCAAGGCCCGAATTCGGGTCCCTGGGGAATATATGCGGCATACATCCCGTCTTTCAACGGTTTGAACAGCACCAGCATATCTTTTTCAGACTCCCGGTCCTCGATATCATAGGCACACGGCTGCCATCCCAGCCGGGCTTTGACTTCTGCCCAGTATTCGGTTTGAAAAATAATATCTGTGGGCAACAGACGGGTCACTTTTTTGGGTGTCACGGACAACTGCATTCATGGTCACCTTTTTATGTCATTTTTGTTTTATCTTTAATTGCGCGGCACAGAGAGTAACAATTAAATCTTGACATTTAAATACCACAAGGTGATATTAATTTTTTTCAATCCATGACCAACCTGTGATGAGGAAACCATGAACCAACCACTTCATTTTGATACCCGGGCCATTCACGAAGGGATCAAAGACCATGACTGGGAAGGGGCCACATTACCGCCCATTTTCCAGACAGCGGCCCATTTCCATGACACGGCCGCCGATCTGGGCCGGACCTTTGCCGGAGAGCGGTCCGACCATATCTACATGCGTCTGACCAACCCCACCAACCGGTTTCTGGAGGAAAAACTGGCCTCCCTGGAATCAGGACAATCCGCCGTGGTCACGGCATCGGGCATGGCGGCCATCAGCAACGCCTGCATGACGCTTCTGCGGGCCGGCGATGAATTTGTGGCATCCTCTTCTTTGTTCATGTCCACCTATGCCCTGTTCACCAATATCTTTAAAAAATACGGCATCACCGTGCGCCTGGCCGATCCGTTGAACCTGGAGGACATGGCTGCACAGATCACGGACAAGACCCGGTTCATCTATATGGAAACCATCACCAACCCGGGCATGGAAATCCCGGACCTCAGACAGGTGGCAAACCTGGCCCATGAAAACGGGATTCCTCTGATGGTGGACAACACCCTGGCCTCCCCGTGGCTGTGCCGGCCCATTGAGCTGGGGGCGGACATTGTGGTGCACTCCACCACCAAATATTTTTCAGGCCATGGCGCAGCCTTAGGGGGCGTGGTGGTGGATGCCGGAAATTTTGACTGGCACACGGACCGGTTTGCCGATTTTGCCCCTTTTGTGGCGCAGAAAGGCAACCTGGCGTTCATCCACCGCCTGTTCAAGGAGCACCATGTCAATTTCGGCACCACGGCGGCCCCGTTTCACTCGTTTCTGACGGTGCTGGGCCTGTCCACCATGGGGGTGCGCATGGAACGGCACATGACCAACGCCGTTCAGGCGGCAACGTTTCTGAAGGAGCACCCCAAAGTGACATGGGTCAACTTTGTGGGATTTCCCGATCATCCCTGCCATGAGATGGCCAAAAAGCAATTTGGCGGCAAAGGATTCGGCACCATGCTGACATTCGGCCTGGCAGACCAGGATGCCTGTTTCCGGCTGGTGGACCACCTGTCCATGATCCTGAACCTGGCCAATTTAGGCGACTGCAAAACCCTGATCATCCATCCGTATTCCTCCCAGTATGTCTCCTTCCCTAAGGAATTGAAAAACCGGCTGGCCGACCCCTGCCTGCTGCGGTTTTCCGTGGGCATCGAGCACATCGATGACATCTGCGGGGACTTGGCGGCGGCCCTTGAAACGGTGTAACCATGAGTGAGTATATCGGTCATGATCACAACGGCACCACGGTGGGGCCGGTGGAAAAACAGTTTTTTACCTTTGCCGGCAAAGAGGCCCCGTTCCTCCTGGAAAGCGGGGCTGAGATCCATCCGGTCACCCTGGCCTATGAAACCTGCGGCACCCTGAATGAGGAAAGATCCAACGCCGTGCTGATCCTCCATGCCCTGTCCGGGGATTCCCACGTGGCCGGTTACTACACCCCGGAAGACCCCAAACCCGGATGGTGGGACATCATGGTGGGGCCGGGCAAGGGCATTGACACGGACAAATATTTCGTGATCTGCACCAATATCCTGGGATCCTGCATGGGCTCCACCGGACCGGCTTGTGTCAACCCCAAAACCGGGATCCCCTACGGCACGGACTTTCCCCTGATCACCATCGGGGATATGGTCCGGGCCCAGAAAATGCTGATGGATCATCTGGGCATCAAAAAGCTGCTGGCAGTGGTGGGGGGATCAGTGGGCGGTATGCAGGTGCTGGAATGGTGTGTGCGGTATCCGGACAATGTGGCCTCTGCCGTGGCCCTGGCCACCACCTGCCGGCATTCCGCTCTGGCCATTGCGTTCAATGAGGTGGCCAGACAGTCCATCATGGCGGACCCCAACTGGTGCAGCGGCCATTATTACGGCAAAGCCAAACCCGGCATGGGGCTGGCCATCGCCCGGATGATCGGGCATATCACTTATCTGTCCGATGAATCCATGCGACTGAAGTTCGGACGAAGGCTCCAGAACAAAAGCGCCTTGAGTTTCGAGTTCGGGGCCGAGTTCCAGGTGGAATCCTATCTCCAGTACCAGGGCAGAAAATTCATCGAGCGGTTTGATGCCAACTCATTTCTCTATATCACCAAGGCGGCGGATTATTTCGACCTGGCCCGGGAACACGGCAAAGGCTCCCTGGTCAAGGCGTTTTCAAAGTGCCGGGCCCGGTTTCTGGTGGTGTCCTACACCTCGGACTGGCTGTATCCCACCTATCAGTCCAAAGAAATGGTTAAGGCCATGAAAAAAAACAACCTGGATGTCAGCTTCTGTGAAATCCAGGCCCAGTGGGGCCATGATGCGTTTTTACTGCCCAATGACAAACTGGATCATCTCATGAAAGGATTTTTAAACCGTGTGGCCCATGAATCCGCTCCGGTATGATTTACAGATCATCGCCTCCTGGATCACACCCGGGGCCAAGGTTTTGGAGCTTGGCTGCGGCGAAGGGGATCTGCTGCTGTGGCTCCGGCAGAACCGTCAGGTCAAGGAACGGGGCATTGAAATCAAGGAATCCAAAGTGGTCAAATGCATTGAAAAAGGCATTTCCGTGCTCCAGGGGGATATCAACACAGAGATCATGGATTATCCGGACCAGGCCTTTGATTTTGCCATCTGCTCCCAGACATTGCAGCAGGTGTATGACCCGGTGTTTCTGATCCGGTCCATGCTCCGGGTGGCGGACCAATGCGTGGTGAGTTTCCCCAATTTCGGGCATTACAAAACCCGGATCCAGCTGATGTTCACCGGGTGCGCCCCGGTCACCAAAGAACTGCCCTATGAGTGGTATGACACCCCCAATATCCGGGTCTTAAGCCTCAGGGATTTTGAAAATTTCACCCGCCAGGCCGGGTTCCGGATTCTGAAAAAAGCGGCCATCAACACGAAAAATCACCAGATGGAGGGAAAAATCGTCACATTTTTACCCAATCTGTCCGCCACTTATGGTATCTTTCTGATCGGGCATCAATGACAGTGCCTGACATTCGTGAAAATCATCATACCCTTTTGACAAGGAGACCGCCATGGCATTTCAAGACATTCTGGTAACCACCCCGGCCGATCATGTGGGAACCATCACGTTGAACCGGCCCGAGCAGATGAACACCTTCAGCACGGGCATGGCCCGGGAGCTGAACCGGGCACTGCGGGACCTGGATGCAGATCCCGGAATCCGGGTGATCCTGATAAAAGGAGCGGGCAAGGCGTTCTGCGCCGGCATCGATGTCACGGAACTGGCCGGCAAGTCTCCTCTGGAATACCAGGCATGGATCGAGACCATGGAACAGCCTCTGGTGACCATCTCAAAACTCAACAAACCCGTCATCGCCCAGGTGCACGGCGTGGCCGTGGCCAACGGTATGGGCCTTGCCGCGGCAGCGGATCTGGTCATGGCGGCGGACACCGTGCGCATGGGCCTGACCGCCATCAATGTGGGCCTCAACTGTGTGGGGCCCATCATTCCGGTATCCCGGTGCGTGGGCCGGAAAAAAGCCCTGGAGCTGCTGCTGTACGGCGACCTGATCAAGGCTTCGGAAGCCCTGTCTTTAGGCCTGGTGAACAAACTGGTTCCCAATGAGGACCTGGAGGATGAGGCCCTGGCCTGGGCCGCTGAGCTGGCAAAGAAGAGTCCCATCGCGGTACGCATCGCTAAAACCGCGTTTTACCGGTCCGAAGACCTGCATTACGAAGCCCGGTTCGCCTATATGAACGAAGCCTTTGCCCGGCTGTGCACCACAGAAGATGCCAAAGAAGGGGTGAGCGCATTTTTTGAAAAACGCCCGCCTCAGTGGCAGGAAAAATGACCGGACAGGTCCATCAGTGAGGTCTGATTTTTCAACCACGAAGGACACGAAGGACACGAAGTATGGGATTTGTTCTTGAAGTCCATGGTGAAACAGGAAAGGAACTTGAAAATGGGGGTCAGCGATTCATTCAATAAATCTTCGTGCCCTTCGTGCTCTTCATCAGTGCGGTACCTCAGCGACACATACAAAAAGACTGGCATCCCGGCACCCTGCTGGCGTTGTCCGGATATTACTGGAAAACCTGCACCCGCCGCGGCCGTGAAACTGGATATCTTTACCCTCATCGGCAACGATACTCTGACTGCCCCGAAATAGCCAAACCGGATGGGATGCCCCAGGAACCACCATGCTCCTGGATGCCCTGGCCGCCATGGCGCTTTTGAACAAACTTCTTCAGTTCTTATAACACCCAGGCAGCCGCTGATTTTCTGTCAAAGATTCCGATCGATACATCGGATACATGATCCCGCTTCCACCACCACCTGGCCGAGTCCTGGGTCACATGGACCAGGCCATCGACAGGCAGCCCCATCCGGGAGCAGTCATCTGTATCTTCGGACCAATGGCGGGAGGCGTTTTGATAGGCATGTTCAACAATGCCATGGCCACGGCACCCGTTGTGGCTCAATCCGTGGACGCAATATCAAAGATTGTTCCGCCTGCTGGACATGGGGGAAGGGTCCGGGCACCTATGCCATTCATTTCTGCCGGGCCAACCCCGATCTGACTGCGGTGGTGTTCGATCTTGCCACCACCCGGCCGTTTTGCCGAAAAAACCATTGAGCGGTTCGGGTTGTCAGACCGGATTCAGTTTGCCGAGGGTGATTACACCACCGGAGACGTTCCTAACAGGCATTTGATGCGGCCTGGCTGCTGTCCCATGTGCTCCACGGCGAAGGACGGACAAGGCCGCCGGAATGGCCCATGCCGCCAAAACACTGGTGCTGGCGGACCTATATCCTACATCCTGGCAGACACCCGGGACCGCCCCGAATTTGCGGCCCTGTTTTTCTTTGAACATCTTGCTGGGTACGGATTCCGGGCAATCCTACAGTGAATCGGAAATCCGGGAAATGATGACCGCCGCCGGCCCTGACGGATATCGTCCGCCTGGATTATTCCGGCCCCACCCAGTCCGGCATTCTCAAAGGAATAAAGCCGTAAATTCAAACCAGACGGAACCGGCGCGATCCCATTACGAAGACAGGACTCTGGACGGAGATTGAACAGCTTAAGAAACGCATCGGCGAACTGGAAGTACTGCATCTGGCTGAAAAACACGCGGGAAAATTTGTCAGCTTTTGACCGATGTGGTCATGCCGAAATGAACGGCCGGGAGCTGACAGATCGGCTTTCTGCCCGTGTAACCGGACATGAAACTTCTTTTCATGTCCCGGTTACTACACGGCTGAGATTGCCGCAGGAATTCTGGAAAAGGGATGCATTTTATTCAAAACCGTTAACAATCCATGCACTTGCCGCCAAAGTGCGGCAGGTACTGGACAGTCAATAAGGGGAATCAAGGACTGCCGTAGGCCTGAATTCACCCGGCTCATGAAAATCAGCTTTGGGCGCATCTGCTGCTGGTCCCGATGCTGGAACCCATAAAGCTGGCGGCACTCATCTTTGGTGACTTCATGACTATCGCATGCCGGGCAGGCGATATCCGGTTCATCTCCGGCAAACACCAGTTTTCAAATTCATGGGAACCAGGTGTTGCACTGGTATTCAAAAATCGGCATCTGGCTCCTCCGGGGTTTTGAAAAATAATTATATAGGTTGACAGTATTCTTGACACTTAAATTCCATGGTAATCATTTTTTGTTTTTATGCAGCCGGTTGACCCGCATCGGAAAATCACATTCCTGAAGAAACCACCACCCGGTTGCGGCCCGGCCTTTTCGCCTGATACATGGCATCGTCCGCCATTTGACCATCCGATCGGCAATGTCGGTATTGTTTTGGTCTGTCATATCCAGAAGATCCCGAAACTGGCGGTCATGAATCGGAGATTGATCCGACAGTATGAACGGATGGCGTTCAATGACGGCCCGCAGTTTATCCGCCGTCACCACGGCGGTTTCATACGGGTTTCCGGCAGAAGCATCACAAATTCTTCGCCGCCGTACCGGGCCTATCGGCACTCCGGGTGTTGGACCGCAGGATGCTGCCAATGGCCCTGAGCACGTCATCACCGGTCTGGTGGCCGTACCTGTCATTGATTGTTTTAAAATGATCGATATCCATCATGAGCAGGCTCACGGGATGGCCATACCGCCGGGCCCGGGCAATCTCCTCATCCAGCCTGGCATGAAAATGCCGGCGGTTGAACACCTGGGTCAGATCATCCGTGATGGACATTTTTTCAATGGTATTGTAAGCTTTGAAGAAACTTCAATGATCGTGAATCAGAAACAGAACAATCCCCAGCAACGCCAGAGAGGCGGCAATACCCAGACCGATAAAACCAAACCGGTTTCGGGCCCATTTTCTTTCTGTATCGCTCACATCAAAAGTCACGCTGATGCCGCCCCGGACATCTCCGATCCTGTACCCTGCTTTTCATGGCAGGGCATGCAGCTGTCTTCCACATACAGCGGCGCCATATACCGAGCCAAATGGATCGTGCGTTGTCCTTTAGCAGGGCATACGTTTTCTCTGTTTCCTTCTTCAAAACCGGACAGAGCCGCTCTTTCAAAGTCATCCGGGGCATTGTCCGGGTTCAAAGAATGAGACTGGTAATGTGATAGATGAAATCACCGGACTGCCGGGCATATTCCGAGATTTCCCGGGTCATCAGGGCCGGGTTTTTCATCGTATCAGACGGTCCCGTCCACAGCCGTGATGTCCGGATTTTCCAGATAAGGGTTGGATGGATTGTCCGGGCCCTTTTGACGAACACCCCGCCATGTTCACATTCCATCTCCGAGTCAGGAACAATGTTTTGAAATGGGCGGGCCGTGGTCAGGTATTGTTCAGAGATCAGCCGCTCTGTCTGGACGGCAAATCCGATGAATATGCCCACGAGAAGGACGACAATGAGCTGATGCTAATGAAAAACCGCTTCCACAGATGTTTCTTTTTCATTGCAGGTACGGGGATTTCCTTAATGTCTCCGCCTTATTGCACAATTTGATATTTTGGGGTCATAGCATTATCCTTGTCTGGTATAATAACCGGAATGATCTTTCTATTGTTTTTTCTGTAGATTCGAAAATCACTATCAATGTGCAAACTGTACTTTCTGAAATTTGCTCACACAGTCTAGCAGACGAGCATCAACAAGAGACATTGGAACGTTTCTGTATTTTCAGAAGAATTTTATTGAATTTGATTCCGCTTCCAAGTCGAAGGGTAGAACTATTAACTCACGTTCGAGTAGTTCAGGACGTTACGCGCCCCATTGGGAAACCTTGCAGCAAAAAACACGCTTCTGATATGACTGATTCATGATATGAAAGGAGGAGTAAAGAGAAAGTTGTATTTTTGCCCATTCATGATAAGAGTCATTTTGTTGAGAAATGCGACCAGTGGCCCGGTATCAACAATGACTCTTTCTGTTTCATGCGCCGTATCCTCAGATAATGCTTTATTGATTGAGATCAAGGAATTACATCGATACTGCCGGCCAAATCTTCAGACAGATCCAAAATTGATCTTTCAAATGTAATCTTGTCCTTGAAAAGTATTCTGACAGTGCAATACGTACAATTTCCGATTTGCTCAAAGGCCTTTTTGTCTGGCATAATTGTTGAGTTGTGTATTTAGAACGTCTGGAACTTTTAAAGTTAAAGTACTCATTATTACTCTCACTTATCAAGTATTTCTTATCTGTCCAATAAGGTAATATTTTGATTTATCAATGTCAATAGGTACTTGTCTTAATCAATCTCCCTCCATGAAAATCTGCGATGGCAGGCGATGAACCATGCAGGCTGGCTGTATGATGACAATGGGCTTCATAGGTCAAAAGGTTCAACTCCGGGTAAATCTTTGGGCGCATTCCCGGCAGATGCTGTGATTGTCGTTGGACATAGCCGTATGCCGCCTGTTCTCAGGTCTCCACATCATTTTTTATGCTGTAATCAGTGGTGAGCCGGTCAAAGAGGATGGGACATACGTCGTTCCCGAATATTGTCTGGGATCTCGGTGCCGCCCCAGTTGAATGCCTGCCCCCACAAGGATATCCAGATGATGGAAATTTCCCCGGATGGCCGCCAACCCGGCTTTCAGTGCCGGCATGTTGAAATAAACGCTCACAGACAATCCCACCAGGTCGGGTTTTCATCCTGGATATGGGCCAGCATGTGGTCCTCGGGGTGTTGGCTCTATAAACTGGCTGTCCCAGCCGTTGAGTTCAAACATGTCTGCCACCATTTTGCCGCCGATCCTGATGAAATTCGTTGGCGGCGTTCACCACTTTTCTGACATTGGAAGAATCAGAGCGCTCTGTCAAGAGCCCGGGGATGAAACCAGGTTCAACCCAATCCTTCGGTGATGGCGGTCGCAGATGTTCCTTGGCCACGGATATTTTATTGAATTCCCATAAACGGCCCACCTCATACAGGCTTTTTGAAACAGGTCGGTATACAGCGTCTTTATCTCGATATTCCGGTCCAGCAGCTGCTGCAGTGCGGGCGCATTCCCGGCGGTTTCCGTCTAACAACTTAGGGTCAGGTATTCCTGGTACAGCGCCTTTGTGATCATTTCTGTGTTCCTGTCCCATGAAGGTGATCGGGCTGTTTGAGACAGACGCTGGCAGATCCGTGTCGGTAATGGCGGTAAACACCGGAATGTTGACAATCAGCCAGTTATAAAAAGGATGAATTTGTTGCCACGCATCTTCGGACAGTTCTTTTTGCAGCAGGTCCACCCAGATGTTGAGATTGGCGGCCCAGTATGTGGTTTGAAACCCATGGGACCGGTAGGCCCTGAATACCCAGAGCACGGTTTCCACAAACACGGCAGGCTGGTAATCGGAAAACAGGGATAACATGAACCGGGGAAAATTGCGGTTGTTATCTTCAGCCATTTTTTCATTGCCCCTGCCCACCAGTTTTGCAAGGTCCGGCCGCGCCATGAGCAGGCGGGTGCCTGTGGCGGCCATGTTTTCCCATTTGTCTGCAAACTCCCGGATGGCTGTTTCTCCCGGCGGCTCAAGTTTTTGTGCTTGGGTCAAAAGCGCGTCTTTCATGGTTTTTCTCCTCTGGGATGCGATGGGTTACAGGCAATTATTTCTTGAATATCTTCATATACCGCCTTTTTGCCGCAGATGCAATGCGAAACCAGGACAAAGCCGTTCTCAAAATTCAGCAACCCATATCAGACGGCTCGTTGTATTGACATCCCATTGTGTCCAGCCCATGAAAATGGTATGTACCCGGCAGTTGCAAGGAAAACCGGACCCGTGTTTATTTCAAGGAGACAGAAAACAATGCACAAAGATTCCCTGACAGCAGAACAAAGAACACAAGACAACAAACTGACAGTGGACACCCGGGGCCATGTGCTGTGCATGGGACTGAACCGAGTTGAAAAACGCAATGCCTTTGACCTGGATCTGTACCGGGAACTGAGCCGTGCCTATGGCGAGCTGCACCGCAATCCAAATCTGAGATGCGGGGTGGTGTATGCCAAAGGGGATCATTTCACCGCCGGCCTGGATCTGCCGAAATGGGCACCCTGTTTTTCCAAAGGGCAGTTTCCTGAACTGCCTGAAGACGGGATGGATCCTTTGGGTCTGGACCCGGACAGACAGGTGAAAAAACCCGTGGTCATGGCGGTTCAGGGAATCTGCCTGACCATCGGTCTGGAACTGCTGCTGGCCTGTGATATCCGGGTGGCGGCAGATACGGCCCGATTCGGGCAGATCGAGATCAAGCGGGGCATCTACCCCGTGGGGGGTGCCACGGTCCGTCTTTTCCAGGAAGTGGGCTGGGGAAACGCCATGCGGTATCTGTTGACGGGGGATGAAATCATGGCCAAAGAAGCGTTTCGCTTAGGTCTAGTCCAGGAGGTGACATCACCGGATGCCTGCCTGGACACTGCCATTGAAATGGCTCAGACCATTTCAAAACAGGCCCCTTTAGGGGTTGCCGCTTCCCTGAAATCCAGCCGCCTGGCCCGGTCACACGGGGACCAGGCAGCCATTGACCGCCTGCTGCCCGACCTGAAGCCGTTAATGAACTCCCGGGATGTTCAGGAGGGTCTGGCCTCTTTTATGGAACGACGGGAGGCCCGGTTCAAAGGTGTCTGACAGAACCGGAAACATCCAGGATCAAATCACGGCTTCAAATTTTGGAATAATGCCGCCCACCACCGGTTCATAGTAGCGATACACGGTTTCTTCACCGATCAGTGCAGTGATCTGTTTCTGGATGGATTGCCGTTGTTCACTGTTTTTCCAGTTATTCCAGGCATCCATGGAATCCCAGGTGCTGACAACCAGATATTCGCCGTCTGAATCCAGAGAAGCAAAGGATTGATCCGTGATATACCCGGGCTGGATGCTGGCCTGGGATCTCAGGCGGACAATCAGAGGGGCCAGCTGGGATGCGATTTTTTTGTCTTCCACTTTTCTTTGGATAATGACACAGACTGACATCACGACCTCCTTTTTTAATACGCCATGGGCGTTGTATGCAGAACGTTTTGTCCAGTAAACAAAAAATACCAGATCCAGACCATTGTGACAACTGGTTTTAAAATTCCCGGGCCCCCTTACAGGATGGCATCGTTTTGATTTTTCCGCAGCGCCACGGGCTTGCCGATAATCTCGGCCCAGACCACGGCCTGCCGCAGGCTGGGCCGACGGCCATATGGGTGAAGGGTCGGCGGCGGCACCTCATCTGAAGAATGCGGGGTCTTGATTTCCCGGCCTTGAACCTGATTTTCAAGTGCCAGTTCCTGAATCGGATCTTTGGTTCGATCCCGGGTGGAAGCGCGCGCTTTTTCCGTTTCCCTTGCCGATGGCATCTGACGTTCTTCCTGAATCATCTCGTCTTCAGAAAGTTCATCCCAGAAAGTGGGGTCTGATGATTCCGTTTCCGGTGGCTGTTGCTGTCGTTGCTGTCGGGCCTGTTTTTCCAGTTCCTGCAACGATTCCTGTATCTGGTCTCTGATTTTGTGAAAAAAAGAAAACATGGATGGCTTGACCGTCTGTTTTTTCTTTGTCAACTTTTTTTTCTGTCTGGCCTTCAGTCCCCTGACCAGGGTGGTAATAATCAGAAAGAAAAACACCAGAACCAGATTAATAAGGGTTTCCTGATCCATAAACACTCCTTAGGTAAGACGGCAGACTTTTCACACAGGTAATTGTCTGTATGAAAAGCCCGCCTTTTCTCACCTCAACGGTTATGTGGTTTGATCATTTTGGCTGGTACCGGTTTCTCCCTTGGAGATCTGGTCCCGCATCTTTGTGTCCGCGGCAACATTCTTCATTTTGTAATAATCCATGATGCCAAGGTTGCCGCTTCTGAAGGCTTCTGCCATGGCCAGGGGCACCTGGGCTTCCGCCTCCACCACCTTGGCCTGCATCTCCTGGACCCGTGCCCGCATCTCCTGTTCCGTTGCAAATGCCATGGCCCGTTTTTCCTCTGCCTTGGCCTGGGCAATTTTCTTGTCTGCCTCGGCCCGGTCGGTTTCCAGTTCCGCGCCGATGTTTTTGCCCACATCCACATCCGCAATATCAATGGACAGAATTTCATAGGCGGTTCCGGCATCCAGGCCTTTTTTAAGGACTGTTTTGGAAATCATGTCCGGGTTTTCCAGTACATTTTTGTGGGTCTCAGCAGATCCGATGGTGGTGACGATGCCTTCTCCCACCCGTGCCAGGATGGTTTCAGCACCGGCCCCGCCCACCAGGCGGTCAATATTGGCCCGGACCGTGACCCTTGAAATCGCTTTCAGCTGGATGCCGTCCTTGGCCATGGCCGCAACCAGCGGGGTTTCAATGACCTTGGGATTCACGGACATCTGCACCGCTTCCAGCACATCTCTGCCGGCCAGATCAATGGCGGCCGCCCGGTTGAATGTCAGATCGATATTGGCCTTGTCTGCGGCAATCAGGGCCTGAATCACCCGGGAGACATTTCCGCCGGCCAGATAATGGGATTCCAGGCTGTCCGTAGGGATCTCCATGCCGGCTTTCACCGCCATGATCTTGGACTCCACAATCAGTTTGGGGGGCACTTTTCTAAACCGCATGAAAATAATATTGATCAGCCCGACCTTTGCCCCGGACACCAATGCCTGGAGCCACAGGGCAATATAGGCAAAAATAAAATAAAACAGGGCCACGCCGATAACACCGGCAATAATTAACAGGATATACATAAACTCCATGTCTGCTTCTCCTTATTCGTTTTTGTCAACCACGATTCTGTTTCCAGACACCAGGGTCACCACAACCGGTGTACCGGCATCCACATATTCTCCATCGGTTACCGCATCCAGGCGCTTTCCCTCTATCATGACCGTGCCTGAAGGCCGTAAATCCGTTATTGCTTCACCTTTTTTTCCCTTCCACGACACCAGATCCGGGGCCTGGGAAGACACCCCCTCCCTGCTGGACAATTTTTTATGCAAAGACAAAGAAGAGGCCCCCAGTGCCTTAAATCCCAGAACCAGCATCACCGGTATCATTAAAATATCCACGCCCAGAAACACCATGCCCGCGCTAAAGGAAATGGTGGTAAACACAAGATATAGGGAATAAAACAATATCCCGGCAGCCATCACCGACAAAAGCCCCAGGGAAGGGACAAAGATCTCCACCACAATGACCACCAGCCCGAGCACCTGCAGCAATACGGGAAATAGATAGGATGTCATGATTCAGCCTTTCTGGATGAAGGGGTATTTGTGTCTGCCGCTTTCACCACCACGTGGTTCTGTTCCAGCGCATCCACGGTCACAGGGGTGCCTGGATCCAGAAATTCGCCCCGGGTGATGGCATCAATTTTCCGGGGTCCGATCCTGACTTTTCCCGAAGGCCGCAATGCAGTGACGGCCATGCCTGACTGCCCCACAGCCACGAACCCGGCCTCATCCGATCCCACCAGGGCTTCGCCAAGGGTGGCTTCCAGATACGGGCCTTTTATCAGCCTGGACACCCCGGGCAGTACAAACCGGAGCATGACCAGAGAAAATACCAGGGCCCCGGCAAAAGCGCCCACAACCATGGCCAGGTTCCGGATCAAAAGACGGCCTTCCCAGGGCATTTTGGGGTCCGGCACCACAAATCCCTGAAAAGAAAGCACCAGACCGGCTCCCAGCACCAGGATCCCGGCAATGCCTGCCACACCGAACCCCGGCAGCACCAGGATTTCCACGGCCATGAGCAGGGTGCCGATGAGCAGCAGCAGCAGTTCCGTGTAATCGGCCAGCCCCACCAGGTACTGATTCAAAAATACCAGGCCTAAGCATACAATGCCGATGAACCCGAATATCCCGAATCCCGGCGCCTTTATCTCCGTATACAGGGCACCGATCCCCACCAGCATGAGAATGGGCAGCAGCGGCTGAAGAAGCCGAACCAGGCTTTCAGACCAGGACTCTGTCATGTATTTCAGGGTATAATTTTCATACCCCAGATGTGCCAGTGCCTGGTCCAGGTCTGTGACACTGGCTCTGGAAAATCCCAGGTTCAGGGCTTCCACATCATCCATGGTCAAAAGTTCTCCCTCGGCCACCACCGTGCTCTTTTTTGTGATGCGCTCTTTTTCCTGTTCAGTCAGGTCATTGAACCTGATTTTGTCCATATACACGGTTTCGCCATCCAGGGAGACTTCATAGACCTCCATGCTTTTGGTAACCATGGATTCCGCCAGCACCTCGGGATAGTTATTTTTTTTGGCCAGGGTCCGGAACTGTGCCCGGAGCACGGTCTGGGTTTTTTCCCCCATCTCTTTCTGGCCTTCACTGGTCTGGATGATGGGGGCACAGTCCCCGATCAGGGTGTTTTCCTTCATCACCAGGACATTACCGGCCAGGGCAATGAGGGCACCGGCAGAGATGGCCCGTTTTTCCACAAAAGAGATGGACTGTCCCATGGGAATGGATAACAGGGTCTCCACGATTTCCAGGGCCGCGTCCACCCGGCCCCCGAAGGAATCCAGCCTGAACACCATCAGTGCCTCCGGATCGGCAGAAAGAATCTCATCCACACTTCTTTTGATAAACGCTGCCATCCCCGGTTCCACCGTACCGGTCACAGGAATGACGTGAATGGTTTTATCAGCGGCGGCTGCCGGGGCCGGGTTCAAAAAAAAGGAGAGGGTTGCCAGAAGCAGAATCAGAAGCAGATCAATCCTTTTTCGGCCGGTATTAAAACGAGGGCACACATATTTTCCCATGAATCGTTGTCCTCTGTGATGTCGTCTCCGGTTTTGCCGGATCAGTAAATTCTGTGATTGCCAAATCCGTGTTTTTTTTTTATAAATCAAGCTTGCCTGAGAGATCAGTTTTTTGTTTAATTGTAATTATAAATTTTATCACATTCTTTGTCATAAAAATATAAGGAAACCACCCCATGGCTTCAACAGATGATAAAAAAATAAATTCCATTCTTTCTGAAGTGCACAAAACCCGGAAGGAGCGGGAGAAAACCTACCGGGAAAAAGCCCTTAAACTGTTTCCCTGGATCTGCGGCCATTGCGGACGTGAGTTTGAAGGCAAGCGCCTGCGGGAATTAACGGTTCACCACAAGGACCACAACCATGACAACAATCCGCCGGACGGCAGCAACTGGGAGTTGCTGTGTATTTACTGCCATGATAATGTGCACTCCCGGGATCAGGTGGCAGATGCCTATTCAGACGGGCCTGCTGACCGTTCTTCGGGAAAAGGGGGAACCGCCAATCCCTTTGCCGGGCTGGGAGATTTACTGAAAGGCAAACTGGATTGAAATATCCGGCTTACAATACTGTCGAGAAACCAAATACAACCCATGCATTGAATCAGGAGGGAACATGAATCTACAACGGCCCAATGCCAATGATGCTTTACAGACCAAAAACCGGTCCCGGAACGTGGCACCCCAATCAGGTATCTGCAGCCGGTGCATCGATGGATGCAAAGGCAACTGCGATCTTTTTCACGCCACGTTCAGAGGGCGGGAACTGCTGTACCCAGAGCCCTTCGGCAGTATCACTGCCGGCGCGGACAAAGACTATCCCGTGGATTACTCCCACCTGAACATCATGGGATATGCCTTTGGCGCCAAAGGTATGGATCCGGATCCGGACAAGGCCACGTTTCCGGCCGTGAACACGGAAACCCAATACGGGGTGACCGACCCGGTGAAAATGAAGGCGCCCATCTTCACCGGAGCTCTGGGCAGCACGGAAATCGCCCAGAAAAACTGGGAACATTTTGCCATTGGTGCGGCCATCAGTGGTATCACCCTGGTGTGCGGGGAAAATGTCTGCGGTATCGATCCCCAGCTGGAACAAGACAAACACGGCAAAGTGACCCAGTCTCCGGAAATGGACCGGCGCATCCGGGAATACCGGCGATTTCATGACGGATACGGCGATATCCTGGTCCAGCTGAACGTGGAAGACACCCGCAACGGGGTGGCGGAATATGTCATTGAAAAACTGGGCGTGGAAACCATTGAACTCAAATGGGGGCAGGGAGCCAAATGCATCGGCGGCGAGATCAAGGTCAATTCGTTGAAACGGGCCATTGAACTTAAAAAACGGGGGTACATCGTCACCCCGGATCCGGAAGTGCCGGCCTATCAGGCGGCATTCAAAGCCGGTCCTCTCAAACAGTTCGAGCGCCACTCCCGTTTGGGATTCATTGATCAGGACAGCTTCATGAAGGAAGTGGCACGCTTGAGAAGTCTGGGTGCCAAACGGGTCACCCTTAAAACCGGGGCCTATCCCATGCGGGAACTGGCCATGGCCATAAGGTGGTCATCCGATGCCAAGATCGATCTGCTCACCATTGACGGGGCCCCGGGCGGCACGGGCATGAGTCCGTGGCGGATGATGAGCGAATGGGGGATTCCTTCCATTTATCTTCACGCCATGGCCCATGAACTGTGTGAACGCCTGGAAAAAAGAGGCCTGCCCGTACCGGATATCGCCTTTGCCGGCGGATTTTCTTCCGAAGACCATGTGTTCAAGGCCCTGGCTTTAGGGGCACCCTATTGCAAGGCCGTCTGCATGGGCCGGGCATTGATGATTCCGGGCATGGTGGGAAAAAACGCGGAGCGCTGGCTGAGAAATGAAGATGGGGGGCTTCCTTCCACCGTGTCCAGGTACGGCACCACCAAAGATGAAATATTCATGAATTATGAGGTGCTCAGGGAAACATACGGCAAGGAGATCGACACCATGCCCTTAGGGGCTGTGGGGATATACAGTGCCGTGGACAAGATCAAAGTGGGGCTTCAGCAGATCATGGCCGGCACCCGGAACTGGGCCGTGCCCCATATCAGCCGGAAAGATATTTTCGCTCTGACCGAAGAGTGTGCCAAAATCACCCGGATCCCCTATGTCATGGATGCCTATCGGGAAGAAGCCCTGCAGATCATTGACGCGTGAAAAAACAGGAGGAACAGATGTCTGATATACGGTCTTTTGTAAAGACGAAAAATCCGGGGGAACATGAGTTCCATCAAGCCGTGGACAAGGTGCTGGCATCCGTGCAGCCGCTCATCGACCGCCATCCGGAGTATCGCCAGGAAGCGGTACTCAAACGGATCACGGAACCGGAAAAAGTGTTTATGTTCAGTGTTCCCTGGGTGGATGACCAGGGCCAGGTGCAGATGAACCGGGGATTCCGGGTGGGCATGAACAGTGCCATCGGTCCTTATGTGGGGGGACTGCGGTTTCACCCGTCCGTCACGTTGAGCATCATGAAGTTTCTGGCCTTTGAACAGGTGTTCAAGAACGCGCTCACCACCATGAATATGGGCGGGGCATGCGGCGGATCTGATTTCAATCCCAAGGGGAAATCCGACCGGGAAGTGATGCGGTTCTGCCAGAGCTTTATGGCGGAACTGCACCGCCACATCGGTCCGGACAAAGATATCCTGACCGCGGATATCGGTGTGGGTACCCGGGAGATCGGGTATCTGTTCGGCATGTACAAAAAGATCCACAGCGAATTTTCAGGGATTCTCACCGGAAAGAGCCTGACTTTGGGAGGCAGCCTGATCCGGCCCGAAGCCACGGGTTACGGCCTGGCGTATTTTGCCGGCCAGATGCTCCAAACCCAAAACCAGACCCTGGAAGGCAAAACCTGTCTGATTTCCGGGTCCGGTAATGTGGCCC
>JAGYOW010000030.1 GCA_018399285.1 Desulfotignum sp.
TTCCAGTCCGGCCTGGGCATCCAGGCATTTGGCGTCTGTGGCACCGGCCAGGCCCCAGGTGGGCAAATCAAACGATTTGGCGATTTCTGCCTGGGCTGCAATGCCTAAGCTGTTTTCCGGGGCTCCCATGGTCATGAGCGCGGTTTTCATGTCCAGAATTCCCACATTACCGCTCATGGCCACGGGACACCCGGGTTTTCGCAGCTGGGCAATGGTGATATGGATCAGGGCCTCGGCCGTGATCTGCACCAGCAAGCCGGCCAGGGTGACCGGGCCCGTGGCACCGGCGGACACCGTGGAACCGGGCAGCTGGGGCATGAACCGGTCGGCTGCAATCAGAATCCGGTCCACCACGTCATCGGGAAAAAACAAAGGCGCAATGGCTTCCGGATACAGGATGAGAAACGGTTTTTCCCGCAGCTTGTCCTGGCCGCCGGCGATCACGGCCGCCATTTCATACACATATTCGCATCCCAGCGGCGAGTACCCGATAAACGCAGCCGGTTTGACGGTGTTGGCAAACAGGGCCGGAATTTCGTGAACTTCCGCGGCCGCGCCCGGCACATCCTGGGAGGAGCCCATGGGCATGACAAAGTCGATATGGGGCAGGGCGTCCGCGACTTTGGCCCCCAGGGCAATGTCATTGATGCTGGTGGGCCGGATCTCTCCGGTAAAGGGATCCCGGTGGTTGGGGCTGGCCGTGGAGGTGCCGTAATGGCTTTTTTCCCCTTCCACTTCCAGAGCCCTTCGGCCGTTCCGGTCATAAATGGTCCATCCTTTGGGGGCCGTGGCCACACATCCCTGGACGATGTATTTGGGGATTTTGATGGTATCGTCTCTGACCCATGCCCCGGCCTGAGCCATCATTTTTTTGACCTGGCCGTGCCGGCATTTGAATCCGACTTTTTCAATAATATCAAATGCCGCCTGCTTGATTTCCCAGATCTGATCGTCGGTCAGAATCCGCATGCTCACGGCCCGGCTTCTGGTAGTGGAGGATTGAATCACGCGCGTTCCTTTCAAAAGTATGTTTACATCATTGGTTCTGTTTTTTTCATTGGTTCTGTTGCTTTCATGGGTTCTGTTTTTTTCATGGCATCCGGGGCCGGCGGCACCCCGTTTTCATCCCACCCCATGGCCCGATAAAATTCAGCCAGCATGGCGGTGAACGATGTTCTGGTCAGCCCGGAAGGGTTGTCGTTTCGTGAAAAAAACATGTCCGGGAGATTATCTGATATGGGGGTTTGGGCGTGGCGCAGATTGAAACGCCTTTCCATGGCCGCGATTGCCAGGCCAGTATCCGTCAATTGTTTCAATGAGACATGGGTCTCTGCCAGGGCATTGACCAGAGCGATTTCCGGTTCCAGGTTGAACGATTTCAGCAAAGAGAGGACCGGGACTTTGCAAAGCCCTATCGTATCCACCAGAATATTGGTGACCACGGCTTTGCGGATCAGCCGGCCTTTGGCCTCAGTGGCATGGATATCCACGGCCAGGGCGGTTCCGAACTCCTTGATGGCCTGTTCCTTGGACCAGCTGTATTCCAGGGAGGCATACACATTGTTGTAATCCCCGCCCCGGCTGGACACGGCATACCCCAAGGCCGTTCCCATGATGGCACTGGGATGGTAGGCGGTCAGTTCCAGGCCTTTGACATGGGCTGCATGAGCGGCCGCCTTTCCCCCGATCTGTTTTGCGGCCTGCCGGACCCCTTTGGACAGCATCCTGCCCAGCGGGGTGGTGCCGTCGACAATCCGGTGAATCAGGATTTCCATGGTTTGGGCATGGCCCCAGGACAGATCCAGGTCCTGTTTGAGCGCATCCGGCATCAACCCTTTTTCGTTCAGGTCCATGGCAAATGCAATCACCGATGCCGTAGACGTGGTGTCCACGCCCAGCCGGTTGCACAGGTTGTCCAGCCGGATAATGGCTGCCATGTCCGACAGTCCGCATTTGGGACCGAAATTGATGACCGGTTCAAATTCCGGCCGGGTGGACATCTCTTCCGGTTTTGCCGGATCCATTACCAGATCGGCCTTGCACTGGACCGGACACTTGGCGCACCCGGATGACCGGACGATCTGTTTTGCCAGGTTGCGTCCGTCAATGGAGGAGATGTCAGGCACGCCGATCTCTGTGTAATTTTTGGCGCCCATGATACCGAACTCATTGACCCATAACAGATAACCGGCCCCGCCGTATCTGGAGAAGAATGAAAATTCCGGGGCGGTTTTCACCAGATTGACATACGTTCTTACGGCCTCTTTTTTGGGGGGGGTGTCGGCCGGCAAATGTTTGTGGGACCCTTTGGCAATCACAACCGCTTTCAGATGCTTGGCCCCCATGACTGCGCCCAAACCCGTGCGGCCGGCGGCATGGTCTTTTTCCGTCATGATGGCGGCAAACCGGACCTGATTTTCTCCCCCCGGCCCGATGGTCAGGATACGGACTTTTTCAGGTGCATGGATTTTTCGGAGCCGGTCCTGGACCTCAAACGCATCCAGTCCCCACAGATCTGCGGCCGGCATCAGCCTGGCGGAGGTTGCCTCCACATACAGATAGACCGGATCAGGTGATGCACCCCGGATGACAATGGATGCCAGATTGCAGGACCGCAGCCAGGCACCGACATATCCGCCGATGTTGGAACTGCCCAGAATACCGGTCAGCGGGGATAACGCATTCACATGGAGCCGGGCGCTGCACGGGGCTGCGGAACCGGTGAGCAGGCCTGTGGAAAACAGCAGCCGGTTATCCGGCCCTAAAGGATCGATACCGGGTTTCAGGTGATGATACAAATACCAGGCATTGAATCCTCTGCCCCCCAGAAACGGCAGCGCGTCATCTGGATAATCCTGATACCGGCAGGTTTGCCGGGTCAGATCCACCGTCAGAATCCGTCCGAACAGATCAAACGGGTTCATGGGTGTTTTTGTCCGGATAATATGAAAACTCTTTTTCATTGAACTGTCTGCGGGTGTATCCATGATGCTAAAACTTGTATCATTTTAATGGGATGAGATCAAATCGTTTTTGCCTGGTTTTTCCATATTCTGCAACGCTTCCCACTGAAAATGGCAGGTAAAGTCTCCGGCCAGGGGCTGATGGCTGATGATCACCAGAATACCGTGTTTCCGGTGCTGCCGAAGCAGGGTCAACAAACGGTCTGCCGTGGGAATATCCAGGCCTTCAAACGGTTCGTCCAATATCAGGATGGGGGTGTCGAACAGCAGAATCCGGGCCAGGCAGACCCGCCGGGCCTGGCCCCCGGACAGGCCCGTGCCGTATTCACCGATGGGGGTGGCCAGTTTCCGGGGAAGCTGCCGGGCCCATTGTGCCAGTGCCACCTGTTCCAGGATCTCCCACAGCTCGGTGTCATTGGCATCCGGCTTTGCCAGGCGCAGGTTTTCAGCCAGTGTCATGGGAAACAGATACAGATCCTGTTCCAGCAGCCCCACCTGCCGGCGCAGGGTTTTTTCTTCCACAGCTGCCATGGGAGTTCCGTTGATCCGAACATCCCCCCGGGTCGGGGCCAGCCATCCCGCCATCACGGCCGCCAGGGTGGATTTGCCGCAGCCCGATGGGCCCTGAATCCACAGGGTGTCGCCCGGGTGCAGGGAAAACGACACATGGTCCGGCCCGGTCAGGGCCTGTCCCTGCCGGGCCGTGACATTTTCCAGTTCCAGCCGCAGAGGACCGGGAAGTTCTGTGAGGGTGCCGCTGTCTTCGGGCACATCAAAGATGCTGCCAAGCCGCTGCTGGGCTCCCCGGGTGAATCCCAGGGCCTGAAAAGTCTGGGAAAGCGGGGTCAGCACTTCTGAAAGGCCCAGCATCACGCAGCAGATACCGGCCAGCAACGCCGGTGAGACCTGACCGGAAAGCGCGGCGTCGGCACCCCAAAAAAGAAACATCCACAGGCCCAAAGACAACACAAGCAGAATCACGGCCTGAGAAACAATGCCCAGGCCGTGCAGGTGCCACCGGTTTGTGTCCAGGTCATGATCCATCTTTTTCAGGGTCTTGAGACGGGTTTCCATGGCACCCGTGGTCCGCAGGGTGATGAGCCCGGCAAAGGTTTCGGTTAAAAATTGTCTGCGCTCTCCGGCCTTTCGGGTCTGGAACCGGGCCAGGTCCATGGCCGAAGAAGCGACCGTGACCGGCAGCAGCACGAAAATCAGGAGCATGACAACCAGAAAAATCAAGAACAGCGGCATTGATATCCAGCACAGAAAGCCCGCAAACACCAGGCTGAGACAAATGGCCCAGACCCAGGGAGCCAGCCCCCTCAAAGGCCACTGGTCCAGAAGGTCGATGTCCGCCAGCATCCGCTGCGTCAGCTCCCCGGAACCCAGGCCCCCGAGCCGGAACCTTGTCATACGGGACAGGCCGTCAAACACGGCAAGTCTCAGATGTTGCAGCAGTCTGAGGATTCCGTCATGGGAAACGATGCGCTCGCCATAAAGTGCCAGGGTCCGGCAGATGGCCAGGGTGCGGATGACTGCGGCCGGCTGCAGATAATTAAAGGCATACAGGGCTGCCGGGCTGAGTCCGGCCACGCCTGCGGCCGTGATGAACCATCCGGATGCCGCCAGCAGCAGAATGGCCGCCCCCAGACCCATGGCCCCCAGACCCAGGCCCAGATATCCCATGGCACCCAGGCGGAAAAACAGGAATCCCAGGGAGAGGCCCGGTTGGGACCGCCCCGGTTTTTCAGGAGACCGGGCCATGACGGAACCTCTCAATATCGGTGATACGGCCGTTGTCCAATCGTATCAGAGTATCCAGCCACGCCAGGCCTTCCAGGTGATGGGCCGCCAGAATCAGGGTTTTGCCCCGGGTGACCCGGCCTATATGCCGGCGAACGGCAACAGCAGTTTCCGGATCCAGGTGGGCCCCGGGTTCATCCAGAATCCAGAACCATGCATCCTGGAGCAGGGCCCGGGCCAACGCCAGCCGCTGCAGCTGTCCGCCGGAAAACCCCCGGCCCCCTTCCCCCAGGGCCGTGTGGATGCCGTGGGGCAAAGGGGCAATAAAAGACCATGCACCGGCCGCTTCCAGGGCCTGCCGGAACGCATCTTCCCCGGCATGAGGGTGGGCCAGGCCCAGGTTTTGTGCCACGGTACCGGAAAACCATTCCGGCCGCTGCCCCAGCCAGGCGATCTGCTGTCGAAACCGATCCGGGTTCAGGTTGTCCAGCGGCTGTCCGTCCACCAGGATCTGTCCTTCAGACGGGCGGTCAAACCCCAGGATCAGGTGCAGCAGGGTGGTTTTTCCGCTGCCGCTGGGACCCACCAGGCCCACCCGTTGGCCCGGGGCAATGTCCAGATCCAGGGCATGGAGGACCCGGTTCCGGCCGGGGGGCTGCCAGGACACCTGTTTCATCTGGATGCCGGGCGGTCCGGCCGGCACCCAGATGTGGGAGCCGCCCTGGAAAACGTTGCTGCGGGCATGGATCAGGGGCATCAGGGAGGCCGCAGCAGCCATGGCCTGGGCCCTTGCGTGGTAATCGGTTCCCAGGCGGCGCAGGGCCATGTAGAATTCGGGGATCAGAAGCAGGATAAACAGTGCGCTGCCCAGGGGGACGGGAATGGTTCCCCTGGCCCAGGGCACATATCCTAAAAGCCCCATGCCCAGGTAAACCGCTGCCACGGCAATGCCCAGGGATGCAAACAGTTCCAGAACAGCGGAAGACAAAAACGCCATGCGCAGGACAGCCAGGGTTTTTATCCTGAAGCGGTCGGATGCGGATGCCAGGGTCTGCCGGGCCGGAGGCACGGCATTGAGCTGGCGCAGTACGGGCAGGCCCTGCAAAAATGTTCGGATGCGGTCCGCCAGCAAGGACAGGGCGAAACTGGCGGCGCCGTGGACCGCTTCGTTTCCCTGGGTACATGAAAAAAAGGGTTCAAAGGGGCTGTGACGATTAATATTCGGCCACCACGGACTGTGGGGCGGCGCAACGCCTGTCCACGATAATGACCGGGGTGGTCTGACATTTTGTGGGGCGAATCGCACAAAATAGTCATCATGGCATCACCTGTTCCAGTGCCATGGCGGACAGACTCCGTCGGCAGCCGTGCGGCTCCGGTGGGGACCAGCGGCTGCAATGGTTTCTATCCAGCATGTTTCTCAATGGCGGCGCAGCTGCCACAGCCGGCCCGGATCCCCCAGCAGGTCATTGAGTGCCAGCAGAAAACAGGGACGCAGAAGAAAGGGATTATAGAAACCACAGCGTTGCAGTCCAAATACGTTTCCTTCTTCCCAGGCCCGCCAGAAGATGGGCCAGCAGAAAACACTGCACCACCATGCACGCGGATGCCGTCGCACCCGCTTTACCCGCAGCCAGAGGCGGCAGGTTCACCTGCCCTGCCTCGGCTCTTTCAGCCACACAGAGCCGGCCTGTTTCTCCCGATCCGGTTTCAACGGCGTTGTCACAGTACACCTGTCTGCTATGTGGTCAGCGCACATTTTTAGACAGGAATTTCAGGTGTCCTTCATAGGGGCGTGGTATCATGAAGGGTAAGACAAGTGGAAGACAGAATCAAAGATCAGAAGAAGACCCTGCCGGGGGCGGCACTCTGCCAAATCGGTTCATTCTCCGTTGGATGAGTAACCTCATTGTCTGGGTGCTTCGCTTGAAAAAAATGCCTGAAAATTTGAAAAGGGTGATTGCGCCGGAGATCACTTGTATCCAGCTAAGAACTAAAGCTTATGTCAAATCCTTGTTTGTCATAATATCTGGACAGGTTGCAATTTGAACAAAAACAGATCTGTAAAAAGCCGCTTCCGCCAGGCGGATGTCAAATCCGGCAGCCTGTGACCGGCGGGAGGCGAAGAAATGTTTAAGATCGGGGATTCAGGAGATATATGAACGTGATCAGGCCATCAAGGATCTGGAAACCGTTGGGGATGCTGGGACGCAGTCATTATTGGCGGCGGGGCCACCGGCTTAGGGGTGGAGTGGATTACCGCGTCGGGAGTATAAGACCCTGCTGCCTGGAGCAGCATGATTTTGCCAAAGAAACTCCAGCCGTTCCACCAAGCTGATCCACGGCGGGGTCAAGTGCCTGCGCCAGAGGAAATATCTCACTGGTACTTGAAGCGCTTCGCGGGCGGGATTGCTTATCCAAACGCGCGCACCTGGTGACCAACCAGGCATTTATCGTTCCCAGCTATGAGTGGTGGGGACGGTCCGTTTTGCAGGGCCGGCGAAAGTGTATGACATGCTGGCCGGTAAACTTGGCTTGGGCGAAATCCAGCACCTGTCAGAAAGAGACCCTGGAACGGTTCCCACGCTGGAGCCGGAAAACTGCCGGGGCGGGGTGCGGAAGTACCATGACGGCCAGTTTGACGATGCCCGGCTGGCCGTGAACCTGGCCCAGACCATGACCGACCGGCGGCACTACGGTCAGCACGCAGAAAGTCACCGGATTCACCCGGGCCGGAGAAATGATTGACGGGGTGGTGGCCACGGACATGGAAACCGGTCTTTCCCATGAGATCCATGCCCGGGTGGTGGTGAACGCCACCGGCGTGTTCACGGATACGATCCTTGGGATGGAAAATCCTGAGGCAGAACCGGTCATTGCCGCCAGCCAGGGGGTACATCTGGTGCTGGACAAGGCGTTTTTACCCGGAGACTCGGCCATCATGGTTCCCCAGACATCGGACGGCCGGGTCCTGTTTGTGGTGCCCTGGCATGACCGGGCCCTGGTGGGAACCACGGACACACCCGTGTCCCGGATTTCTCTCGAACCCTGCCCCCTGGAAGAGGAAATTGACTTCATTTTGACGCACGCGGCCCGCTATCTGTCCAAGGATCCCGGACCCGGGGACATCAAAAGTGTGTTTGCCGGGCTGCGTCCCCTGGTGAACACGGGGAAGGAACATGACACGGCGGCTATTTCCCGGGATCACTATCTGCTGGTTTCCGAATCCGGCCTGGTGACCATCACGGGCGGCAAATGGACCACCTACCGGAAGATGGCGGAAGATACCGTGAACCAGGCCCTGCTGGTGGCCGGGCTGGACGAGCGGGAATGTGTGACCAAAAAGCTGCGGATCCACGGGTGGCTCAAGCATTTTGACCAAACCGATCCCCTTCATTATTACGGGTCAGATGCCATTCATCTCAAAAAAATGATCCGCACGGATCCCGGTCTGGGGGAAAAACTGCATCCGGACCTGCCCTATTTGAAAGCAGAGGTGATCTGGGCCGTGCAAAAGGAGATGGCCCGGACGGTGGAGGATTTTCTGGCCCGCCGCTGCCGGGCCCTGGTGCTGGATGCCCGGGCCGCCATGGACATGGCACCGGAAGTGGCAAGGTTGATGGCCCGGGCCTTGGGATTTGACGAGCGCTGGAAAACCCGCCAGATCGATTCCTTTGTCAGACTGGCAAAAAATTACCTGAAGGGTTCTCCAGTACCCGGATCATAGGTGCTCAAGCATTTTTCGGGCAAAATAAGGCAGGACAAAAGCGGCTTCGTGAATTTCCGGGGAATAGTATTTCAATTGTTCCTGAATCCCGGGATCGATTTTTCTTGCCGGCCGGGTCAGGTCCGGTCCCAGTGATCCCAGGCAGATACCGATGTTTCCGCCGGGGTAGGTGGGCACCATAAAGCTGGCATAGGCCTGACGGTCAAACAGGTCCCGGGTGATTTTCGCCAGGTTGATGACACAGTCCTTGTGAAGAAAAATGGATTCCCCCTGGGTGGCGATAATACCCCCGGGCTTGAGCGCATTTTTCAGGCTCTCGTAAAACGGTTTTTTGAACAGCACCTCTCCGGGGCCGATGGGATCGGACGAATCCACAATGATCACGTCATACACGCCGGTTTTTTCCCTGACAAACGCGGCCCCGTCTCCGATGAAAACGTTCACCCGGGGGTCGTCAAATCCACAGGCCAGATCCGGCAGAAACTGCTTGGACACTTTGATCACCATGTCATCGATTTCACAGAAATCCATGGTTGTGACACAGGCATGGCGGCCCGCCTCCCGCAAAATGCCGCCGTCTCCCCCGCCGATCACCAGTATGGTTTCAGGATTGGGATGGGCAAACAGCGGAACATGGGCCAGCATCTCCTGGTAACTGAATTCGTCAAACTGGGTCAATTGAATGATGCCGTCCAGGGCCAGCATTTTTCCATGATTTTGGGTCTCAAACACCTGGATATGCTGGAACGGGCTTTTTTCATCATACAGGATATTTTCAATTTCAAGGGACAGGGCCATGCCGGGCCACATGGGGCAGGTTTCATAAAACCAGCCGTCTTTGACATGTTGGGTGTGTTTCATTTTTCAACTCCTTGTTGCACACATGTGTCAAGTCTGCCCGCGCTTGCCCGGAAACCGGTACAAAGGGTATCGGTTTCCGGATCGGCGGGAGATCTGCTGAATTACTGACGTAACGCCAGCTGCATTTTGTAATGGCCGCCCTTGAAAAAGGACATGGCAAACTCCGCCACCTCCCGGGGGTCATAAAATTTGCAGCTGAACACATCCAGGTATACGGTGTTGTCGGCATTGGCAAAATGGCCGGAAATCAAAGAAGTTTCAATCAGCTGGGTCATGCTGAATCCTTCCACCCGCTCATCTTCGCCAAAATGGACCACCTGGCACTCGCCGAACCGTTTCATCTCGATTCTGTCACACAGTTCATGTACAAACTGTTTGATTTTGTCAGCATCCCGGATGATGTCCGGATCGCTGTCATAGATATCGATGGAAGACAGAACCCCCCAGGGGTTTTTCTGCTCATAATCCTTTTTCCAGGAAATGGGGTGTGTGTTTGAATGTTTCAGGGTCTGTCCAATGTTCTGTTGCGCAAAGGGCTTGGCGATAATTCCCCGGTTCTGATCCGAAGAGATCAGCACATTTTTTGATTCAAACGATTCTTTCATGGAGGTAATGGCGGCTTCCAGGTTGATATTGTCACCACAGGTGAAAATGTCCACGGCCGCATAGTCATGCTCCGGCCAGGCGTGGATGGTGAAATGGGATTCCGCGATTACCACCACACCGCTGACGCCCTGGGGCTCAAATTGATGGAACGAGGAACTGATGATGGTGGCATTGCTGTCTTTAGCCGCTTTCAGCAGGGCGTTTTCAACACGGTCCGCATCCAGAAAGGCTGTGGCGCCGCATTCATAGTATTCAATGGTCACCTGCCGTCCCAGGGCAAAAAAATTATTGTCCTGGACATCACCGGTCATTTTAAGGTTTTTGTTCAGCATGGGTGTTGTCTCCAAAAATGTTAATACGCATCCGGGGCAGGCTGCATGATGCAGAAACATGCCCGCAATTGATTTTAAATCAGATTTTTGTTCAGTGTTCTGATCTGGAAGATTGAAATAAAATTCGTCAACCCCAAATCAGGTCATTGGTTTTTTTAAAACAGGGTTGCCGGAAATATGCGGATGATGGAAAAAAGGAATAGAGACGTGTGTGTTAAAGAAAAAAAGCGTTTGTGCAAAAGACAATATACGTCCTACCCCCCCGGCATCAGCTGCAATTCCCGTGACTGCGGAACAAGCGACATATCCCAGCTTGTTCTTTGAATATACGATTCTTCGAATAACCATTTGATTTTATATTTTAAATGCATAAAACCTTCAAGTTTGGGTTATTGCCGACAGACCATACGTTTGAATAGGGTCCGTGCTTCTCCGATAAAACACACCCTTTTACAGGATTTTTTTCAAATTGAAAAGTATTATTATGTGGAAAATAAAAAAATATTTGATTTTCTATTGCACACTGGTATATAAGGCAGCGGTCAGTCTGGACAGACCTGAGGATAGCCGGGCATACACACCTTCGGAAGAGTTTATGAAAATGGCGTTTCAACGACAGCGGCTGAGCAGAAGAGTGGTCAATGACCTGCAAAAAAGGTCCACGGCCGGGGTGTTTTTTTATATGCTGGTGCCGCCGGTCCTGTTTTTCACGGATGGGTATATTCTGCGACATTTAACGGCCAGCCTGGTATTCTTAAGCATTTTTACCCTTATCTGCCTGTTTCGTCTGGCCCATGTCCATATTTCAAAAAAAGCGCCGGACACCCGGCATCACGACACATGGCACAAAGCCGTCTTTGTTGTCAGTATTCTGTTGACCGCCCTGGCATGGGGGGTGGGGTCTGCGGTTTTTCTGCTGTACAGTGACGAACAAACCATCCATCTGCTGATGATCATCTGCACGGTGGGGTTCTGTGCCGGGGGTGTGATCTCTTTTATGCCGGTGCTGTATCTGGCCGTGTCCTATAATTTTCTGATGCTGGTGCCTGCGATTTCAGCCGTGTTCATTGACGGGGAAGCCCCCTCTCTGGGCATTGCCATGATTCTGTATTCCATCTACCTGGTGTTGATCTCCTTGCGGGGCAACCATGAATACTGGAACGCACTGGAAAATGAATATTTGCTGGAGGAAAAAACCCGGGAATTGGAAATCACCAGCCGGACGGATGTGTTGACCGGATTATACAACCGCCGGTATTTTGATGAACTGTTCGAACGGGAATGGGGGCTGTGCAGCCGGCGAAAAAGCCCGCTGACCCTGTTGATATGCGATATCGATCATTTCAAGAAAGTCAATGACACTTACGGGCATCAGGCCGGGGATGAATATCTGAAACTCATCAGCCGGCTGATACAGCAGGTGTTTCAACGGGAAACCGATTTGGTGGCCCGGTATGGCGGCGAGGAGTTTGTGGTGCTTCTGCCGGACAGGGATGCTGAACATACCCGTGACCTGGCCCAGCGCTTAGGTAAAAAAATTGAAGCCGCCGTGCTGGAATACAACAAAGAAAAAATTCAGACCACCATCAGCCAGGGGGTCACCTCCTGCATTCCGGCACCGGATATGGACCGGGATGTGCTCCTCACCCGGGCCGACAACGCCATGTATGAGGCCAAGAATGCCGGCCGGAACAAAATTATGGTGGATATGCAGTAAAAAAAAGACTTCCTGAAACCGGGGACCGGTCACCGGCCCGGCGGCACCATTGTGACATGCTGCACAAAGAAATCCCGGCACTCGTCTTCCCGGTGACTCACGTAAAGAATGGTACTCAAATGGTCTTTGGCCACAAGGGTCAGAAAATCCAGCACCGCATTTCGGTTGGGCGTATCCAGCCCCTGGGTGGGCTCGTCTAAAATCAGCAGCTTCGGCCCTTTGATCAGGGCCCGGGCAATGAGCACCAGGCGCTGGTCCGCAAAGGTCAGATCCCGGAAAGGCATTGAAGCCATCGATGCCATGTTCAGCCGGTCCAGCCAGGTCATGGCCCGGTTTTTCTGACTGTCGGTCACGGGATTGTACAGGCCGATGGAATCGAACAGCCCGGAAAGAATACAGGCCAGCGCACTGCCCGGCACCCGGAAGTTGCGGTGCAAATCCGGGCTGACAATGCCCATCTGTTTTTTGATGTCCCAGATGGATTCTCCCGTGCCCCTCCGGACGTTAAACAAGGTCAGATCACAGGTGTAGCAGGCGGGATGGTCTCCGGTGATCACCTGGAGCAGGGTGGATTTGCCCGTGCCGTTGGGGCCGGTGATCAGGGTGTGGTCTCCCTGGTCCACGGCCAGGCTCAGATCCGTGAACACGGCCTGGCCCCCATAACCGGCCGTGCAGCCGTGAAGCCGGACCAGTGCCTTTTTTTCATGCGCTTGAGAACGTGTCTCGTCTGCCGGGGAAAAATCCTGCACCGTGGCCTGAAAATCCGGCCGGGAGGTCCGGGCCAGGCAGGAAGCCGGAACCTGATCCGCAGGACCTTGAAACACAAGGCCGCCATTGGCCACAACGCCCAGATGGGTGGTCCATGACGGAATGTCTGCCGGGTTGTAAACAAACATCAGGATCTGAATCCCCTTGGAAAACAGGTGATACATGGCCCTGTCCAGCTCTTTGCAGCTGTCCGGATCCAGGCCGTCAAACGGGGCCTGGATCACCAGACAGGTCATTCCCCTGGTGATGGGGGCCAGCAGCAGCAGTTTCCGGGTCTGACCCGTGGACAGCTGACGATAGCCTTTGTCCAGGCTATCTGTCATGCCCAGGGCCTGGATCAGCTCCGCATGATGCTCGATATCTTCCAGAAAATCCCTGGCAGATGTGCCGGGATCCAGCCGGTCCAGAAAATCGGTCTCATCTTTTTTCAGCTCGGATTCATACACAGCCTGCTGGTCCTTGAAGGATACCACACCGGGCTGATCCGGCAATGACCGTTCCGCCACCCGGCCTTTGATCTGCCTGCCGGACACCAGGTCAAACAGATCATCGATTCCGGACCGGTTGGTTCCCAGAAAAGTCCAGGCCTGGCCGGGCAGGGCCTGGAACTGTTCAATATACACATGGTCTGTTTGTGCCTGGATAATTTTCATGGCGGTCATTGAAACAGGAAGCGTGTCAGATGGCAAGGCAAATTTTTTGGACCTCAGGCAAGGATGCCGCACCGCATGATTTTCCATTTCCCGGAAATATGATATGATTTGAGCATGAAACAGATTTATGTGGATCTGGATGATGTGATTTCCAGAACAACCGATACTTACAGTGCCGTCATTGAACAGGAATTCGGCAGACAGGTCCGGTTCGAGGACCTGACCTGTTTTGATTTAAAGGTGTCATTTCAACTGACGGAAAAGGAATACCGGCATTTTTTCGACCGGATTCATCAGCCCGACATGTTGATGAACTTTGACCCGGTCCCCGGAGCCGGGGAGATGATGGCCCGCTGGATCGATGCCGGCCACCAGGTGGACATTGTCACAGGCCGGCCTCCTTTGGCCCGGGAAGCGTCTCTGGCCTGGCTGGACCGGCAGAAAATCCCCTTTTCTAAATTCATCATGGTGGATAAATACAACCGGTGCGAAGAACATCACTCCGGGGTGATCTCTAAAACCCAGCTGATGGCCCGTCTGTATGACCTGGCCGTGGAAGATTCCCTGGACACGGCCCTGTTTCTGGCTGAACACATGGCCGTGCCCGTCCTGCTGTATGACCGTCCATGGAACGCCCGGCCGGTGACGTATCCGAACATCTTCCGGGTGGAATCATGGCGGCAGATTGCCGCTGATTGGAATTTCTCTCCCGATGGGCCTTGATCCGGGCGATTTCATGAATGACCTTGTCATTTTTAAGCCATCCGTGATAGAAGAAAAAAATAAAATTTAACTTAATTTTTCAATCATTCAGGGTGGTATCATGGAAAAAAATCAATTTCAAAAGACCATTGAAGTCGGCCAGAAAAAGATAACGATTTATGACATCAATCGGTTAAAAGACGTAATGGGCGTTCCGGATATCGGCAGACTCCCTTTTTCCATTAAAATTCTGGTGGAAAATCTGCTTCGAAAACTGGATGGCCGGATTGTCACTGAAAAAGACCTTTTAAACATTGCAACGTGGCAAAAACAATACAAAACCCCCGTGGAAATCCCTTATCATCCGGCCCGCGTGCTGATGCAGGATTTTACAGGGGTCCCGGCGGTCGTGGATCTGGCAGCCATGCGGGATGCGGTCAAGGCTCTGGGAGGAGATCCTGGCAGGATCAATCCTTTGGCACCCGTGGAACTGGTTGTGGATCATTCCGTGCAGGTGGATTATTACGGAACCGGCAGTGCCATCACCAAAAATGTGGCCAAAGAGTATGAGAGAAACCAGGAACGGTATTCGCTTTTAAAATGGGCCCAGAAAAGTTTTAAAAATTTTAACGTGGTGCCGCCCAACTCCGGCATATGCCATCAGGTAAATCTCGAGCATCTGGGACGGGTCTTTATCATGGATACAGAGGCACAGGATTTGCTGGCCTACCCGGATACACTGGTGGGCACGGATTCTCACACCCCCATGATCAACGGGATCGGGGTGATGGGATGGGGGGTGGGCGGCATCGAAGCGGAAGCCGTGATGCTGGGGCAGCCGTATTACATGTCTGTTCCTGAAGTCATCGGTGTCAGGCTGACCGGAGCCTTGAAAAAAGGGGTGACAGCGACCGATCTGGTACTGACCATTACGGAAATTCTGAGAAACGAAAAAGTGGTGGAAAAATTTGTCGAGTATTTTGGTCCGGGGATGAAACACCTGTCAGTCACGGACCGGGCCACCATCGCCAACATGACCCCGGAATATGGGGCCACCCTGGGGTTTTTTCCCATTGATGAAAAAACCATTGAATACCTGAAACTGACCAACCGTGCGGAACAGGCGGCTGTGGCGGAAGCGTGTGCCAGGGCCTTAGGCCTTTTTTGCACCCAAGACAGCGAACCGGTTTATACCAAAGTAGTGGAAATTGATTTATCCACGGTTGAACCCTGCCTGGCAGGACCTGCCCGGCCCCAGGACCGTATCCCCCTGTGTGACTTGAAATCCGGCTTTGCCCAGGTACTGGGCTGTGAATACCACCGGGATGCAGAACCGGAAAATCTGTCTAAATTTATCGACGAATCCGGGTGTGAAACCGGGCGTGCCCCGAAATGTGTGCCTGTCAGCAAGCGGCAGATCGATCTGGAAATCAACGAAAGACCTTTGAAGCTGGGTGACGGGTGTGTCGTGATCGCCGCCATCACTTCCTGCACCAACACGTCCAACCCTTCGGTCATGATCGGTGCCGGGCTCGTTGCCAAGGCAGCCGTTGAAAAAGGCCTTAGAATTCCTTCTTATGTCAAAACGTCAATGGCACCGGGATCAAAGGTGGTGGTTGATTACCTTGAGGATGCCGCACTGCTGCCATATCTGGAAGCCCTTGGCTTTCATGTGGCAGGGTTTGGGTGTACCACATGCATCGGCAACAGCGGTCCGCTTCATCCGGCGATTGAAAAGGCCATTGCTGACAACGATTTAAACGTGGTATCAGTATTGTCGGGCAACCGAAACTTTGAAGCCAGAATTCACCAGAGCGTAAAAGGCAACTATCTTGCTTCGCCCATGCTGGTTGTGGCGTTTGCCATTGCCGGAAGAATCGATATCAACCTGAACACCGAACCGGTGGGATTTGATCCCAACAATGAACCCGTGTACCTTGAAGACATCTGGCCGTCGGATGACCAGATCCGGGAGCTGGTTCAAAAACATGTGAAACAGGACTTTTTCAGGAAAGAATATGATAAAATTTTTGCCGGTGACCAATTCTGGCAGGATCTGGATGTCACAAAAAGCACCACATTCACATGGAATGACCAATCCACGTATATTAAAAATCCCCCTTATTTTGAAAATTTCAAGAAGGAAACAGACAGGCCCGAAGATATTTCAGAGGCAAATGCCCTTGTTTTACTGGGAGATTCAGTCACCACGGACCATATTTCGCCTGCCGGCGCCATCCCTGAAGAATATCCCGCCGGTCAGTATCTGATCCACCACAAAGTCAAACCTGAAGAATTCAATTCCTATGGGGCGCGCCGAGGAAACCATGAAGTCATGATGCGCGGTACATTCGGAAATATCCGGATCAAAAATCAGATGGCCGGCGTCAGGGAAGGCAGTTTTACTTTGAAGTTCCCATCGGGCCAGGAAAAATTCATCTATGATGCGGCCATGGCATATCAAAAAGAAAATAAGCCTCTGGTGATATTGGGGGGGAAAGAATACGGCACGGGATCATCACGGGACTGGGCAGCCAAGGGAACCGCCCTTTTGGGGGTGAAAGCGATCATTGCCGAATCCTACGAAAGAATTCACCGCAGCAATCTGGTGGGCATGGGAGTGCTTCCTTTGGTCTTCAAAAACGGTGAAAGCTGGAGAAGTCTTGGTCTGGACGGCTCTGAGACGTTTTCAATCAAAGGGATCGCAAACATGGCGCCACGAAAGACCCTGGAAGTAACGGCCCGGAAAACCGATGGCACCCAGGTCCAATTTTCAGTCACTGCCCGCCTGGATACGGTGGTGGATGTGGAATATTTTGAAAACAATGGCATCCTGCCGTGTATTTTAAGAAAACTTTTGAAAATGGAATCATAAGCATAACGCTTGTTTTGCTGTTGCAATCATCCCAGGCTTCTTACGTTATGGATTAACAAGACAGTATGCGGTTCATGTGACATACCCGTACGTTCAAAAAGGCGATATATGACCCATTGAGCAAATACGCCCTTTTTTTCGCATTTTTCCCGCTTTTGAATATGAGTGACGTTTCTTTTTTGTCCTTGAAAATCAATGTCATACAAAAATTTTTATTCCATGTCACCCGTGTGGCACAATGATTGCCATATTCAGCATTGACCAGAGATAACAGAGGGGTTGTCTTTGCCCGGTATCTTTTCAGCAAATCCAGGCGGTTGTTCAGAAACTGTTTATATGCAGCCGGACTGCTGTCAACCCAAACTATTATAAAAAGGTGAGTGATATGATCATTGTCAGAACAACCCTGAAAGTGTTTCCGGAAAAGCAGCTGGAAGTCATACAGACACTGCTTTCGCTGATTGAACCGGTGGGAGGGGAACCCGGCTGCAACAGCTGTTGTGCATTTTGTGACATCAAAGACAAGCACCGCCTCATATTGCTGGAGGAATGGGAGACCCAAAAGGACCTGGACCAGCATATAAAATCCCTTCGATTCGGGGTCCTTTTGGGAACCAGAACCCTCTTATGTGAGCCGCCTCAAATTCAGATCAATACGGTGAACAAGACCCGGGGAATGGAGACCGTTCATGCCATCAGGCAAAATAAAGAGGAATAAGTTTTTATCCGTTTCCTTGACAGAAGGCAGTTGCCCGGCCTATAACCAGAACAGTTTACATCTTTCGTACATTCCAATTTCTCAGGACAGGGGACATGTCCATGACAAAAAAAGAACAGCCGGCAAAAGACAAACCGGCCCGGCAGGACATTCCAAAATCCGGAACCGCCGCTGCCCGGTTTCCCATTGTCGGAATCGGGGCTTCCGCCGGCGGCCTGGAAGCCTTTGAATCGCCAAAGCCGCGCCCTGTGATGAGCGGGTGGGGCATGGCCTTTGTCCCATATCTCATCTGACCCCACCCAGATTGTGCATTTGCCGGAGCTGATTCAGAAAACATGATGAAGGTCCATCAGATAATATGATGGCCACGATCTGCTTCCCAACAGGATCATGATTCGCCCAACATGGATATGGCCACTTAAAATGGCACCCTCCAGCCTCAGTGGACTGCCCCAGCCCAGGATCTAACCTTCCCATTGACAGTTTTTTTAAATCCCTGGCCCAGGACCAGGCCCGGATGCCGTGGGGCATTATCCTGTCGGGAAACTGGCAGACGGCAGTCCTCCGGAGCCAAGACAGATCAAGGGGGAACTGGGCATGGTCATGGTCCAGGACGAGGATTCCGCCAAATATGCAGGCATGCCCCGAAGTGCCGCTGCCACAGGCCTTGTGGATTATGTCCCGCCTGCGGACAAGATGCCCAAGGCTATTAAATATACCCGGTATGCCTTGTCAAACCCCGGGACCTGATTACGAAAGATGAAAACAAAACTCAGAATGCCTTGCAAAAATTTATACCTTTCGAACTCATAATTTTACTCATGGATTTCCTTTGCTGAAAAATAATAATGGTCTCAGTGGGTGGAATGGCGGATGCATGTGCATCAGATCGATAATATTCAAAGATTATCAGACCTTCTGACCCGAAGCGAGCGCAGATCCACGTCCTGGTTCCAAAGACCTTTTGATCGGTGTAACCAGCCAGAGATCCTGACGCCTTTGCCGTGCTCAAGGAAAATATGTGCCCGAACTTCGGGCTGATAAACCGAGGCCAGCCATGGTCAGAATCTGGGTGACCGGATGCAGCACGGGGAAGAGGCCTATCCATGGCGATTTTAGCAGGAATGCATGGAAAAATGAACCGGCATTTCAATGTCCAGATATTTGCCACGGATATTGATCCGGATGCCATCAACACGGCCAGATCCGGACGCTGTCCCCAAGGAGATTGTTGATCTTGGAGGTGAGAAGATTAAAACAGTTTTTCACCAACAAGACAATCACTACAAGGTCAAAAAACCCATCCAGCTGTTGGTGTTTAGATGGCAGGACCTGATCAAAGATCCGCTGTTCACTCAAACTGGGATATTATCACTTGCAGAAATCTTCTGATCTAACGGGAGCCGGATTGCAGAAAAACTGTTTCCCGTGTCATTACAGTCTGATGCCGGTGGTCTTCTTGTTCATCGGTTCATCCGGAGTCTCTGGGGCCAGGAAAACCACCCTGTTTGAAACAGAACGGAAAATGGAAAATATTCAATGCAAACTAGGCGTGTCAAATGCCAAACCCATATTGAATCTGCCGGTCCCGCATCCCTGAAGTCCCTTCGGTCATCTCTTCCTGCGAAGCAGGTCATAAGCGGCGGAAGAGATCAACAGCTTTAAACTGGTGGAACCATTTTGCAGAAAGCGACACCCTCCCTGCGTCATTATAGATGTGAAAATTAAATATCGTGTATATCCTCATCGGCTACGGGAAAATATCTTGGAAAACCCGCCGCCGCAGTGTTTAATATTCTGGAAATGGCTCACCAGTCTGGAAAAACCGTACGGCACTGGCATCCTGAAAATCTGGTGGAAAATAGCAGGAAGTCGTCTGCAAAAGGGCGATGAATGAAGACAACGGCAGTAACGATTAAGATTGACCTGATGTATCAAGCCGGTCCTGGAGATACGAGTTCCTTCGCAAAGATGCTCATGGTGGTGTTCAAAGATGAAAAAACAAAACAGCTCCGCAGCCGCGCAAGCCCCCGGAAAACGATACCATAAACCGGCCGGAACAGGAACTGCAATACACCAAAGAAACTGCAGACCACTAGCTGAAGAGCTGGAGACCGCCACTGAGAACTCCAGTCCACCAATGAAGAACTAGTCCACAATGGAGAACTCAATCCACCAATGAGGAGCTGGAAACTTCAAAAGAGGAACTCCAGTCTTTGAACGAGGAGTCCGCCACCGTGAATGCGGAATCAGGCTACCGATGAATTGTCCGATGCCAATGACGAGGAAAAATCTGTTGAATTCCACCCAGATGATTTTTTCTGGACATGGACATGAATATCCGGCGGTTCACCGACCGAATCATCGACTTGATTCCTCTGGCAGCAAGTGATATCGGCCGGCCGGTCAGCCATTTTAAGCACACAATTAAAAACAATTTCACATGTGACTGCGCCTAGTGTGGTCTTAAAAGATCCTGATCCCCCGGGAATTTGAAGTGAAAGCCTGACAACAAGTTATTCAGAACAAGGATCATGCCAACGCACCATGCTAAATGTCTGCTTGATTTATGTGGTGTGATCTGAAGATATCACTGAATTCAATCGGTATCGCCTGACGGCCCATCGCCCGTCCGTGATTATGATTCAGCGATGCCATCCTGATCCAGGATAAAAATGGTTGATTTCCTGGAACCAGGGCCGCAGATATGTAATGGGTATAGAAGAACTGAGCTCGAAAATGAATATCAAGGAGATGATCCCCAAAAAAATCATACAGCGTTTCTCTGGAATTGATAGACAAGGCGTTTGCCGGCAAATTGTTTGACAGCCTTGAAACCTGTCAATCACCCGTCAGGCAGTGTTTGAAGGTCTGGGTGATGGTTTTGGCACTGCGGAATGAAAAGATATGGACCAACGGGGTCGTCACCATTGAGAGGATCATCCCGGATACAGAATGAATCAGATGCAGAATAAAAACAGCCGAAGAAAATTCAATGCATTGCGCCGGCAGGCGGAAGCATTGATGGCAAAATCGGATTTTTCGAACGATCGGTCATGTTGAAGACCCGCTCCAGCAATTCATGAACTCCAGACCTTCCAGATTGAACTGGAACTGCAAAACGAAGAGTTTTCCGACCCAGTATAGTGAACTTGATGGAATTTAAAACCATTATACCCAGCCGTATGATTTTACGCCTGTGGGATATGTCACCCGGATTCAAAAGGAAAGATCTTCGATGCCAACCTGACCCCTCGGCCCGGATGCTGGAAACCAGGTGGGAGTCTTTGTCAACTGGTCCTTTCCTCTGACCATATCCTTGCCCAGGACCAGGATATTTATTATCTGCACCTGCAAGCACTTACGTACAAAAAGCGGCAGATCGGTGACCTTAAAATGAAAAAAAAAAAGGAGGGGCTTTTCTGGATGTGCAGCTGGAAAGCACAGCGATCCCGGAGTCCTGTCAGGGAAGCCCGGTTTCGCACCGTCATCATTGACGTCTCTGACCGGAAGCGCACTGAGCGGTTACTCAAATACGGCCGGCATCAATTGAATCGGTTCTGAACCGGATTTAACCGGCGTTCTGCGGGCGAGATCTCCCATAAAATCTCTTTCATGAACACACGTATGCATGAAAAAGCACAAAGCAGATCTGACCGGTCAGATTCTGCTGCAGCCATCCATGGAAACAGACCGCCCTGTGAAATCTGGTGTAACAACGACACGCTGGTGGATGAAGACGGCAACCCCACAGAGCCATGTATCTGGGAATTTTACGACCAGGAATCTGATCAATGGCATGAACTGACCAGCCTGGCCGTCCCGTGGACCGACGGCCGGCTGGTGCCTGGAAACGCGCAGATATCACCAGGCGGCAAAAAGCTGAAAAGCAGCAAAAGAGATCACGCTGACCCTTGAAGAAAGTAAAGCAAAGAACGGCGGAACTGGAAGATATGAATGCCACTTTGAGAATATTGCTGAAAAAGAGAAGAGGATAAAAATGAAATCGGAGAAAATATCTTTGCCAATCACAAACTCATCCTGGCCCCCATCATCGAGAATCTGAAAAAAAACCTGACCCTGGAAAGCCAGAAGGATATGATGGATATCCTGGAAACGGAGTTGAAAAATATCATTTCGCCTTTTTCAAAAAAATTATCCGATCACATGGTGAATTTAACGCCCATGGAAATTCATGTCGCCGATCTGGTGAAGTTCGGGAAAACCAATAAAGAGATATCGGAAATCACGCACAGCTCCATCCACACCATCTCCCGCCATCGCGAAAATATCCGGAAAAAGACCGGCTTGAAAAACAAAAAAATAAATCTTCGTTCCTTTCTCCTGACGCTGGAATAATGCCTATTTTAAATAGGTGATTCATCGGTTTTTTTCTGCCTTTCTGAGTTGTTGACCAAAGAGACGATTCCCTTTAGAGTAAAAGATAAAATAAAAAACTGAGGTTGCGAATGAACCAAAAAGACATGATCCAGGAAAAATTTGATGAATTGCGCCGAGAGGCGGAGGCGTTAATGATGGAAAAAGGGTTTGAAAGCCAGTCCGTGGTCGACCGTGATCCCCTTGAACTGATTCAAGAGCTCCAGACCTTTCAGGTTGAGCTGGAACTGCAAAATGAGGAGTTGCAGCGCTCCCAGCAGGAACTCATGGAATTTAAAACGCGGTATACGGAACTGTATGATTTTACCCCTGTGGGCTATGTCTGCCTGGATAAAAAAGGCGTGATCCGCAATGCCAACCTGACTTTGGCCGACATGCTGTCATTGGAAAGAAGTTCGCTGATCGACCAGCCTTTGACCCGTCATGTTTTTTTCGAAGACCAGGATATCTGTTACGGGCATCTGAAAGATCTGGCCGAGTCGAAACAGCGTCAGATATGTGAACTGCGCATGAAAAAATCAGACGGCACCCTTGTGGATGTGCAGCTGGAAAGCAGTGTGTTTCCCTATCAAAGCTGGAGGCCGGAACAATTCAGAACCGTGATCATTGACATCACTGAGCGCAAACAGATGGAAAAGGAACAAGACGCGTTACGGGTACGGCTTTATCAGAATCATAAAATGGAGTCCATCCGGACCATTGCCGGCGGGATTGCCCATGATTTCAACAATATCCTGTTCATTATCATCGGGAATATTGACATGGCCGTTGAAGAAACCAGGGACTGGCATCCGGTCTATCCCAAACTCGAAAGAATCCGGGCCGCTGCCGAGCGGGCCGCAGGAATTGTCAAGCTGCTCTTGAGCTTCAGCCGGACTTCGGACGAAAAACAAACCCCCGTGGACTTGATTGATGTGATCAGGGATTCGCTTGTTTTACTGCGGGCGTCCATCCCGACCTTCATCGATATTCATACAAAATTCCCGGATCAGCCAGTGATGATTCTTTCGGACAAGATCCAGATCGGTCAGATTCTGATGAACTTATGCACCAATGCTTCCCAGGCAATGGAGGAGACCGGGGGGCTTCTTGAGATCAGGGTGGAAACAAAAATTTTGCCGGAAGGGGCGGCCGAAGACTGTCCGCCCGGGAAGTATGCCGAGATGACGGTGCAGGACAACGGCCCTGGAATTGATCCCGGCATCCTGAGCCGTATTTTTGATCCCTATTTTACCACCCGGGCCGTGGGAAAAGGGTCCGGCCTGGGACTGGCCGTTGTTTACACCATTGTTAAAAATCACAAAGGGACCATTACCGTTCAAAACCGGCCGGAAGGCGGGACCCTGTTTACGATGCGCTTCCCCATGGTGGACCGGAAACCCGGGACAAAGATCAAATCCATGAATGATTCGTTTCATGGCACGGAACGAATCCTTTTTGTGGATGATGAGGTGAACATTGCCGAGATGGCTCTGGAAGCATTGAAATTGTTTGATTACAGGGTCGAAGCCATGTCAGACCCGGAAGATGCCCTGGCTTTGTTTAAATTGAACCCCGGCTATTTTGATGCGGTCATTACGGATATGACCATGCCCAAAATGACGGGTGCGAAACTGGCTGAAGAATTGATCCGGATCCGGCCCGATATCCCCATTGTTCTGTGCACGGGCCACAGCTCCCTGATTGATGAGGAAAAAGCCCGGCAGCTGGGAATTGCGGCCTATATGATGAAACCGGTCTCCATGTCGGAAATTGCCGAAACCATACGAAAACTGATGGATCAAAAAAATTAACCCCTGTTTTTTAAAGGAGTGTCCGCGATGGTATTAATGAACGTCATCAAATCAGGAGGATATATCATGATGTTGAATGAACTGGCCAATCAGGTGATAAAACTGAAGCGTTTGCGAACGGAAGATGTCCGGCGAAACAGAACCAGAAATCTGGTCCTGGGGGCCGGTATCGGCTCCGTGGTGGGCGTTGGCGCCGGCATCCTGTTTGCCCCGAAATCCGGCAGAGAAACCCGGCATCTCATTGCCGACCGGACCGGTCAAACCTTTAAAAATCTGAAAGACAATGTGGCTGCCACCAAAGAGAAAATCGTGACTTCGGCTAAGGAAACCAAAGAAGAACCTTCAGAATAGAGGAGGCCATTTTTATGCAAGGTTCCATTACCTGGAATGAACTGGGCGTATTTATTATTTTTGTGTTTTTTGCAGTGGCCGCCGGCTATGCCGTTATCACGTTGAAAAACGTGAACCGGCTTGTCAAAGAAGCCGCAGGTCTGCTGCAAAAAAACAAAGACCAGTTGAACGAGATTATTCCCAATATTCATGAAATTTCAGTGAATACAAAAAGCATGAGCAAGAATTTAAAAAAAAGTGTTGAAGAGGCGGGAGAGGCCGTCCGGACGATTTCCCATGAAACAACGGATACGGTATTGACCATTACTGAAACGGCGGATTCCCTGGCAAAATATGCCCTGGTGATCGGAGAAATCGTTCAGATAGTGGTCAATATGTTTTCATCCAGTGAGAAAGGAGTAAAATAAAAATTTTTGAAGTCCTTCAAAAAAGTCCGGACCCCTGCCTTTCAGGAAAGGATCTGAAAATGCAAAAAGCGTTTATAAACGTATTTAACAATGTCCTGGGATCGGTGCGTGAACCCCTTCTGGTACTGGATAACAGTCATAAGGTGGTCGGCGCCAACCCGTCTTTTTACAAAAATTTCTGTGTCACCCAGGAAAATACGGAAGGTGCATTGATCTATGATCTGGGCAACGGGCAATGGAATATCCCCAAACTCAGGGAATTGCTGGAAGATGTGCTGCCCCAGAATTGTGTATTCAATGATTTTGAAGTGGAACATTCTTTTGAAAATATCGGCCCCAAGATCATGCATCTGAATGCCAGAAAAATCAACTTGAAATCAATCGATGCCCAGCTGATTCTTCTGGCCATCGAGGATGTGACGGAGCGGGAACATTATAAGCGGAACCTTGAAGAGATTGTGGAAGCCCGCACATCTGAACTTGCCCTGGCCAGACAGGCGGCGGAAAAAGAAAAGGAAACCGCAGAAACAGCCCTGCTGGAAATACAAAAACTCAAAAAACAGCTGGAAGATGAAAAAGCGTATCTGACCGAAGAAATCAAACTGGAACACAACCATGAAAATATCATCGGTAAAAGCGATGCACTCAAATACGTGCTCTATAAGGTCGAACAGATTGCCGCCACCCATACCACGGTCCTGGTTCTGGGTGAAACCGGAACGGGAAAGGAACTTGTGGCCCGGGCCGTTCATCACAGCAGTCCGCGCAAAAAAAGGGCTTTGGTCAAAATCAACTGCGCGGCATTGCCGGCCAACCTGATTGAAAACGAATTGTTCGGTCATGAAAAAGGGGCGTTTACCGGTTCCAGCGCCAGGCAGCTGGGACGGTTCGAGATTGCAAACGGGGCCACGCTCTTTCTGGATGAAATCGGAGAACTGCCCCTGGAGTTGCAGGGCAAACTGCTTCGCGTGATCCAGGACGGGGAGTTTGAACGCCTGGGCAGCCCCCATACCATCAAGGTGGACGCCAGGATCATTGCCGCCACCAATCGGAATCTGGCACAGGAAGTAAAAAAAGGCAATTTCCGGGAAGATCTCTGGTACCGGCTGAATGTGTTTCCCATTACCATGCCGCCCCTTCGGGACCGGATAGAGGATATCCCGCTTCTGGTGGCTTTTTATGTCAAAAAAATTGCCAGGCGCCTGGGCAAAGATACCCCCATTGTTCCCAAACTGATGATGGATACTTTTTTAAATTATGACTGGCCGGGAAATGTCCGGGAGCTGGAAAATATCCTGGAGCGTGCCGTGATCATTTCGTCAGGCCCGAAACTGCGCATGGTGGATGATTTTAACAAGCCGCTGGCCTCGTTAGGCAATACCCATAAAAAAAAGGAAGCCAAAACACTGGAACAAGTGGAGCACGACCATATTGTCCAGGTTCTGGAACAGACCAACTGGAAAGTCAGCGGGAAAAACAGTGCAACCCAGATTCTCGGGCTCAACCGCAGCACCCTGCGCGCCCGGATGCGAAAGCTGGATATCATAAAACCCTGAACGGCCATATTTGGCCTTTGGTAATATAAGGAAACCCTTGAGATGAAAATTTTATTCATTTACCCTGAATTTCCGGATACGTTCTGGTCTTTCACCCATGCCTTGAGCTTTATCGGAAAAAAAAGCGGCGTTTCCGCCGCTGGGATTGATCACCGTGGCGGCCCTGGTGCCTGAAAACTGGGACAAACGCCTGAAGGATACCCAAATGTGGAGCGCCTCAAAGATAAGGATATTGTCTGGGCCGATCTGGTGTTTATCGGCGGCATGGCCGTGCACGCACATCCACCCGGCAGATCATCGATCGCTGCAAGGCGTTGAATGTCAAGGTTGTGGCCGGCGGGCCGCTTGTTTACCTGTGAACCCGAAGCGTTCATGGACGTGGACCACCTGGTGCTGGATGAAGCGGAGCTGACCCTGCCCGAATTTTTGTCGGATCTTGACAACGGCCGGGTAAAAAATATACCGGGCCGACGGATTCTGTAATCCTGATGACACCCCGTGCCTTTGTGGGGGCTGTTAAACATGAAACGGTATGCGTCCATGAGCTTGCAGTTTTCCAGGGGCTGTCCGTTTAACTGTGATTTCTGTAACGTCACGGCCTTGTTCGGCCATATCCCCCGGTTAAAAAAGCCGACCGGATCATCCTGAGCTGGATCATATTTATGCAGCCGGCTGGCGCGGCAGTATCTTTTTGTGGATGATAATTTTATCGGTAACAAGTCGCATTTAAAAAACATCTGCTCCCGGCCCTGATCGACTGGCGCAAAGATAAAAAAGGCTGTGTGTTTTTACGGAATCCTCCATCAATCTGGCGGATGATCCTGAGCTTTTAGACATGATGGTAAAAGCCGGGTTTGATTCCGTGTTCATCGGCATTGAATCCCCGGATGAAGTGTGCCTTGCCGAATGTCATAAAACCCAGAATAAAACAGGGATCTTCTGGAAAGCGTGGGCATCATCCAACGTTCCGGGTTGCAGGTCATGGGCGGGTTCATCGTCGGGTTTGACAGTGACGGGCCGCATCCATTTTCCAGCGCCAGATCGATTTTATCCAGAAAAGCGGCATTGTCACGGCCATGGTGGGCATGCTCCGGCCATTCCGGGAACCCGGCTGTTTGACCGGCTTCAGCAGGAAAGCCGGGTGGCACAATCCTTTCCGGGGACAATGTAAACGGCACCACCAATATCATCCCCAAGATGGGCATGGACAATCTGTTCAACGGATACCAGGCCATCATGAAACAGATCTATCAGCCGAAAAACTATTACCGCCGGATCAGGACTTTATTACTGGAACTCAAAGCCCCTGAAACCATTGTTCCCATTGATTTTCAGCGGTTTCTTTGCTTTTTCAGGGCAGGCTTTCGGCTCGGTTTTTCGGAAAAGAGCGGTTTCACTACTGGAATCTGATTGCCTGGACCCTGGTCCGAAAACCCAAACTGGTGCCCACAGCCATCACCCTTTCCATTTACGGGTATCATTACCGGAAAATCTGCGAGCGGTATATTTTTGAAAAGAAACGCGTATGACAATGACACCGAAACAGGATGAAGAGGTCAAGTCCATTGCCGTCATCGGCAATTATCTGCCCCGGCAGTGCGGCATTGCCACCTTTACCAGCGATCTGGTGGAAGGATTGTCCTCTGTGTCGCCGAACATCGATTGCTGGACAATGGCAATGAATGACACATTTAAAGGATATCTTTACCCTGAAAAAGTCCGCTTTGAAATCAACCAGAATATTTTGGCGGATTACGGGGTTGCATCCCAGTTTTTAAATATCAGCGAGGTTGATATTGTCTGCATCCAGCATGAATTCGGTATTTTCGAGGCGCTGCCGGCAGTCATCTGCTCCAAACTGCTGGGCGACCTTCACGATGCCCGTGGTGACAACTTTGCATACGGTGTTGTAAGACCCTGCCCGGAATACTGGGATGTCAGTGTGCAAACTCAGTGATCTGTCGGACAACTCGTGGTCATGAGCCATAAGGCAAAAGGTTTTTTAGAAGATATCTACGGGGTCCCCGGGAGAAAATCGCCTTTATCCATCACGGGATACCGGACATGCCCTTTATCGATTCCAGCTTTAACAAAGATAAATTTGAAGTGGAAGGCAAAAAGGTATTGCTCACCTTTGGCCTTTTGTCCCCGAGCAAAGGCATTGAAACCGCGTTGCAGGCCCTTCCCGCCGTCTTGGAAAAACATCCGGATGTGGTCTATATCATTCTGGGCCGCACCCATCCCCATGTCTTGAAATCTGATGGGGAGGCCTACTGATCATGCTCCAGCAGATGGTTCATAAACTGGGTATCAGCCGGCATGTCATTTTTCAGAACAGTTTTGTGGCCTTGCGGGAACTGGGTGAATTTCTGGGCATTACGGATCTTTATATCTCCCCATATCCTGAAGAGGCCCAGATTACCTCCGGGACCCTGGCCTATGCCATGGGAACGGGCAAGGCCATTATTTCAACCCCCTATTGGTACGCCGTTGAAATGCTGGCGGACGGCCGGGGAAAAATCGTCCCCTTTAAAGATCCAAAGGCCCTGGCGGAACAGATCAATACCCTTCTGGACAATGACGGCCAACGGCATGCCATGCGCAAAAAAGCCTATACCTTTACACGCGAAGCCGTGTGGAAAGAGGTGTCAAAGCGCTATCTGGAGGTTTTCAAAGAGGTCCGTCAAAACCGCATCCGCCATCCGCGGCCCAGGTATTCCTATATTAAAAACGTTGAGGCCATCACCCGTTTCGATCTGCCCGAGATCAAGCTGGATCATCTCAAGGCCATGACCGATGACACAGGTCTTTTCCAGCATGCCAATCATACCATCCCGGACAGGGCCCATGGATACTGCACGGATGATAATGCCAGGGCCCTGCTGACGGCTGTCCTGGGGCAAAAATACCTGCCGGCCAACGGATTTGGCCTGGATGCCTTGGCCGGCCATTATCTGGGATTTCTTTTATACGCCTTTGATGAAAAAAAAGGCCGGTTTCGCAATTTTATGGACTATTCCCGGCAGTGGGTGAAAGAGACCGGGTCTGAAGATTCCCATGGCCGGTCGCTCTGGTGCCTGGGAAAGGCCGTGGCCTATCTGGAAAATCCCAGCCACATGGCCGTGAGCACGGTGTTGTTCAAAAAGGCCCTGGGAGTTGCGGAACATTTTTTTGCCCCCCGGGCCGTGGCGTTCACCCTCATCGGGCTGGATGCCTACCTGGGCAAATTTTGCGGGGACAGCAATGCCAGAAGGATCAGGGATATTCTGGCGGACCGGCTGTTTGTCCAGTTTAAAGATCATGGGACCACAGACTGGCCCTGGCCTGAAGATGGTTTAAACTATGCCAATGCCAAGCTGCCCCAGGCCCTGATTTTGTCGGGAAAAAGGATGCTGCGCAGCGATATGGTGGATATGGGGCTTGTTTCCCTTAAATGGCTTCTGGCCGTCCAGACCCATGATCATCATTTTGCGCCCATCGGCAGCAACGGCTGGTATCAGAAAGGGGAAAAAAGGACCCGGTTCGACCAGCAGCCCATTGAAGCCAAAGCCATGGTCGATGCCTGCGTGGACGCCTATAATATCACCCGGGACCGGCAGTGGTTTGAAAACAGCGTCATGAGTTTTAACTGGTTTCTCGGGCACAATGATCTGAATATGCCCCTGTATGACCCCAGGACCGGCGGTTGCCGGGACGGGCTTATGGTGGACGGCATCAACCAGAATCAGGGGGCCGAATCCACGCTGGCATGGCTTTTGTCTTTGCTGACCCTGCAAAAACTCTATGCCGATGAAGTGTTCAATCAACCGCCGTTATTCCAGTCCCCGGATATTAAATAACGGCCATGCCCTGCTGGGCACAACAAATCATGAAAGCTGTTAGCTTTTAGCCGACAGGTATTGGCTTAAAACTTAAAACTTAACACTTAAAACTTTAAAGGAAACCTGATGCGTATTGCCATGCTGTCCCCCATTGCCTGGCGGACGCCGCCCGTGCACTACGGCCCTTGGGAAAAAGTGGCATCCCTTTTAACGGAAGGTCTGGTGAAACGGGGCCTTGATGTCACCCTGTTCGCCACAAAAGATTCTTTGACCCATGCGGCCCTGCATGCGGTTTGCGCCAAAGGATATGAAGAAGATCCCACCATCATTCCAAAGGTGTCTGAATGCCTTCATATTTCCGAACTGTTTGATCATGCCGACGCATTCGACATTATTCACAACCATTTTGATTTTCTGCCCTTAACCTATACGGGACTGACCCGCACCCCCGTGGTCACCACCATTCACGGGTTTTCATCCCCGAAAATTGTGCCGGTGTTTAAAAAATACAACAAAAAAACCTTTTATGTGTCCATCAGCGATGCCGACCGAAACCCGGATCTTGACTATATCAGGACCATTCATCACGGGATTGACCTGGCGGAATTTGATTTTCATCCCCATCCTGAAGATTATCTTTTGTTCCTGGGCCGATTCCATCCGGATAAGGGGGCCAAAGAGGCCATCGAGGTTGCCCGGGCTTCGGGCAGAAAACTGATCATGGCCGGCATCATCCAGGATGAGGCCTATTTTAATGCACATATCAAACCGGTGATCGATGGGGACCAGGTAACCTATCTGGGAAGCATCGGGCCGGAAAAAAGAAATGAGGTGCTGGGCAAGGCCTCAGCGTTGCTGCATCTCATCAATTTTGACGAGCCCTTTGGCCTGAGTGTCATTGAATCCATGGCCTGCGGCACCCCCGTGATTGCCGTCAACCGTGGCAGCATGCCTGAACTCATTCAGGACCGGGAAAACGGGTTCCTGGTTTCCAATATTCAAGAAGCGATTCGTGCAGTTGACCGTATCAGCGTCATTGACCGGGCATTTTGCCGGAAAACCGTTGTGGATCATTTCACCGTTGATCACATGGTTGATAACTATATCCGGGTGTATGAAAAGATATGTGAAATGACAAAACGTGAAGATCATCGGCCCTGGGGATTTTACCGGATTCTTTCCGATGAAAATACGTTTAAGAATAAAAAAATAACGGTGTATCCGGGAAAGCGGTTGAGCCTCCAGCGTCATCAGCACAGGGATGAACACTGGTTTGTGGTCAGCGGAAAAGGCATCTGCACCCTGGATGGCGCAGAAAATAGGCTTGTGGCCGGACAATCCATAAATATCCCGCGTAAATCCGTTCACAGGATTCAAAATGACGGCATAAAAAATCTCGTATTTACGGAAGTTCAGACCGGCGATTATTTTGGTGAAGATGATATTGAACGGCTGGAGGATGATTTTGGCAGAAATTAACACACACAAAGGGGGGGGCATGAAAGCCGAAAAAGAGATCATTACGCGCTGTGCACACAATCCCATCCTGACAAGAAAGGATGTCCCCTATCCCGTGGCAACGGTTCACAATGCCGGCGTGGTCAAATATCAGGGGCAGTATATCATGCTGTTCAGATCCCATCTTTACAACGGGCGCTCCATCATCGGCCGGGCGGACAGCATGGATGGGTTTTCATTTACCGTTGCCCCGGAACCCTTTTTAATCCCGGCGAAAGCGGGTGTGTTTGCCGAGTATGAAGCCTTTGGCGTTGAAGATCTGCGCATCAATCCCGTGGGAGATGAATTTTGGCTCACCTACAGTGCCTATTCTTGTCACGGGGTCTGTATTGCCCTGGCCAGGACGACTGATTTTAAAACCGTTGAACGCATTGCCCTGATCACCCAGGCGGATCTGCGCAACGTGGTCCTTTTTCCTGAAAAAGTAAACGGCCGGTATGTACGTCTGGACCGGCCCCATTCGGAAATATCCCCCTGGTCCATCTGGATTTCCTATTCTGCCGATCTGGTTCACTGGGGTGATTCAAAAGTGATCATAAAACCTTTGACTTATCACTGGGATGAAATGAAAATCGGGCCCGGGGCCCCGCCCATAAAAACCGGTAAAGGCTGGCTGAATATCTATCACGGGGTGTTCAAAACCATGTCCGGAACCGTGTACCGGCTCGGCGCTGCCCTGCATGCCCTGGATGACCCGGCAAGAATCATCGGCGTTTCCGATGACTGGATCCTCCAGCCCGAAGATTTCTGGGAAAGGGTCGGCTATGTTCCCAATGTGGTGTTTACCTGCGGTGCGGTTCCGGAAGAAGACGGTACGGTGAAAATTTACTGGGGAGGTGCGGATACGGTCATGTGTGCGGGTACGGCAAAGCTTGACGATCTAGTGTCTCTTTGCATCTCTTCTCCCCGGCCGGCCATGTGACAGACGTCACAAAAGGGCAATGGGTCATATATGACTGTTGCTTTTATAATTTTGTATTTACTTTAAGGAAATTCGTATATGAAGGCAAAACACCGTCTGAAACTGAAAGTGACAAGAAAACCCAACAAGATCATCGGGGATATCTCCCGGGTCATTACACGGCCCCATCTGCCGGATGATTCCCATCGCATATCCAGAATTATCGGGCGGATCATGGATCTGCCCGATGCGTTTGCCAATGATCTGATGGCAAAAATACTCAAAGACTTTTCAGGCCGGCACGAAGACCTTCATCATGTTTTTGAAAAGCACCTGGACCGGGTAAGGGATTTTTTGCCCGAGCATGTATTACTCAAAGATGTTCAAAAGGAATTGATCGGTGCTTATTTTACAAAAGAATATGCCATAGAGTCGGCCGCACTTTTCAACCCGTCCATTGTGCTCCATCCGGATCAGACCCACCTTGAAAAAGGCAGCCTCAGGTTTGTCATGAGTCTGAGGGCCACGGGTGAAGGCCATATTTCTTCCATTGTGTTTCGAAGCGGAATTCTGGACCGGCACAACACCTTTCGGTTTGATCCGGTCAGTGAGTTTGTGGAAACCCCGGATTTAAAACAGGATTCTGTCTACAACCGATCCGTTTTCCAGCGGAAGCTGGATGAAATGAAGGCCAACAACGAAATCAGCACCTATATTCTCGGCCGCCTGCCCGAAGAATTCCTTTTTAAGGAACTTATCGAACAAATCCGTATCCTCAACGCAAATCCGCAATTTTCTCCGGCCAAACAGAAAACAACATTTGGTTTTATGACCTGGCTTGCGGATTCCAATTATGAAGTGGACTTTCATAGCGATCACAGAATTTCCGAACGGGTCATCTTCCCGGTTTCGAGAAATGAGAGCCGGGGGATTGAAGATGCCCGGTTTGTTCAGTTTTTCGATGATAATCAAGAAGCACCTATTACGCCACCTATACGGTTTTATAACGGGGTGACCATTTTACCCTCAGTTGATCGAAACAAAGGATTTCATTCATTTCAAAATTCTGACACTCAACGGCAGTGGTCCAGAACAAGGGTACGGCCCTTTCCCCGGAAAATAAAGGTCAATATGCCATGCTTTCCGCCAGTGGAGGCGAAAACAACCATATCATGTTTTCAGACAACCTGCATTTCTGGCAGATCTCCGAAGTGATCCAGGAACCCGAATACCCCTGGGAATTTTTTCCAGATCGGCAATTGCGGATCACCCAGACTGATAAAGGCTGGATCGTAATTGACCCACGGGTCAGCCCACGCGCCAGTATTGTATCGGCGCTATTTGGCTGATCTGGAAAACCCGGCACGGGTCATTGCCCGGCCTGATGAAACCGCTTGTCTCTAATGAGAAAGAACGGGAGGGATATGTCCCCAATGTGGTTTATTCTGTGGTTCCATCATCACCAGGAAGGAACTGGGCACACAATATTCCATATGCCATGTCTGATGTTAACTCCGTGGCACAACCGTTGAAGTCAAAAATTGATACAGTGTATGCATGCCGTCATGTAACTCATAAAAAGGAGAAAAAGATAAGTGAAAAAGCAGCCGATAAAAATGCAATAGGCAAAAATGCACATCCGCCTGGATATTATGGCAGGAAAATGATGAGTGCCTCAGATTGGGCAGGATCGCAAATCCAGAAAATGGCAGAGAGAAGAAAGAAAGAAAAAATCTTGAAGATTTTTCACAAAAAACTGCATTTGTATCTCTGGGGTGTGGGCGTCGGGGCTTGGAGGTGGCGGAATTTTTGTCTTGAAAGAACCGGATATCGTGTGATTGATAGAGAAATAATGGAATATATGGCAAATGATTCTACTTTGACTGAAAAGATCATTGAATTTTATGATGAACGGGTTCCGGGAAAGATGAGAATTGCTTGCAGCGCTTCCATTGAAAAGAAATTCTTCAAAACGATTATATCCAGCAGCTGCAAAAAACGGTTACCGGGCACTGGCACATGCTGAGCCGACAATATTTGTGGGCCGGGGAACTCACTCTTGATTCTGCCCCGTCATACGATTTTGTCCGTACAATTGATATGCAGGAATCGCCGGATTGCGAGATTGTCAAATATGCTGGGTGTTGATGAAGGCGAAGCCGAGAAAAGAGTAACATCATGGATGAGATGAACATCATGAATTTTTAATGCCGTTTTTCTCAAAGAAAATTGCATCTGATGAATTTGATCTGGTCATTAATATGGATTTCTTTGATTCAGAATACCCGGTGGCTCAAATCATTGCATGTGCATTTGAACAAAAATTTCAAACTATTTGAATGCTAAAACCCATGACGTTGATGAGAGAGAGCAAGGAAAATCCAAATAAAGGTCACAAATGTTCGCCAGAGGAAAGTGGAGGTGATTAAGATGCCGGATAAAGATGGCACCGGACCAAAAGGTCAGGGACCCAAAGACGGTAAAGGCAAGGGTAAGGGTAAGCGTACCGGACCTGGTCAGGGACCGATGACCGGGGGAAAAAAAGGAACCAGAAAAACAACCCAAAAATAAGTCGGAGTACTGGACTTTCAACCCGCAGATTCAAATGACCACCGGCGTTAAACCGGTGGTCATTTGGTAGTAAAGCCATTCGTTTGTCAGTTGTGGCATAAAGCTTGCTATTACCATTTCTGATTAATGGTGAATTCGTTTTATAAATTTTTAAACAGGAGCAATGTTATGCAGCGCTATATGTTTCAGATGAGTTTTATTCTGGCGCTTGTTTTTGCCGGGATATGGTCGACGGGCACGGCATTCGCAGATAAACCCGATCGGGGTGGCGATAAAAATCGGGAGAATCACAGATACGAAGAAAAACGTGAAAATCACAGATACGATAAAAAGCAAGAGAATTACAAAGATGAAGAAAGACGTGATAACCACAGATATGACGGGACGCCTGGGCAGGGGTCCTATGACGGGACAACCGGAAATGGAGACCGGAAGAGCGGGTACTTCAGCGAAAATAAAAAGAAGTTCATCCACCAATATTATTCCGATCGATTTCGAAAAGGGCACTGCCCGCCGGGTTTGCTCAAAAAGGACAACGGGTGCCTCCCCCCCGGTCAAGCAAAAATGTGGAAAAAAGGGCAACCGCTTCCCAGAGAAGTGATCTTCTATGATCTTCCGTCAAGCATCCTTGATCAATTGGGAGAGCCGCCACCGCAACACCGCTTTGTGCGCGTGGCCCGGGATATCCTGCTGATTTCGACAGGAACAGGAATCGTGCTGGACGCTTTTGAGGATATCGGCCGGTAAAAAATAAGGATAAATATGGGACAATATCATTTAAAAAACATGTTCAACCCCCGCCAAATTGCAGTGGTGGGGGCCAGTAAGAAAAAGGGAACCATCGGCCATGCGCTGATGACAAATCTGATCGACGGCGGATTTGCAGGAAAGATTCTGCCGGTGAATCCCAAATATAAAACCTTACAGGATCATGACTGCGTAAAATCGGTTCGTGATCTGATGCCGGGGGTGGATCTTGCCATTATTGCCACCCCCATTCACACGGCCATTGATATTGTGACAGAGTGTGTCGAAAAAAAGGTGCGCAGTGCGATTGTTATTTCGGCCGGCGGCAGGGAAGTGGGGGATCAGGGCCGAAAGATCGAGGATCAGATCCAAAAGATTGCCTATGACGGCGGGCTTCGTATCCTGGGGCCCAACTGCATGGGGCTGATCCGGCCGGGGGTGAACCTCAATGCCGGGTTTGCCTCGGACATGCCCCGGGCCGGAAACCTGGCATTTGTCTCCCAGAGCGGTGCCATATGCGGCGCCATTCTGGATATGGCGGCCAAAGAACGCATGGGATTCAGCCATTTTGTGAGCATCGGGTCCATGCTGGACATCGATTTCGGCGACATGATCGATTATCTTGGAAATGATTCTTCGGCAAAAAGTATTTTATTGTATATTGAAAACCTGACAAATGTCCGCAAATTCATGAGTGCGGCCCGTTCCGTATCACGGGTGAAACCCATTATCGTGCTGAAATCCGGCAGGAGCCCTGCCGGTGAAAAAGCGGCGGCGTCTCACACCGGCGCCATGGCAGGAGAAGATGCCGTGTATGATGCGGCCTTTAAGCGGGCCGGTATCGTGCGGGTGGACTCCATTGAAGAACTCTTTGACTGCGCCGAGCTGATGGCCAAGCAGCCGCGTCCCCGGGGCCCCAGGCTGGCGATCCTCACCAATGGGGGCGGGCCCGGTGTCATGGCAGCAGATACCCTTGCCGGATATGGAAAAGCACCTGAACCGCTGGATCCTGAAACAATCCAGGCCCTGGATGCGTTCCTGCCGCCTTTCTGGAGCCGGGGGAACCCCATCGATATCCTGGGGGATGCAACGGCAGACCGGTTTGGCCAGGCCCTTTCGGCCTGCTTTCATTCAAAGCATCTGGACGGGGTCCTGGTCATTTTTGCTCCCCAGGCCATTGCCGATCCTTTACCCGTGGCAAAGATGCTGGCGTCTGCCGTCAGCGGGCGTGAATACCCGGTCTTTGCCTGCTGGATGGGCGGGGAAAGTATTGAAAAGTCGGTGGCGGTTTTGAATGACGCCGGGGTTCCGACCTATGACACACCGGAACGGGCGGTCCGTTCCTTTTTATATATGGTTGAATATGCGGCCAATCTTGAAACGCTGATAGAAGTTCCCCCGAAAATGACCCGGAATATGGAATTTGATCAAAAAAAAGCCCGCACCCTGATCGACGGGGTCAAGGAGGGCTTTATGCCGGAAGCCGATGCCGTGGAAATGCTCACGGCCTATGGTCTGCCTGTGATTACGGCAAAAACGGCCGTCACAGAAGCCCAGGCCTTGAGTATGGCCCGAGAAATCGGATTTCCGCTGGTCATGAAGCTTTTGTCACCCGATATCACCCATAAAACCGATGCCGGGGGCATCTGTCTGGATTTGCGGAGCAATGAAGATGTCAGCCGGGCCTATCAGCAAATTATGTCATCCGTTTTA
>JAGYOW010000031.1 GCA_018399285.1 Desulfotignum sp.
AAATCCGATCCTGAAACAGCCATCATACCCATTGTCATGGTGACGGCCCTGCATGCCAAAGAAGACCGAATACGGGCCATTGAAGCCGGGGGCGATGATTTTTTGACCAAGCCGGTGGACAAGACCGAGATGCGGGCCCGGGTAGCCTCTCTGATCAAAGTCAAAGCCTATAATGACCATATGCGCAATTATCAGAAGGAACTGGAATCCGAGGTAGCCAGACGGACCCGGGATCTGGAACAGGCGTTTGCGCGTATCAGATCCGTGTCTCTTGAAGCGATTTACCGGCTGACCCGGGCGGCGGAATACAAGGACGAAGACACCGGGGCCCATATCCAGCGAATGAGCAATTATGCGGCCGCCATTTCCCGGAAAATGGGGCTTGGAGAAAGGGTCTCGGAATCTATTCTGTATGCCACCCCCATGCATGATATCGGGAAAATCGGGATTCCGGACCGCATTCTTTTGAAACCGGGCAAACTGGACCCGGATGAGTGGGCTGTGATGCAGCAGCATACCATCATCGGTGCCCGGATCCTTGAAGGTTCCACCACCGGGATTATCCGGCTGGGGGAAACCGTGGCCTTGACCCACCACGAAAAATGGAACGGCTCCGGGTATCCCAGGGGGTTGAAAGGCAAGCAGATTCCCCTGGTGGGGCGCATTGTCGCCATTGCGGATGTGTTTGATGCCCTGACTTCCAAACGGCCCTATAAAGAGGCGTTTTCCCTTGAAAGATCCTATGAGATCATCCGGCAGGGCCGGGGAACGCATTTTGAGCCGGCAGTGGTGGACGTGTTTTTTTCAGCACAAGCAGATATTTTGAAAATCAAGGACGCTTTTCATGATGATGCGGATTTCATCAACCAGGCACCCATGATCATCCAGAACCAAACCAGGCGAAAATGAAGACGGTTCCCTGCATTGTGACGGTCCGGCTGGATGCATCTTTGCCTTCAGATCTGCCGGATATGCTGACAGACTGGCCGGAAAAAGGGCTGAAAATGATCCGGTGGCAAAGCCCCGGGAATCTGACATCCATGCCCGCCGAACAGCTGTGGTACGCGGCAAAAAAAGGTATCTGGAACCATGTTTCCGGGCCGGATCTGTTTGACAACGGCAATGAAACCGTGCCGGTGCGGTACATCCTGACCCATCCCCATGTGGTGCATTCTTTTGACCTGCCCCATGACCGCACACATTTACCTGCAATGTCTCATGCCTATGAAAAGATCGATCCCCTGCCGGGCATCCCGTTCTGGCAGACCCTTTCAGGGCCTGATACCATTCTGTCTTATCTGGCCCGGTATCCGGCATCTTATCTGGTCCGCCTCCGATGGGACAACCATGCCCGGATCATCCTGGGAAATGATGTGGTGTTTTATTTTGAACCGCCATCAGCACTGTCACCTGAATTTCTGGATCATGTCTGTGCCATGGTGATTGCCGGCGGATCAGTGGATACCACCTATGTCCGGTCCAATCTTGAAAATGCGTTCCTGATCGGTTACGCCATGGAAAACCAAAAAATGGTGGGATGCTCCTGTCTGAAACATCCCCGGACCGCTTTGATTCAACGGTTGAAAAAAGCCACCGGCCTGGATTTTTCCGGGTGTGTGGAACGCGGCTATACCTCGGTGCGGCCCGAGTACCGGTCTTTGGGTGTGGGACGCCGTCTGCTGGAGGGATTGACAGCCCGGGCAGGAAAATACAAAATATTTGCCATCATCGATGAAGACAATCTGGCCACCCAGAAAATTGCCCGGTGGAACAATACCCGGAAAATCGCCACCTATTTCAGCGAAAAAAAAAACAGGCAGATGGGCCTCTGGATGCCCGCCCATATTCGCCCGCCAGAAAAGGAAACCGGTTCAGATTCTGAGCAGTCCCATGGAGAAAACATCCAATGAAAATCGGTGTTCTCACCATCCATGGTCTGGGGTTCCATCCCAATGGCCGGCTGGATCAGGCGGCCCGGCACAGGGGGCATCACCTGATGCTCATCAATCCCTATCAGCTGTTCTGTGTGCTGGAAAATCAGGGTCCGGGTATTCACGGCTGTAACGATGCGGTGACCGGCGATCTGCCGGATGTGGTCCTGCCCCGCCAGGGATCTCCCATGGGCGAATATGGGTTTGTGATACTCCGGCAGTTTCAGGCCATGGGGATACCGCTGGTCAATGGCCTGGAAGGGGTGACCATCGCCCGGCATCAGTATATGACCCTTCAGTCTCTGGCGGCGGTCGGCATTTCGGTGCCGGATACCTGTTTTGTCACCCGAAAGGCCTTGTTTTTTGATGCGGTGGACCGTGTGGGGGGATATCCGGTGGTGGTCAAGCAGCCCAGCGGTATGGGGGGAGACGGGGTGTTTAAAATCGATGATGCGGCCCAGGCAGACACCTGTATGAATGCCCGGCTGGATCCGGTAAAAGGGCTGCTGGTGCAGCGGTTTTTTCCTGTGTCCGGGCGGGTGGATGCCCGGATTCTGGTGATCGGCGGCCGGGTGGCGGGGGCCATGACACTGTCACCGGCCATAGATGATTTCAGGGCCAATATTCATCGTCAAGGCCGGGCTGCGGCGTTTGATCCCCCCGCAGCATGGAAACATATGGCAGTGGCGGCAGCAAAGGCCTGCGGTCTGGATATCGCCGGTATTGACATGATGGGGAAAAAAGACGGTTCCCCCTGTGTGATAGAGGTCAACTATTCACCGGGGTTCAGGGGGCTTGAAGCGGCCACGGGTATTGATATCGCCATGGAAATTATCGATTTTGCCGTGCATAAGGCCCATGCAGCATCCACCAGATAAATTGTCGCTCATGAACAGGATTCATAGATTTAAAAAAGAGATTTATCCATGAAAATTACCCAGATTCAATTGGAACACGATGCCGGTTTTGCCACAGCCACAGCCCGGGTCATATTTGAAGACAAAGACTTGCCTGAAAAAACCATATTTATAAAAACCCCGGAAGATCATGCCCAGGGGTTTGACGCCAACCCGGATGCCTTTCTGGTGGGGTGTCTGCTGCCGGCCCTGCACCTGGGAGAAAAACGCATATTTGTGGACGGACCGGTATGTCCGTTCCTCAAAGAAGGCGTGCACGTGGCCATGCACATTCTATCCCACTGGACCCAGGCCGGGTGGAGCACTCTATTTTAGTTAAATCTGCATCTGATGCTTCACCGGGTGCCGGTAAATTCTGGCCGGCCGGCATGGTCATGTCTGGCAGCTGGACTTCTCTGGAGGCTCTGCGCCTGGAACCGGCTGGACCATCTAAAGACCTATCCGGCCTATATCTGGACGGTTTTTCTATGGCTTTGATATTTATGGGCCAGGGAATGGGGCTGTTGCATGTATTTACCGCCGCACTGCCATTACCCGGATCACAGAAGATGCCGGCGCAACCCTGGTGCCGGTGTACACCAATTTGCGTCACTTGTGCGATGAACGGGATCTGTGGCTGAACAGTTTTTTCGGCGCGGTCCTGGCTGCCATAACCCATGGCTTCAGCCACCGTGTCAACCTGATGTTCATCGGGTCTTCCTATGATATTCCCAACCTGCATCCCTGCGGGTCTCATCCTTTGCTGGATCCCGAGTATTCCAGCTATGCCGTGAGAATCCGTCATCGGGATTATGAACTGTCCCGTCTGGAGAAAATTAAAATCGTGTCCCGGTGGGATACGGCATTTCAAAACTTCCGGGTCTGCCTGGCCAATGTGCCGGATCACCTGAATTGCGGGAGATGCGAAAAATGTGTGCGCACCATGACCGAGCTCACGGCCCTGGGGCTTTTGCACAAAACCCGGGCGTTTAAAGCGGACGAGGTCACCCCGGCGGATATTTCGCAATTCGATATCACCATCCGGGTGAGGCCTCCGTTTTACCGGCCCCTGATTCCGCTGCTCAGAAACCAGGGACGGGATGACCTGGCAGATACCATTGTCAGGTTGCTGAATCGATCTGAATCATGACATGACCGGTATCATTGTTTTTCTTGAACCAGAGAATGCAGATGCCGGATGCGCTGGCTTAACACCGAACAGATCTGCAGGGCGATGCGTGGAAATTCCATGGCGGTTTCCTTGAACTCCTGTTTGTGCAAGGTCAAAAACCGGCAGGGGGTGATGGTTCGAATGGTCGCGGATCTGGGTGAATTATCGATCAATGCCATTTCACCGAAAGCCGCACCGGAATCCATCTGATCAATTTCTGCCTGGTTTCCGTTTTCTTTTTCCATGATCACCGACACCCGCCCTTCAATGATCAGATATACGGTTTCGCCAATGCTGTTCTGCTTGATGACTTCCTGGTCTTGGGCAAATTCCATTTCTTCGGTCACAGAACCGATGGCAGCCAGTTCCGAAGCAGTCAACCCGGAAAAGATGTCGATTTCCTTTAAAAGAAGTATCTTTTCTCCCAACGACAATTTGGCCGAAACTTTTGTATCCGGCGTTGATTTTGTTTTTTGCAGGATCATGTGGACTTCCTTTGAAATATATGGGTTCTCGGATTGTTTCAGGTCCTGGATCCAATCCGATGCCGGTTGCAGATCCTGGATCTCCCCGATCAGCCCCAGTCCCAGAATCACATCCACCCAGTCCGGGGAAGACAGCAGTTCGGAAACAGCCTGTTTGCCATCGGATGAAAATCCGGGAATTTTGGCCAGTTTTTTACCATCCGCCAGGGCGACTGTGGTATTGGGACTTTCCAGCAGCGGCAGCATGGTGTTGAAGGTTTTTCTGTCCAGAATATCATTGAGCAGCTCAATGGCATTGGCCCGTTGCCGGGCGTCTGCGGAAAAAATTCCCTGCCAGGCGGTCCGCATCCGGCCGGTTTGATCATGGATCGCCAGAACCCGGACAATGTTTTCTAAAATCAGTTCTTTTCTTTCCACCAGGTGCGATACGGCCAGATCCCGCATGGGGCACTGGGGCAGGTTTTCCAGGGATGCGGCCATGGCCAGGTATTCATAGGATTTCTCCAGGTTCTTTTTGGCAAAGATCAACACATCAAATTCTTTGATGTCCAGGGTATCCAGCAGATTGAAAAGCCCTTTGCGTATCCGGGTGGACGGCAGTCCCAGCGATTCCACCAGCAACCGGGGATTCTGATGATCGGCGGTTCTGATTTTATCCTTGGCAAAGTCATGCATCTCATCGGATGGATCACCCATCAGATGAATGGTTTTCAGCAGGGTGTCGTCATCAACAATGGCCAAAGCGTCCAGTGCTGCCCTGCGGACATCTGCCCGGTCATGGGACAGATACTGCAGTGCCACCGCATTGATCTCATCGGCTTGAAGCCGGGATAAAGCGATGATGATATCTGGAATGACAGGGTCGATTCCAGTGATATTGAGCATGTCTTTGAGTTCAGGAATCCATTTTTGACTGCGGCTCAGTCCGGCACAGATAATGCCGGCCTGGCAGGATGCCGGATCTTTTTCAGTCAGCCAGTCGGCAATGAGCTGCTGAAGATCTTCTGAACGGTCGCTGTGAATGCAGGCCCCGGCAAATCCTTTAATCACGGGATGTTTGCTGGCAACCAATTCGGATATGACCGGATAATCACTTGTGTCCATGCCGTGCTGGTTGATGAGTTTGAGTATGGCAATGGTCGTTTCGGGTCGTTTCAAAGACATCAAGGGGATCAGTTCTTTGGCGGCCCGGGGTCCGGATTCTGGCGTGATCATTTTAATGAGAGTCACCTGAGTGGTTTCATTCTGATTTTCCAGGTTTTTGATAATCAGCTGATCCAGCCTGTCGGGCGAAAAATTTTTCAACAGTTTGGCATACCAGACGGCATCTTTTCCCCGGGCTGACAGAAAGGAAGTTTCCAGACTGGACAGGGTCTTTTCCTGGTTGAAGATCTGGCCCAGTTCTTTTTGATCCATGCTTTTGATATCCAGCATGTTGTTGGAAATCAGGTCCAGCAGAATTTTCGAGTAATTGGCTTTGAGCACAAACGGGGCCACCACCCAGGCGATCATGAACGGCAGGGCCACCAGGGTCAGATACCGGGGATGAAATAACGGAGTTGACAGCAAAATCAATGTCGAGCCCGTGAACAATGCGATCCTTACCACTGTCCCCCGCAGAAACGGGCGGATCATGTTCCGGTAGGATTCGGGAAACAGACCGATGAGAATACTGTTGGCCGGCATATTGATGGTGGTGCGGATAATATTGGTGGACATTCTGGCATACATGGCTGAAAACACGTCAAATTTGAACAAAAAGGCGAAAAATGCCAGCATATAGTTGAAGGGATGAAACATGAGGGCCACCGGCAATCCCCATTTGCCGTAGATCCGACCCACGAACAAAAGAATGAACAGACTGATGATGTTCAGTACGCCTCTGAAATAACCGAAAAAATGGATCATTGCCGTTTCAGATGCAAACTGCTCATTGACGGCATAATTAAACTGATAGTTCATGATGGGGATGACCACGTTCGGCATGAATGTCAGGACCAGGACAATTTTGACCAAAATGGAATCTTTGACCAGCGGATAGATCCGTTTGATTTCTTCCATCATGGGTGGTTTTTTCCTGGCGTTCTTCCCTGTTTTTTCCGTGTAAATCAACGTGGCGTAGCTTCGTCCCATGGCTTTTATCAGCAGCGCGCCCATGATGGTGGTGACCAGATACAGGTATAACAGGTTGTCCAGGCTGAAAAGGCTTGCAAAATAAGGGGTGCCGAAACTGCCCAGAATCAGCCCGATCACCCCGCCGGCGGTGAGGAGCGGGAACAGTCGCTTGGACTGGCGGGTATTGAAAAGATCGTTGCACATGTTCCAGAACAGCAATGCCTGCAAAAGTTCAAACTGGCTTTTGAGCATGAACAGCAACGGATACAGCAGCTCGATGCCGAAAGGAATGAGCAGGCGGATGGCGGTGACGATGATTCCGGAAAAAATAAAGATATAATACAGCAGCCTGCCCCCGGAGGTCTTGCTCAAAAAAACGGTCAGAAAACCGGTGATGAAGAATGTGGCCACGGCATTGAGCATGTTGACCACCGGCATGAATTCCACACCATATCTTTTCAGAAAAGCGGTTTCCGCATAGTTGTTCAAAATAACGCCTGAACTTCGGATAATGAAAAGAAGGGCTGCCGTCCATAGAAACAGGCTGATCTCTTCTTCATAGATTTTCAGAAAACTTAAGAGCTTTGCCCGCATCAATCCACCTCAAGAACCAGTCGGAACCCGGTGGTCTGAAATCTGGCACCGGGATGGGCATAGGTGCGGTTGGCACTGCGCATATACCTGCCATACAGGTACCAGCTGCCGCCCCGGCGAACCCGGGGTCTGGTGGAAAAGAGATCATAGGTATTGACGCCGGGAGTCCTGACATCATCCGTATATTCATCCTGGCACCACTCCCAGACATTGCCATGCATGTCGTAAAACCCCCATGGGTTGGGCTGAAATGAAGCGACCGGGGCCGGTCCATTCACCGGCAGTCCCGTGGATCGGTAATATGAACTGCAGTCTCCGTGTCGTTTCGGGGTATTGGCATACATGGCCAGGGCGCAGTCCGGGGCGTTTCCCCAGCTGTATGCTGTGCGGGTTCCGGCCCGGCAGGCATATTCCCATTCTTTTTCCGAAGGAAGTCGGTATCGGGCGGTACCGGTTTTGTTCAATTTTCTGATGAATTTCTGGCAGTCATAAAAAGACACCCGTGTCACCGGGGTTTGGGGGCCGCCTTTTTTTTTCAGAAAAAACGCTTTTCCCATAATGGCCTGCCATTGTTCCAGGGTAACTTCGGTTTCTTGAAGATAAAAAGGGTCGGTGATTTCAGCTGGGTGCAGTTTTTCATTGGTTTTCCGGTGGGGTTCGGTCTCAGGGCTTCCCATTTGAAAGGTACCGGGTTCCACCCGGATGAAAGTCATGCCCAGATGATTGGTGATTTCTTTTTCCTGGGTCATACCGGTGGAAGCCAGACAGATCAGACCGGCAAATAAGATCCATGAAAACCGGCACCCCGATGTTATCAGGGCATGAAAATAAACCATCCGTGACCGTTTGTTTTTCATAATGAAAATTCCTGAATGATGGGTATCTGCAACGTGCATATACAATTATAATTTCTCTTTATTGTCAAGCTGATATTTGGACCTGTCAAAAGGCCCGCGTTTGTTCAGATTTTTGTATCCCTGGAGCTGGATTCCTTTTTTATCGCATATGTTTTTGATGATTTTTGCTGCGGCCAGATTCAATACCATTTGTTCCAGCCTAAAATAACATTAACCTTGAAACCAAAGAGGCTGTGGCCACGATGGGATAATTTCCCCGACTGGACCTCGGGCCTTGGTATTGAATTTTCCTTATCCGCATGTTGCAATATCTGAACAAGGGCAGCCGCATGACAGACGTGCTGAAAACCCTTGAATTCTTTACTGAAACCGGTTCACGGCTAAGGATACACCAAACGGAAAATTTTTGTAAGGGTTTGACAATTTTGCCGTTATGTCCTAAAAAGATAAGATTCCTGTTTTTTCATCGGGAAAATTCCAGATGCGGGAGGGGTTGAACAGGTCCAATGGATATCGCTTTTTTAATGGATGATTTGCGGCAGATCGATCCGGTGTGGGAAACGACGGCCCAAATCATGTACGAGTGCAATCAGCGGGGCCATGAAGTGTTTTTTCTTGAACCCCATGATATTTATGTGCGCAAAAATCAGGTGGTGGCCCGGATGCGTCATATCACCGTTCCCAAAGATCAGCCCATGACCGATTACTGGGCGGATCTGATCCGCTGCCTGAACCGGGAAGAATTGATATTTGAAACCGTCACCGACCTGGATGTGCTGTTTTTGAGAAAAGATCCCCCGATCAATCATGAGGTCATGGAATTTTTAGGGCCGGTGAGTGATCAGGTTTTTATAGTGAACAACACCCTGGGCCAGCTCAACTGCAGCAGCAAAGCCTATATTCTGAATTTTCCGGATATTATTCCGGAAACCCATGTCTCCAGAGACCCCAGCCGGTTGAAAAAAATTATTGATGACTTTGGCGGGGCCATGGTGATCAAGCCGCTGTATGGTCATGGGGGGCATGGCGTGATCAAGGTCAGCAACCAGGATCAGGAAAACCTTAATTCTTTGATCAACTATTATGTCAAAGCAGGAAAACCTTATCCGGAACGCTGGCCCATCATGGTGCAGGAATATTTGAAACAGGTGAAGGAACAGGGAGATGTCCGCATACTGCTGCTGGACGGGGAGATTCTGGGCGCTATGGGCAGAAAATCGGCATCCGGTGATTTCAGGACCAATGTGCATGCCGGTGCACTGGCGTTCAAACATGAGATCACCCCGGCCCAGAAAGAGGTCTGCCGGCGGATCAAGCCCAAACTTCAGCAGGATGGCCTGTATTTTGTGGGTATTGATATCATCGGGGATAAACTGGTTGAAATCAATTGTATCAGCCCGGGGGGCATTCCCCGGATCAACCGGTTCAATAATCAGAAACTTGAAATTGCTGTGGTGAATTTTATTGAGGAGAAAATCAGTGGGGCAAATCCGAAAAAATACAAATAACCCATATACAAACCTGTGGCGCCATAAATCAAACAGTTTTCTGATTTTGATGGCACTTGCCTTGCTGGGATTGGCTGTTGCCGGCCTGTTTTCATGCAGTCAGTCAAAAGAGCCGGCTTTTTTGAAAATCGGATTGCCTGAAGAACCCCGGTCGTTGAACCTGTGGCTGGGCACTGATGCCAACTCCAGAAATATTTTGTCACAGATCTATCAGCCATTGTTCCGCCGGCACCCTAAGACCCTGGAAATGATCCCCTGGCTGGCAAAAGAAGATCCGGTGTTCAATGAAAAACAGATGTCTTACACGGTCACGCTCCGGGAGGCCAAATGGTCGGACGGGTCTGCTTTTACCAGCGAAGATGTGCTGTTCACCCGGCAGCTGTTTTCCGATTTCAAGATTCCCAGGTATTACAGTCACTGGCAGATCATTGAGAAAGTGGAAGCCGTGGACGCCCATACCGTGGTTTTTTATCTCAAAGAGCCTTCCGCGGTGTTCCTTTCCCGGGTCATGACCGCTCCCATGGTTTCGAAAAAAGAATGGGAGCCAGTGTGTAAACAAGCCCTGGCCACGGAAAAACCGTTGCGGTTTCTGCAGGATTATCCCGTGGAAAATCCTCTGGGAACCGGTCCGTTCATGCTGCACGAGTACCAGAAAGGCGCTTACATTCACATGATCAAAAATCCTTATTTTTTCGGACAGGGTCAAGCCGTCGGCAATTTGACCCTGGGCCCGTTTGTGGATCATGTTCTTTTCAATATTTACGGCACATCGGACGTGGCGATTCTGGCGTTGAAAAAAAAGGATATCGATTATTACTGGTGGGATATTCAGCCCGGATATATCAAGGATCTGGAAAAAAATTCAGATATCGATCTGCACTACAATAAAAAAAGCGCGCTTTATTATCTGGGGTTCAACCTGCGCCGCCCCCCGTTCAACGACAAAGTGCTTCGCCAGGCCGTGGCCACCGTGGTGGACAAGGCATTCATTCTGGACCGGATTCTCCAGAATCACGGCAATCCCATGCATTCCATCGTACCGGCCGGTAATCATTTCTGGCACAATCCGGATGTGAGAAAATACGGGGAGGGCATGGATCAGAAAACCCGTGTCACAACCGCCTGGAAAATGCTTGCAGATGCCGGATATTCCTGGGAAACGCCCCCGGTGGCATCCGACGGCAGCCTGACCAAGCCTTCGGATATCCGAATGCCTTCCGGGGAAAAAATGGAGAAATTCGTGATCCTGACCCCGCCGGCGGATTATGATCCCAAGCGGGCCTTTGCCGGCACCATGATTCAGGAATGGCTCAGACAGCTGGGTATGCCGGCGTTTGCCAGGCCCATGGCATTCAACTCTTTACTGGAAACAGTCAAAGCCAAACATGATTTTGATGCGTTTGTGCTCGGATATGGAAAACTGGACCTGGATCCGGATTATCTGAGTTCGTTTTTCTCCACGAAAAACGACAATCCCAGAGACTGGAACATGAGCGGGTATCAAAATCCTGAGTTTGACAAACTGGCGGCAACCCAGAAACTGACAGTGGATGTCGAAGCCCGCAGACAGATGATTTTCGACATGCAGGCGATGCTTCTGGAAGATGTGCCGTATTATCCGCTGTACAATCCCCATATCATCGAGGCCACGGTGAACAAACGGTTTAAAGGCTGGGTGGAACGGGTGGACGGTATCGGCAATATCTGGTCTTTGTGCATGGTCAAACCCGTGGATTAAGCAATAAGGTAACGGTTGCGTTAACATGGCAAAGCCCGGTTACATTCTGTTGAAGCTGGTGGAAGTCGGCATTATTTTCTTTGTGATTCTCACGGCATTGTTTTTTTTGTTCCGGCTGTCTCCGGGAGACCCCATTTCCAAAATGGTGGACCCCATGCTCACGCCGGAAGATATGGCCCACCTGATCCAGCAGATGGGGCTGGATCGGCCCATGTGGGAGCAGTATCTGATTTATGTGAAAAATTTTTTCACCGGTCATTTCGGGGTTTCTTTTCATTACGGGGAACCCGTGGCAACCATTATTGCGGACAAGCTCAAATGGACCCTGCTTTTGTTCACCACATCCACTCTTCTGGCGGCCTTTGCAGGGGTCTACCTGGGAAAAATCGCCGCCTGGCACAAGGGATCCCGGCTGGACAATGTCATGTCCGTATCCGCGCTGGTGTGTTATACCCTGTTCATTCCCTGGTTCGCGCTGCTGCTGCTCTGGATTCTGGGCTTTAAATGGGGGCTGTTTCCTCTGGGCGGGGTATTGACCCCGGCTTTGTGGATATCCAACGCTTCTGTGTTCGCCCGGATTCTGGATGTGCTGCATCACCTGATGCTCCCGCTTTTGACCCTGTTTATCATCAATCTGGGGTCCTACCTGCTGCTGATGCGCTCATCCATGCTGTCGGTGCTCAGGGAGGATTATATTCTGACGGCCCGGGCAAAAGGATTGAGTGAAAAAAAGATCCGGAACAAACATGCGGCACGAAATGCGGCCCTGCCCGTGATCACTTCCGTGGGATTGTCCCTGGCGTTTTCCATCAACGGCGGGGCATTGACCGAACAGATTTTTACCTGGCCCGGTATCGGCCGGGAACTGATATTTGCGGTGAGCAACAATGATTACCCCCTGGCCCAGGCCTGTTTTCTGCTCATCGCTTTGGTGGTGCTGTGTGCCAACCTGATTGTGGACCTGCTGTATGCATGGCTGGATCCCCGGATTACGTATTAGTCAAAGGATATGTCTGTGCAAAACAAATATTTTTGGTGGCGGTTTTATAAGGGCTGGCGGATTTTTATTGAAAACCCTTTGGGAAAAACCGGTGTGATCATCTTAAGCGTGTTCATGATCATGGCCATGGCCTCTTTTTTTGTGCCGCTGATCGATCCCATGTATGATCCCATGACCGGAATCGATCCGGACATCAAACTGTCCACAGGACCCGGCCTGACCCACTGGCTGGGCACGGACAACGTGGGAAGAGATATTCTGGCGCAGCTGCTGGAAGGGGCCAAGGTAGCGTTTATCGTGGGCCTGTCCTCCGCGTTTTTCAGCATTGTCATCGGCACCCTCATCGGCATGATCGCCGGTTATACCGGGGGAATCATCGATGCGGCTCTCATGCGCTTCGCCGATATTATCATGGTGCTGCCCTCTCTGGTGATTCTGCTGATTCTGGCATCCTTGTTCGGTCAGTTCAATATCTGGATCATTGTGTTTATCATTGCCATCTTGCGGTGGCCGGCTGTGTCCCGGGTCATCCGGTCCCAGACCCTGTCGTTGAAACACCGGCCGTTCATCGAGGCTTCCCGGGTGGCCGGGGCCTCCCATGTCCGAATTGTGCTGCGGCATATCATGCCCAATGTCCTGCCCCTGGCTTTTTTGTACATGACATTTCGGGTCACCTCCGCCATTCTGGTGGAAGCATCCCTGTCTTTTCTGGGATTCGGGGATCCCAGCCAGGTGAGCTGGGGCATGATGCTCCAGTGGGTGTGGAAATCCGGCCATATGTTCCAGGCCCCTTACTGGCTGATCCCGCCGGGACTGTGCATTTCGCTTTTGACCCTGGCGTTTTACATGTTAGGAAGGGCCATGGACGAGGTGCTGGATCCCCGCCTGCGAAAGGAGGGGCAGACCGGATAACATGTCATTGCTATCGGTAGACCATCTGAGTATCGGATATCAGACCAAAAAAGGCATGCTCAAAGCCGTGGACAATATCCGATTTGACCTGGAAAAAGGACAATCCTTAGGGTTTGTGGGAGAATCCGGATGCGGCAAAACCACCATCGGCATGGCCCTGATGGGATTGCTGCCGGAAAACGCCGTGATTCTGGGCGGGCACATCCGGTTTCAGGGAGAGGATCTGGCTTCGTTGACGGAAACCCAATGGCAGACGGTCCGGGGTGCAAAAATCGCCATGATATTCCAGGCGGCCATGAATGCCCTGAATCCGGTGATGCCGGTCAATGAACAGATCAAAGAGGCGATTATCACCCATCAGCCGGACATATCAAAAACCGATCTGGCAGACCGGATGAAAGAATTGTTCGATCTGGTGGATATCCCGGCCCGGCGCATGAAAGATTATCCCCATGAGTATTCCGGCGGCATGAAACAGCGGGCCATCATCGCCATGGCCCTGGCCTGTGACCCGGCCCTGATCATTGCGGATGAACCCACCACAGCCCTGGATGTCATTGTCCAGGACCAGATACTCAGAGAAATCAAAAAAGTGCAGGAAGCCACCCGCACCGGTCTTGTTTTTATTTCCCATGACATTGCCGTGGTCGCTTCGGTGTGTGAGCGGATCTGCGTGATGTATGCCGGCCAGATCGTTGAAACCGGCACCCGGAAAGAGGTGTTCAAATCCCCCCGCCATCCCTATACCCGGACGTTGTTGAATTCGTATCTGTCTTTGGACAATCTCAACGATATCCGGGTGCCGGATATGAAAGAATCCCCGGACCAGATGATCGATACGGATGAATGCCGGTTTGCCGGCTCCTGCGCTTATGCCAAGGGATGTGCCGGCAGGTCCCCTGACTGGATCGATATTTCTCCCACCCACAAGGCATTTTGCTGTAACCCGGATATGATCAGGAGAGGGCATGGAAAAAGCTGATTCAAAAAGCAGGATCCTGGTCGAAATGAAACAGGTGACCAAGGCATATGCGTCCCGCAAAAAACTTTTTACCGGGTCTTCTCCACAGGTCCTGGCGCTGAACAGTATCGACCTGAGCATTGCCAAAGGAGAAGTCTTCGGGCTGGTGGGCCAGAGCGGCAGTGGCAAGACCACGACCGGCCGGCTTCTGGTCAGGCTGGAATCCCCGACCGCAGGAGAGATATTTTTCAATAAAACGCCCATCAGTCAGCTGAAAGGTTCCGGGTTGAAGACCTACCGGTCCCGGGTTCAGATGATTTTTCAAGACCCCTACCAAAGCCTGAATCCGCATCTATCCATTGCTGAAACCGTGCTGGAACCATTGATTGTTCAAAAGATCGGCACCCCTGATACCCGGACGGAAAAAGTGGTCCACACCCTGGATACGGTGGGACTTTCTCCGGGAGAAGCGTTCTTCAACCGATATCCCCACCAGTTGTCCGGGGGCCAGCGCCAGCGGGTGGCCATTGCCCGGGCCATTGTGCTGGAACCGCAGTTCATTGTGGCGGATGAACCCACCTCCATGCTGGATGCCACCATTGCCATTCAACTGTTTCAACTCCTGGAACAGATCAAGGAAACCTTTGGCATGACGGTTTTGTTCATCACCCACAATCTGGCTGCAGCCCGATACATGTGTGACCGGATCGCCGTGATTCATGACGGGCATATCGTGGAAGTGAACACAGCGGACAACATCATCCGGCATCCGGAACATCCATATACCAAACAACTCATCAAGGTTCAGCCCGGATTCAAGTACACCCGGTGATCCCACCGACGTTGGAAGGGGCCCGGGTAAACCGGTCCAGTATGGGATCATACACGGCTGGATGTGTTTGAGTAAACCGACGGATGCCGCAGGTGTGGCGGTCAAAAACAAGCCCGGTGACATAATACCGGAACATATCAAAAAACGGGTATCCGGCGGTTGAAAACATCTGTTTTGGATCTGTAATGCCGGCCATTGGGCCATACATGGATTCCAGATGCCGGGCTTCGGCACGGATCAACCGGGCGATGATCTGTTTCTGGACATCATGGCCGGCCAGATACCCCAAAACGGCATCCAGAAAAAATGCCGCTGCATGCATCCGGGACTGGATCACCACGGGTTTTTTGCAAAAATCCAGGTGAGCGGCAATTTTTCGCCGGTATTGTCGCTTCTGATCCGCATTGAGGGTGTGGTAACGGCCTGACAGGAAAAGCTGGTGTTTCAAACCCGCGCAGCACCGATGGGGTCATCTGTTTGCGGCGCTTCCGGGCCGGTTCATCAAAATGGTGAAATATTCTTTTCAAATTGCGCATCCCGGGCGGGGACAGATCCATGGACCCGGTGTCCAGCAGTGGGTTTCCACCTGAACATCCAGCAGGCCCGGCAGATGAAACGATCTGTGTTGTTCTCCGGTCACTTCCAGGTTTGAAATAATCCACCAGCAATGCCTGACGTCCGATTTTCTTCGAAACACGGTTGTTTTCCGGGTAACCTGCAGTTTTTTATGCCCCATGGGATACAGGGCGCTGGTAAAGGTCGGAATACGATGTACACCCCTTCCGGGGTGATTTCCGTCCCATAGGCATCGGTGATGGAGGATTTGATTTGAGTGAAGTCTTCATCCAGGCCGGCGGGAATGAGCAGGTCATTGAGCCAGGCTGTTTTTGCAGTTCAATGCCGGTGGTGGCCTCCAGCGCGGCAATCCGTCCCGGTTTCTCGTCCGTGACACTGATGGACAACGGTATCTGGTGGTGAATCAGGCGGCGCAGCGTGTTTTTTATTCCGGGGCACCTTGGTGTGAGAAGGCTGAACCGGGTGCGATGGGCAAAGGGGATCAACAACAGATCAGCCAGTGTATAAGCCCCGTGTTCCCAGTCCAGGGCCGGATGCGCCGTACAGGGCCGGGTCGGCGTTGTTAAGCGCCGTGAGCCGGGTCAGAATGGATTTCAGCGGCCTGAATGAAAATGAGACCGGACACCGGGATGGCCCATTCGTTGCAGCGTCGGCATGTGTCAGAGCACCCGGAAGTCGCTGACGGTGATGGCATTTTCAAACACCCGGTCCAGCTGCCAGTCATCTGTTGACCCGGCTTGCCAGTGTTTAAAATCGATATGCGCCACATGGGCCTGCCGGTTTCTGACCCGATGGGACAGCAGGGCTTTCAGTTCATGAAACGGGGTTGAAAGATCGATTTGGAGTGAAAACGACAACATCATGAAACCGGAGAAAGGCCGTCTGGATCTGGCGCAGAATTTTTTCACTGTTTTCGTTGAACCTTAGATTACCTTTAGGCATGATCCACAATCCCCAGATAGATGTGCGGTAATTCGTTCCGGGTCTTTGCGGTAAATGGCTGCCAGAAACCGGTTTTTCAGATCTTCCAGGACCGTTTCATCATCCCTTGGCCCGCTGTTTTTGCACCTGTCCATAAGGATTTCCTTGTGCCGCTGAAAAGAGAGACAGGGGAGGCCGGTTTGGCACTCCTCTGTCTCATGTGTGTGTCGTTCAATGATAAGTTAAACGTGTCAGGGCATCAGCCGTTCACTTCTTCCCTTGACCGTGGTGGCCAGTTTGTACAGGATGGTCAGCACCAGAAATCCCGTGGCATAGACCCCAAGGTGATAATGATTTCCTGGCCCGTGGGTGCGTATTCGGTCACATGATGCAGAGGCGAGGAACAAACCGCCGGAGATCATGCCCAAACCCTTGTCGATCCAGGCCCCGATGAAAATCATGGCACAGGCCACCGGCAGCAGCACATAATTGGATCTGAGTTTGGGAATCACTACATGACGGCGCCGGCACCCATCAGAATGAATCCGCTCCACATCCAGGGCACCATCCGTCATGTACCCGTGGTATCCGAACAGCAGGTACTGGAGATGGCTATGTCCGGGAATGCCTGAATAGCATGTACCTCACAAACACTCTGCACAAAAAAGAAGAACAGGCTGGCGATGATAGCGTAGCACACAATCTTGGACAGGGTCTGCATCGCTTCCCAGCCCGATCAAATTTGGTGAATTTCCGGATGATGTAGCACAGGATAATTAAAAAGGCCGGCTGCGGCAAAGGCGGATGCCAGAAACCGTGGGGCCAGAATGGCGGTGAGCCAGAATCCCCTTCCCGGCAGGCCGCAGTACAGATAGGCGGTCACCGTGTGAATCCCGATGGCAAAGGGAATGGACAGATAGATCAGCGGTTTGGTCCATGCCGGCGGTTCCACCTGGTTGCGTTCCGCTTCCAGCACTTTCCAGCCGATGACAATGTTTAAAAACAGGTATCCGTTCAAAACAAGCATGTCATAAAACAACATGGATTTCGGCGACGGATACAGCAGCACATTGAGCATGCGCACGGGCTGGCCTAAATCCACGATGATGAACAACAGGCACATGACCAGACTGGCAACTGCCAGAAATTCCCCTAAGATGGTAATCCGGTGGAATTTTTCATAATCATGCAGGTAATAGGGAATCACCACCATGACGCCCCCGGCAGCCACCCCCACCAGAAAGGTGAAGTTGGCGATGTAAAATCCCCAGGACACATCCCGGCTCATGCCCGTGATCATCAGGCCGTTGAAGAACTGATCCAGATAGGCCAGTTTTCCAATCCCGATCACGATCAGCAGAAAGATGATCCACATCCAGTAGTTTCGATTTCCTTTAACAGCTATTTCAAGCATATGGACCTCTCTTAAACGATGTAGTAAACAGAGGGTTCCGTACCCAGAGACTGTTTACGTCGGATTGTATAATGTTCCTTGAGAAGCTTCCTGACATCGGATTCAGGATCTTCCAGGTCTCCCACCACAATGGCACCTTCAGAGGCTTCCACGCAATGCGGCTGTTCCCCTTTGGCCAGACGTTCGGCGCAGAAATTGCATTTTTCCACCACCCCTTTGGACCGGGTGGGGAAATCCGGATCTGTCTCATCGATGAACGGCCGGGGATCCCTGAAGTTAAAGCTTCGTGATCCATAGGGGCAGGCCGCCATGCAGAACCGGCACCCGATACAGCGGTGATAATCCATCATCACGATGCCGTCTTCCCGGGAAAACGTGGCCTGGGTGGGGCATGCCTGGACACAGGGCGCATTTTTGCAGTGGTTGCACAACACCATGAACGGCAGGTGATGAAATTTTTCATTCAAAAATTCATCTTCCTTGTCCGGGAACGCATAATGAAATTTTTCCTTCCAGATCCATTTGATTTCCTGTTTATGGTTCACCGGCCGGGTTTTGGGATACAGCCGGGTATCCACTTCATGGGTGAAATCGGGTACATTGTGATGGAGATGACAGGCCAGAGAAATTTTTCTGGCCAGGTTGTCATCGATCTTTTTGATGTCAATGACCATGCCCCAGCGTTCGGCATGAAGGGCGGTGTCATTTTTCACTTTGGCGGCAGCCGCCGGGCCATGGGAGTCCGAGGCTGCAAAATTTATTGCCGGAGCAGCACCCAACCCGATGGCGGCAATGCCGGCCACTTTCAGAAATCGTCTTCTGCTCTTTTCCATTATTCAATCTCCTTGGGGTTTGTGTGACACTCCCAGCAATAAGGATCTACCGATGTATAGGTATGACAGGCGTCACAGAATTTGGCTTTATCTTCATGGCAGCCCAGGCAGGAATTCTCACCGGTGGACAGGCTCATGTTGAAGGCGTGGCCGTTGGCTGCCACATAGATCCGGTCGGCATCCCGTACCACGGCATCCCGCCATTCATCCAGCAGAGACATGTGGTTGGCCCGCATCTCATATGTGTCCAAAACACATTTCTTGGCTTCTTTGGCAGGGCCCAGCAGCTCCGGCTCCGGTGCGGCCTGGGTGGTGGTCACCATGTTGAACCAGAAGGGTGAGAGCACGGCCAGAACAAAGACAGCCAGTCCGCCCATAATCATATTTTTCGTCATTTTATTCCTCCTCCTCGCAACCTGGCAGCGGTTCCATTCTCAGGTCTTCGGTACGTTCTTTTTCTCCGGGCAGAATCAGGGCATTGCCCACCAGTTCGTGGAGACCGATCACGTCCACCTCCGGCACCCAGTACTCACACATGGTGGGCAGGGCTGCCCGGTCGATGGCGCAAATGGTGCACAAGCTGTTGACCCCAAATTTTTCATGGACATATTTAACAGCAGTGGCTCTCGGTAGAGCGCCGGCCATTCTCAGTTCAATGTTTTCACCGGCGTTCAGTCCGGCGCCGGACCCACAGCAGAATGTCTGTTCCCGGATGGTGTTGGGCGGCATTTCATAAAAATGGTCACACACATTTTGGATCACATACCGGGGTTCGTCCAGAATCCCCATGCCACGGGCCGGGTTGCAGGAATCATGAAAGGTCACAATCCGGTTGGCGTTCCGGCTTTTGTCCAGCTCCAGCTTGCCGTGCTTGATGAGATCGGCAGTAAATTCAGCAATATGTACCATTTTGGTGGATTTGGCATTTTCAAATTTGGTCCCGGTGATGGGGTTCACCGGTACTTCTAGGAAATCGGCAGGACCGTTCATGGTGTCCATATACTGGTTGATGACCCGCCACATGTGACCGCATTCACCGCCCAAAATCCATTTGACGCCTAACCGTTTGGCTTCATAGTACATTTTGGCGTTCAACCGCTTCATGGTCTCATGGGAGGTGAAAAATCCGAAGTTGCCGCCTTCGGACGCATAGGTGGACCAGGTCACATCCAGGCCGTATTTTTCCTTGAGATACTGGAACAGGATCAGGTACCCCTGGCAGGTATAGGTGCCGGGATCGGCAAACACATCACCGGACGGGGTGACGAACAGAATGTCCGCTCCTTTTTTCTGGAACTGAGGCGTGCAGTCCACGCCGGTGATGTCTTCGATGTCTTCCACGAAAAATTCCAGCATGTCTTTGAAGGCATGGGGTTGAATTCCCAGGTGGTTTCCGGTTGTGTAGCAGTTGGAAACCGGGGTGGCGATCCAGTCGATGTTCAATCCCAGCAGGTTGAGCAGCTCTCTGCCCATGATGGTGATCTCGGCCGTGTCAATGCCGTAGGGGCAGAACACGGAGCAGCGGCGGCATTCCGTGCACTGGAAGAAGTAGTACCACATCTCCTTGAGCACATCCAGGGTTAAAGGACGGTTACCTCCTAAACGCTGGCCTCCGGGAATTTTCTGCAAAATTTTTCCGGCAGTGGTAAAGTCGTTTCTGTAAACGGATCTGAGCAGTTCCGCTCTCAGTACAGGCATGTTTTTGGGATCACCCGTGCCTAAAAAGAAATGACATTTGTCGGCACAGGCCCCGCAGCGGACACACACATCCATGAAGATCTTGAATGTACGGAATTTTTCCAGCCGTTCCTTGATGCCGTCATGGATGATCTGCTGCCAGTTGTCCGGCAGTTTCCAGTCCTCTTCTGTCGGGTTCCAGCTTCTGGCATTGGGCAGTCCTAAGGTTTCCACACTTTCGGGCTTGGCGGCATAACAGTACATGCCCGGCCGTATCTGGACGGATTTGGTGGTATCCAGCCAGTTGCCCGAATCCGTACCATAGTCAATTTTATCCAGTAATTCATCTGGTGTCAGTTCGTCGGCCATTGATTACTCCTTTTTTTCCACTGGCAGGCCAGCTTCAATCATTTTGTCTCTGAAGTGATCTTCATACTGTTCATAGGTATGGATCGGCACATCATAGTTCCAGGGGTTTACATGCCGTTTGGCCCGGGTGTTGTTGGCCATGTTCCTTGTGGGACTTAAGAAAACGCCGCCTAAGTGCATGAGCTTGCTGGCCGGAAAATAGGCGAACAAAATACTGACCAAAAACAGATGGGCATAGAACAGATTGGCCACCCCGTCGGGAATGGTGGGGCTCAATGTGACCAGTCCCATGGTCATTTCCTTGATGGCGGTGATGTCCACCTTGGTGAAATACCGCATGAAAATACCGGTAAGGGCAATGCCTAAAATCAGGAACAAGGGAAAATAATCCGATGCCTGGGAGATATAGCGGACCTTCTGGTCAAACAGCCGTCTTGCCAGCAGAAACAAAACCGCTGCCGGAAGCACCACCCCGGACAGAAACAGGCCGGGCAGTCCAAGCTGAACAATACCGTCCAGGGCTTCTAAAAACTGGACCCAGGACGACACCGGAGATGTGAAAAACCGGAAGTGTCTGAGCAATACCACCAGGAATGCATAATGAAAGGCCAAAGCCGCCACCCACAGGAAAATTTCCCAGGAATAGGTGATGCGGTTGGATGCGGTGCGGTTGAAGGCTGCCTTGGTGTTACGGAATAAAGACCTGAACAAAAAGATTTCAAGCAACATCCGTATGAAAACACCAGATGCGGTGTCAGGGTTGTCGATGCGGTTCTGTTTAATCCAGGGAAGCGATTTCTGCTGCCCGCAGGTTGTGGGAATCCTGAAGGGAACGGCGGATCTTGCCCAGCCCATTACTTTGATGACAAAGCCGACCAGGAAGGCAATGACCGCCAGGTACGGGAAAACAATCCCGAAGAACCACCCAAGCCCTGCTCCCGCCCCCGCGTAAGCCACTAGAAAAAGCAGAAAAACTGCTGTCAGGGGGATCAAGTACTTTTGTGTCATATTGTAACCACCTCATAGATTGGTTGCCGGACAAACCTAAATTTTGTCAGACAAGTTAAGATTTTTTTGAGCCAAGCAGGTCTTCCTCCTTGAGCTCTTTTACCAAGCCTGCCCTTTCAAAGGCTGCGTGAATCCGTCGTTTGCTTTCCGTGGCCTTTAAAAGGAATATATCTTCTCTGCATTTCATCAGCCGGTTGAACCCGGCCAGAACGACCTGGTCCACCATCCGGTCGAATTCCCGGGTGTGGGCTGAATCCATGACGGTTTCTCCGATTTTTTTCAGGAAAAAAATAAAACTCACTGCCTCGGCAGCGGAAAATGCCTGGACCGCCCGGATGCGGATGACCGGATCCAGGGCTTTTTCAAGGGTGTCACTGGTATAATCAGAAGCCAGCAGATGCAGCACATCTTCCAGGGTTTCTCTGGTGACTGCGCCTACGGGATTGTCGAACCGGTCTACATCTTTTCCCAGAATTCGTGCACTCTGGGGAGGATAGGTGTCAATGGTTGCCTGGAACCATTTTTTCAGTAATTGATCATGGTTCTGCGTCAAGGATTGTTTCAGGGTCATGGGTGCCCGGTCTTTTTTTTTAGTTGATCTGTAATACTGCCCGTGCCAATTGTTAGATGGATATAAACTTACTTAAATTGTATGTCAAGGGTAAAACAACCGGCTGTTCACGCGCATAACCGCAGGACAGCGGCTCTTTTTTTTTGAGATGGGGCTGTTCACAAGATTGAATTGTATGGTACTGTTCTTGATATCAAAGAAAAACAACGCGGTCCGGGGAAAGGAAAAAATGAGGAAAAAACGCCTTTCGGAACAGGCTTAAAATGGATCATTATTATAAAGAGCGGTTTCATGTTCAACAGGACCTGATCAAAAAAATTGCGCCATTGACGGAAACCGGTGATATTCTGGAAATGGTCAGAGAACAGTTGCGTTCACTGATTCCCAATGCCATGGAAGTGTGCGTGCTGCTGCTGGATCCGGATGCAGCAAAATATACCAGTCCGTTGCAGTGTGCGCTGTATGACCGGCCGGTGAGCTGTCAGTCCTGCAAACGGGACCGCCCGGCGGTTCAGCAGGCCGTTGCCGGAAAAAAAGCGGTGGTGGTGGCTGACAGTGATCCCATTGTCCGTCCGGACGGATCCCGGATGACGGTGGGGCCTGAATACGCCATGCCAGTTTTTGTGGAAAACCGGATCCTGGCGATTGTCAGTGTGGTGATCCAGCCGTTGACCCGGTATACACGCAGAGATTTCTATTTAATCCGGGATTTTGCCAATGTATTGGGAACCATTTTGCTGACGGCCCGGCGGCAATGGGAGATCACCCGGGAAAAAATCCGTATCAGCCAGACCCTGGCCAGCCTGACGCCGTTTGTACCCGGATCGGTGCGGCGGATGGCGGATAAAAACCCGGAATTGTTGACCCGGGAAAAAGAAACCAAACAGGTCAGTGTCCTGTTCATTGATCTGGAAGGATATACCGGCCTGAGTGCCACCCGGCCGGAAGCCAAGGTCAATGCCGTCATTGAAAAAGTGTTTTCCAGTTTTGTGGATCCCATTCACCGGTCCCACGGGGAGATCAATGAGACCAGCGGGGACGGGTTCATGATTATTTTCAAGGATCATGACCCGAAAACCAATGCCATGAACGCAGTCAAAGCCGCCTTTGAGATCGCTTCCCGGTGCCGGTCCGTCAGTCTTTCCCTGGCCGGTGAGCTTGATTTGTCGGATATGGGACCCATGACCGTCAATATGGGAATCAGTTCCGGAACGGCCCTGGTGGGAATGACCCGGTTCAAGGGGATGCTGGACACCCGCATGACGTTCACCGCTTCCGGATCCGTGACCAATATCGCGGCCCGGCTGTCGGACCACGCAACGGGCGGGGATATTCTGATCAACCGGGCCACCAGAGATTTGATCGACGGCCTGTGGCCGGTCTATGACAGAGGAAAGGCAAAAATGAAAGGAATTCCCGAACCCATCCAGGTGTATTCTCTGCTCAGACCGGCATGAACCGCCTTGTGTTTCTTCAGGGAATTTGGGAACAAACAATAGAAAGGATTTAAAAAGTGGCGGAGAAAGAGAGATTCGAACTCTCGATGGAAGTTTCCCCATACTCACTTAGCAGGCGAGCGCCTTCAGCTTCACTCGGCCATTTCTCCGCAATGTGTTGTGGCGGAGGAGGTAGGATTCGAACCCACGAAGCTGTTACACTTAACGGTTTTCAAGACCGCCGCCTTCCAGCCGCTCGGCCACTCCTCCAAAAAATTAAACACCCGCTTATATATCATCTTGCGCAAAATCGGTCAACACTTAACTTAGAATGTTAAGTGACATCTTGTTAGACACCAACAGTGGTTGCGCTATATTAAACGGTTTGACACCAACAAAAAACTACAGGAGAATCATGAATGAAACAAAAGATCCGTTTTGAAAAAAATGTCAAGGATGGAAATTGACGGTACTGGAGTCCAGTGAGGTGGACCCGGGTGTGATGATGCCGCTGTACCAAGAAACCTATGACCTGGCTGGAATGACGGCTGCAGCCGGAAGGGCTGAACCCTTTGTTCAGATGCTGCGGCGCCGGACTTTTCCCCACCCGGGATCTGTGCATCAAACTGTTTGAGGAAACCGTGGATTTTTTCACGGATGAAGTCAGGACAAGGTGATTGTGGAGTACCTGGACGCAAGAGACCCTGCCGGATGAGGAGGAGTTCAAGCTCGAAGATGATGATGTGGAACTTGATGCCCTTCTGGATGAAGACGGCGATTCCAAGGAGGATGAGATCAAGGAAATCGATGATGAGGATGATACCCCCCCGGTTCCTCGGAAGACACCTCTGAACACGAAAATTAACCGGTACATCAAGAAACGGATCTTATGAAATATATCATAAAAAACATGGTGATTGCCGCTGCCCGAAAAGCGGTGGATGCCGGCATGCTTGTGTCCGGACCTGTACCGGAAATGGAGATTGAAGCACCCAAGCATGATTCCCAGGGGGATCTGTCCACCAATTTCGCCATGGTTTCCGCATCTACCCAGAAAATGGCGCCCAGAAAAATTGCCGAAGCCGTGATTGCCCACATGGAACCCGAAGACTGGATTGATAAAATCGAAGTGGCCGGGCCGGGATTCATCAATTTTTTTCTGCGGCCGGCCGCCTGGCATCCGGTGGTGGATCAGGTGCTGGCTGCGGATGACCGGTACGGGGCTTCTGATTTCGGCAAAAAAGAGCGGGTCCAGGTGGAATTTGTCAGTGCCAACCCCACCGGCCCTTTACATGTGGGACATGGCCGGGGGGCCGCAGTCGGGGATGCGGTTGGCAATATCTTGAGTTTTGCCGGATTTTCAGTATCCAAGGAATATTATATCAATGATTCAGGGCGACAGATCCGCACGCTGGGAACATCGGTCTGGTTCCGGCTGCGTGAGCTGGCCGGAAACACAGTTGATTTTCCTGAAGACTGCTACAAAGGCGATTATATCAAGGATCTGGCCCGTGAAGTCCTGGACCGGGAAGGGCCGGATTTTATAAACAGCGATGAAGACAAAGCCATTGAAATCTGTGCCAGATATGCGGCCGGCCGGATTCTGGCACAGATCCGACAAGACCTGGCGGATTTCGGCGTGACGTTTGATCAGTGGTTCAGTGAGCAGAGCCTGTATGATTCAGGGCGTGTTCAACAATCCATTGACGTGTTGAAAAAAGAGGGTCGGGTCTATGAAAAAGACGGGGCATTGTGGTTCAAGACGGAAGATTTCGGAGATGAGAAAGACCGGGTGGTGGTGAGAAGCAATGGATTGACCACCTATTTTGCCTCGGATATCGCGTATCACCAGGAAAAATATGAGCGGGGATTCGACCGGGTGATCGATGTATGGGGGGCGGATCATCACGGATATATCAACCGCCTGGCAGCCGCTGTCATGGCTTTTGGAAAACAAAGAGACCGGTTCCAGGTGATCCTGGTGCAGCTGGTGAATCTGCTGCGGGGGGGAAAACCCGTTCAGATGTCCACCCGGGCCGGGGAGTTTGTCACGCTCAAAGACATTGTGGATGAAGTGGGAAAAGATGCGGCCCGGTTCATGTTTTTAAGCCGCAGTTATGATTCCGGCCTGGATTTTGATCTGGAAGTGGCCAAGCAGAAAAGCAGTGACAACCCGGTGTATTATGTCCAGTATGTCCATGCCCGGATTTCGGGTATTCTGGCCAAAGCAAAGGAGCTGCACCCGGAAATGGATGTGGATTTCAACCAGGGACAATATCTGTCAAAACTGATGGCACAAGAAGAGATCCAGTTGATCAAGACGTTGGCCGGGTTTCCCGAACAGGTGGAAAAAAGTGCGGCCACCTGCCATCCTCATGTGATTTTCACCTATCTGATGACCCTGGCAGCGGCTTTTCATGCGTATTACAACCGGCACAAGGTGATCACTGAGGACACGGAATTGACCCTGGCCCGGCTCAGCCTGGTTTTGGCCGTGAAAAAGGTGATCCGGAACGGGCTTTTCCTTTTAGGGGTGTCTGCACCTGAAAGAATGTGACCATGCCTTTTAAAGGCGTTTTAAAATATATCATCTATATTTTCATCGGCGGGTGGCTGTTTCTGCTCGGGGTGATGGCCGGCCGGGGGACATCTCCGGTGACATTTGAAACCCAAGGGTTTCAGGAACGCCTCAGACCATTGTGGAACAATACAAAGATCCGGAAATGACAGGTGATCCGGATGAAAAAATTGCCTCCATTATTATGATGCCTTGAGTGATGACAACGGATTCGAGAGATGACAATTCCAGTGCCTGCAGCAGGCCCGGCAGATACGTTTGATGACACCCCGTTGCCCAACCGGGATCTCAGGAAGTGAGACCGCTGATACCGGGATGCAAAACTGACGGATGACATCCGGTCAAGACCAGCAGAAAAGGCGGCCACGTTTAACAAAGCGATCGCTGAAAAAATGATGGAACCCCCTTTGCAGGATGAGAATACCCCGGCATCGGGTGAAACCGGAAAAATCGAATTCTCAGGGCAGTTACACCATTCAGGTGGCGGCATTTAAATCGTTCGGGACGCGGTGACCCAGATGACGACCCTGGAGGAAAAAGTTCACCGCCACCCGGACAACCAAAGAAATGGACGGCATCACCTGGTATCGGATACGGATCGGAGAATTCGTTTCCCGGGATGCGGCCGCCCAATACCTGGAAAAAAATTGAATCAGGCCTATCAACGGCATGATCATTACAAAGGTTGACAATGAAAATTTCTGAACAGGAAGTTGAAAATATCGCCCATCTGGCCCGGCTCAAGATGGATGATAAACAAAGACAGGCACTTTGCGGGCACTCAGTGATATTTTTAGGCTATATGGACAAACTGGCCCATGTGGATGTCAACGGCGTTGCCCCGGCATCCGGGGCCCCGCGTTTATGTCCAATGTCCTCAGAAAATGTGCCGCAGACAAGCCCCGGGCTGGGTGACCCGGCCAATGCCCGGAAAAAGACGACGACTATTATCGGTTCCCCCGCGTGGTGAAATAACCAAAAGGGAAACACAACATGGATTTACACATTGAGCCTGGCCCGGGCCGCACGGATGCTGGGTGAAAAAAAGATATCTTCCACAGAACTGACCCCGTGCCTGTCGGACCGCATTAAAACCCATGACCGCACACTGAACAGCTTTTATTACCGTAGATAAAGATGCGGCCCTGGCCCAGGCCGCGGCAGCGGATCATCAGATTGCATCAAACAATCACACGCTGTTCACCGGCATTCCCATGGCCCTGAAGGATCTTTTGTGCACCCGGGGGATGCGGACCACCTGCGGGTCGAAAATTCTGGACAACTTTTGTGCCTCAAGTACGATGCCACGGTGGTGGAAACTGCAGCAGTCGCATTCGGTTATCCTCGGTAAAACCAATATGGATGAGTTTGCCATGGGGTCTTCTACGGAGAATTCCGCTTATTTTCCCACCGGAACCCCTGGCATGTGGATTTATGTGCCCGGCGGGTCCAGCGGCAGATCCCGCGGCTGCCGTGACGGCTCAATTCTGCAAGTGCGGCCTTGGGGTCTGATACGGGCGGTTCCATCCGGCAGCCGGCCTCCCATTGCGGGTGTGGTGGGGCTCAAACCCACCTATGGCCGGGTGTCCCGGTATGGCCTGGTCTCTTATGCCTCTTCCCTGGATCCAGATCGGCCCCATCACCCGGACTGTGGAAGATGCGGCCCTGATGATGAACCTGATCGCCGGTCATGACCCCAAAGATACCACATCCGCGCCGGAGCCGGTGCCGGATTTCACCAGCGGGCTGACCGCTTTTGATAAAAACGGGCTCAAAGGCATGATCGTGGGCATTCCAAAGGAATATCTGGAAATGTCGGGAATCGATCCGGATGTGCGGGCTGTGTTTGACAACGTGAAAACACTCATGGCATCCCTGGGCGCCGAGATCCGGTCGGTATCTTTGCCCCGTACCGATTATGTGGTGGCAGCCTACTATATTATCGCCCCATGTGAGGCCAGTTCCAACCTGGCACGGTTTGACGGGGTGAAGTACGGTTTCAGGGCACCGGATCCGGAAGATCTTCTATATATGTACAAGCAGACCCGGTCCACAGGGTTCGGCCCGGAAGTGCAGCGCCGGATCATCATCGGTACCTATGCCTTGTCAGCCGGATATTATGATGCGTATTACGGCAAAGCCTCCCAGGTGCGGGCCCTGATCATGGCGGATTTTGCAAAAGCGTTTGAGACCTGTGATATTCTTTTGTCTCCGGTGGCCCCGACCCCGGCATTCCGTATCAATGAAAAGATCGATGATCCGTTGACCATGTATCTCACCGATATTTTCACTTTGTCCGCCAACATGGCCGCAGTACCCGGCATTTCCGTGCCTGCGGGGTTTTCAGCCGCCGGCCTGCCCATCGGTGTTCAGATGATGGCCGGCCGGTTTGATGAACTGTCTTTGATCCGGGCCGGATATGGTGTGGAAAAATCAATGAACCTGGAACCCCGGTTCCCGGAAATGTAACCGGACATGTAAATTGGGAGGAAATCATCATGAGTAATGCCCAGCCCCAGGGGGATGCATTGAAAAAAGCCATTGAATGGGTGAGTGAACAACGCCAGAAATCCCCGGATACTTCCGTGACTCAACTGGCCAATGACGCGGCCCTTCGGTTTGATTTAAGCCCGAAAGATTCGGAGTTTCTGCTCCGGTTTGTGAAACAGGGCCTTTAAATGATCCGGATTCTGCCGGATATTCTGTCCAATCAGATTGCCGCCGGCGAGGTGGTGCAGCGTCCGGCATCCGTGGTCAAGGAACTGGTGGAAAACAGCATCGATGCCGGGGCCACCCGCATCACCGTGGAGCTGGACAAAGGCGGCAAATCATTGATCCGGGTGTCCGATGACGGCACCGGACTGTCCCGGGACCAGGCATTGCTGGCCATTGAGCGGTATGCCACCAGCAAGATCCACACAAAAGAGGACCTGTTTGCCATTGCCAGTTTCGGATTTCGCGGTGAAGCTTTGCCGTCCATTGCATCGGTGTCTAAGTTCTGCCTGGTGACAAGATCCCGGGATGCGGATACGGCCACAAAGGTGGAAATGGCCGGAGGCAAGTTGTTGCAGGTGTCGGACACGGGGGCTCCGGCCGGCACCCTGGTGGAAGTCAGGCATCTGTTTTTCAATACCCCGGCCCGGCGCAAATTTTTAAAAACCGACACCACGGAAGCGGCCCATATTACCGATACCTTGTCCGGCCTGGCTTTGGGCAATCCCTCCGTGGGATTCCGCCTGTTTTCCCAAAACCGGCTGGTCAAGCATTTTCCCCCGGACCAGGACCTGCAGCGCCGGGCCATGCTGGTGCTGGGCAGTGATGCGGCGGACCATCTGTACGAGATGGACTATTCAGCCGGGGATGTCCGGGTGACCGGGGTGTGTGCCAACCCGGCCGTGACAAGGGCGACCGCCGGGCGCATCTACCTGTTTGTCAACCAGCGCCTGGTCCATGACAGAGGCGTGGTGGCGGCCCTGTTCCGGGGATATGCCGGCCGGATCATGAAAGGGCGGTATCCCGTGGCCGTGGTGTGCTGTGAGCTTCCCTGCGACCGGGTGGATGTGAATGTGCATCCATCCAAACGGGAAATCAAATTCCTGGATGCCCGGCCCGTGTATCAGGCCGTGACCGCGGCCGTGAACACGGCATTGATGACCGCCCAGCAGCAGGTGTCCACCTATACCGGATCCGGATCAGGCCCGGATCCCCGGCCGGCCGGCCTCATAAACGCTCCCCGGTTTGCGCAGGCACCCATTTCATGGGCACCTGATCCAGTGCCTGCCGATCCTTTGATTGTCGGAAAATTCAAAGGGTTCCGGGATGAAAATCGCTTTGATCCAATGCCGGACTCAGACGGCCCTGACCATGAGGTCCGGCAGACCTTTGAACGGTTCAGGACGCCTGAAAACAAATCAGATTCCCCCCTGCCGGGCAAAACCCCGGATCGATCCCCTGTCCCCCGGGTGGTGGGGCAGGTCATGGGAACCTATATAGTGGCGGAACAGGAAAACGCTTTGATGCTGGTGGATCAGCATGCCGCCCATGAACGGGTGGTGTATGAGGCATTGAAGCACCGGCAGGATCATCTGCCGGCAGACAGTCAATACCTGCTGGTGCCCGAAACCCTGGAACTGAGTGCCAGGGAAGCGGACCTGTTGTCTGAAATTTTGCCGGACCTTGCCGAACTGGGGCTGATCATCGAACCCTTCGGGGGCACCACCTACGTGATCAAGGCCGTGCCCGGACTGCTGGATCAGACATCTGTTAAAACCCTGGTGACAGGGATGATCGACACATTGATGGAAACCGGTGACACCGCAGTCAGTGAACAATGGCGGGAAACCTGCCTGATGTCCATGGCCTGTCATCATGCCATCCGGGCCAACCGGACCATGTCCCTGACGGAAATGCAGACATTGATTCAGGATCTGCTGGCCTGTGACAATGCGTTTCACTGCCCCCACGGCCGGCCCACCATGGTCACCTTTGATAAAGTTCAGATGGAAAAGCTGTTCAAAAGGGTGGTTTGAGGCACTGGCACCTGGTTTCGTCACCAGCGGGTGGAGAGAAAGAAAAAAAATATTGATGTATAAAACTAAAAAATATACACTCGCTTTAAATTTTGAAAATGGTAATAACTACTTATCAATGTGTTGCATGTAATTTTAAACACAAGGAGTCAACATTGAAGCCACTAAGACTGCGCGGGATCCTTTCCCTTTGTTTGTTTTTCATTATAGCGGGAGTACCGTTTCAGTTGCAGGCGCAACCGCCGGTAATCATCGCTGTCATGCCCTTTGAAATCAATGCGGAAAAGGATATGGATTTTCTCCAGGAAGGGCTCATGGATATGTTGAACTCCCGCCTTACCTGGCAGGGGCGGGTAAATCCTGTTGAGAAAACACAAGTCAAATCAATTCTAAGCCAGGTTGAAGACTTTACCGGCCAGAGCCGGGCCATCATGGCAGGAACGATTTTGGAGGCAGATTATGTCTTGTACGGAAGTATAACAATGATCGATACCCATGCCAGTATTGATGCGAATATCGTAGATGTAACGGGTAAAGCCGGGATGTTGCCGTTTTCAAAACAGGTGAGCGGAATTGGAAATGTGATCCCGGAAATCAACCGGTTTGCTACTGATATCAATGAAGCAGTTTTCAAGCGGCCAGTGGTCCGACAATATTATGAAACAGACCAGACCCGGCAGACGCAAAGCGGCCAAACGCCTTTTGGCGGGGCCTTCATCATGGCTGATTCGGATCAATCCGGCAGCAGCCGGGCCGGTCAGGTCGGGTCTGTCCCCAATCAGGGATTTGAATATATCGGGCAGAATCAAACTCAGGAGAACTATTGGCAAAGCAGTGAGTTCGATTATAGGATCCGGGGGATCGCCATTGGAGATGTGGACAAGGATGGCACAAATGAAACCATCGTGATATCGGATCATGCCGTAATAACATTTCGCGGGGACAGCAGCCGGTTCATACAGATTGAAGAGATACACAAAAGTCGTATTGACAGATATGTTTCCGTGGATGTCGCGGATATCAATGGAAACGGGATCCCGGAAATATTCGTGACCGCCCTTAACGGGGACAGGGATGAGGTGAAATCCTTTGTGCTGGAATATGATGGTAGAAAATACCAGAAAATTGCGGAAAAAATGGAGTGGTATTTCAGAGTGGTGGATAAATCCGGGACCCCGATGCTTTTAGGGCAGAGCCATCGACGCAGGGATGATATCTACAGTGCTCCCATTCACCAGATGGTTTACCGGAACAGTGAATATCAACCTGAAAATATCATGATACCTGGGAAAAAAACCAATGTCCTCGGAGTGGCATATGGTGATCTTACCGGAGATGGCAGCAAAGAGTTTGTCGTGTTTGACAAAAATGATCATATCCGGATCATGAACGAGAACGGTGGGGAACGCTGGAAAACCCCGGAACAATTCGGCGGGAATACCAACCATTTCATAGCCCCCACCCAAAAACCCACGGATCCAGGTATTTACCATTTTTTCCCCCTTCGCCTGATTTTGGCGGATACCAACAAAGACCAGCAAAACGAAGTGATAACAGCAGTGAATATGGAGGCATCATTGAGCATGCTTCATCGGATCAAAATGTTTGATAAAGGGCACATCGAATCCCTGTTCTGGAATGGAGCCGGCGGACTGGCCAAGTACTGGAAGACCCCGCCCATGAAAGGATATGTCAGTGATTTCGCAATCGGGGATTTTGATAATGACGGCACGGTTGAATTGGTAATGGCGGTGATTCAAAATGACGAAGTTGTCCTCTTTCAGGCGCCAGCAGCTGGCTGGTCGGATACGGTCTGTTAAAATGACTTTTGAAAATAAATATTTGACATTTCAGAATGATGCTGGTATTGAGCACATGACAAAGGTTATCTTTGTGGGTAACCTTGTAAAAAGCGTTTCTTTTAATCACGTTTGACCGGAATGTTTAACTTTACTAAAAAAGGAAAAAAAGATGAAAAAATTATTGGTGACTGCCATTGCAGCCTTTCTGGCTGTGGCGCTGGTAATCCCCGCATATGCGGAAGACAGACTGGAGCTCAGCGGTGAGTTTCGTGTCCGGGGCTGGGATATCACAAATGAAGGATTTGAGGACAATAACGACAGTGCCTGGTTTGATCAGAGAATGAGAATCGGTGCTAAAGTCAATGTCAGCGACAATGCCCATGTCATGATCCGTACCGACCTTGGAGAAGGTGTCTGGGGTGGTGGTGACGACCTCAATGGATTCAATTCGGGCGGTGTGGCACGACCCACTCCCGGGACCAGCAGTTCTGTTGATTTTGACCGTCTGTACATGTTCATGGATCAGGGAATGTGGAACCTGACCGTGGGTCAGCAGTACTATGGTCTGGGGATTCTTGAGGTCATGGATGCCAACATGCCGGGTGTTAAACTGGGCCTGGATTTCGGTGCGGTTCAACCGAGTTTTTTTTACGGCAAGTTTAGTGAAAATCTTTCCCTAAATGATGATGGCGAAAATGATGATGCCAACCTCTACGGCGTGAACTTCAGCTTTTTGCTGGGTGAAAATTTTGATTCCAATGTGTTCGGGGCAATGATCGACGACGAGGCAACTAATGATAATAAATGGGCAGTGGGTGCGCATACTCAGGGAAAGATCGGTATTCTCGGTCTGACCGGTGAAGTGGCCCATTTCGGTGGCGATGATGGTGGTGTTGTTGATTACACCGGGACCCAGTTTTACCTAAAAGGGGAATCAGCAATTAATGAAATGTTCTCCCTGGGTGCAGAACTGCTTTATGCGTTTGGTACGGATGATCCCAACGAAGAACAGATAACCGGCCTGGTAGACTGGTGGTCATTTACCCCCATGAGCCTCAATACTCCGGGTGCAGCCGATTTCAGCGCCACCGGAAGCAATCCTTTTAATCCTTCTGAAGAAAATGCAGGTGTTCAGGCCGTCACGTTGTTTGGACAAGTGAATGCAACTGAAGCGCTGAGCATGGGTGCCAAGCTGGGTTACTTCCAGCCGGAAGATGATGATGTAACAGATTGGGACAACACCTTTGCATGGAATGCATGGGTTGCTTATAAATTGACCGGAAATACCACAGCGTCTTTGACATACCTGCGGACCTCTCCTGATGTTGATGGGGCAGATGATCTTGAAGATGAAGGAACATTGTACGCAAAATTCCAGATTAATTTCTAAGTTTTTGATATAGGTTAAAAGAAGACCGCTTTTTACCCGAGGGGGTGGTACAGCCGATGCTGTACCACCCCCTTTTTTTGTTGCGGCAGGCGCATGCCTCGCTGTACCTGACTGGCGCAATCCGGGATAATCCCGGAAGACCTGGCGGTGAAAGTCCTCGGGTGACCAGGAGATATACCTTCAGGCTGGAATTATGATCGGAGGACTTGTTCACACAACTGGTCCCCACCCCCCTAAGCGGCTTGTGACCCACTTTGCTCTCCAGGTGGATCGCGCACAGTGCAAGTGTGACAGGCCTGGACTTGTATCGCTGTAAGATTATTTTACGAACACCTATGGCATCCGACTTATCGGCCTTTACACCCATTGAACCGGATCAATCCGGCGTTCTCAATCTCCGCAATACAGATCCATGAATTCGCTGAAATTTCTTTTATACCCGTTTTTAAACCCGGTGATATAAGATTCGGAACGTGATTCTTTTTCAATTTGCTTCAGGTGGTGGCGCAGATAGGTGTACCCTTTTCCACTGTAATGATGGTTGGGATATAGATTAAAACAATTCTCGCCAAGTGCATCCTGTTTGGCTAACTGTTCGGCATATTGCCGTCCATCATGGTACTCGGACATATTTAAACGATAACTTGAGCTCGTGCAAGCGGAAGCAATTGAAATCAAGAAAATTATCAGTATTGAATATCGTATCATTTTTGAAAAAAACATTAGACACACTCCTTTTTTAATGATGTTTAATTTAAAATAAGTACGGGTTTGATGAAAACAAGCGTCTTCCGAAGTTTGATGGAATCAACTCCGGTTTTCAGGATGATAGTATTGACATATTTCGAGGGAACTTGACTTGACTATCAATCAGGTGTGTACCTGTTTGTTTGCAGGATCGGCCACCCCGTAAATGAGAGAAACTGATTATCGTTGATCATGTCCGGGTGGTAATGATTTTTTTTAAAAAAAAGGGCGGATGACTAAAGAATTTTTAGTCATCCGCCTGGGAAATAGTACGGTATTCAGGGGGAAGGGGTTTTAGAATCTAAAGGCAAATCCCAGCGCCAGAGCGGTATTCTGTTTTTCATAGTTGACCGGTACCGGATTTCTCGCATCAGCTTGTGCTGTTTCATCATCATAAAAATTGACCATCAGTCCGAGATCCACGGTGATCATGGGATTGAAATCATATCCCAGACCGCAGAAAAAAGAGTGGGCATCCAGAACCGGGCTCATTTTTTCTGTCAGCCCGTAATCCTTGGCATCCATTCCGACATCGGTATACATATAGCCGATGCTGCCGCGCAGGTTGTCCAGAAAACTGTAGGTGGCGGAAACGGCAATGTCATAGCTGTTGTCCACATTGGATTCATCACCGTCCCAGTCTGCATCTTCTTCAAAATAATAGGTAAATGAAGTGTTGAGGTTCAACCGGTCATTGGTATCCCAGGAAACCCCCAGGCCGAGAACCGCCGGCAGATTCCGGTCATATTTGGCATTCGGTGTTTTTCCCAGACCTGCCAGCACAACGTTGCCCAGTGCGGTGTTGTTTCCATCCAGCGTTGTTTCAAATTCCAGATCCACCTCAGATTCATACCGGAACGCCAGGAGCAGATCATTTCTGGGTTTCACGTTCAAGCTGGCAATCCAGCCCCAGCCGTCCGCCTCTTCTTCATACGCGCCGTACAAAGGCAAAGCACCGATAGGAGTATTAACATCAGAATATGCCTCCACATCTTTGGTGGCATCCATATACCGGATGCCGGCGGCCATCGAAAACATTTCGTTAAACCGATAAGAGCCTCCCACGGTATAGGTGATGTACATGCTTTCTGCCTCGATTTTCTGGTTGGTGAGCGGGGCCGGAAAGAAATTAGCTGCTATGGTATTGGTGATGGCATTACCGGATTCATACTTCACCATCCCGCCGCCGCCGTTGTTGGTGATGGAGCCGAACACCCCCCAGACGCCGGACTTATAGGTGGCAAACAGACCCGGAATAATGGACGGTTCATCCTGGTCCCGGGTCACGGGTCCTGCCGCGAGGTCCGTGTATTTTTGTTCATAATCTTTCCAGATATAATGCACATCCAGGCCCAGGCCGATGCCGTCTTCCTGGAACATCATCCCGGCCGGGTTGTAGGCGGCGATATCCACCCCGTCCGTGGCCGCATTCCGTGAACCCGTGGCCAGATACCGGGCCGACCAGTTCTGTTTGTTGTCAATGCCGCCTGCCAGAGCGGTTTGAGCAAAAACACCGACCAGCATCACCAGTGCAGTCAAAATACTTGCGCTCATCTTTCCCATCTGCTTCTCCTTTTCAAACATTTAGGGGGTAATTAATAAAAAAGCTTTTCAGCTCTGTTCTGCAGGATTTATCTAATCACTTTCATTGGATTTATCCTTGACACGTGCCGGTGTCAAGTGTTTTTAGCAATAAACGCGGTTTCAGTCTTTATTTTCATGCTTTCGTCAAAACAGATATTTCCATATTTTCCAGCCGGGCGACTCCCGGGTCTGCTGCCACTGGGGATTCTGCATCAGATGTTCCGGATTCTGGCGCCGCAGTTCATTGCGTCTGGCCTGCCGTTCCTGTTCGATTCTTTCCCAGTCCATGGTGGTTCGATCAAACACCTCTTTGTTGATGTTTGCGGCGATGCGGCTGATTTTATCAATCAATTCATCACTGTTGTCGGATTGTTCAAAAAAGGTCATATGCTGTTTGTTCAAGATGTCATAGACGACGGCATCAATGCTGAACGACCCGGCCAGCTGAGTGATGCTGCCGTCCAGAACATAACGGCTGTCGGTTTGTTCCGCCACTGTTCTGATCACCTGGTTCCGGTTGTCTGTATCCAGCGGGTTCAGCACGGTGGTGATTTTTTGTTTCGGTACCACGTGCACCTGATCCGGCCAGGCCAGGCGGGTATTGAGCATGGTGACCACACCCTTTTGAATATGGGAATCCGTTTCCG
>JAGYOW010000032.1 GCA_018399285.1 Desulfotignum sp.
TTACTACCCGGGCTGGCATGAAACCGGTCCGTTTGTGGAGTTTGTGTTCAACAAAAAAGCCTATGAAGAGCTGCCTGTTGATTTCCAGGCCATTCTGGATGCCGCCTGTGCCCAGGTCAGCAACTGGACCACCCAGGGGTTTAATTTTGGAAACGGCCGGGCTTTAGATGAGCTGATCAATGTGCACAAAGTCGATGTGGTCCGGTTGCCGGACTCGGTGCTGGCTGAGCTGAAATCCCATTCAAAGGATGCTGTTGCCGAAATCGCCGCCTCCGATCCCATGGCTGAAAAAGTCAATGACAGCTTCCAGAAATTCCAGAAACTGATCGGACCCTGGGGAGAAATTTCTGAAAAACCCTATTATGAAACACTGGCCGACCAATATCCGTTGAAGGGATAAGCATCGATGCAGATCGGTCCTTTTTTTGAAACAATCGCCGCCAAAATAGATGTCTGCAACGAGTGGATCGGCCGGCTGGTCTCCTGGGTTGTGGTACTGCTGGTGGCGGTTGTTTTCATCGATGTGGTCATGCGGTATGCCGCCAACACCAGTTTTGTGTTTACCCAGGAACTGGAATGGCACCTGTTCGGGTTCATTTTTCTGATGGGCGCCGGTTACACCCTTTTGTATGACCAGCATGTGCGGGTGGATGTCGTATACCAGCGGCTGTCGGAACGGGGCCAGGCGTGGATCAATGTGCTGGGATGTCTTTTTTTCCTGTTTCCCGGGGCAATCCTTATCATTTACACCTCATTCGGGTTTGCCCGGGAGGCGTTCGTCTTTATGGAAGGCAGCCCGGATCCCGGGGGGATTCCGTTCCGCTTCATTATCAAATCCTGTGTGCCTTTGGGATTTGTGCTGCTCCTGTTTCAGGGGGTGTCCATGTTTATCCGGAATTTAGGCATTCTTTTGACCCCGCTTTTTGCGGACAAAAAAAAGGATGTCCGGTAATGGGATCTGAATACCTGGCCGGATGGATGTTCCTGGCGCTCACGATTCTGTTGATGGCAGGCTTTCCCGTCACGTTCACCCTGATCGGCACGGCCATGTGTTTCGGATGGATCGGCGGAGGATGGGGATATTTCGAGCTGTTGCCCATGCGGATCTGGGGGGCCATCAACAATGTGGTACTGATCGCGGTGCCGTTGTTTGTGTTCATGGGGGTGACCCTTGAAAAATCCGGTCTGGCCGAGGAGCTGCTGGAAACCATGGGACTGGTGTTCCATCGCATCCGGGGCGGGCTGGCCATCAGCGCCGTGGTGGTCGGCGCATTGCTGGGGGCCTCCACCGGCATTGTCGGGGCCACGGTGGTGACCATGGGACTGCTGGCCGTGCCCACCATGCTGCGGCACGGGTACCGGCCGGAGCTGTCCGCAGGCACGGTGGCCGCCTCCGGCACCCTGGGGCAGATCATTCCGCCCTCCATTGTGCTGGTCTTGCTGGCCACCATTGTTCAGATCCCGGTGGGGGACCTGTTTATGGCAGCGCTGTTGCCCGGGCTGCTCCTGGTGCTGCTGTACATGGCCTATATTTTCATTGCGGCCCTGATCAAACCGGACATGGCCCCGGTCATCACTCTGGCGGACGGCCAGGTGCCGGATGCCCGCCAGTTGTGGAAAAAAACCATGCGGGCCCTGGTGCCGCCCCTGGTGCTGATCACGGCGGTGCTGGGGTCTATTTTCGCGGGCATCGCCTCTCCCACGGAAGCCGCATCCGTGGGCTGTGTGGGGGCCGTGGCCCTGGCAATCTGGAACCGGCGGTTCAACCTGGATATCCTCAAAGAGGTGTCCCGCACCACCACCCGGCTCACCAGCATGGTGTTCATCATTCTGGTGGGGGCCAACGCATTCGGGCTCACTTTCCGGGAGTTATACGGGGATGAGCTGATCCGCGGGTTTCTCATGGATATCGCCCATGCCCACAACAAATGGGTGGTGCTGCTCATTGTCATGGGCGTGATCTTTCTGATCGGGTTTGTCCTGGATTTCATCGAGATCATTTTCATCCACGTGCCCGTGCTGGTGCCCATCCTGGTGGATGATTTCGGGTTTGATCCGTTATGGATCTGCGTGCTGCTGGCCATCAACCTGCAGACCTCTTTCATGACCCCGCCGTTCGGGTTTTCCCTGTTTTACCTTAAAGCAGTGACCCCGCCCCAGATTAAAACCGGTCATATCTACCGGGGCATCATTCCCTTTGTCCTGCTGCAGTTGCTGGGCTTGTTCATCGTGGCCATGTGGCCGGCCATCGCCACCTGGCTGCCGGGCCTGGTGTATATCAGGTGATGTGATAAAACAAATGACAGCAGGTTATTCCGTCTCTTCAGGGGTGTTGAAATCCCGGATAAAGATCTCCCAGAACGCCACGAACAGCGAGGCCAGCAGGGGTCCGATGACAAATCCGTTGATGCCGAACAACACAAAGCCCCCCAGAGTGGACAGCAGTACCAGGTAATCCGGCAGTTTGGTGTCTCTGCCCACCAGAATGGGCCGCAAAAAATTATCCACCAGTCCGATCACCCCGGCCCCGAATCCAGTGAGAACCAGGCCCTGAATCCAGCTGCCCACGGCAAACAGATAAATGGCGACCGGCAACCAGACCAGGCCGGCACCCACCATGGGAATCAAAGACAGCAGGGTCATGACCACCCCCCATAACAGCGGTGCCGGAATACCCAGTATCCAGAAGATGATCCCTCCCAGGCCGCCCTGTATGACTGCTACCACCAGATTTCCTTTGATCGTGGCCCGGGTGACTTCCGCAAATTTGGAAAACAGGAGGCGTTCCCGTTCGTCTCCCAGGGGCAACGCCCGGGTCAGCTGGGCCACCAGATCCGCCCCGTCTTTGAGCATGAAAAAGGCCAGATACAGCATCAGGCCCAAGCTGACAAACCACTGGGCCGCATTCTGACCGAACTGCACGGCGTTCTGGGCGATGAACTGACTGACTGTGACGGCGGCATTGGACAGCTGGGATTTGAACGTGGACAGGTCCAGGTTGAACCGGTCCATCAGGCTCTGGATGGCCGGAAACGCCTGGCGGATCTGCTCGATTCGCTCTCCGATATTAATGTCACCGGTTTGCAGGCGCTGGTACAGGGCCGCACCTTCCTGGAAAAAGGAGACGGTGACGAATACGGCCGGGATCACCCCGATGGTGATGACCACCACCAGGGTGGACAGGGCCGCAAAAATGGCCCGGTTGTTCCATAATTTTATAAATCGCTGGTACAGCGGGGCAAACACCAGCCCGATGACACAGGCCCAGAACACGGCGCCGAAAAACGGTTTGAGCAAGTAGAAAAAAACAGCCGTCACCAGGACCAGCATGGTCAGAAATGTGCCTTGTTCCAGTTTTTTCATTGTGCCCCCTGTTATGATTTCGGAAAGGTTGGCTTTTTGGGTGATGCCAGATACCCGGCGGCAATGGATGCCCCGATGATGATTCCGCCACCGATCAATGTGGAAAATGTGGGAATTTCTTTAAGAAGAAAAAATGCGAGGATAATGCCGTATACCGGTTCCATTCCCGTGATCACCGAGGCGGTCTGGGCCCTTATTTTTTTGAGGGAACTGATGAACAGGGTGTGGGACAGGGCCGTGCACACCACCCCTAAAAAAACCAGGGCCGGCAGGTCGGTTACCGACACCATTGCCTTAGGCCGGATCAGGATGACGGGAATCACCAGGCACAGGGCCGCAAACAGATTCTGATAGAACGCCACGGCCACGGGATCTGACAGGCGCACGTTTCTGCGGTTCACCAGGGCCAGAATGGCAAAAGTCAGGCCGGATAGAATGCCGTAAAATCCCCCCAGCGTGACCTGGTTGGACAGGTCGGGTTCCGGGATGACCAAACAGATACCAAAAAATACCACCAGGGCCGTTAAAATATCCCGGCGGTCCAGAGGTTCCCTGAACACCAGGGGTTCCATGAACGTGACAAACAAGGGAAAGGTGGAAAAGGTCACCAGGCCCACGGCCACGCTGGAGAGCTGAATCGACAGAAAGAAAAAATACCAGTGCACTGCCAGCAGCGCCCCCTGCAAAATGAACAGGCCCGTGGCCCGGCCCGGAACGGCAGACAGTTTTGTGCCGGAAAACAGCCGGGCGTAAACACCTAAGGCCATAGCGGCAAACAAGGTTCTGCCCAGAACGATATACAACGGGCTGGCATCAATGAATTTGGCAAACAGCCCGGACAAACCGAACAGCAGCACAGCGCTGTGGATCACAAACAATGGGTGGGCCGCCGGTCCGGGTCGTTTCATGGGCATCAGACAAAGGCGCTATCGGATCAGCTGGCGGTATTTGATGCGCGTCGGTGCATCCGCCTTGATGCCCAGCCGTTTTTTGCGGTCTTTTTCATAATCGGAATATGCCCCGTCAAACATCACGGTTTTGCTGTCTCCTTCAAAGGCCAGAATATGGGTGGCGATGCGGTCCAGAAACCACCGGTCATGGCTGATGATCACGGCACAGCCGGCAAAGTTTTCCACTGCTTCTTCCAGGGCCCGCATGGTGTTGACATCCAGGTCATTGGTGGGTTCGTCCAAAAGCAGCACATTGGCTTCCTGCTGAAGCATGCAGGCCAGGTGCACCCGGTTGCGTTCCCCGCCGGACAGATCCGCCACTTTTTTCTGCTGGTCTGTGCCGGAAAAGTTGAACTTGCCCACATAGGCCCGGGCGTTAAGTTCCCTTCCGCCGATGATCAATGGGTCATTGCCGCCGGAGATGACTTCAAAAATGGTTTTGTCCGGATCCAGAGAATCCCGCTCCTGGTCCACATAGGCCAGCTTCACGCTCTGGCCCAGTTCAATTTTACCGGCATCCGGTGATTCTTTGCCCGTGATCATTTCAAACAACGTGGTTTTGCCGGCACCGTTAGGACCCACACCCGGCAGCCCCCGGTGGAATGACAAAATTCATGTCTTCCACCAGCAGTTTGTCTTCAAACGCCTTGGTCACATGATCACCACAATCACCTTGTCTACAGACGGGTCCGGGGGGAATAAGATCTCATCTCTTTTTCCTGCTGTCCGGCATCTTTTTTGAGCAGGTCTTCCGCCCAGAAGGCTTTGATCCGGAGCGTAGCCCGGATTTGGTGCGCAGCGCCCAGGGGACGGGTGGATCCATTCCAGTTCCCGTTCCCAGGGTTTTCTGGCGCTTTGCTTTCGCCTTTCTGCTCCGTGGCCAGGCGTTTTGCTTTCTGATCCAGCCAGGAAGAATAGTTGCCTTTCCAGGGAATGCCTTCGCCCCGGTCCAGTTCCAGGATCCAGCCGGCCACATTGTCCAGAAAATACCGGTCATGGGTCACGGCGATAATGGTGCCCTCGTACCGGTTCAGGTGTTGTTCCAGCCAGGCCACGGATTCCGCATCCAGATGGTTGGTGGGCTCGTCCAGCAAAAGGATGTCCGGTTTGGACAGCAGCAGCCGGCACAGGGCCACCCGGCGTTTCTCTCCGCCGGAAATCACGCTGACCAAAGTGTCTTCGGGCGGACACCGCAGGGCATCCATGGCCATTTTCAACCGGGCGTCCAGGTCCCAGGCATCCAGGTGATCCAGCTGTTCCTGAACCTTTCCCTGGCGTTCGATCAGTTGATCCATCTCCTCTTCGGACATGGGCTCGGCAAACTGTTCGGAAATCTTTTCATATTCCGCCAAAAGATCCACAGTTTCCTGAACCCCTTCCTCCACCACCTCCCGGACGGTTTTGGACGAATCCACCAGGGGTTCCTGCTCCAGAAATCCGATGGTGTATCCTTTGGATAAAATGGTTTCCCCGGAAAATTCCGTGTCTTTGCCGGCCATGATTTTCAGCAGCGAGCTTTTGCCCGAGCCGTTGAGGCCCAGGACACCGATTTTAGCACCGTAAAAATAAGACAGAGAAATATCTTTGAGCACCTGGCGCTTGCCATGGAACTTGCTTACATGGATCATGGAATAGATCACTTTTTTGGTATCTTCGGTCATGCAGTCTCCTTGACGGAAATTTAATGGTACTGGCTGAGGACAGGCTCCCTGAGGATCAGATCCACGGCTTCAGCCGCCGTTCTGGCCACGTTGGGAAAGCTGTCTCCAATTTTGGCGATCTGACGCAGGTTTTCCGCAGTGCGCAGAATCAGCCGGGCAAAATCCCCTTCCGCGTAATCAGATCCGGTCATCAGTTCATCCCAGGGCGTGTCATGGGCCCAGCCATACATGAGAACCGCGGGCTGGACAAACAGGTTGGGCGCGGAAAAACCGCTGGACAGCAGTTTCAGTGCAAAGGGTTTCAATCCTTTGCGAATCTCCAGAAAGCCTTGTTTGAGGCGTTTGGGCAGGGCGCCTTCAACCAGCGGATCATCTTTGAATTCTTTTTCATTGACAAACGCGGCCATGATGGCGGCCAGCAGGGCCGGATCCCGGTCCGGCAGCAGGTTTTCCCGGATGCCCTGGGCCACCAGCAGCGGAGAGTCGATTCTGAGCTTGGATGCCCACAACCCGTCTTCGGTCAGGTTCCCGTCCCGGGTGATGAATCCTTCATTTGCCAGAAAATCCATGTGTGCCAGAAAATCGTTCCACAACAAAGCCAGGTCCTGGCCGAACCGCTTTCTGGCCGCTTTGGACCGTTTTTCACCCGCTGTGATCAGGTAAGAGGCAAACGAGTTGTCCAAAAGCATTCTCACCTGTTCCGGCGTATGGGAAAGCAACAGGTTCAGTACCATGGAAAAATCGATTTTGATCTGGCTGTCCACATTCAAAGCCGGAGCGTTCACCAGGCCGGCAATGCCCTTCAGATCCATGAACTTGCCGGGCAGCACCAGGGCGAATCCGATATTGTCCATGCCCCGGCGGCCGGCCCGGCCGGCCATCTGCTGAAATTCACTGGGGCTCAAAGTCTGGAAATCAACACCATTGAACCGGTCGGAATTCAGAATCACCACGGACCGGGCCGGAAAGTTGACGCCTGCCGCCACCGTGGAGGTGGCAAACATGGCATTGAGCAGTCCTTTGGCCATCAACGTCTCCACCACCACTTTCCAGGCGGGCAGATGACCGCTGTGGTGGGCGGCACAGCCTTTTTCTTCCAGGTCCCGGCGGTGGGGGTGGGCGGCCAGGTGGGGATTGCCGGCCACCAGTTCCTCAATGGTTGCTTTCAGGGCCGCTTTTTTCTGGGGTGTTTTGTTGAGCAGATCATTGCGGCACAGTTTCAGGGCATTGTCGCATTCAGCCCGGGATTTTAAAAAAAAGATGGCCGGCAACAGGTCATACCGCTCCATGAGCGTCAGGATATCCCCGAAATCGGGCAGTCGTCCCGGCGGCGCCAGGACCGGCGGTTTTTTGATGCTGGCAAACTTGTACACTTTATCATGAAGCCTGGCTTCACCCGGACCGGCGGTCTTTTTAAGCAGCGGGTACAACGTGCCGGAAGGATGCAGAAATATGGGGTGCAACGGCACGGGCCGCCGTTTGTTTTCCACGATGCGGCAGGTGCGGCCCCGGATGGCGGTCAGCCAGCCGGCGATCTGATCCGGGTTGCCGATGGTGGCGGACAGCAAAAGCAATGGAATGCGCACCGGCAGATAGATCATGATCTCTTCCCACACCACCCCGCGTTCCGCATCCCCTAGATAATGGGCCTCATCCAGGATGATCAGGTCACAGTTCAGATCCTCTCCGGTGTACATGGCATCGTAGAGCTGGTTTCTCAGGATTTCCGTGGTACCGATGATCACGTCGGCATCGGCATTTTCCTTGATATCACCGGTGAGAATGCCGACATTTTCTTCACCGAACAGCTGGGAAAACCGGGCATGGATGGAGTTGGTCAGGGCTTTGAGCGGGGTGGCATACCAGATCCGGCCTTTTTTGGCCAGGCAGTTCCGGGTGGCTTCCTCGGCAATCCAGGTCTTGCCGGCCCCTGTGGGAGCGGTCACCAGGCAGTCTGCTTCCTGAACAGCTTCAATGGCTTCGATCTGGAACGGATCCGGGGTAAAGGGTTTGTCGTCAGGTACCCCGATCTTTTCAAAGATGCGTTTGAGTCCTTTGTCCGCACCGGGCTTCATAGCGGGTCTGTTTTCTGGTTTTCGCCGGGGGCGCTTACCCCGGTAATTTCGTTTTGTTTTCATTTGGGACAAGTGTAATCAATATCGGCAAATTGTGCAAGTCCTGACCAAGGATCCGGGGCTTGTGTTTTTTGTGGCGGTGCCGTATTACATCAGTGTGATGGGGTTTGTACCGATGAATGGCAGATGGACAAGGAAAAAAATGAAGTGAAAACCCGATTCCCTCTCATTGTTGTCATTGGCGGTGGTGTCATCGGCACTTCCATTGCCTGGCACCTGGCAAAAAAAGCGGCACAGGTCACGCTCATCGAATCCCTTGACCTGGCATCCGGGAGCTCCGGGGCCTGTGACGGCCTGGTGTTCATGCAGTCCAAAAAGCCCGGCATCCACCTGGGTCTGGCCATGGAAAGCCTGAAGCGGTTTCATTTGTTGAAAAAAGAACTGCCTGTGGACATCGAGTTCAGGCAGACCGGGGGCCGGGTGATCATCCAGACTCCGGCACAATATCCGGCCATGGAAAAATTTGTCAGGGAACAAAAGGATATCGGCCTGGAAGTCTGCCTGATGGATGCAAAACAAACCCTGGCGGCGGAACCGTTTTTATCTCCTGATATTTACGGCTCCAGCTGGTCTTCCCTGGATGCTCAGGTCAATCCCATCAATCTGACGCTGGGGTTTGCACTGGGTGCGAAAAAAAATCATGCCCGGATCCTGACCCGGACAAAGGTGCTGGGAATTCACACCAAAAATAACCGGGTGACCGGAGTTGCCACCACACAGGGGGATATTCCAGCAGATCTGGTGGTCAATGCCGCCGGTGCCGGGGCGGGGCGTATCGGTCAGATGGTGGGAATCGACCTGCCTATCGCACCCCGGCGGGGACAGATCGTGGTGACCCAGGCAACGCGCCCCATGATTTCCAGTTGTATGATTTCAGCCGGATACATTGCCGTCAAATATGACCCGTCCCTGGCCGCAGAACAGGGAGAAGGCATGTCTATGGAGCAGACAGACAACGGAAACCTGCTGCTGGGATCCACCCGGGAATTTGCAGGGTTTTGCAGAGAAAACACCCTGTCGGGCATCCGCCGGATCATTTCACGGACCACTGAGGTCCTGCCGGCCCTGAAACACCTTCAGGTGATCCGGACCTTTGCCGGTCTCAGGCCCTATACCCCGGACGGCCTGCCCATCCTGGGACCGGTGCCGTCCCTGGAAGGGTTTTTCATGGCCGCCGGACACGAAGGGGACGGCATTGCCCTGTCCCCGATCACCGGAGAACTGATGGCAGATATGGTGTTGGGACAAAAAACAGCCGTTTCTCTGGCACCGTTTTCTCCGGACCGGTTTATATCCCAGAAAGGACAGGCCCATGAATAATGCGGATACCGACCTGCGGATTTATTGTGCAAACCGGGGCCCGAAAATTACCTTTTGGGTGGATGGCGATCCCTGTACAGCTTATGAGGGCGAAACCGTTCATGCCGCTTTGCTGGCCGAAGGAATTCGTGTTTTGCGGATTGCCGGAAAAACCGGTGAGCCCCGGGGAATTTTCTGCGGTATGGGTGTCTGCTATGAATGCCGGGTCACCATCAACGGTGTCCCGGACCAACAGGCCTGCATGACCCTGGCAACCGACGGCATGCAGATTGAAACCCGATGAAGCAGATTGGATTCCGATGAAATGAGGCGGTCATGAAGCAGGCGTATGATGTGGTGATCGTGGGCTCCGGGGTTGCCGGTATTGCCGCGGCCAATACCCTGGCCGGTCATGGCCTGGAAATTCTTGTCTTAGATGAGAACCCCCATGCCGGGGGCCAGATTCTCAGACAACACTGCCGGGTTACAGACGGGTTCTGGGAATTTGACCCGCGTCTTGAAAGATCCGGCAGGACCGTGTCAACCCAAAAAATTGTTCAGAGCCTGAGGCCGGTCCGGCGGCCCAAAGGGATTACCTGTGTTCATCAGGCCCGGGTACTGGGCATTTTTTCGGACCGGGAACTTCTGGTGCATGTGCCGGACCCCCTGTGTCCGGGCGGTTCAGGACCCGGTTGTGTGCTCGAGATTGATGCCGGATACCTGTTGCTGGCCACGGGTGCCAGGGAACGGTTTTTGCCGTTCAAAGGATGGACCCTGCCCGGGGTGATGTCTTTGGGGGCGGCCCAGATTCTGATGAAAAGTTCGGGTATTCTGCCGGCCCGGCACACCCTGATTGCCGGCACCAGCCCGCTTCAGACGGTGCTGGCCCTGGAGATTCTCAAAAACAAAGGAAACGTGACCGCGATTCTGGATGAGAACCCTTTTGCCAAAAAACTGGGCCTGCTGCCGCTTTTGAAACACCATGGATTCCTGGCAGGGGAGGGGGCCATGCAGATGCTGGGTCTGCTGATCCGAAAAGTGAGGTTCCGCCAGGGGGTCCGGGTGGTGGAAGCCAGAGGGAAAAATGAATTAACCGCTGTCGTGACCGCTGATCTTGACAGAAAGGGAAACACGGTACCCGGCACGTTTCAGACCTATCCCGCAGAGGCACTGGCCGTGGGATACGGGTTTTGCCCCAACATCGAGTTGCCGGTCCAGGCCGGATGCGCTTTGGATTACGATGCCGACCGGGGCGGGTGGGTGGTCCGGGTGGATCATGCCCTTGAAACATCGGTGGCCGCAGTGTATGTCGCCGGAGAGATCACCGGCATTGCCGGGGCCGGAAAATCCTTTGTGGAAGGGAAACTGGCCGCGTTGTCAATTCTGGAAAAACTGGGGAAAAAAACCGGGCCGGGTCGTTATGCGCAAAAACTGGTCCGGATGCAGAAACACCAGCTGGGATATGCGGCATTTTTGAATCAATTGTGCCAGGTGCCTGCATCCGCTTATGAGACCATCGACGATGATGTCCTGATCTGCCGGTGCGAAGAGATCTCCATGGGAGAGATCAGAAAACAGATTGCCAAAGGGTTTGTGACAACAGGCAGCCTGAAAAAAGCCACCCGATGCGGCATGGGACGGTGCCAGGGCCGGGTCTGTCAGCCGGTCCTGTTTGACATCCTCCTGGCACTGACCGGCCAGACCCCGGACCAGACCGCCAGTCCTTCTTTCCGGGCCCCGGTAAAAAATGTTCCCATGGCAGCGTTTTTACACCCATGACCCGGGTTAAGGTGTCATCTCATAGGTGTCTTTCAACGCCATGACATGGGTTTCCCAGATCCGGTTGAACCGGTCTGTGTCTGTGACCGGTTTTTTGATCATGGCCATGCAGAAATTCATCTGAGCCTGGGTGGTGACGGGTTTGGCATACAGTTTCAGGGCAAATTCACTGAAATCCCTGATCATGACATCAAATATCTGTTCCAGCAGGTCCGGGGTGATGTTATCCATGTGAAATTTTTCAATGATGAGCTGGCCATAGGCCACCAGGGTGAACAATTCCCCCAGATACAGCAGAAAATCCATGTTTTTGGCCTGGTCCCTGTCCGGGGTGGCGGTCATGAGCATTTGGGCCAGCTGATCGATCTGTTTTTTGAAGATATTCACATTGGGCAGGTCCACGCTGTCATAGGCCAGATGATAATCGTGGAACTGAATTTTGCCCAATCCTTTTGTTTCTCCCTGGTTGAACAAAAACGTATCACATCCCGGGTCATCCCGCCGGGGGATGTCGGGAAATGTGCCGGGATTAAAAAAATAATTGGCCATGAACTTGATGATCAATGCCATGTTCACATGCACGGTGCCTTCCAGTTTGGGCAGGGAACGGATGTCTGTGGCTGCCATTTCAAAATAGGTGTCTTTTTCAAATCCTTTTGCTGCAATCACATCCCAGATCAGGTTGATGACGTTTTCTCCCTCACAGGTCACCTTCATTTTGACCATGGGGTTGTACAGCAGGTACCGCCGGTCTTCAGGCGAAGCACACCTGAAATAATCAGCCGCCCGCAAAGAAAACAGCTTCATGGCGGCCAGGCGGGTATAGGCATCCACCAGCAGCTGGCGGATATGGGGAAAATCCGTGACCATTTGGCCGTACAGGTTCCGGTTGGCCGCATGGTTCAGGCCTTCATACAGGGCATGGGTGCAGATGCCGATGGATGCCCAGCCTAAGTTGAATTTTCCCACGTTGATGGTATTCAACGCGCTGTCCCAGGCAGCCCGGCCCGTGGACATGATGTCCGCATCGGTCACGGGATAGCCGTTCAAAGCATATTCGGCCACATATCCTTCCCAGTCCACCACATTCTGGACCAGATCATAGTTGTCATGGGCAGGGTCGGCGGCAAAGAACACATATTCATCGGTTTCCGAGTTTTTGCCGAATGTGGATACGATCCCGGCCTGGTTGGCATTGCCGATATAGTATTTGCCGCCGTCAGCCACGTATTTTCCTTCTCCCAGGGGGGTCAGGGCCATGTCTGACGCATACAGATCCGCCCCATGGTCTTTTTCCGAAAGACCAAAGGCAAAGATATGGCCGTCTTTTAAGAGCTGTGCCGTTTTTTTCTTGATGCCTTCATTATCCGCCATCCAGATGGGGCCCAGTCCCAGGATGGATACCTGCCAGGTATACCAGTGGGAAAGGTTGTAGAACCCCAGTATTTCATTGAAATCACAGATTCTCCGGGTGTCCCACCGGGCGTTTTCATTGTCTATGGCATATTTTTTCGGGGTGAGCAGGGTGGCAAAGATCTGGTTTTCCTTTAAAAAATCCAGAAAATCCTGGTACCAGACCCGCTGGTGAAAATCTGATTTGAGTTGTTTTTTGCCCCGGTTTTCAAAATAGGCAATGGTTTTTTCCATGATCTGTCTGGATGCCGGATCCAGATGGTCATAGGCAGCGGTCTTTGGATTGAATAAAATCATGCTGTGTTTCCTTTTATTTGGTTTGAATCCGTCCCAGCCGGTGCATGGCCAGGCCGGCGCCCACTATGAGGAGGCCCCCGGCAAACAGATGCCAGGAGACCGGTTCCATGAGAAAGACAATGCCCACCATGGCGGTAAACAGGGTTTCACTGGACATGTATGCAGCCCCTTCAAAGCCTTTGCAGAAAAAAAAACCCTGGTTCATCAGCAGCTGGGCTGCTACGGACACGCAGATAATGCCGGCGGTCATGGTCCATTCAACCGCAGAGGCCGGCACAATGGGGTGGGCGATGCAAAAGGGCAGGGTGGCCAGGGTGCCCATGGTGCAGAAGTAAAAATAGATGATCACGGGCCCGTTGTGCTCCCGCAAAGACCGGATGATGGTCACGGTGAATCCGGCAAGGACGGCTCCGATAATGGCCATTGCCTGTCCCAGGGCATTGGTGGACAGCCGGAAGTCGAAAAGAATGGCCACCCCGGCCAAAAGTACGGCAATACACACGATCTGAAACCGGTTCACCCGTTCTTTATAAATGAGGAACCCGAACAGGGCCGCAAACGCCGGATAGGAATAAAACAACACCACGGCCGTGGACATGGGCAGCAGGCGCAGGGCCGATACCACAAAGAAAAATGCCAGGGAACCGGTGCATCCCCTGAGAATGAGCAGCGGGATGTTGTGTCCTTTGAACGGATTTTTTTTGCGGCTGAACACCATTGTCAATACCAGCATTCCCCCGAAACAGCGGATGAATCCCAGATGCCAGACCGTGTAATGTTCAGGCATGAGCTTGACAATGGTGGACATGAGTGTGAACAGCAATGCCGCAGACAGCATGAACAAAGGGCCTGCCATGCGGGCATCCATCAGAACGGTTCGGGTCGGGGTGTGTGGCATATGTCAATGGTCCTTGAAGTCCGTGGGTCAATAGCTGGTGTAAAATAGACCCGGCATGCCATGTCTGTCAAACAAATTGCGGTGTGGTTGCGGAATCATTGGATTTTTTGTTGGATACGGCTGAAAAATGGTGGTATGGTTTGGAGAAAAAATAGACAAGGACGATGGCACAAAAAACAGTGTATGATAAAAAAAAGCATGGGTAATGCCGGAAAAGATCAGTAGTCTATTGGCCGGATATGGGTTTGCATTGGGGGCCACGGCCCTGTGGTCAGGCAATTTTATTGTGGCAAGAGGATTGAACGACCTGATTCCGCCGATCAGTCTGGCATTTTACCGGTGGCTGACCGCCGTTCTGGTGTTCGCTCCTTTTGCGATCCGGGGTTTTGCCAAAGACTGGCCCCGGGTGCGGCCGAATATCGGGTATATGGCAGTCACTGCCTTCATCGGGGTGACCTGTTTCAACACGTTCATCTATATTGCCGGACACACCACCACTGCCATGAACCTGTCTTTGATCGCCATCACCTTCCCGGTGTTTGTGGTGCTGATTTCCCGGGTGTTGTTTAAAGAAGTGCTGACCGTTAAAAGAGCCGTGGGAATCGTGGTTGTGCTGACAGGGGTTGTCTGCCTGATCACCCGGGGCGAATTCGCCCGGCTGCTGGCCATCCGTTTTGTGGCAGGCGATCTGTGGATGCTGGCATCTGCCGTTCTTTTTGCGGTGTTCAGCATTCTGATTAAACACAAGCCGGACGGCATCCGGCTGTATACGTTTCAATTCACGCTGTTTTTCATGGGGCTGATCTTTCTACTGCCGTTTTTTATCTGGGAACAGACCCGGATGCCTGGATTGTATTTAAATCGATCCACGCTGCCGGCCGTGCTGTATGTGGGGGTTTTTGCATCGCTATGTGCGTTTTTGCTCTGGAACCGGGCCATTATCACCCTGGGACCATCCCGGGCCGGGATGATATATTACACGTTGCCGCTGTTCAGCGGATTGCTGGCGTATCTGTTTCTCGGAGAACATATCGGCCTGGTCCATGCTGTCAGTGCGATGCTGATTCTGTCAGGTATCGTTCTGGCCAATCAAACGCCTCAAGTGGTGAAAAAATAAAATGGATTTGTCACGGTTCCAATTTAAAAAGTTACAGACACGGCTTCTGATTTCTTTGTTACTCCCGGTGCTGGTCATTGTCCTTCTGGGCGGGGCCGCCAGTTTCTGGTATTCCCGGGGCATCATGCTGGATCAGTGGCAGGAATCGGCTGTGGTCAAGCTGCAGCGGGCGGCCCACTATATTGAAATGCGGCTTTTCAAGCCGGTGGACCTGCTCAATGTCCTGTTCCAGGTATCCGACCGGAAAGGTATCGTGATATCCCCGGATCAGGTGGTGGATTATCTGCTGGTCATGGACGGGGTGGTGTCTGCAGAGTATGAGCCGGTTGATCCGGCATCCGCCCCTCCGGCCGCAAGACTGCCTCGGCATGGGACATATGGATCGGATGAACATGGCGGAACATCGGCGTGCGGTTTTCCCGGTCTCAAATCGCCAGTGTTTCCCGGCCCCGGTATCATGCCGATGAGAAAGGCAGAACCGTGATCATGCATATTTCTTTGTTCGATGTCGGAAAAACGGCTGGGGGATCTGGTTATCCGGATGGAGTTTGATTTTCTGCTCAAAGATATTCTGGCCCGGGTGGTGGCAGAGTGACATGGCCTGTATTGTCGATGAGACCGGTGCCTATGGCCCAATACCAACATGACCATGACGGACCGGAAGACTTCGGGGGTCGGATGATCCCCTGGAGCAGGCCATTTTTGAAAAATGAACACCCAGCCCTTTGGCACTGTTTCCCTAAAGGACATCCTCCGGATCTGATTGCGGGGTTTTTATAAGCTGGCGCAGGTGCCCTGGACCATTATCATGTTTGCCGACGGCCATAAAATTTTAGGCCCCATCGTGACATACAGAAATGGCATTGGCCTGGGCGTTTTTGTGGCTGGCCGCCGGTGCTGGTATTGATCCGGTTTCCGTGCCGATGGTCAGTCCAGATCCAGCAGTTGTCTGAAAAGGCTCAGGCCGTGGCAAAAAGGGGATTATGGGTCTCCCATCCCGGTGAACAGCCGGGATGAAATCGGGCATGGTGGAAAGTTTCAACACCATGGTCGAAGGACTGGAGGAGCGGGACCATATCCGCAACAGCTTTGGCCGGTATGTGGATCCCGGATTTTGCCAGGACCCTGATGGCGCACCCGGAGGCCGGCCAGCTGGAGGGGGTCCGGCGGAAGCGGTCATGCTCATGTCGGATATCAGAGGCTTCACCAACATGTCCGAGACCTTTTGAACCTGAGTGATTGTGGCCATTCTGAACCGGTATTTTTCCCATATGATCCGAAATTATCCGGGAACACCAGGGCATATTGGGATTTTACGGAGATGCCATCCTGGTATTTTTGATCCCTGGACGAGCCGACATCAGACACGGTTTTGCGTGCTGTTCATTGTGCCTTTGATATGCAGTCCAAAATGCCGGCGGTGAACCGGGAATTGAAAAAACAGGATCTCCCCGGATTGGCCATGGGCATCGGCATCCATGCCGGGTCAGGTGGTGGTGGGCAATATCGGATCAGATGCCCGGGCCAAGTACGGGGGTGGTGGGGTCTGCGGTCATATCACCAGCCGGATCCAGGAGCAGGCTCGAAAAAAGCAGATTCTGATTTCCGATGCGGTGCTGGACAAAACTACCCAAGGGAAGGATTTGCAGGTGAAGTCTTCTTTTCCGGCGGACCTGAAAGGGGTGGACCAGGCCATGACATTGCATGTGATCGAACCGGCAAAACCTTATAAAACTCTGTGCACCTGATATCAAAGCTCTTTCCGCTTCTGAAAAAGAGGCTTGTGCAGCACAAAAGCTAAAAAAATTACATTGACATTTGTCTTTTATGTGCGACAATATGCCCATGACATACAGTCTTGAAACAACGCCGCTTTTTGACAAATGGTTTTCAACCAGGGTCAAAGATCTCAAATACAGGGCACGCATTATTTCAAGATTCGACCGCATACAGATGGGTAATCTTGGAGATTACCGGACCCTGGGTGAGGGTCTGTATGAACTGCGATTTTTCTTTGGACCGGGTTTTCGGATTTATTTCACCATCAGGCAGGGAACCATTGTCTTTCTGCTTTGCGGTGGTGATAAATCCAGCCAGTCCAAAGACATTCAAAAAGCCAGGCACATTATGGAGGATCTATCATGGGTATGACAACCACTAAATGGGATGCCAGCGAATATCTGGACAGCTCGGAAATGATTTGTGAATATTTAAAAGCCACATTGGAAGAGGGGGACACAGATCTGCTGATGGTCGCCATCGGCAATGTGGCAAAGGCCAAAGGAATGACTGAAATTGCACAGAAAGCCGATCTGAACCGGCAAAATCTTTATAAGGCTCTTTCGGGAAATGGCGCACCCAAATTTGATACGGTCGTAAAAGTACTTCAGGCATTTGGTTTGAAATTGACGCTGGCACCGGCGGATGAAACTCTGCCGGCAGCGTAAGGGTCGCGATGCACTGGAAAGTGTCGGTGATGCAGCGATCATGGGGCAGTTTTATGGATGGGAGGATAAAATCTGATCCAGATCCAGATGGTATTTTTTGATTTTGTTGTTTAACGTCGTTCGGGTGATATTCAATATCTTTGCCGCTTCTGTCTTGTTGCCGCCGGTCTGTTTGAGGGTCTGTGCCAGGGCCATGCTTTCAAGTTCATCCAGGGACCTGCCGCCGATTCCGGGCAAAAATTTCCGGGAGGCATCATCGGGTTCATAGATTTTTATCATATTACCGGGCAGGTCTTTTTCAGAAATATACTGGCCCATGGACAGGATCACCGCTCTTTCAACGGCATTTTCAAGTTCTCTGACATTGCCCGGCCATGGATGTTTCATCAATGCATCCATGGCTGCGGGCGTGAACCCCTTGAACTGTTTTCGATTTTTTTGTGAGTACCGGGTTAAAAAATGCTGTGCCAGCAAAGGAATATCATCGGGTCTCTCCTTTAAAGAAGGAACCTTGATATTGATGACATTCAGGCGGTAAAACAGGTCTTCTCTGAACCGGCCGTGCTTGACTTCCTGTTCCAGGTTTTTGTTGGTGGCCACAATGATCCGGACATCGATGCGGATGGGCCTGTCACTGCCGACCCGCTGAATCTCTCTTTCCTGGATGGTCCGAAGCAGTTTGACCTGCATGGACAAAGGGATTTCTCCTATTTCATCTAAAAAAATGGTGCCTTTGTCTGCATGGAGAAACAGGCCGTCCCGTTTTTTGTCAGCGCTGGTGAACGCCCCTTTTTCATGGCCGAACAGTTCCGATTCCAGCAGCGTTTCATTCAACGCGGCACAGTTGATGGAGATCAGCTGGTTTTTATTTCGGGCGCTGTGATCATGAATGGCTTTAGCAAACAGTTCTTTTCCGGTCCCGCTGTCTCCGGTCATCAGAATGGTGGCATCGCTGGGAGCCGCAATTCTGGCGGTTTCCATCACCGCTTTCATGGCCGGGCTGGTGCCGATGATGCGGGAAAATCCGGTATCAGCAGATATCCTTTTTTTCAGGTCTGCATTTTCCCGGGTCAGGTGCAGGTGGCTCATGGCCCGTTCGATGGTGATTTTCAGGTCATCGAAATTCAAGGGTTTTGTCAGATAGTCATAGGCCCCCAGCTTCATGGCTTCCACAGCCTTGTCCACCGAAGAATAAGCGGTCATGATGATGATGGGAATGGCCGGGTTGAGTGCCTTGATTTTTTCAAGGGCTTCCATCCCCCCGATATTTGCCATTCTTACATCCATGAGCACCAGATCATACGGTGTTTCCGCCACCCCGCTGATGGCCTCTTTTCCATCCGTGACGCTGTCAATAGTATGCCCCAGGCTTTTTAAAACGGTTTGAAGCATGGACAGGTGGGCCGTGTCATCATCAACGATCAGGATGTTGCCTTTCATGGTCATTCCTTTTCCCGGTTTTCAAGCGGGATTGAAATAAAAAAAGTGGTTCCCTTTCCCTTGACACTGTCGAGCCAGATCGTGCCGTTATGGCCTTCGATGATTTTGTGGACAATGGCCAGTCCCAGCCCGGTTCCCTTTTTTTTGGTGGTAAAATAGGGATTGAATACAGCGGCCTGGTCATCGGGTAAAATCCCTTCCCCGGTATCTGAGACGGCAAAAAGGACGGCATCTTCATTCACCCGGACATCTACTGTCAGGTATCCGCCATGGGGCATGGCCTGCATGGCATTGATGAAAAGATTCAGCAGTACCTGACTGAAACGGTCCGGATCAAGAAAGAGGTCAGGAAGCGAAGGATTTATTTTTTCCTCTATCCGGATGCCGGTACTTTCAGCCTCATGCCGGATAATACGCAATGTGTTTTTGACCAACGGGCCCGGGTGCACGGGACCCCGCTTTAAATCCGCCGGTCTTGCAAATTCCATCAGTTCTGAAATAACCCGGTCCACCCGGTCAATCTCTTCAACCATTAATTGTGCCGCTTTTTTGTTTTCACTGTCATCTTCAAACAGGCTGCCGAAAAAACCGGCATATCCTTTGATGGAACTCAAGGGGTTCCGGACTTCGTGGGCAATGCCCGAGGCCAGTGTTCCCAGCGCGGCCAGTCTTTCTTTTCTCCTGATTGTCAACTCCAGTGCCCGGATCTGGCTCAAATCTTTAACAATAAAGAGAAATCCGATAAAATCACCGTCCTTGCCGAAAATTTTTGTCACCATAACTGAAACAGGAGTTGGGCCGGATTTTTTCGCGTTGACAACGATCTCTTTTTCAATCCCCTTTCCATGTTCATCCGTGATCTTGCGCAGATGCCAGATGGTGCCGGGAAGAACGGCATCTGCTGTTTTATCAGTTACCCCGGAAATATCGATTCCCAGAAGAAAACAGGCGGTATCGTTCATATACCGGATGTGCCGATGCTTATCCACAATGATGACCCCCATGGGAAGGCTGGCAATGGTTTCTGCGGCAAAAGCCCGGGTGTCCTGGAGCAGCCTGCGGGAACGCACGACTTTGCGGGACCAGAAAAACGAAACAATTCCGGCCAGCCCCACGAGAAAAACAATGATGATCATCAAAATATTGTGGTGCAGGTCTTCGGCAACAGCCTGGTCGAAAAGGTGTGCATCCATTCCGATGAATATCATGGGTCTGGTTTCCGCATCAATGCCCGGGGAGAGGGACATCACCTGCCTCTCAGTCTGGTATCTCTGTTTTTTGACAATTTCCGGAGATTCAGCAAGAAAAGATTTATACACTTCAAAATACCGTGTGTTATTTTCTTTTTCAACAATCCGCCATCCAGGTTCGGTGGGTGCAGTTATCTGATTTTTAAATGGGGTGTCATCGATCTGTGAGCCGATCATTTCGCGATCGTTGTGGGCCAGAATCTTTCCGGATGGGTCCACCAGAAACATATAAGAGATATCCGCCTGGGATGCGGTGTGTTCCAGCATTTTCTGCAAAAAATGGTGACTGCCCGGTACCCCGGTTCCGGTATCGGCTTCAAAAGACTTGATCCATGCCGCCCCTTTTTCCTTTAAGTGGCTGCCCACATGCTGTTTTTCCCGGTTATACATCATAATGGTCTGAAAAATGATAATCACCATGAGCACAAGACTGATGCCGATGGTGATCCATGGGGAGGCAGAAACCATAAACCGGTTTGTTTTGTTAAAATTCATTCTCTGCGGTTTCCTGACGATGATTAAAATATAACCGATCTCATCCAGTCGAATGTACTAATTTTAATCATTTTCACGTGGTCTTGCAACCGGTTTGTGCGGGGAGAGACAGGAAAAGATTCAATAATTTCTTTTATTTTAAATGGTTATGAAAAATATGACAATGTGGTATAGTCATTGCAAATCCTATTCAGTCAGAATGAATGACACTGTTTGAAATAATCAATAAATATATCAGGAGTAAAAATGGGTAGCTGTAATTTCATAGGTTCAGGCATGGGACACTGGGGGATTGGCGGAGGCGTCATCGGATGGGGCATCACTTTGCTCATCATCGGTCTGGTTGTCCTGGTTCTGCTTCAATTGAATAAATCCGGCAGGAAGCGTGATCCGCATGCCGATACAATGGATTCTTTGAAAATTTTAAAATCACGATATGCCAAAGGGGAAATCACGGAACAGGAATACCTGCGGATGCGGGATGTTCTGTACAACAATCATACATCCTAAAGTAAGGGCGGGTGTTTATGGAAATCAGAAACAAAATAAAATACAGAGAGCTGCAACGCAAAATGGTTCTGTTTTTTCTGTGTTTTGGTATCCTGGTGTTGTGTCAGAACAACGCCCGGGCAACAGAACAAGAAGATCTGACAAAACTGGACGCCAGCCTGTCAACGACCATAAGATTGTCAGATCTGCTTACCTATGCCTATTTGTCCAGTCCGGCCATCACTGCGTCCAAAAAATCCTGGCAGGCGTTTATTGAAAATTACAGGGTCGGCAAAAGCTACCCGGATCCCCAGCTGGCCGCCACCTATTTTCCCCGGCCCATTGAAACCCGGCTTGGCCCCCAGGACTGGAGCCTGACCCTTTCCCAGGTGATTCCCTTTCCAGGCACCCTGTCCCAAAAGGCCCGGGTGCTGGAGGCAGATGTTGCCATCTCCAGACTCAAGGTGGACCAGGCCGTTAAAACCATTGTCACTGAGGTGTCTTTGGCATTTTACGAACTGGTGTATATCCAGAAAGCCATGGCAGTGGCACAGGCCAACCTGGACTTGAATCAGCAGATGCTGCAGATCAGCGAAAACGCCTATGCAGATGACAAAGCCCTGTTTTACGATGTATCCAAAGCCCGTTCCCAGACCGCCCAGATACAATATGATATCCTGCTGCTGAAGGAGCTGGAAAAAACACAAAAAACAACCCTGAACACCCTGTTGAACCGTCCCCCCGCAGCATTGCTGGGACATGCGGCAGGCACCCTGCCACAAAAAGTGGTGTATTCTCTGGATGAGGTGTATGCACTTGCCATGCTGCACCAGGAAGATATCCTCATGGCTGAGGAAAAGGTGCACAAATCAGAACAGGCCATACAGCTGACACGGCTTGAAACCCTGCCTTCATTCAAGCTGGGCCTGTTTTATGCCGGCATTGGTGATCCGGATGTGCCAAATCCGCCGCCCGATGCCGGTGACGATGCGGTGGGGGTGCAGTTCGGCATGAACATTCCCTTGTGGTCTGGAAAAAATAAAAGCCGGACCGCACAGGCTTTGGCAGAAAAACAAAAAGCACAGGCCCAGAAAACCGAGGCCGCCAACAGGGTCAAGGCCGGGATCAGCCGCCTGTGGTTCAAGCTGGAAAATGCCGAACGCCTGATAACCCTGTATGAAAAAGACCTGCTTCCCCAGGCGGTCTCTTCCGTACAGACGGCAGAAACCTGGTTCAAACAGGGCCAGGGCAGTTTTGCCGATTTTCTGGAAATCCAGGCAACTGCCTACAATTTTCAATTGTCTCTGGAGCGGGCCAAAGCAGATTATGCCAAGACCCTGGTGCTGCTTGAGCAGGCAGCCGGTGCTGTCCTGGATGCGAAAACCGGGCAGAATACAGGAGAAAAAAAGCCATGAAAATAAAGATTTTTACCCTGACAATACCGGTACTTTTCTTTGCTTCTGTCTGCTTTGCAGATTATGGCACCATGAAAAAAGAACTGGAAAACTATACTCCCCAAGACAGTTTTGCCATCAGACAATCACCTGATATCGCCGTGCAGAAAACACCTTCCCATACGGCTGTTCCTTTTCCTGCCGGATCACGGATTCCTGACAGATCACAGATACACCATCTCAAGCAGGGGTATGAAAAACAGATATATGGGCCCAATGGTGATGCCGCAGCAATGGGGGTGGATGAAAAAATTTTTGCACAGGTATCTCAAGCAGGCGATGACCCAAAAGCATTTGCAGCGCTCCTTGCGCAGAAGATCGATCTCAAAGAGATAAAAGCCATTGCCGCCTTGAGAAATACAGATATCAAGGCGGCCCGAAAAAAGGTCCTGGCAGAGATCCAGTCCTTTGACCAGGTCACGCACCTGGATGACAGCCTGCAGCAGTATGCGGCATTCACCGCTGCCCTCAACAACCGGGTCGGGCCTTTGAAAACAAAAAATTCCATCAGGGCAGGACATCCGTTTCCCGGCCTTGTTGCACTCAAGGGCCGCGTCATCCAAAGCCAGGTGGACATGCGGGTGGAGCAGATGAAAATTGCCGGCAAACAGGTGCGCCAGGATGTTGAAAATGCTTATTGGGAGCTTGCGTATACCACCCGGTCCATCCGGATTATTCATGAGGCCCGCTGGCCGCGTTCGACCGCCCTCTGGATGTGGCTGCATCCCTGTATAAAAAGCGGCAGAACCAGTTACCAGGATGTGATCAAGGTCACCATAAAAATAGAAGAACCAAAGAAGCGCAGGCTCTGCTGGAAAATGAAGCAGACAATGGTAAAATTAGGCTGCTTTTGAACTGATGAACCTTCCGGCAGATACCAGATGGGTCCGGTGAAAACAGCGTCCCTGCCGCAAACCCTCCCCCGGGCCCGCATTGTCAGCCACTGCCAGGAAACATCGCCAGGAACTGCCGCCATCAGATTTCAGATCAGCAACCAGTCCATGGAACTTTCTTCGGCTGAATCCATGAAACAGGGCAAATTTTTTACCCTGGGTTTTCCTATTTTGAAGCCGACCATGTCAACACCACCGGAACCGGTGCCCCGCAGCAGCCTTGCCGAAAAAACCATGGCATCCATGAAAAACAATCCAGCCGGTCAACCCCTGGTACGGGGTGGACAGCCCCTGGTTACAGCAGACAAGACAGACACTGGCAGGCCTTGGAGCACACCCTGACAGCCAGAGAAAATGCCACAGACCGCATGGAGCAAAATGCCTGGTTTAAACAGACAAAACCGGCGGGAACTGACTTGTACAAACAGGATAATGCCCTGACAAAATCTGCCCTGGATGTGTCCACCAGGGGAATATGCGAGACCGGATCCATTGCCTTTTCCCCAGGCCATCGGGTCCTATACAGACTGGTTGAAGGCGAAACTTCTGCCATTGCGCAAAAGACAAAAGACCTGGGCATCTCTTTGCCGCCCTTGAAACGGTTGTAGGTACAAGTTTATAAGCGCACAACGCTACAAGCCCGGCAGAGCAAGGTACCGGCCCGGCTGGACAACGCAAGCAATAGCTGGACAACGCAAGCGTATAAGGCTTCTGCTTAATGGAAAATACAGGGAGAAACGATTTATCATGAATATCAAATCAACCCCGCTGGGTTATTTTGACGGCACTGATAACAGGTACAGCGGTATTTTTATAACAACCACCATTGGACCGACATCCTCCGAGAGCAGTAAAGCCCGGTCTGAACAAAATGGCGATGCTGCATCAAAAGAGCGGAAGATCATCTACTGGAAGGCTCCCATGGACCCCACTGAAACTATGATGAACCGGGCAAAAGCAAGATGGGCATGACCTGTGCCGGTGTATGAAGATGAGGTTTCCGAAGATGAGATGTCCGGAGACGCGGCAGACCGGAAAATCGTATACTGAAAGCCCCCATGGATCCTTACAGAGATCTATGATGAACCTGGCAAAAGCAAGATGGGCATGGATCTTGTGCCGGTGTATGAAGATGAGGTAAAGGGCGGGGTGGATATTAAAATCAATCCGGTGGTGGAACAGAACATTGGGCCTTAAAATCAAACTGGTTGCACAGGGTCCTTTTGAACCATATATCATCAAAACCTATGGCCATGTGACCTTTGATGAAACCAGAACCGGTATTGTCAGCCCCAAACCGCCGGGTGGGTTGAAACCCCTTTATGCCGACTATACCGGATTTGTTATTGAAAAGGGCGATCCTCTTTTACCATGTATTCTCCGTCCCCGCTGGCATCCCAGGAGGAATATCTGTCAGCTTATAAAAATTTCCAGGCGCGCAGGACCCTTGAACAAGGATCTGCTGGAATCAGCCAAAAAAGACTGGCATACTCATGACATTGGGCAGACCAGGACATCGCTTTTCTGGAACAACCGGGTGGCGAGTCCGCAAACCCTGACCATCCGGTCCCGGTTTAAAGGTGGCACCCATAAAAACGTGATTGAAGGAGCATATGTCAAAGCCGGGGAAAGCCTGTTCACCATTGCGGATTTGTCCACGGTATGGGTGGAAGCGCATATCTTTGAATATGAGCAGAACCTGGTGTATGAAGGGCAGACCGTTGAAATGACCCTGTCCTATGACCCGGACAAGGTGTACACTGAAAAATTGCCTATATTTTTCCCTATCTGCAGCCCAGAACCCGGGATGTGGTCATCAGGACTACCTTGACAATGCAGAAGATGACCTGGAAGCCGGACATGTTTGTAATATAAAATCAATACCAGCAAGGATGCAGCCGGCCTGATTATCCCTTCCGAGGCGGTGATCCACCCGGGGAAAAACAGCTGGTTTTTGTGGCCCATGGCAATGGCCGGTTCACCCCCGGAAGATCACCACCGGTGTCCACCTGAGGAGTGGCAGGGTCCAGGTAATTGACAGGACTGGCACAAGGTGAGGATGTCGTGTGGTGTCCGGCCAGTTCTCGCTGATTCCGAATCCCGGCTCAAAGAGGCGATCCAGAAGATGATCTCATCCAAATCCGGCACTGCCAAAGAAAACAGAACCATCCCAAAAACAAGATGGGGACGGTTTTTGAAGACATGGAAGATGACACGGAATCCGGGGATGATTTTTCCAGGATATGGAATAACAGACAGAGGATGCTGTGATGATAGACAAGATAATTGGAATGGTCTGTAAACAACAAATTCATGGTGGTCCTGGCCACTTTTGTCAGTCATTGCCGGGGTATTCTGGCCATGGTCAACACGCTCTGGATGCCATCCCGATCTGTCCGACGTGCAGGTCATCATCTATACGGAATATCCGCCAGGCCCCCAGGTGGTGGAGGACCAGGTCACCTATCCCTTGACAACCGCCATGCCTAGCGTGCTGCTCTGCTGAAGGTGGTCAGGATATTCCTTTTCGGGTATTCCTTCGGTCTACCTGATATTTGAGGACGGCACTGATAATTCACTGGGCCAGGTCCCGGGTGATGGAGTAATTTGAATTTTGTGTCCGGCCGCCTGCCTGCCGGGTGACCTCTCAGTCTCGGGCCGGATGGCCACAGGCGTGGGATGGGTGTATGAATATGTGCTCCAGGACACCACAGGAAACACAGACCTTGCCGAACTCAGGTCGCTTTTGCGGACTGGTTTGTGCGCTATGAACTCACCGCGGTTCCCGGTGTATCGGAAGTGGCCAGGTATCGGCGGGTTTGTCAAACAGTACCAGGTGGAGGTGGATCCCAACAAGCTGGCATCATATGATATTTCCATCCGGAAAATCAAAAATGCCATCCAGCAGTCCAATGCAGATGTGGGGGGCAGGCTCATTGAGATGGGGGAAACCGAATTCATGGTCCGGGGCCTGGGGTATATCTCTTCTGTGGAAGATATTGCGCAGGTTGTTGTGTCCTTTGATGACAAAGGCACCCCGATTCTGCTGGGGGATATTGCCAATATCCAGATCGGTCCGGAACTGCGGCGGGGCATTCTGGAATGGAACGGGGAAGGGGAGACCGTGGGCGGCATCGTGGTCATGCGCTATGGGGAAAACGCCCTGGAGGTGATCAAACGGGTCAAGGCAAAACTTGCAGACCTTGAAAAAGGGCTGCCCGAAGGGGTGGAGATCCTCACCGGGTATGACAGGTCCGCTTTGATTGAACGGGCCGTGGATACCCTTAAAACCAAACTCACCGAGGAGATGATCGTGGTGGCGTTGGTGTGCATCATTTTTCTGTTGCATTTCAGATCAGCATTTGTGGCCATATTTACCCTGCCGGTGGGCATCTTGATGTCATTTATGATCATGTATCCGTTCAACGTCAACGCCAACATCATGAGCCTGGGGGGCATTGCCATTGCCATCGGCGTGATGGTGGATGCCTCCATCGTGATGGTGGAAAACGCCCACAAGCATTTAGAGCGGGACCGGGGCAAAAAAAGCCATACCCAGATCATTATAGATGCCTCAAAGGAAGTGGGGCCGGCCCTGTTTTTCAGTCTGCTGATCATAACGGTTTCCTTTCTGCCGGTATTCTCCCTCATGGAGCAGTCCGGCCGGCTGTTCAAACCATTGGCCTACACCAAGACAACTGCCATGGCAGCCTCTTCTGTTCTGGCCATCACCATTATCCCGGTGCTCATGATCTTTTTTGTCCGAGAACACCCCATTGATCCGGCCCTGCCCAAAAAAGCAAAGGCAAAAATCTGGGTTCCGGCCCTGGCAGGTCCGCCCCTGGCGGTTGTGTGTGCCGGCCTTGCAGGTGTGACCCTGCCGGATATCAGCCTGGTGCTGGCCCTGGGACTTTCCGTGTTTTTCGGCATCTGCCTGTTTCCCCAGAAAATCATTGCTGAAAAAAACAATCCTTTGAACCGGTTTCTGATCTGGGTCTATCTGCCTGCGATCAAATGGGTGCTGCACTGGCGCAAAATAACCATACTGGTTGCAGTGGCCGCCATCGCAATTACCTGGTACCCCATGACCCGGGTGGGCAGCGAATTCATGCCGCCTTTGAATGAAGGGGATCTTTTGTACATGCCCACCACGCTGCCCGGTATTTCCATCACCAAGGCCAAAGAGCTTCTCCAGCAGACAGACAAGATCATCCAGCGGTTTCCGGAAGTCAAAACCACCCTGGGAAAGATCGGGCGGGCGGAAACATCAACCGATCCCGCCCCGTTGTCCATGATCGAGACCGTGATCATGCTCCGGCCCCAGGTGGAATATGAGATCATCGAAATCCCCCGGTTTTTTTCCGGCTGGCCGGGGTGGCTGAAACAACCGCTCACCTGGATCTGGCCGGAGCAAAAGAACGGCAAGGTGCTGCATGAATGGCGCAAAAAGCAGATCGACCGGTTCTATGCCGGATGGCCGGGCTGGCTTGCCGCCCCGTTTGAATGGATACTGCCTGAAGCGCGCTATATCACCATGCAGGAACTGATCGATGATCTGGATGCAGCGGTGAAGTTCCCGGGGGTGACCAATGCCTGGACCATGCCCATCAAGACCCGCATCGACATGCTGTCCACCGGCATCAAAACCCCGGTGGGAATAAAGGTCCTGGGACCGGATCTTTCGACCCTGGCCGATCTGGGAGAACAGATCGAAAGCCTGCTTCGGGATAAAAAAGGGACCTTGTCCGTTTTTTCCGAACGGGTCACCGGCGGCAACTACCTGGATTTTACCATTAACAGAAAGGAAATCGCCCGGTACGGGCTAACGGTGCAGGATGTCCAGGATATTATCAAGACCGCCATCGGCGGGATGAACGTGACCTATACCGTGGAGGGACTGGAACGGTACCCCTGTCAATCTGCGGTACAACCGGGAGTTCCGGGACAATCTCCACATGCTGCGCCGGGTGTTTGTGCCCACCCCGTCCGGTGCCCAGGTGCCGTTGACCCAGCTGGCCGATATTGCCATAAAAAAGGTCCGGCCGGCATAAAGTGAAAATTCCAAAAGAAGTGCCTGGGTGTTTGTGGACATCAAAGGAATGGATCTGGGCACCTATGTAAAGCAGGCCCGGCAGCTGGTGGATGAAAACATTGATCTGCCGTCAGGATATTCCCTTGTGTGGTCCGGCCAGTATGAATATATGGAAAAGGCGAAAAAACCTTGCGGCTTATTATTCCGGCCACCCTGCTGGTGATATTCATCCTGCTGTATATCCATTTTTGGCAACCTGACCGAGGTGGTCATTGTGATGGCCAGCCTGCCTTTTTCTCTGATCGGGGGTTCTGGCTGATCTATCTTCTGGGATACAACATGTCTGTGGCCGTGGGGGTGGGGTTTATCGCCCTGGCAGGGCTTGCCACGGAAACCGGCATTGTGATGCTGGTGTACCTGGATGAGGTGTATAAGCGCAAAAAAAGGAAAACCGCATGCGCACCGCATCAGATCTGTACGGGGCAGTTGTTGAAGGGGCCGTGTGGACAGGGTCCGGCCCAAAATAATGACCGTTGCCACCACCCTGATCGGTCTTTTGCCGGTGATGTACGGCAGCGGGGCCGGCTCCCAGATCATGAAGCGCATTGCAGCACCCATGGTGGGGGGACTTGTGTCTTCCGCCGTCATGACGTTGATTATCATTCCGGTCATCTACATTCTGTGGAAAACCCGGGGAAATGAATAAAAAAAATATATAAGAAAGGATGTTTACCCATGAAAAAAATACCATTAACAATTATGTGTCTTGTTGCCCTGGCAGCTGCCCTGGTTTTCTTTTCAACCACTGCTTCTGCAATGGATGACAGCCATGATATGGATGCATCAGACAAAATCGGAGAGCTGTTTCATGAATCCATGCAAAACGGGTATATGCTGTCCTATTACCTGATGGACCTTCGAAACCAGGGGGATGACAAGGAGGCAGACCAATCATCAGGGGACCATGCTTCCCATGAAGAAAAACAGATGGACAAGCCCCATCACATCATGGTGTATATCATGGACAAAGACCATAACCCTGTGACGGAAGCCAAAGTGGGGTTTATGATTAAAAACGATGCTGGTGAAACCCAGAAAATCATGGCCATGTACATGAGCAAAGGGTTTGGCATTACTGCTGACATGAAGGCAAAAGGGGTGTATGAGATCGCGGTCAAGGCGGTGGTTGACGACGTTACCCTCATGGACCGGTTCAGCCATGAGATGAAGTAGCCGGGTGCCGGCCTTCACTGAACCTTTGCCGGGCGCTTTCTGTGGACTTCACCTGTCCTGGGGGTCCCGGCTGGTCAAAAGACTCATGCTTGCCGGTCCCGGCGTATCAAGTGACGCGTGACTGCCGGTCCCGGTGTGTTAAGTGACCCGTGCCGGGCGGCCCCTGTGGGTCTCACCCTCTGTCACGGTTGACAGTGTGTAGGGCATGCTGCGCTGAACGCCAAAAACTGCGGGCAGGTATGTCCTCAAACAGTTTGTCGTTTTTACCGCTCCGCATGCCCAACACACTGTAACAACCGCGTCAGAATGGGATTCCGACCCACAGGAACCGCCCGGCACTAGTCGCTGACGGCAGCGATGAACATTGATGAACCCCATAATGGCGAAGCGGAACCGGGGATCATTTTGTACAGCGGAGCCCCCCGGTGGGGTGTCTGACTGACGGACTGTCGGAGCCACTCCGTGGATTCCTGTCCGGCAGTCAGACACCCCGCCGGGGGGCGGCCTTCTGCCAAACAGGTTTTTGACCAGTTAAATCTCCGGGGGATATCCTGTTGCATTTTCATTGACATATCCCTGTGAACACCGCATGTTATTGATATGCTCTATTATCGAAAAACAGGTTCAGGCCCGCCTCTGATTCTGGTTCATGGGCTTTTGGGATCGTGTGCCACCATGGGGATGCTGGCCAGGGGTCTGGCCCGGCAGTTTGAGGTGCTGGCGGTGGATTTGAGAAACCACGGCCGGTCGTTTCATGCGCCCGGCATGACCTATTCGGAGATGGCAGACGATCTGGCCGGGTTCATGGATGAAATGAAACTGGCATCCGCCGAAGTCGCCGGCCATTCCATGGGTGGCAAATGCGCCATGCAGCTGGCCATGGATTTTCCTGAAAAGGTGACGGGTCTGGCTGTGCTGGACATGGCGCCCAAAGCATATGAACCGATATGGAAAGACGATATTCAAATGTTGCTGGATCTGGATCTGACACGGATCACCCGCCGGGATCAGGCGGACCGGATTCTGGCGGAAAAGTTGCCGGACAAGGCATTCCGGGGGTTTTTGCTCCAGAACCTGAAACGCAGCCATGACAGCGGGTTTTTCTGGCGGTCAAATCTTTCAGGTATCTTAAATGCCACATCCGACATCCGTGCCCGCATATCCGGCCGGCCATACCCGGGACCGGCGTTGTTTGTCCGGGGCGGTGCCTCAGATTATGTGTCCGACAGTGACTGGGATGAAATCCAATCCCTGTTTCCGGCAGCAGACCTTAAAACCATTGCCCGGGCCGGGCATCTGGTCCATCTGGAACATCCGGATCTGGTCACGGAACTTTTGGCCGGTTTTTTCGGCAAAAAAACAGATTGATGCAATGATGCAAATTTAAAAAGGAAAACAGGGGCACCCTATGCCGGTTCATATTACCCATAAAGTTCAGATCCCGGATCACGAGATTCAGCTGGAGGCGATCCGTGCCCAGGGGGCAGGGGGACAGCACGTGAACAAGGTGGCCACGGCCATTCATCTGCGGTTTGATATCCCTGGGTCCAGCCTGCCTGAAGAGATTAAATCCCGGTTGCTGGCCCTGTCTGATCAGCGGATCACCAAAGAAGGCGTGGTCGTGATCAAGGCCCAGCAGTCCCGCAGCCAGGAGAAAAACCGGACCGATGCCGTCAAACGGCTGCGCCAGTTGATTTTAAAAGCCATGGTCCAGCCGAAAAAACGCCGGCCCACCCGGGTGTCTCAATCGGCCCGGAAAAAAAGGCTGGATCGCAAAACAAAACGGGGTCGTATCAAAAAATTGCGAAAATCTGTATCTCCAGAGGATTGAATACATCGTGTGGAAACCGGCACATCTGTTTAAAATCCGAATTTAACAGATTCCTGCTTGACACCTCTGTCTGGAAGTGATAATTACCCAATCTGTTTTGATTCGGGGCGTAGCGCAGTCTGGTAGCGCACTTGTCTGGGGGACAAGTGGTCGCTGGTTCAAATCCAGCCGTCCCGACCATTGAAAATAAAGGCTTCTGGCGATTTAGTCAGAGGCCTTTTTTGTTTTTGCATGAACGGCTTGTCTGCAATTTTTGACAAACGGGTTGTTTTTGTCAGAGGATCAGTGTACGGTAACGAAAATTTTATTGATGAACCAGGCTGAGAGCACTGATGATAGACAACTTTCAAGATAAATTGAAAAAAGACTCCCGGTCGGAGATTCGAAATCCGGCTTCAGATAGTACCAGTATTTCATTCAAACCCCCGGGCGGGGCATGGGAATATCATATCAAATTACGGGATTTCTCGACTTCCGGTCTGGGCCTTCTGGTCAAGGAAGACTCCGATCTCTTGAAACAAATCAGGGAGGGGGATGTTTTTACCGTGAATTATCATGAAGATGCCACTCCCATGACTGTTCAGCAATGGAAGGTACAGGTCCGGCATATATCTTTGCCAGCCACTGGATTGCCTGTAAAACACATGATTGTCGGGTTGCGTTTTCTTGGACAAAATGGGGATCAGTAGGTTATTGTATTTCGTCTGAATATTCGGTTGAAAACATAGAATCAATCATGAAATCAGCACAACCTCTTTCAGTAGGACGGGTTCTATTTTATCTTGACAATCCCGGCTGTTTTTATTACGTCATTTCAGGTTCACAGGCTGATTGCCTGTATTTTTGTGTAACCAATCAGGAGAGACTGCATACATGAAGAAGGCAAATCAACTGGCACTGATTTTACTGCTGATGGGATTTTTTGTGGTTCCGATAACCCTGTTTTCTTTTTCCGGCGGTCCGGACCTGTCACTGGTGCAGACCGTTCATGCGTCCGAAGATGCCGTGGAATCCGGTCACGGTGGTGACGATACCCCTGGCGGCGGTCATGGACACGGACACCCGGATCTGGGCAAACTACTGCCGCTGTATGCGTGTATCCCTTTTGCCTGCATGCTGTTGTCCATTGCGCTGCTGCCGTTGGTTGCCGGTACGTTCTGGCACCATCATTTCGGCAAAATATCCGCGTTCTGGGCCGCTACCCTGGCGATTCCCTTTGTGGCGGTCTACAAAGGGGATGCCATTTATGAAATTCTTCATATTATTTTAGCGGATTATGTGCCGTTCATCATCCTTTTGTGGGCGTTGTTCACAGTATCCGGCGGGATTCTGCTGCGAGGCACGCTGCGGGGAACCCCTGTTGTGAACACCGGTATCATTCTTCTGGGAACGGTCTTGGCCTCCTGGATGGGAACAACCGGGGCCGCCATGCTGCTGATCCGGCCGTTTCTGCGGGCCAATGATTTCCGGAAAAATCGGACCTTCATGGTGGTGTTCTTCATTTTTCTGGTGGCCAATGTGGGGGGATCATTGACACCCTTGGGGGATCCGCCTCTGTTTCTGGGATTTTTGCACGGAGTGAGCTTTTTCTGGACACTGAACATCGCCCCCCACATGTTTCTGGTGAGCGGGATTCTGCTGATGATCTATTTTTTCCTGGATTCATGGCACTTTAAAAAAGAGGGCGCGGTGGTGCCTGATGACGGAGAAAAAAAGCCCTTGTGCCTGGTGGGGACCTATAATTTTATTTTTTTAGGCGGTATTGTGGGGGCCGTGCTCATGAGCGGTGTCCTGGATTTGGGAGAGATCAATACCCTGGGTGTGCACCGGGCCGTTCAGGACTGGTTGAGGGATATCAGTCTGATAATACTGGGAACTCTGTCGTTGTGGGCCACCCCCTGGACCCTGCGGGAGGAAAACGAGTTTTCCTGGTTTCCCATCATCGAGGTGGCATATCTGTTCATTGGAATTTTTATCACCATGATTCCCTGTCTTCTGCTGCTTAAAGCCGGACCGGACGGGGCATTTGCATTTCTGATCGCAGCGGTGAAAGAACCTTACCATTACTTCTGGGTCACGGGGATACTGTCGGCATTTCTGGACAACGCGCCCACCTATCTGACCTTTTTCAACACCGCTTTGGGCAGTTTTTATTCGGGCTTGCCCGAATCGGCCTCTGTGCCGTTGCTGATGACGGACCATAAGATTTATCTTCAGGCTATTTCCACCGGGGCCGTGTTTTTCGGGGCGGTCAGCTATATCGGCAATGCCCCCAATTTCATGGTGCGATCCATTGCCGCGGAATCCGGCACGGTCATGCCCAGTTTTTTCGGGTATATTCTCAAATATTCTCTGGTGTTTCTGATTCCCACGTTTGTGATTGTCACGTTGATTTTTTATTAGCATCCAAGGAGCGGCCGCCATGTATTTTGATTTAAAGGGATTGAAACTGGCCATCATCGGCGGCGGGGACCCCTGTTGTGAGATTCTGGACCGGTTTTCCGGACCCGGCCTCAAGGATCTGAACATTCAGGTACTCATGGTGGCGGATACCATAGAAATTTCCAAAGGCATCATCCGGGCCAGACAATTGGATATTCCCACCACCAAAGATTACCATGAGGTGTGCAAGCTGACTGGTCTGGGTCTGATCCTCAAACTGAAAAACGATGACCTGCTGTCCTGCATTCTGGAAAAAGTGAATTCCGAACGGGTGAGCATTATTGATCTGGACACTTATGGGGCCATGTCTTTTGTTCATTTTCTGAAAACCGAAGAGGAAAAGATCCAGATTCGAAAACGGCTTGAGGTCAAGGATCTGGAAAAAGAGGCAGTGGCGGACCTGTTCGATCAATTTTCCCGCCGGATCAATGAAATTGCGGAAAATCGTATTTCCTTTCTGGAACAGGAGCGCCACGATCTCCGGAAAATTGAAAAAGAGTTGAATCAGATCATCCAGGGAAGCATGATTCCCACCTTTATCATCAACAATGAACATATCATCACCCACTGGAATGTCGCGTGCGAGGAACTTACCGGATACCCGGCATATAAGCTGGTGGGAACCGACCGGCAGTGGGTGCCGTTCAGATCGGTCAAACGCCCCATTCTTGCGGATATGGTGGTGGATCATACCACTGATGAAACCGTTCGAAAATATTACGGCAATGCCTGGCGAAAGTGCAAGATCATCAACGGGGCCTATGAGGCGGAAGAATTTTTTCCCCATATGGGAACAGATGGGAAATGGATATTTTTCACAGCCGCACCCATTAAATCCCCTGAAGGCAAAATCATCGGTGCGATCCAGACATTGCGGGACAGAACCGAGGATAAAAAAGCCCAGGAGGAAATTGAACTTCAGGATCAGGAACTGGCTAAGCTTCATGAAAAATACCGGAAATCCGAAGAAAAATACCGGTCATTGTTCAACGAAAATCCCAATCCCATTTTTATCATCGACAGTATGACCTTCGAGATTCTGGATGTGAATCACCGGGTTCTGGAAGATTATGGATATGACAAATCCGAACTCATGGGAATCTCATTTCTGGAAATCGGTGAAAAAACCGATGACATCCTTCGCCGGGACATGCTGAATCTGCCCCAGGGGGGGTCAATCCTGTTCACCAAAAAACGGCATTACAGGAAAAGCGGGCAGGCGTTTTTTGTCAACATCAAAATGGTCAAGGTGATGTTCAGCCAGCGGGTGGTGCTCATTGCGTCCACCACAGACATGACTGAAAGCGTGGAAAAAGAAACCCAGCTGATTCAGGCCGGTAAACTGGCTACCCTGGGCACCATGGCAGCCGGCATGGCCCATGAGATCAATCAGCCCTTGAACGTGATCCAGATCTGTGCGGATTTGATCCAGAAAATGGTGAACAAAGGGGTGAAGATTTCAGATGAAGATCTGCTGAACATGAGCAAGGATATTATTGAAAATGTGGCCCGGGCCGCCGGTGTGATCAAGCATGTGAGAGATTTTGCCAGACAGTCGGAACGGGACCTGAAAAAACTGGATATCAATGATCCCATCCGGGATGTGTTCAAGGTGCTGGGACACCAGCTCACAGTGCATTCCATTGAAGTGGTGCTTGATTTGAATGAGCATCTGCCCAATATCCGGGCCGAACACAACCGTCTGGAGCAGGTGTTCATCAACCTGGTGACCAATGCCATTGATGCCATGGATGAAAAATCCGCCCGGGCCGAAGGTCCGGTGGAAAAAACATTGACCATTAAGACTTTTGCTGAAAACGGCCATGTGGTGGCGACTGTGTCCGATACCGGCACAGGCATGAACGAAGAAGTGAAAACCAAGCTGTTCGAGCCTTTTTTCACCACCAAGGATACGGGTAAGGGCACGGGTCTGGGGACCAGTATCAGTTTCGGGATTGTCAAAGATTACAGTGGAACCATCCGTGTTGAAACCCAGGAGGGGCAGGGATCGTGCTTTACAGTCCGATTCCCTGTCGCCAGTTGAGGAAACGTACCCATGTCAGTCAGTAAAATATTGATAGTTGATGATGAACAGGCCATTGTCCGGCTGTTGGCCATGTCCCTGAAAAGTGACGGGTATGACACCTGCACGGCAGCCAGCGGCGAGGAAGCGCTGAACGTGTTTGAAAAACAGTCCCCGGACATTGTGGTGACCGATATCAAAATGCCGGGCATGGATGGTCTGGAATTGCTTAAACGAATCAAGGAGCAGGATCCGGACA
>JAGYOW010000033.1 GCA_018399285.1 Desulfotignum sp.
TTTTCAAGCCGTCCACTTCCTCACGGGCCTCTTTGATCAACGATTCGCGCCGCTCTTTTGCTTCTTTGTCCGCCTGTTTCAACCTGGCATCCCACTCATCCTGCAGCGATTGTGTCTTTTTTTCAAAGCTCTCCCGGGCTTCTTTTGCTTTGGATTCTTGTTCTTTTGCCGTGTCAAAGCGCTCTTTGATATTGTTTTCCCGCTGGTCCATGGCCTGCTTGATCCGGTCAAACAAAAATATCTTCAACAGCACCAGCAGGATCAAAAAATTAACGACCTGGGCCCCCACTGTAAACCAGTCAATCAACATGATATCCCTCTCAATTGGCTGCTGAAATCACATAATCCCAGAACGGGTTGGCAAACAACAGGATCATGGACACCACAAAACAGTATATGGCGGTTGATTCGATCATTGCCAGTCCCACAAAAAGGGTGCGTGTGATGGTGTTTTTTTCATCCGGCTGCTGGGCGATGGAACTCAAGGCGCTTGCCACAGCCCGGCCTTCACCGATGGCCGGCCCGATGGCCCCCACGGCAATGGTAAGACCGGCTGTGATAACAGATGCCATACCGATAAAACTGATACTGCTCATATCATAATCTCCTTTACTGGTTGTCGTCTTTTTTTGTGTCTGTTTTTGTATCTGAATGTTCCTGGATCTGGGTGGCGGATGCAATATACACCATGGCCAGAACGGCAAAAATATAGGCCTGAATCAGCCCGGTCAAAAGTCCGAGCAATTGCAAAATCACCGGAAAAACAAAGGGAATGATGGCCAGAAGAATGGCCACAATCTTTGAACCGCTCATGATATTTCCAAAAAGCCTGACGGCCAGGGCCAGGGTCCGGGATAATTCCCCCATGATATTGAAGGGCAGCATGAATACCGTGGGCTGAATATACTGTTTGAGATAACTGCCCAGACCCTTTTTAGCAATGCCGAACAGCGGCACGGAAATAAACACACAGATGGCCAGGGCCGCCGTGGTGGAAAGCGATGCTGTGGGCGATTCATATCCCGGCACCACGGTGAGCAGGTTGCACGCGGCAATAAAAACAAACAGCGTGCCGATAAACGGCGTATATCTTTTTGCTTTCTGCCGGCTGATTTCACTGATCTGGTCCTGGATACCGGAAACCAGAATTTCCAGTATGTTCTGCCAGGCACTGATTTTTGGCTCTGTGGACAGCCGTCTGGTGACAAGCCATGATCCGATTACCAGCAAAACCATTACCACCCAGGTAAATACAATGGTCAGGTTCAAGGTGATAAAATGGTATTGAAAAAACACCACCTGGTCCGGGCTGATCTGCTTGATATCCATAAAATTCATACAGGTGATCCTTTTGCCCGAAACACAGCTAAAGGCTGCATTTTCACAATAAAAACCTTGCGCATGATCAATATCCCGCCAAGACAGGCTGTCATGCCCACCCATTCACCATTTGCCGCAAAATAAACCCCTGCCAGGGTAACAAAAGATCGGAAAAGAAAACTTGCGACAAAAACAAGGCCGAAAAGTCTTGCGCCGGCAAACCGCTGCAGGGTCAGCCACAGACCGCCAAAGTGAAACCATCCGATCCCCAGGCCGACGGCCAGACAAAAACCAATTTTTTGCAGATCATACCATGTCATTTGCATCTTAATCCTTTTTTCTGCTTTCTCTTTTGATCCAGTACCAGGCGTTCCAGCACCCGATTGCTACGCCGGTCAACAGCAGGGTCAATGTCCAGGAAGGTCTGCCCGGCCAGGTTTTGTCCAGCCACAGTCCCACAAATGTGCCGATCAGGGTGGGAATGGCCACAGACCAGCCCACCAGCCCGAACATGCCCAGGCCGAACCACACGGGGTGATCCGCATTGCGGGCAGCCAGTTTGCGTGCCTGCTTTGTTTCAATGGTTTTTGAAAATTTTTTGTCTTCCGGTATATCAGGCATGGTCCTGGAACTCCAGAAAACGGCGGATAAATCCGGCTTCAATGCGGGTGGCGGATGTACGCATGTTTTTTTCCTTTTGTTTTTGTTTCAAAAAGTCATTTTCCACGGTGTTTTTCAAGGATGCCAGATCTTTATCTTTCACTGCCCTGCGCGTGGAGATGAAAACCGTATCCCCTTTTTTCACCAGCACCCCTTCCATAACGGCCATGTGCTGCTCTTGGCCATTTTCATCATGGAAACTTACGATACCCGATGTCAGTGCACTCACAAAATCCACATGCTTAGGAAACAGGCCAAAAGATCCGTTCATCCCTTCCGCAGTGATCTTTTGCACACGGATGTCCAAAAAAACATGGGTGGGAAGCATCACCTTGAGTTTCATGATGTTTTGACCTCATTGATGCTGCCGATCATATACAGGGCCTGTTCAGACCGGTCTGAAAATTTGTCATCCAGAATCTGCCGGCAGCCTTCCAGGGCATCTTCAATACTCACGGACCGGCCTTTATAACCCGTGAACTGTTCGGTCACAAAAAACGGCTGGGTCAGAAACCGTTCCAGGCGCCTGGCCCGGTAAACGGTCTGTCTGTCTTCTCTGGACAGCTCTTCAATGCCCAGCATGGAAATAATATCTTTGAGATTTTCATATTCAGCCAGTGTTTTTCGAATGTCTCCGGCAATGCGGTAGTGTTTTTCCCCCACAATATCCGGGGTCAGCATGCTGGAGTTGGACTGAAGCGGATCAACGGCCGGATAAAGGCCTTCCCCCGCTTTTTTCCGGGACAGGACAATGCTGGAAGACAAATGCCCGAAGGTATGGACCGCGGCAGGGTCTGTAAAATCATCCGCCGGCACATATACGGCCTGCACCGAGGTGATGGACCCGGTGGTGGAGTTGGTGATCCTTTCCTCAAGCTCGGCCAGTTCCGTACCCAGGGTGGGCTGGTAACCCAGGCGTGACGGCAGCCGTCCCAGCAGTCCGGAAACCTCCATGCCGGCCTGGATAAAACGGAAAATATTGTCTATGAGCAGAAACACATCCTGATTGAGATCATCCCTGAAATATTCCGCCATGGTCAGTGCAGCATGGCCCACACGAAACCGGGCCCCCGGGGGTTCATTCATCTGTCCGAACACCATGATGGTCTTGTCCAGTACGCCTGCCTCCTGCATCTCATGGTACAACTCCTCTCCTTCCCGGCACCGTTCCCCGATCCCGCAGAACAGGCTGACCCCTTCATGGATCCCCACCATATTGTGAATCATCTCCATGATCAGAACGGTTTTTCCAACACCGGCACCGCCGAACAGTCCGCTTTTGCCGCCCTGTTCCAAAGGAGAGAGGATATCGATCACCTTGATGCCGGTTTCAAAAATCCGGGTGGATACTCTCTGTTTGTCCATTGAGGGCGGAGAGCCATGAATGGTCCGAAAGGCGGCATCCTGAACCGGTTTTTTCTTGTCAATGGGCTCTCCGAACACATTCAGGGCCCGCCCCAGCAGTGATTTTGCCACAGGTACCTCAAGGTGGCGCCCGGTATCCCGGATCTTTGATCCCAAAGCAAGTCCCTGGGTAATGGTCAGGGCAATACCGCGGATGGTCTGATCATCGAGGTGCAGGATCACTTCCGATGGATGGTGTCATCACCTCTTACGAACATGGCGTATGCTCCATTGCGGTTGCGGGATTTCGTCGAAAACCGGGCATCCCACCACATTTCCCCGGATGGAATGACATTCATATTGTTCTAGGCTCTGATGTTGTATCAAAAGACATCGTTGTTCAGCACCTCTCTATTGCAAATTAGATTCTATCTTTAAAAATCGGACTTGAATCAGGTTTTTCTCCATGGATTCGATATCACCTAATATTTGCTTCAATGATTCTGTTTTCATCTTCAGTCTCTTTGTTGGTTACATCCATGATAAACTTCTCCGGATCCGCACTGGAAGGAACCGGAATCCCGACAAATACGGATGGGATATCTTTCATTTTTACCGTATAGGTATTCCCGATTTGCCGGTTCATGGTGATGAGCTGATGAATTTGCTCTATGAGTTCTGAGGTCATGGCACCATCCTTTGTGTTATGTTTGATTGCTATGCTAAAGAAAAACAATATCGTGTACACCCATGGGAAACAATACATGGATTCATGTAATATGACCCTGTGAAACATGTACACAGCCTGTAATATCACGATGGCGTGATGGCAATTTCCCCGTACAAAGGCAGATGATCCGATACCATGCGGGTTTCATAATTCATGGGCACTTTGACATCCTTTACAAAGAAATGGCGGGAAATAAAAGTGTGATCAATCCGCCGGACCGGCAGCCAGGAAGCAAAGGTGGGTCTTGGGTACCGCCTGTTTTTATACACCTTCTGGATGTCAAAAAGATGCCGGCAAAGGGTTTTGTACACAAACGATCCCGGGCCGGCATTAAAATCACCGCACAGGATCACGGGCAGCCCGGAACTAAGATCATTGCAGATCCAGCTGCTGCCGGCCAGGGCCGCGGCCTGCAGTTTGCGGTCTTTGGCCCGCAGGCCCAGGTGGGTATTCAACACCTGTACACGACCCTGTGGTGTTTCCACCTGAGCCATCATCACCCCGCGGTTTTCCAGCGGTTTGGCTGCAAACGCGGCCGGCAGGCACCCGCAGTTCAGGTCATGTAGGGGAAACCGGCTCAGGATGGCTAAACCATATCTGCCGCTGGGGCTTTCCTTGAGTGTATAAAAATCAAATGACATGTCAAGGTGATCAGCAATATAGGCTGCCTGGTTGATATAACCGGACCGCCTATGACCGACATCCACTTCCTGGAGTGCAATAATATCCGCATGGAACCCTGCAATCAGTCTTGCCGTTCTGGCAGGATTGTATCTGCGGTCCATGTTCCGGCAGGAATGAATATTATAACTGAGAATTTTCAGGGTGTTCATGGGATACATATCCGTTTCGATAGTCTTGTATCAGGTGTCTGAGATCCCGGGCGCGCAGATATGTTTTTTTTGTATTCAGATATTGGGGAAGCACGACCATACCCCGCGTTTCTTCCCAGCCGGGACCTCCGTGGGCACCGCTTTCAATATTGAATGACAAAGGCGTATCCGTGGGATCCCATCCGGAAATAACGATGTTACCGGCATCCGCATGTCGGCAGACCCGTGCCAGATCTTCGGCAGCCTGGGCACCAAATGGATGATCCTTTCCCAAAACCATAAAAAACTGCTGTTCCAGATCAAAGGTCCCGTGCTGGTTCATGGCAACAATGGAATGGTCGTCCCTGTAGAGTACCAGAGGGATATGAACCGACCGAATCAATGTTTGGGCAAACCTGCTGATAAAATCACGGGTGGGAGTGCCCGGCAAATAAACATGACCCAGCGGACCCATGGTGGTAATCTCTATTTTATCCCCGGATACCGGGCCGCTGTCCTTTTGCAGGTTTTCAGAAAACCGCCGGTTCATTATTAATGCCCGGGCCTTTTTATAGAACCCGTCCAGGACGTTGTCATAAGAGCCAGGGTGCACATGCTTTTCATCCGGATTCAGGTCATAGAAAGCGTTGCGTATGGCCTCTTTCACCGGAATCCCATACCGGCTGCCGTACCAGGTGACCGTTTCCTGCCCGTGATCGGAATAGATGATGGTCTTGTATTTTCGACAGTCGGATTGATCGGCTGCTTTGCAGATATCCTTGATGGAATCATCAATGCCCTTGAGGCTCCAGTGGGCGAACATGGATCCCGGATTCCTGCGGTGGGCCTGTTCATCATAGCCCAGAAAACTGGCACACACAATGGGAACGCCGCTGCCCACAGCCAGCTTGGTCCGGAACGAGACCAGTTCTCTGAGTATGACACAGATTAAAATGCGGGCGGGGATAAAAACTGACGTGCCGCTGTTGTTCGCTGCGGGATATGAACTCAAATGCCGGCACACAGGATTTGACCCCGTAAAAAAGCTCGCCCTGAAAAGCCGGGGTGGTGGAAGGCATACCCGAATACATGGGTTTACAGCCCCACCGGCCGTTACGTATCTGCTTTTCAAGAAAGGGCAGCCGGCCGGCTTGCAGGGCTTTTTGAAACTGGGTCATGGAAAGTCCGTCTATCTGAATCAGAACCAGGCCCGGAACATCTTCGGCCGTATCCGATTGCGGCAGGCCCAGCAGCCGCATTGACCATTTGTTCCGGGAAGCAATTTTGCGAAACCATTGTACGATTCTCATAAGAGGCATTATACCCTGTCATCTGCAATAGAAAATGCATGGTTTTATGCATATGGATATCAATCATCATGTATTTTCATCCTGTTTCCCGACAGTATACATGCCTTGTCTTTTTCAAATGGGTAAAACCCCCCATTTACCCAACCAGCACCTGCCGCGTAAAGTAAGTACAAATACACATACAGACGGAGGAAATCTTCCATGAAAAAAAACAACAGTTTAAGGTATGTGACCCTGGCGCTGGTTCTGTTTCTGGGCCTTTTGTGGTCATTGGTTTCAGCCTCCCAGCAGGAAAACAGCTATCCCAACGCCCCCTTTGTGGCATATCCCCATTGGCTCAAGGCCCATATAGATGATACCGATCTGGTCATCGCGGATGTCAGAACGGATGATCATTTTGACGGGGCATTGATCCCCGGTGCCATCCGGCTTCCCTGGTCCATGTTCCAGCATAATGATATCGGGGATGATGTGGCATCGACGTTCATCGGTATTGCCCGGGCACAGGAGATACTTGGCCGTCACGGCATTACACCGAAAGATACCATTGTTCTTTACGATTCCGTGGAACGGGACGGCGGCGCCACGGCATCCTATGTTTTCTGGGTTCTGGATATCCTGGGGCATGAAAACAAAAAGATTCTTGTGCAAGGCATTGATGGGTGGAAAGATGCCGGGTATGACCTTGTAACCACGCCGGGTGAAACCAAGCCGCTGCTTTATCAGGCGCCTGCAGAAAACATACAAAAGCACCAGCTGATTACCGGTGATTTTGTGTATAACCAGCTCGGCGATTTCTGTTACCAGATCATCGATGTGCGCTCACAAGCGGAATATATCGGTGAAAAGGGCACCAAAGGTCTTGACGGAACTCCTTTGAAACTCGGGCATATCCCGACGGCTGTCAACATCAACTATCAGGATGCTTGGACCGATCTGGACACAAAGGGGATCAAACCCTATGCACAGCTCCAGACCCTTTACGCCGGCCTGGATGCATCCAGGGCCGTGATTGTTTACTGCAATTCAGGAAGACGCAGTTCCTTTTCCTATTTTATACTCCGGTTGATGGGATTTGACCGGGTGTACACCTATGAACCGTCCTGGAAAGAGTGGGGGAATCCCGATAAATTTTTCCCCGTGGAAACCAGGGAAAACACATTGACAGGCAGCATGCTGCCCACCCCTTCAACAGCAACCCGGACCGTCTCAACCCGGAAATCTGACACAAAAACGTCACAAGACAGATCCGGTTCAGGCAAACCTGCAGGCGGCTATATGTCATGCGGAGGTTGATCATGGATAAAAAAAATAACTCCCCTCTTTACTGGCCGTGGCTTCCGGCTGCATTTGCTCTGGCAGGCATCATTGTATTTATTTTTGCGACATTCGGGCCACCGGCCTCCTCCAGCGGTTTTGTCAGCTTAATCAAAGGGGCTGTCCAGACGGTTGCACCTGAATATGTTGAAAACAACCCTCATTACGCCACAATGCCGGATACAGGTTCCTGGCTCTTTGCCTTTGTTCTGGGCATGGCCATCGGCGGTTTTGCTGCCGGCCGCACCGGCAGCATACCGGTAAGAGATATCCCTGAAATATGGGAAAAACGGTTCGGGACCAGCCGGATCAAACGATTTGCCGCCACTTTTGCCGGTGGATTTATCATACTTTTTGCCTCCAGACTGGCAGGCGGCTGTACCCTGGGGCTGTTTATCTCCGGATCCACACAGCTGGCTGTCAGCGGGTTGTATTTCGGGGTGCTTATCTTTGCCGTTGCCATGGTCACGGCCCGCCTTGTCTACGGCAACACAGGAAAGGAGGAATAATGGGTTCAGAAATATGGCTGGGGTTATTGTCCGGCATTGCCTTTGGATTTGTGATCCAGCGCGTCGGCGCAAGCAATGCAGATAAAATGGCCAGAGCCCATCTGATGATGGAAAGTGATATCCCCAAATTCATGCTCATGGCGGTGATTCTCTCAGCCGTTGGGCTTTTGGGACTTGAAGCCGCGGGAGTGGCCAATACCCGGGTGCTGCCCACCAGTCTGGTGGCCACGGGTGCGGCAGGTATTTTGTTCGGTATCGGCTGGGGATTTTGCGGGTACTGCCCCGGAACCACCTGGGCTGCCGTAGGAGAGGGACGCATGGATGCTGTGTTTGCCCTTATCGGCGGACTGGCCGGTGCCGCGGTTTTTGCCCATTTGCACGAATTTTTCATCCCATTGCTGTATGATCCCTTCAATGTGGGCCAGATCACCCTTGCGGACTGGACAGGCAGCCGGCCTGCCGCGGTTGTTCTGCTGGTTTTTATATTCGGATTGTGCATCGGTGCCATCCATTTTTTATGGAAGGGAAAAAATGGCGGCCAGACACCCTAATATAAATACGATATCTGTTGTCTTTCCGGTATTCCTTGTTTTAGTGAGCATCTTTTGTTCCGGATGTCCCGGGCCGAAAAAAGAAAAGGGAACAAGCCTGAAAATACCCAGAGGGTATGTGGATCGGCTTGAGATCCAGCTAAAGGACCGGGTGCTGGGATTCGGTCCCTTTGTGGGATACTATTTTAAGCCGGAAAATCCAGAGGACCTGACCCGGCTTTCTTTTGTCTGTTTTAATGAAGACCAGTTTTACACTCGTGACCTGCCGGAAAACACCCTGTTGTTTGAAGGGGATGCCGTGTTGACACAGCTGACAGACACAGGCTTTGACGTGCCGACTCAGAACCGGATCAACCCGGTGTTTTTTGAAGAAGCCCCCCGAAAATGGGTGAATGACCGCCCCCGGCCCCGGGATGAATACCTTCATTTTCATTCCTGTTATGATCGAGTGGGTCCGGTACTTGCAGGATATTGGATCCGACATCAAGGCAAAGCTTCTTTTACCTATGACATGGGCGGACGTATGGGTCCGGACAGTCCCCTTTACCACGAGGTCCGCCCCGGTATTGACAAGCAGTTTGCAAAAATCATGGGAATTTGATGCAGGCCCGGGACACGATGAAACAGTAAACTAACCCCAAAGGCTTATACCATGAACGAAAGCGCCCATGCCCGAAAACAAGACAGCAACCGCGGATCAGGCGCAGCAGCCAGGACCACCCAAAAAAGATCACCAGACCCATGACAGCAACCACCAGGACCACGATCATTCACAGTCACCACGCACACATGGTCGCTGACTTCAGAGCAGTTCTGGGTTTCATTCATTCTAGAGGATTCCGTTGTGCTGCTGTCCCCCATGATCCAGCAGTTTTATGGGTGTCAGCGGCCAATGGGACTTTGCCGGTGATGCCTATATCCAGTTCGGATTTTCCACCATTGTCTTTTTCTATGGCGGATGGCCGTTTTTAACAGGTCTTGTTGACGAAGACACCCAAAAGAACCCGGGCATGATAGGCTAGTCGGGCCTGGCTTATTGTTGCATATACCTACAGTTCCGCCGTGGTATTCGGGCTTGAGGGAAAAGTGTTTTTCTGGGAGCTTGCCCACCCTCACATCATTATCATGCTTTTGGGACACTGGATGGAAATGCGCTCGGTCTGGGGGCTTCCGGTGCTTTGGAGGGCACTGGTCAAACTGATGCCGTCAACGGCCCTTCGCATCACCAAAGCCGGTAAAACAGAAGAGGTCAAAGGTATCACAGCTTGAAAAAGAGGGACAAAGTAGCTGTCAAACCCGGTGAAAAAATACCCACGGACGGCGTCATCGCAGATGGGCGGACCCGCATTGACGAATCCATGGTGACCGGTGAAAGCAGGCAGGTGGAAAAAGATACAGGCGATGAGGGTCATCGGCGGCAGTATCAACGGTGATTCCCGCCATTGGGGTGGAGATACAAAAACAGGTGACGACACCTATCTTTCCCAGGTTGTCGACATGGTGAAAAAAGCACAGGAATCCAAATCAAAGGCCCAGAACACGGCCGACCGTGCCGCTTTTCTGGCTGACCATCATCGCCCTGACTGCCGGCGGCATCACGCTGGGGGCCTGGCTTTTGGCAGGCAGGGGAATTTGTTTTTCCCTGGAGCGGATGGTCACGGTGATGGTGATTACCTGTCCCCACGCCCTGGGTCTGGCCGTGCCTTTGGTGGTGGCCGTATCAACGGCCATGGCCGCCAAAAAGGACTGCTCATCAGGGACCGGACCGCTTTTGAACGGGCAAAAAACCTGGATGTGGTGGTGTTTGACAAACAAAACCGGCACCCTGACCGAGGGCCGTTTCGGGGTTTCTGACATTGTCAGTTTTGGCCCTTTCTGAAGAAGAAATTCTAACGCTTGCAACCGGACTGGAAAGCCGGTCTGGACATTCCATTGCCAAAGGCATTGTTGCGGCGGCAAAGGACCGCGATATTGATATCCCTGATCCTGAAAATTTTGAAGCCATTCCGGGAAAAGGTGCCAAAGCACAAGTCGCCGGTAAAAACATCAAAGTGGTGAGCCCGGGGTTTTAAAGAAAATGATATTGCTGTGGCAGACAGCCACCAGGATAAACTGGATCAGCTGGCTGATGAAGGAAAGACACACTGAGTGTATCTCTGAAGATGATCAGATCGAAGCGGCACTGGCTTTGGAGGATGTGATTCGCGAATCGGCAAAAAAAGCCGTGTCCGGATTACAAAGATGGGCATCAAGGTAATGATGCTCACGGGCGATTCTGCGGCGAAGTGGCAAAAACCGTTGCAGACCAGCTGAATCTGGATGATTACATGGCGGAAATTCTGCCCGATGAAAAATCGGACCAGATCAAAAAATCAGGCAGGAAAATAAGCGTGTGGCCATGGTGGGAGACGGGATAGAAACGATGCCCCTGCCCTGGCTGAAGCAGATGTGGGCATTGCCATCGGCGCAGGCACGGATGTGGCCATGGAAGCAGCCGATATCGTGCTGGTGCACTCTGATCCCCGGGATGTCACCGCGTGATCAAACTGTCGTGCGCAACCTACCGGAAAATGATTCCGCAGAACCTCTGGTGGGCCGCCGGCTACAATGCCGTTGCCATTACTGGCAGCAGGGTTTTATACCCGTTTTATCAATTTTTGCTGCCGCCGGCGGCAGGGCGCTGTTAATGATGTCCTTTCCCGGTCATTGTGGCGGTCAATGCCAAACTGTCCACGTGATGGGAAAATTTTAAATAAAAGGAGAAAAAAATGATAAATGCGCTTGCCGAAAAATCCGATGCCCAATCCCAAAAAACCAGCTGGTCCGCTGGGTGATGAACAAGGAAAACCATGCCCAGAAAATCATCACACGATCAGCGACTATTTTCTCTGACCCAACGGGTCAAATCGTCAGGAAGACTACAGAAAACGACTGGTCGATCATCATGCCGTGATTGTTTCGGCAATGAAAGCCAAGCAGAATGCCGAAATGTCATATGTCAAAACCCTGGTCACAGACATTAAAACACTGTTACAGTATTACAGCGACGATGACCACTAAAAATAATTATCAACCGCCAAAAAAAAAAGAGAGTATTTATGCCGCAACCTACAAAATGTTACTTTCACCGTTTCCTGCTCTGGATACGGTGAAAAGAAAACTTTACCGTCGGGCAGACGAGGCTATCAATGATGTGGGTTTTACATTTGAGCCAGGGGTTTTATGCCATCACCGGCCCCAACGGATCGGGTAAGACCACCCTGGCCAAATTGATCATGGGTATCAATGAACTCACAAACGGAAAAATCGTGTTTAACGGGACAGATATCGCCGTCTTCCCATCAATGAACGATCCAACGCCGGCATTGTCTATGGATTTCAACATCCGGCACGGTTCAGGAACCACTTTCCGGGATCTGTTATCCATTTCCCTGGGATCTGATGATGAAGAAAAACTGGTGAAAATCATTTCCAGGGTCCGGGGTCATTTCCCTGGATTTTAGACAAACCCCGTGGACAGCAAGCTGTCCGGCGGTGAAGATCAAAAAAATCAGACTGGCCACCGTGATTGCCAGAAATCAAAGGTGGCTATTTATGATAGACGGTTCACGACGCCGATCTTTGGACATCGGTCCCAAGAATTGAATCCTGCTCAAGCGCGAACAAAAAAGAAGAAGCAACACCACCACCATTGTGGTCAGTCCCACAACAAAACATTTCTGGAAGCGGCCAAACACCCTGCTGTTGATCAAAGGAAGATCGCCTATACCGGCGATCTGGCGGTCACCATGCCCATGCTGGAGGATTTAAGTGTCTCTGTACGTTTGATGAATTCTGTCAAGGAGAAGATGATGCTCAATACTATCGATAAAAGAAGTGTTAAAAGGGTCGCGGATCTGGAAGGTATGCCCAAGGGGCCTACAATATCCCGGAAGAACGGAAAACTGGGCCGGGAGGTGTCCGCCAACATCAACATCGAAACCAATGAAAAAGGAGACGGCATTGTCATTGATATCAAGCCGGGCACCAGGGATGAATCCGTTCATATCCCGGTCATCCTGTCCCAGGCAGGCCTGCACGATGTGGTGTACAACACCTTTATTATCGGGGAGGGTCTGATGTCACTATTGTGGCGGATGCGGGATTCACTGCAAAAACTTGATCATGAATCGGAAGGCCATTCCGGTATCCATAGAGCCCTCACATCAAGGCCGGCGCAAAGGTCACATATGTTGAAAAGCATATTGCCATTGGCGAGGGCAGCGACGCATCTTAAATCCAACCACAAAGGTGTTCATGGAGGAAAATGCCCAGGCACAGATGGAACTGACCCAGATAGGGGGGTGGATGAGGCGAAACGCGTCAATGAAGCAACGATCGGTGCCGGCAGTGTGCTGCTGATCACGGAACGGGTGATGACCGAAAGATCAGTCTGCAGAATCCAGAAATGGAAATCACCCTGGACGGAGAAGACAGCAAAACCAATATTGTTTCCCGTTTCTGTGATAAAGGGCAGTTCCTCCCAGGACTTTTATGTCAACCTGACAGCCAAAGCCAAATGCTACGGCCATATTGAATGCGATGCCATTATCATGGACAATGGCATCAACCAGATATACCGGCGCTTTAAGGCCACTGCATCGGATGCGGAACTGACCCGCGAAGCCTCCATCGGCAAAATCGCCAATAGCCAGTTGAGTAAAGCTCATGAGTTTAGGCCTTGATTATGACCAGGCCGTCAACCGCATTATACAGGGGTTTTACGCTGAACCGATTTTATCCCAGGATATCCCTGATATCTTCGTCCGGTGTTTTTATGGGCATAATATTGAATTTTTCACCAGAAAGTTCAGTAGTAGGTGTGATAAACGCCGGAAGGCTTGGGCCTAAGATATCCCGAATCCCCAGATACAAAAGCGCCAGAAGAATACAGACCGCTTTCTGCTCATACCAGGATAAAATCATGGACAAGGGAAGGTCATTGACATTGGTATCCCGTGCCCTGGAAAGTGCCAGGGCGATCTGGATGGCGAATAGGCATCATTACATTGCCCCATCAGAAGACGCGGTATGCCTTCAATATCACCCAGATCCTTGTCAAAGAAGCGGTATTTCCCGCAGGCAGAAAGCGTCATGACAATACAGTCTTCTGAAGTGAATTTTCCACAAACTCGGTATAATAATTACGTCGGGTTTGGCACCGTCACAACCGGCCACCAGGAAAAAAATGGCGGATCCTGCCTGCCTTGACAGCCGCAAAGTATTTCATCAGCCTTATCAGAATGGCATGTCTGGCAAACCCTACCATGACGGCGCCCTTGTCGGCATCATTTTTCAAACCCGGACATAGCCAGCGCCCGGTCGATCTACGGGCTGAAAATCGTTATTCTGGACATGGGGGATGCCCGGCCATCCCACCATACCGGATGTAAACAGGTGATCCTGGTAGGTTTTCCCGGGCCGCTGGAGACAATTGGTGGTCATCAGGATTGGGCCGGGAAAATCAGGAAACTCTTTCGTCTGGTTCTGCCATGCCGTGCCGAAATGTCCGTAAAAATGGTCATGCGCTTTTAGTTTCGGATACCCGTGGAGACTGAGCATTTCCCCATGGGTATAGACAAAAATTCTCTTGCCCCGGGTCTGTTTGAGCAGTTCTTCAAGATCTTTGAGATCGTGACCGGATACCAGGATGGCTTTGCCTTTTTATGTCCCAGGGGAACCTTTGTGGGTATCGGATGACCGTATGTTTGAGTATTGCCGGCATCCAATAGTTCCATGGCCCGGTATGCCGCCTTGCCGCAGTCCAGGGTCAGTTTGACCCAGTCGTCCAGATTCAGTCCGGTCTGCTGGATGGCAGCCAGTCCCTTGAATATAAAATGGGTGACGTCCTCATCAACATGCCCCAGAATCTGGGCATGGTCTGCATATGCGGCCACCCCTTTAATGCCGAACAATACCGTGTGTTTTAATGACAGAATATCCGGGTTGTCCGCCGGGTATGAAAACAATCCCACGGATGCAGCCTGACTGAGCAATTCCTCGGGTGACTGCCGGTTCAAATGTGGCAGGGCCTTCATTCCACTGCAAATCCTGCTCCTGATTTTATTTATGCGTTCCTTGAGTGTCTCGCGCAATGCAGCAGACCGGCGGATGAGATCACTCAAACCGCCGGGGATCAAAGAATCTACATTGGTCAGTGTTGAAAAAGCGGCTTTAGCCGTAAATACGCCATATTCCCGGCAATCTGCCGGCCCGCAAGGCTTCCAGTGCGACCCGGGAAAGCCCCATGAGACTATATAAAAGCAGGTCCTGCAGATCGGCTACCTCAGGTTTTTACCGCAGACACCCTGAATTTTGCATCCTTCTCCTTTTGCCGTCTGCTCACATTGGTAGCAAAACATGTTTCTCCTTTTGCAAAACAGCGGCCGGTTAAGGACCCGGCCGCTGTTTCCGGCTATGGCGTTATGAACATTTTCACCATCGTCTGATTTACTCTTATCATAGGTGTGGGCCTCAGAGGAAATGGCAGGTCCGGTGATCATGATTTCCACAACCCATGGACATTACAGTATTCGCGGGCTGTCACCTTCTGGTTTTCGTGGCAAAAAAAAAGTTTCCGGGGCCTGGCCGGGTTTTAGAAAATGGCGGCAGGAATCATCCCCATCAAGTATTTCGATCCATTCGATATAATGTTTTTCACTCCATGGGATGGGGGTTGCTCCCCACTTTCACGTTCACCCACCGTCTGCTGCCTCAATAACAGGCACATGTTTTCCTTGCCTTCTTCTGTAGCGGTTTTTCCTCAAAAAGCGTCATGTCACTCCCATAACCTGCAAATTGCCTTCACCGCCGTGAAGGACTTCAATCATGTTTCCGCATACGTTGCATTTGTAAACCTTTTTCTTTGTGCCATGTGACTGTCTCCTTTTCAAAAATTTCGGGTTTCTTCCCTGTACAATGATTTCGTGCAATGATTTCATCATGAAACAGACGTGACCCAAAGACAATGGGTGAAAATATGTATTTTTGCTTTATTTTAAGAGGTATTGTGTAACCGATGTTTATAGAAATTCATGAAATGAGATACCCGGTCCGGCCTGGCCGATCAAGTATGGATGCCCGCGGGACGGGCTGGGGCGAAAAGATTCTCAGATTGACGGACTTATTCGATTTTTTTTTTCCCGCGGTTTTTCAATCCGGTCCATGACCCAGCCGGCCAGAAATTTCCGGGCGGCTTAGTGCCGGTATCCTTTTCCGGATCAGGTGGAGGGACAGTTCCGCCCGGGCCATGGTTTTGTGACCGCCTGCGGAACCATATGTTGAAAAAGGCTTCTTTGGCTGTATTGCCCGCCCTTTTCGCAGGCCATCGTTTCTGAGAATAACAATCAGTTTTCGGTCCACCACCCCGGAAACAATGGACCAGTTGATCCCGGCAATGGTCAGGAAAAAATCCGCCACCATGACCAGTTCATCCGGTTTGGAAATGTTGCCGGCATGAAAAAGGAGCCGGTTGTTGACCACCCGCCGTTTTCTGATGGCAGTGCCTAAAATCAGGTCCTCATCGTATAAAACGCCCGCTCCACCTTGGTGACAATATTGTTGTCCGCAAATTTATACAGGTATTGAAACGCCCGGATGTCCTTGGGCGTGGCCTGGCGGGTAAAGTCCGCCGTATCGGTTTTAATGCCCATCATCAGGGCCGCTGCCAGCTTGGCGGATGGCTTGATTTTCCAGGATTTCCAGGTATTCGGTCAACAGGGTGGAGCAGGTGCCGTATCCGGGGCGGATATCTGTGTAGGCGGCTTCGACCCGGGTCAAGGATGATGATGTCGATGATGGCGGTATAGGTGATGCCGGCAAACGCCTCATTGTGATCCGGCTGGGAATCCACGATCACAAAATGATCGAACTGGGCTTTGTCCACTTCTGCCGGGTTCCTGAGCCCGACGTCGGTGAGCTGAATCAATGCCAGGTTATCCGGCCGGCTGATGCGGTTGAAATGGGCGATGGCCACTTCAGACACCCTGCGCCACAACAGGCGCTTGACTGCCATGGCCGAACCAATGGCATCCGGATCCGCATTGATGATCACCAATACTTTTGCATTGGATTTGAACTGCTCGAAAAACCGCCGAACATTGTCCCGGGTGCTGCTCACAAAGCCACCTTTTGGTATGATTGCCGCTGAAAAACGAACCAGCGTAAAGCGCCTGCGATGTGGCCAGAATGGCAAACCCGCCGTAAAACACCCCCATGGGTGCCAGCACAATCGCGGTCAGCCAGTGAATGAAAATCACGGTGGGGAATGCAGCTGAATGGGAAAATCAGCAGACCGGCAGATCACGGCCAGGCCGCACAGATTCCACCCATACAGGGAGGCAAACACATGCAGATGCAGCAGCCACCTGGTTTTCTGAGGGATCATAGCCATCCGACATCTGAAAAAAATATAGGCAATGCCCGTGACGGCGGTCACGATCAGAAAACCGATGCCCGATGTCAGAAACAGTTTCTGCTGCATGGACCTGGCAAAGGTGTAATACAGATAAAACACCACCACCACGGCGGCAAACAGGGCAAAGGTCACAAAAATCTGGGGAATGAACCGCTCCAGCAGAATAAAGATGAAAAAAATAATCACGCCCAGGGTAATGGTCCAGAAACACAGTTCCATAAACACTTTAAAACCCGACCCTTCAATCTGCGTGAGCATGGAAAACACCAGAGACAGCGTGATCAATGACAAAGGAAATGAAAACCCCAGAAAAAACGTGTTCAGCACCAGTTTTTCCATATATACCCAGTGAAAGTATTCATTGTTTAAAATCACCAGGGCGGCGATGGCGATCCCTGTGGACAGGCATAATAAAGCGGACTGGTGAAACTTTTTGGCCACAGGCACCTGTGTTTGAAAAAAATCAGACGGAATCCAGGAAAAGGTCTGAATCCGGATTTTTTCCACCAGAAAACAAAGCGGCACGGATACCGCCAGGGTGATGGCATACCAGTTGAAAAACGCGGAAAATGCGTAAATCAACGATCCGGCAAAAAACAGCTTTACCGTGCCGGACACCTGTTTAAACCCTTGTGTGTAATACAGCAGAATCGAACCGCCTGTGCACAGGTTGAACAGAAAAATATGCAACCGCTCAAAACTGTAATCCTGCAAAGGAAAATAAATATGCACAAATCCGAACACCAGTGCAACGATCATCAGAAACGAGAACAGCAATTTAAGATGTAAAGACATACCACAATCCGTTTATTATCAAAGTCATGAATCGATTCGGCCCAGCAGATGTCCAAGGGCCGGTTCCAGGTCAGGATACTGAAATGCAAATCGGGTTTTCATCAGTTTTTCAGGCATCACCCGGGCACTGGTCAACAGGGTTTCTTTTCCCATCTCGCCCCACAGGCGTGCGGCCAGCCATCCGGGAATACTGAACACTGCCGGCCGGGACAACACCCGGGCCAGTGTCCGGGTGAACTTTTGGTTGGTCACAGGGTTCGGCGCCGTCAGATTCACGGGTCCCTGGATGTCTCTGTTTTTCAGAATATGAAAAATGCTCCCCAGGGTGTCATCCATGGAAATCCAGCTCATATACTGACGGCCTTTCCCAAGTTTTGCCCCGCACCCGGCGGCAAATGCCGGCAGCATCCGGGCCAGGGCCCCGCCGGCCGGGGTGAGCACCACACCGATACGCAGCTGAACCGTCCGGATACCGGCCGCCTGTGCCGGCCACGAGGCCTGTTCCCACTCTTTGCACACCCGGGAAATAAAAGAATCCCCCCCAGGATCTGTTTCCGTGAACACGGCATCAGCTCCTTCTCCATAAAACCCGATGGCCGACGCGGAAACAAAGACTTCAGGCCGCTGATCCATCTCCAGCATCTTTTTTACCAGCAACCGGGTGGGCTGTATCCGGGAATCCATGATGGCCTGTTTCTGCCCGTCCGTCCATTTTCCCCGGGAAATATCCTTGCCGTTCAGGTTGATCACTGCATCCACCCGACCGATGGATGCCATGTCCAGGATATCGTTATACGGATCCCAGAACACGTCATCTTCAGCCAGAGGGCCGTTATGCCGGACCAGGCAAATCACCTTGTGACCGCAGGTACGTAAAAAAGGCACCAGCGCGCTGCCGATACTGCCGGATGCGCCGGATATCAGAATCCGCATGGGCCGGCACTGATCCGCGTAATGGATCAGATCATGGGCCAGCACCCGGTGCCGGTAATCAAACATCCGGGCCAGTTCTTTTTGCACATGACGGTCAAACGGCGCGCTCAACCATCCCCCGGGCAGCTCATATGCCACCTGATCCGTCATGACAGACCCCTGGCCCCTGTCTGGCGCAAACAGATGCGTATGCTCCCAGCGGGCAAACGGCCCTTTGATCTGCCGGTCTTTGAACATCCGGTTCTCATAATAATCGATGTGCTCGGCTTCCCATGTCATGGGAATTCCCAGCACCCGCATGTCAAAGCCCACACGCACCCCTTTGTCAATGCCGTTGCCCTGCCGCCATTTGAGTGTCAACGGCGCCCAGGGCGGGGTCAGGCGCTGGATGGCACCGTCTCTGGCATGCCAGGCAAACAGGCGGGCCACCGGAACCGGGATGTGTGATTGTCTGGAAAACACCTTCATGGACCATTCTTTCCCAAATGAGTGATTGCTTTTAACCAGGTCATATTATAATAATAGTCTTTAAAGTGAAAACCTTTTTTATCATAATTTGCATGTCAGCCATGGCACACAAATTGCTTGATACTTTGATTGATGATTCACACAGGATTCAACCGCCCATGAAAGCGGCACCGGCCCGGTCGGCTGACCCCTGTAACTTAACCAGACAACCACTGACAAACGGAGGAAACAATGGATAAATATGAATGCCCCTGCGGTTATGTGTACGATCCTGCAGAAGGAGATATGGACAATGGAATCGATCCGGGCACGGCCTGGGAAGATCTGCCCGAATCCTGGGTATGCCCGTTGTGCGGAGCGGAACAGGAATATTTTGAAAAAATGGATTAAACGGAGGCATTATGTTCACACCCATAGAACTGGCAAATGGCATTTATTCAGTAGGATGCCGGGACTGGGACATCCGGGATTTTCATGGATATGAGATTCGTGAAGGCACGTCATATAATGCATTTCTGGTCACCGGAGAACAGAACATACTCATCGATACAGTGAAATCCCATTTCAAAGATGAGCTGCTGGCCAATATCAGCCGGATCATGGACCCTAAAAAAATCGATGCTGTGATCAGCAACCACACGGAAATGGATCATTCCGGATCCATTCCCGGAATCATGCATAAAATCGGTGAAGACAAGCCGTTGTACTGCTCCAAGATGGGGGCCCAGAACCTGAAAAATCACTTTAACCGGGACTACAATTTTAAAGTGGTGGGGTCCGGAGACACCGTGACTCTGGGGAACCGGACCTTTTCGTTTCTGGAAACACGGATGCTCCACTGGCCCGATTCCATGTTCACGTATCTGCCGGATGAAAAAATATTGTTTTCCAGTGATGCGTTTGGACAGCATTATGCCGGAGACCAGTTTTTCGATGATGACATCGGGGATGAAATCATGCCCCATGCACGCAAATATTACGCCAATATTCTGCTGCACTTCTCTCCCCGGGTCCAGGCCCTGCTGGCGGATGTGGCCAAAATGAACCTGGACATCCGCATGATCTGCCCGGATCACGGCGTCATCTGGCGAAAAGATCCGTCCCGGATCATCACGGCCTATGACCGATGGTCCCGGCAGGAACCGGTCAACAAAGCACTGGTCATCTTCGATTCCATGTGGGAAAGCACCACAAAAATGGCCCGGGCCGTGACCAGCGGGATTGAATCGGAACACGTGGGTGTCCGGCTCATGAACACCCGGAAATGTCACCGGTCCGACATCATGACTGAAATTCTGGATGCCGGGGCCGTGGCTGTGGGGTCACCGACCCTGAACAACGGTATTTTTCCCGTGATCGCTGATGTATTAACCTATATCAAGGGACTGCGTCCCCAGAACAAAATAGCCGCCGCCTTTGGTTCTTATGGCTGGAGCGGAGAAGCGGTCAAAATAATCAACAAAGAGTTCGAGGAAATGAAATGGGAAATGGCGGACCCCGGCGTCAAGGTGCTGTATGTACCGGATGAAGACGACCTGAACCGCTGTTTTGAGTTAGGCGCCACCCTGGCAAAAAAATTAAAGGAAAAATTAAACGGTTAGCAGAAAACTTTGGTGATGCATTGAATAAAAAAAGCCCCGGATGATCGGAAACGATTCATCCGGGGCTTTTTTATGGTGTCACAAAATACAAATCAGGCTTTCCACAGGCCGTGCAGGTTGCAGTATTCTCTGGCCACCACTTTGTCGGCATCGGTTTTGAAAACCGCTTCCGGAGCATTGTCCGGGGTCAGCATTTTGCGCTGAACAAAACTGTCATCCTCGCAGGTCAGCTCGATCCACTGGATATAGTGCTCACTGGTCATGGGATGGGCTGTGCTGCCGACCTTGACCTTGTATCCGCCTTCAATTTTTTCCACCACAGGCACATGTTTTTCCACGGCCGCATCCACTGTGTTTTCCACCAGCCGTTCCATGGGTTTGCCGCAGCAGGTGACCGGCGGTTTTTCTCCATGAAGGACCTGTACGATGTTGCCGCATTTTTCACATTTGTAAATACCCATTTTTTCTGCCATGTTTTTAAACTCCTTTAACTGTTTAGTGGTTGGATTTATGAATGATGCTGATTCATATATCGCATCAGCCTGTTATGACATTTTTATTAACATAAGACATCACACCGGTCATTTCCAGTTAAAATCTCTTTTTTGTCCCTCACCGGCCCGGTATATATCGCAATGATTCTGCCAGATCGATTTTGAAACAGCAGATCGCAACAGCGTTCTTGATCAGAGCATCTGAAGGATGGCCGCCTCGATCTGGGTCTGGGGCAGAGCGCCCACCAGCGTGTTCACCAGCTTTCCTTTTTTCACCAGCAAAAGTGTAGGTACAGAGGCGATGGCAAACCGGGACCCTGTGGCTGGATTTTCATCCAGATTCAATTTGGCCACCTTCAACCTGCCTTGATATTTTTTTGCCAATGCATCCATGACAGGTCCCACAGCCCGGCACGGCCCGCACCAGGGGGCCCAGCAATCCACCAGGACCGGCAAAGGCGACTGCATCACCTCTTTTTGAAATAAGACATCCGACACAGTCACGGGTTTGTCCGGTGCGTTCAAAGACAGCGGTGTTCCGCATTTACCGCACCGGGGGTGGTCATTCCTCCGGGCTGTCGGTATCCGGTTTCTGGCCCCGCAGGACAAACAGGGGACAATAATCGAATTCTGCGTGTTCATGATATGATTTTCTCCCCGGGTTTATGCGGTTTCAGAAATCATGGCAGCCACATTTTTGCCATATTCCTGGGCTGCCTTGATACCGCCGCCCACCCAGGCGGCTTTGAGCATCAGCGGGCCTTCAGATACCATGTTCATCTTGAAAATATGGGCCATGGTATCAAAAATCCGGCCGGCCGCCTCACCGCTCCAGCCGTAAGCACCGAACGCGCCGCCGGGTTTTCCGGCCAACTCCGCCCGCTCCGCCTGAAACAACAACTGTTTCAGGGGAGTGATCATTTCACCATGGTAGGTGGGAGACCCGAAAATATATGCGTCATATCCTTTCAGATCGTCTTCACTTTTGATCTCATTCACCCGTTTGACTTGTGCACTGTGCCCGGATATCCGGATCCCTTCACCGATAATATCGGCAATGGCCTTGGTTTCTTCGGACCGGGTGGCGTAAACAATCAATACTGTTCCCATGCTGCCTCCTTGATCTATCGCGTGTTTTTGTCTAATGCCATTTTTCGCTTTTTATCATCTGCAAAAATCACACCAGTGGCAATTGAATCCATATCCTGTTTCCTGGTTATCACCGGGCCGCTGAAAGTCGAACGTCCTGCAGGTTCCCGGACCAGACGGCAGACGGACCAGGAAATCCGCCGGTGATACTCTGTCCGGGTCAATCTGTATCTGTGATATGTGTCATCCTGAAGTTGATTGTGTCTCTTTTGAATTCAGGTCTTTTTATATTCCTGTTTTATCGTAATGATTTGTTCGTTTATTTGTACCACTACCAAACTGCTTTTAAAAGCAGTTTTTCCAACAAAGATGACACCATTTATTATACATCAGCGGCATCACTTGTGAAATTGGTGCTTGCAAACTAAAGCACAAAATGCAAATTACACCTGTGTCACAGTAGAATATTAATTTGTACTGTCCGTATCCTGGGATGTACATACGCTGGCATATCTTACCTTAAACAGACCACCGGGTCAAGGCCGGTAAAAGGAGCTGTCAATGAACGCAGAAAAGAAACCCATGCTCTACATTGAGCACATGCAGTCATTGCAAATCAGCGAGAAGCATTGCTGAATAGCTGCAACGTGGCGTATGACTATCGGGAAGTGGACGATCGGAAGGCGAAAAAAATATTCCCATTTAACCGCATTTTACCGCACGGTTGAACGGCTTTGGCTGGCGTTGGTGGTTCACTCCACTGGCAGTCAGACGTCTGCTCGTCAGATTTTACCGAAAAAGAAATCAAAGCGGCATTGGGTTCTGGAATGAATGAGACAGCTTTATCAGGCACTGAAAAAATCACAGGAAGCCAAAGGCATTTATTTCAACAAAGACAAAGACCTGATTCAGACTGCTGGAAATCGTTATGTAAACAGGACCCCTTTACGGCTACATGGCCTGCCCCTGCCGGCTGGCCTGCTCAGACCGGGAAAAGACAAGGACATCATCTGCCCCTGCGTCCACCGGGAACCGGATCTGGAAGAATTCGGGGCCTGTTATTGCAGGCTGTATGTATCAAAAGCCGTCCATAACAACCAGGCCCTGGTGGAATATGTCCCGGAACGGCGGCCCCCTGAAAAAATTTTTTAACCTTTTTCAAGGAGTGATCCATGAACGACGAATGCACCCCGGTCATAAACACCGGGCTCAGAGGCGTGGATGTTGCCAGTTCAAAAATCTGCGATGTCAAAGGCAGGGAAGGCAAACTGATATACCGCGGTTATCGCATTGAAGATCTGGCGGAAAACGCCACGTTCGAAGAAGTCTGCTATCTTCTGCTGCACGAGCGTCTGCCGGACGAACAGGCCCTGGCAGCATTTGACAACAGCCTGAAACAGAAACGGCCCATACCGGAAAGCATTGTGACATTGTTAAAGACCCTGCCCCGGTCCATGACTCCCATGGACATGCTCCAGGCCACCACCCCCCTGCTGATCCAGGCCGATGAAAATGCAGGCAAACTAACACCGGCAGATGCCCAGAACAGTGCTGAATACCTGATTTCCGGATTGTCCACCCTGATTGCAGCCTGGGACAGGATCCGCAACGGCCGAACCCCGGTGGCTCCGGACACCTCCCTGGGCCATGCCGCCAATTTTTTGTACATGCTCACAGGAGAGTCCCCGGATCCGGAGGCCGCCGCATTTTTTGACGCCGGCCTGGTGCTCCATGCGGAACATTCCTTTAACGCCTCCACATTTACCGCCCGGCAGGTGGCGTCAACCAAAGCCCATATCTATGCGGCGGTTGCGGCCGCCATCGGCAGCCTGTCCGGCCCGCTGCACGGGGGTGCCAATGTACGGGTCATGGAGATGCTCAAGGAGATCGGAACCCCGGAAAATATCAATGCCTACATCGATAATATTCTGGATTCCGGGGGCCTGATCATGGGGCTGGGCCATGCCGTGTACCAGACCGATGACCCCAGGGCCTTGATTCTGGCCCCCATGAGTCAGCGCATGGGAGAAATCATCGGCGACACCCGGTGGTATGAACTGACCAAAGAGCTGGAGATCAAGGGAAAGCAAGCCTTTAAAAAAAGAAAAGACCGGGATATTTTCAGCAATGTGGATTTTTATTCCGCATCCCTGTTTTACGCCATGGGAATTCCCATGGACCTGTTCACTCCCGTTTTTGCCCTGTCCCGTGTCAGCGGCTGGTGTGCCCATGTCATTGAAGAACAGTTTGCCAAAGCAGCTCCCAAACCCACCCTGTACCGTCCCGGCGCCACCTATGTCGGGGATTACTGCGGCCCGGATGAATGCCGGTTCGTTGGTATCGAGGAACGGAAATAATCAGACCCGAAACAAAATCAACGGACAGAGATCCACAGCATCACATAACACACAAATGAAGGAACTGAGATGAAAGCCTGGAAATGTACGGTTTGCAACTATGTCCACAACGGAGAATTCCCCCCGGAAAAATGCCCGGTATGCGGGGCTGACAAAAGCAAATTTGTGGAAATACAACCCTCTGATGAACCTGATGAATCAAAACCTGAAACAGTTGACGCCGCAGTTTCTGAACCTGAAAAGACCGAGACCCCGGCACCTCAATCCTTATATCAGAAGATCACCGATCTGATGATCCGGCATCATGCCCACCCCATCCTGGTGCATACACCCAATGGAATTCTGCCCATTGCCGCTGTTCTTTTCGTTATCGCCTGGCTGTTCGATGCCACCCTGCCGGCCAAAGCCGCAGCCGTCAATCTGGTGTTTGTGGTGCTGGCCCTGCCCCTGGTCGTTTACACGGGCGTGCTGGAATGGCAGCGAAAATACAACCAGGCAGATACCCTGCTTTTCAGAATTAAAATTCTGTCCGCCACCCTGACCTGTGCCTCCTGTCTGATCTCTCTGATCTGGTTCCTTGTGAATCCGGCCGTGCTGTCAACGTCTCTGGCCTGGATATTTATTCTGATAAACCTGATCATGCTGGCATCGGCCGGAATTGCCGGCCATATCGGCGGCAAACTGGTTTTCAAGGATTGATCTCTGTAAACCGGCATTTTATCAAGGTCACCCCAAAACCAAAGGATACCCATCATGCCTGATTCCATCGCTTTGAACCCGGACGGCACGCTTCATGTACCGGATCATCCCATTATCGGCTGTATCCCCGGGGACGGCACGGGTCCGGATATCTGGAATGCCACCCGGCCGGTACTGGAAACCGCTGTAGACATCGCTTACAACGGCAACCGGCAGATCACTTTTGAAGAACTGCCCGCCGGAGAGATCTCTTTTAAACAGTCCGGTGAATGGCTGCCTTTGTCCACCCTGGACCGGATCCGATCATTGCGGGTGGCCATTAAAGGACCCATGACCACACCGGTGGGCAAAGGCATGCGGTCCCTGAACGTGGCCATCCGCCAGGAGCTGGATCTGTTCGCCTGCATCCGTCCAGCCAGATATATCCGGGGCGTTCCTTCTCCGTGCAGTCGTCCGGCGGCCATTGACATGGTGATTTTCAGGGAAAATACCGAAGATCTGTATGCAGGGATCGAATGGCCATCCGGTAGTGACGAGGCCAAAGAAATCATTGATATGATCCGAAAAAAAACCGGCAAATCCCTGGCCCGGGACACCACGGGCATCGGTATCAAACCCATCAGCCGGGACAACACACAGCGCCTGGTCCGCAAAGCGATTCAATTTGCCGTTGATCACCAGCGCAAAAGCGTGACCTTGATGCACAAGGGCAATATCATGAAATTCACGGAAGGCGCTTTTCTGAACTGGGGCCTGGAGGTGGGAACAACGGAATTTGCCGATCATGTGATCCTGGAAGACCGGCTGTGGAAGGAATTCAACGGCAAACAACCCAAAGGCAGCATCGTGCTCAAGGACCGGATCGCGGACAACATGTTCCAGCAGGTCCTGCTGCGGCCCGAAGATTATGATGTGATTGCCGCACCCAATCTGAACGGGGATTATATTTCCGATCTTCTGGCCGCCATGGTGGGCGGGCTGGGGCTGGCGCCGGGGGCCAATATCGGCACGGACTGTGCCGTGTTTGAAGCCACCCACGGCACGGCCCCCAAATATGCGGGCAAAGACAAGGTCAATCCCGGATCATTGATTCTGTCCGGGGCCATGATGCTGGATCACATGGAATGGCACAAGGCGGCAAAACTGGTTCGCGATGCGCTGCAGCAGGCCATTGCCGCCAAACAGGTCACATATGATCTGGCCCGGCAGATCCCCGGAGCCACAGAAGTTTCCTGTTCCGAGTTCGGCCGGCAGATCTGCCGGTTGATGACCCCTTGACCGGGCAAAGGCCGGCATTGCCCGGGCCTGACCGGACTCACACCGTGATGATCAACCCCACAGGGCAATGGTCGGATCCGAAAATGTCATTGTCGATAAACGCATCTTTGACCACCCCGTTGTCCAGCAGATCCCGGGTGACAAAAAAATAATCGATGCGCCACCCGGCATTGTTTTTCCGGGCGTTGAACCGGTAGGACCACCACGAGTATTTCACTTCTTCCGGATAAAAATGGCGGAACGTATCCACATACCCGGCATCGATCATGCGGTCCAGCACATCCCGTTCCATGCGCAGAAATCCGGACCGGTTTGAATTGGGGCCGGGATTTTTCAGGTCGATCTCATTGTGGGCTGTGTTGAAATCGCCGGTGATGATCACCCCTTTGCCCGCATCCCGCAGTGTCTGGGTATAATTGAGAAGCCAGTCATAAAAATCCAGCTTGTACCGGAGGCGTTCGTCGCTCATCTGCCCGTTGGGAAAATAGACATTGAACAGGGTGAAGCGATCAAAATCCATCTGGATCACCCGGCCTTCGTCATCATACTCCGGCCGGCCAAACCTTGTGATCACCTGATCGGGCGTCACTTTTGAAAATGCTGCCACTCCGCTGTACCCTTTTTTCACAGTGGCATAGGCCCAGAAGGATTCATAGGGTGAAAAATCGATCATTTCCGGGGTACGCTGGTCTTTCTGGAGTTTGGTTTCCTGGAGCATGAGAATATCCGGATTCAGCCGGTTCACAGACTTGAAAAAATCTTTTTTCAGCACAGCCCGGAGCCCGTTGACATTCCAGGAAATGAGCCGCAATTCCCGGAGGGACGTATCAGAAGAGGAAGTCATGTCACACGTTATCTTTCCGGCAGCAGTATGATTCGGGCATCCGCCACCACGCAGCGATCTGAATCACACATCACCGGATTCAGATCAATGGATTCAAAAAAAGGTTCCAGGTCCATGACCAGATGGGAAAAATCCACCAGCATCCGGGTCAGGGCCGCCATGTTTACACCGGGTTTCCCCCGGAACCCTTCCAGAATCGGTCCGGCTTTCAGGGCCTTGACCATGGAGGTCACATCCGACGGGGTCACCGGTGCCAGGCGGATGGCCGTGTCATTGTATATTTCCACACTGGTGCCCCCCAGCCCCAGCACCACCACCGGCCCGAACTGAAGATCGTTTTTCGCACCCACCAGCACTTCGATGCCCGAGACCATTTCCTCCACCAGGACCTGGTCACATCCCTTGAGGGATAACAACCGGGCCATTTGAGAGGCCAGTGTATCCGGATCCTGAACATGGGTCACCACGGCCCGGTGTTCGGTTTTATGCACAATCAACGGGGAAACCGCCTTGAGCACCACCGGGCCGGCACACTCAGCCAGAAATTTTGTGGCTGTCTCTTTTGAATCGGTCAGCACACTGTTGGGAACCGCCAGTTTCCGGTCTGCCAGAATTTCTTTGGCGAGCGGCTCCAGGACCCAGCCGGCCGAACGGGCGGATGCAAGGATCTGTGTGATGCGGGGGGTCAGCATGGATGACACCTTTTCAATGCTTTGGCCATGAGCACCGCCCCTTCCACGGATGAGGCCACGGGAATCCGGTTCAGCTCAAATCCTTCAATGATGATCTTGTATTTGTCCTCTTTGGGCACATAGGCGATCAGCGGCTTGCCCTCATTTCTGGCCACCTGACTCAATTTGGCCCCGATGTCCGCGGAAATCCCCGGAGAATAAGGCAGCAGCAGGGCCAGGATACAGTCGATATGCGGGTCCCGGGACAGATGCCGCACCGCGGTCAGGATATCGTCATCCACGCACGACCCGGTCAGATCCAGAGGATTTTTCAATGAAGCAATGGCCTGGATTTCCGGCGACAGCCGGGAGTGGATGGCATCTGCGGTTTGTTCGGCAATCTCAGGAATATCCAACCCATGATGTCCGCAGGCATCCGCCGCCACCACCCCGTGTCCGCCGGACAAGGACACAATGCCGATGTGCCCGGAACTGCCTTTGGGATAACAGCTCAATGCCTCGCAGAACGAGGTCAGTTCATATTCCGTATCTGCTTCGGCCACACAATGTTGTGCCATGATTTCTGAAAACACCCGGTAATCCCCTGCCACGGATGCCGTATGGCTGGATGCCGCCGCAATCCCCCGGGCCGTCTTCCCGGCCTTGAGCACCACAATGGGTTTGGTGCAGGTGTGGGCCCGTTTGATGAATTCCCGGCCTTCCCGGCATTCAAACCCCTCAATATAAAACGCAATGACCCGGGTTCCCAAATCCTGCTCAAACCAGTCGATCATATGGGTTTCCCGGATACAGGCTTTGTTTCCGATACTCACGGCAGCGGACACACCGATCCCCTGGCCCGCGAATTTCACCATCTGATCCACCAGGACCCCGCCGCTCTGGGACACAAATCCGATATTTCCTTTTTTGGGATGAATAATGCGTTCCCCCGGCAGAAAAAACGTATCCACAGCGTCGGGCGAATAAATCCCCAGACAGTTGGGTCCCACAAACGGGAAATCAGCCTGTGCCGCCAGATCCGTCACCTCTTTTTGCAGATCTTTATCGCCGGTTTCAGCAAACCCGCCTGAAATGATCACCGCGCCTTTGACCCCTTTTTCAATGCACTGGGCCACCACATCCGGCACAAACCGGGAGCGCACGGCGATCACGGCCAGGTCCACAGGGGTGTCTATCTGACCCACAGACCCGTACACCGGCTCCCGGTTCAATCGGCCGCCCTTTGGATTCACGGCAAAGGTCTGCACGGGATACCGCAGATGGTTTTTGTTGTAAATCACATTGGCGGGATGGTGGTCATGGGTGGTGGACACACCGATCACCGCCATGGAAGACGGCCTGAAAAGGCAGGTTAAATCCATGCCATCCTGCGCATTTTATTTAATTGTCCTGTTCCGCCAGGTAATCATCATACATGGATTCCAGTCCCAGTTTATGCTTGGACTCTTCCTGAACCAGCATCAAAAACAATTTTTTGGCATCAGCATTATCTGTCTGATCCGCCAGGGTCTGGTACAGTTTGACCGCCTTTTCCTCCCGTTTCATGGCAACTTTGAGAATTTCCGGCATGGGCATGCCTTGTTCATAGCCTTTTTCCACCATGTAATCACTGATTTTCAAATCCGGAATCTTTTTAAACTCATAGGATTCGATTTTTTCCTTGTTGCCTGAAATATCGGACAACAGGGCTGCATGTTTTTCCTCTTCTTTGGCAAAGCTTTCAAAAATCTCCTTGAGAGAGGCTTTGGTGGCTTTTGCGGCCTGGTCCCGGTAAAATGCGACGGCTTCATTTTCTTTGTCAATGGCAAATGTCAATATCTCTTCAATGGATCCGAAATTCATGGGTGTTGTTCCTCCTGATTGGATTGATCTGCATTGTTGTCTGTCTGGCTTTCACTGTAATGGATTCTTATATCAAATTTCAGGGTCAAGGCAAACACCTTTTAACCCGGAGCCGGATTTTCTCACACTGGGGCCGGATTGCCGAATATGACGGCCAGGGCTGATTCCACATCCGGATAGGAAAAGGTAAACGCTTTGTCCATCAAAGCTCTGGGCACGACTTTCTGGCTGTTGAGCAGCGAGGCCCCCAACTCACCCATGACCAGTTTCACCATAAATCCAGGCGCAGGCATCACGGCAGGACGACGCAGGACCTGCCCCAGGGCTTTGGCAAACTCCCGCTGCCGCACGGGTTTGGGCCCCACCATATTATAGATTCCCCGGGAATCCGGCGTCTGGATCAAAAAACGCATGGCCTTGACCAGATCATCCACATGAATCCATGGAAACCACTGGTATCCGTTTCCCAACGGCCCGCCGGCAAACCATTTGAATGCCGGTGACATCACGGACAAGGCGCCGCCATCGCCCAGCACCACACCGAACCGCATGATCCGCACCCGGGCTTCGGTCTTTTCTTCCGCAGCAAGCGCGGCAGCTTCCCAGTCTTTACACACCCCGGCCAGAAAATCGCTGCCCAGGGGCGCATCTTCGGCAAGTTCCCGTTCTCCGGCATCTCCATAAATACCCGCGGCAGAAGTACTTAAAAAATCAACCGGTTTGTCAGGCACCATGGCTTCCACCAGATGGCGGGTGGTATGGATCCGGGAATCATAAATGGCCTGTTTGTAAGTTTTTGTCCAGCGCTTGAAAATATTACGACCTGCCAGATTAATGATGACATCTGCATCCGCCACATGGTCCTGCCAGGGGCCGGGCCGGGTGGTGTCGGCTGATACCCACTCAAAACTGTCAGATGCCTGGAAGTCAGGATGCGAACCGGAAGTCCCCAGCCCGGTCACATGCCAGTCAAAATCCAGAAAATGCCGGACCAGATGCTTGCCGACAAACCCTGAGGCCCCGGTGATCAATATGCGTTTCATGGGCACTCCTTCATTTAAATTACATTCAATTCAGGCCTGCAAATTGCATTAAACCTATTATTCACCATCAATGCACGAGTTGTGCCAAAGATATTATTGGGATTGACAATGATGAGGATATCAGCTTACGTTAATCACATCAACCATAACATTGACAAGGAGGTTTTCATGATCGGAATCATCGGCAGCGGCAACGTCGGGGCCAACACCGCTTTTTTCCTGGCGGAAAAGGGGGTGGACCATGTCACCCTTTTCGACACGCAGGACGGTCTGGCACAGGGAAAAGCCCTGGACATGATGGAAGCCGCCCCTATCCGGGGATACCGCACGGTCATTTCAGGGACAAGTGATCCTCAGGATGTACTGGATGCGGATATCGTCATCATCACGGCCGGAGCCGTACGCAAACCCGGTATGGATAGAGATGCCCTGTTTCAGGCCAACAAAGACATCATCATCGACTATGCCAAAAAAATCACCCGGCCGGACACCCGGGTCATCATTGTCACGGAACCCGTGGACCTGCTCACCACGCTGTTTGCCCGGCATTCATTACTGCCCCCGGAACAGATCATGGGCATGGGAGGCATTCTGGATGCCACCCGGCTGCGGTTTCTCATTGCAGACGAGCTGGGCGTTTCCATGGAAAATGTCGCGGCCCAGGTGGTGGGAAGACACAGCGATGACATGATCATCCTGCAGGACTATTGTTGCGTGTCCGGCGTACCGGTCGCGCATTTTCTGTCCGGACAAACCATTGAAACACTCTTTGAGCAGACCCGTCAGGCCGGCAGCCTGATCGTGGAACTGGCCGGCCGGGCCAGCGCCTATTACGGGCCGTCGGCCGTGGCCGCAGACCTGGCCGAGGCCATCTGCCATGACACGGGCCGGGTTTTGTCCGTGTCCCGGATGCTGTCCGGCCAGTTCGGCATTACAGATGCCGCGTTATCTATGCCCTGCGTAATCAACCGCTTGGGTGCATCCAGAATACTGGAACCCTGTCTGGACAACAACCAGATCGAGACCCTGAAAATCGGGGCCCGGGCCATACAAGCGACCATCAAGGAGGACACCCATGCCTAAAGTATCCATTATCGGCGCCGGAAACGTGGGCGCCACAGCCGTGTATTATATTGCGGAAAAAAACCTGGCTGACATCGTGATGGTGGATGTGGTAAAAGGACTTCCCCAGGCCAAGGCACTGGACTATCTTCATGCCGCGCCCATGAGAAATTACCAGGTACACATCCTGGGCACCAATGATTATCAAGACATCAAAGATTCAGACGTGGTGATCCTCACCGCCGGGATTCCCCGGAAACCGGGCATGGACCGCATGGATTTGATGAAAATCAATGTGGATATCGCCAAAAAAGCGGCCCAGGCCATTGCCGAATACGCCCCCAATGCCGTGGTGGTGGTGGTGTCCAATCCTTTGGATGTCATTGCCATGGCCACGCTCCAGGAAACCGGATTCGCCCTCAAGCGGGTCATGGGCATGGCCGGAGTCCTGGATGCCACAAGGTTCCGGTATTTTATCGCGGAAAAGCTCAGCGTGTGGCCCGGGGATGTCATGGCCATGGTCTTAGGGGGTCATGGAGACACCATGGTGCCCTTGCCCCGGTATACAAGGGTAAACGGCATTCCGGTCACGGAACTGATAGCGCCGGATGATCTTGAAAAACTGATCGACCGCACCCGCACGGGCGGGGGAGAAATTGTCTCCCTGCTTAAACAGGGGTCCGCGTTTTATGCGCCCGGGGCTTCGGTTGCCAAGATGGTGGAAGCCATCATCAAGGATGAAAAGCGGGTGGTACCGGTGTCCGCCTATCTGCGGGGAGAATACGGGTACCAGGATATGTTTCTGGGGGTACCGGCCCTGCTGGGAAAAAACGGGGTGGAAAAAATTCTGGAACTGCCTTTGACCGATGCGGAAAAAACAGCGCTGGATGCCTCTGCCAAAGCCGTCAAAGACGGGGTGGATACCCTGCGGTCTTTTTTCTCTCCGGGATAATGCGGCTCAACCCATAGCCCTGTCTTCTAATCCGGCTCTTTCAGCTTTTTTTTGTCTTTTTTATGATACAGGTCAAAAAAGATCACGCTGTTGTTGGGGATGGGGCCGCAGTGCAACCGCTTGTTTTCCTTGAGACATCGTTCGCACCAGTAATAAATGAGCCGGTAGTCCCGGCGGCCCACATATTTTTTGAGCCTGCCGTGGTACACCCCTGTCATCTTGCCGTCTGAGATGGACGGATTGACCAGCAACCGGTCAATGGTTTTCCGGATTCGCTGATACCCTTTGGGATCGGCCTTTTGCACCTGATTCAGCTTGGTTTCGAACAGGTCAGTGGGATAGTACCGCCGATCAACGACAAACACGGAAGAAAAAATATGATTCATATCAGCCTTTCAAATGATGGCAAACCATGTCCATAAAATCAGCATGGAGATAAGGGTCACGAGCACGCCACGGCATTATGCCAGGTGCCAAACAGGGGCAGCCCAAAGCAAACAATCCCCCATTGACGAAACAAACGGATATGCATAGAATAAAGGAATAAAATGTCACGACGGATATCGTCAAATTGTTGACCCTTTTCAAACCCATGGGAGGTTATCATGAAACTGACCAGTTCCGCATTCAAACCGGGAGAAAGAATTCCGTCCATTTACACGTGTGACGGCGACAATGTGAACCCGCCTTTGGAAATCACCGGGGTTCCCCATGAAGCCGAAAGCCTGGTACTGATCATGGAGGATCCGGATGTTCCCAGACATCTGCGGGAGGACGGCATGTGGGATCACTGGGTGGTATTCAATATGCCGCCGGATACCAGAACCATTGAAGAAAACACGGAGCCCGACGGTACCTCCGGCATCGGCACCAACGGAAAAACCGGATATTTCGGCCCCTGCCCCCCGGATCGGGAGCACCGGTATTTCTTCAAGGTATTTGCCCTGGATACCCGGCTGGATCTGCCTGAAAAAAGCACCAAAGCAGACGTGGAAAAAGCCCTGGCCGGCCATGTCCTGTTCCATGCCGAACTGATGGGCACCTATGAACGAAACAGCTAGATTCAAAACCGCAGAAACGGGACCGCTTCCTTATATTCACCGTTTGCCTCTTTCTGATCCGTTGAAAAATCGGATTCCGGCACCCATTGATACGCCTTGATATCCGTTGTATCGGAAAGGGGCAGAGAACAGCTTCTGGATTTGGGAAACGGCCCGTCAGAAGATTGAAACCGGGTCACGACCGCCTCTTCCGGGCTGTCCGCGATCTCGATGATATCTTCCACATAAACGACCTGAATATATTTAAAAAGCGGATCTTTGATATCTTCTTTGATGATCTGGATGCGCTGTTTAAAATTCTGAAGTGCCAGTTCCGGGGTGCCGGCCTTGACCAGGCAGGTAAAATAGCCATGTCGTTCCATGCCGGACGGGGTGATCTCATCAAATGAAAAGTGCCCTGAGTACAACATGTTCAACCTCCTTTCATTGGTTGAAAATATTTTAGATCAAGTGCCCATGGAATAGCAACCCATATTGACAATCCCATTGCAAAAAGAAGACCCTTTTATGGAATTCAAAACATTCACCCATCTGGCCCGGTTAAAGGACATGGCCATGATCATGGCCAGATTCGGATTTGGGGACATCATTCAGCGCCTGGACCTGCCGGTGAAACATCTGATGCACAGCATCTCGCCTGAAACCGATACAGACACAGATGTGTACCAGCGCATCCGGATGGTCATCGAAGAACTGGGTCCCACTTTTGTCAAACTGGGACAGATCTTGAGCATGCGGCCCGATATCCTGCCCGTGCCCATGATCCGGGAGCTGACAAAACTCCAGGATGCTGTGGGGACCATTTCTTTTGATGCGGTCAAGCAGGTGCTGGAGCAGGAGTTTGAAACCCCGCTGGAAAACCTGTTTCGATCCTTTGATCCCAAACCGCTGGCAGCCGCATCTTTGTCCCAGGTGCACAAGGCAATCCACCCGACCCTGAACCGGGTGGTGGCTGTGAAAGTCCGGCGGCCGGGCATTGTCAAAACCGTTGAAACGGATCTGAGTATTCTGGAGGTTTTGGCTGAAAAAATTCACAACAACATGGAAAGCATGCAGGTATATGATCTTCCGGGCATTGTGGCGGCCAACCGCAGAACCCTGCTCAAGGAGATGGATTTTTCCAGGGAAGGCCGGTATATCCAGATTGCTAAATCCAAAATTGAAACCAACTCCGACATTGTCATCCCCGACGTGTTCACTGAATACAACACCCCGAAAGTCCTGGTCACGGCATTTATCAAGGGCACCAAAATCACGCCCCATATGGATCTGCCGGCAGAAGAACGCAAAGCCCTTGCCGTGAGCGGGATGCAGTCCGCTGTGCTTCAGATCCTGGAACACGGGTTCTATCATGCAGACCCTCATCCGGGCAATATGGTGATCACAGTTGACAAGCGCCTGTGCCTCATGGACTGGGGCATGGTGGGCCGGCTCACACCGGAGGAAAGAAACGATCTGCTGTTTTTCATCCGGGCTGCGGTAGACAAAGACAGCCGGAA
>JAGYOW010000034.1 GCA_018399285.1 Desulfotignum sp.
CCGGGAATCCGGGCATTGATCTGATCCACCACCAGATTCCGGGCATGATCCGTGCGGCTGTATCCGTAAAGGCCGGCCATCAGAACAGCCATGCACACCAGAACGCCGGCCCCGGCAATTGCTATTTTTTTTTTAATACTCAAGTCGCTCCTTAGTATTTCTGTCTTGCTTTTAAACCGTTTGGTTCTTAACACATCTTTAAAATATACCATATCCCTGAAAAATATCCCAATAGCAAATCAGAGACAGACTTGACTTTGGCCGTCAAATCGCATAACACATGCTTTATACCGATCTGTAACGCTGAAAATGGAGCTGTCCGTGACAAAATTACTGGTCATTGACGATGAGCAATCCATTCTTGAAACCCTGCGCATGTTTTTTGAAGAAAAAGGCCTCAAAGTGCTGACCGCCGAAACCGGTGCGAGAGGAATGGAACAGTTCACCAAAGAAAATCCCCAGGTAGTCATCCTGGACATCCGGCTGCCGGACATCAACGGACTGGATATTCTCCAAACCATGATCCACACCGGCCGGCCGGTAAAAATTATCATGATCACCGCGTTTCAGGATATGGAAACCACCATTGTGGCCATGAAAACCGGGGCATTCGACTACATTCACAAACCATTGGATATCGATCAGGTGGAACAGGCCGTGGACCGGGCCGCCCGAATCATTGAAATCGACCGGAAAACCCCGTCCCTGACCTCTTGTAATGATCCGTTTGCACCGGTGAAAATCATCGGAAAAAGCGAAAAAATGCGCCATGTGTTCAAGATGATGGGGCTGGTGTGTGACCGGCACGTGAACGTGCTGCTCCAGGGAGCTACGGGCACGGGCAAGGAACTCACAGCCCGGGTAATCCACATGAACTCTTTTTGCAAAAATGAACCGTTTATCGTATTTGACTGCTCTTCCGTGGTGGACACGATCATTGAAAGCGAGCTGTTCGGGCACGAAAAAGGCGCTTTCACCAGTGCGGACCAGACCGCCCGGGGAAAAATCGAACTGGCCGGCAACGGCACCTTGTTTCTGGATGAAATCTCCCAGCTGCCCCTTAAAATACAGGGTAAACTGCTGGGCTTTCTCCAGCGAAAAGAATATACCCGGGTGGGCGGGACACGGGTACTCAAATCCAACTGCCGCATCGTTGCCGCCAGCAACCAGGATCTGTCTGAACTGGTGGACAAGGGATTGTTCAAACAGGACCTGTATTATCGACTCAAAGTATTTACCATCCATCTGCCGCCCCTGGAAGAACGGTTGTCGGACATCCCGTTTCTGGTGGCCCATTTTCTGAACAAAATCAACCGGGAACTGGGCACCACCGTGACCAAGATTCAGGACGGGGTGATGGAACGGCTGCGGCAGCATACCTGGAAAGGCAATGTCCGGGAGCTGGAAAACACCATTGTTCAGGCTTTAGTGGGGTGCCGGGGCAATGTGCTGCTCAAAGACGACATTGACCGGATTTTGAACCAGTATCGATCAGAACCGGTTCAGGGCCTGGAATCCTTTACCCTGGCGCATGTGGAAAAAAACCATATCACCCGAACCCTTTCCCAGCTGGGATGGAACAAATCCCGGGCTGCAAGGCTGCTGCAAATCACTCTTCCCACATTACGAAGCAAAATCAAACGCTATAATATTCGACCCATGTAACGACAGATAGAAAATTTTTTTCCATTCGCATAAAAATTTTTTCCATTATCCGGCAGCATCGTTTAAATTTCGCCGTTGAATTTACCTGATACAAATTGCCAGTCTTTCAGCCATGAAAGGGGTTCAGTTGATTTATGCATTTTATTTTTTGATTTCGGCACACTCTTTGCTTTAAATTCATCCAACCATTGACATTGCTTGCGATCTTTCCCGCTGAACCGGACCGTTGCCTGCTGCTCATTTTCCCGCGCCTGCCAATATACGGATACAAAAACACCTTATCCGCACGGATACGCCAGAAAAAACAGTGCCAATCATGGTGCTGCTTTCACGTATAAGGAGAAAAGGGTATGAAACGTATCAGATGCTATGTATGGCTTTCTTTTCTGACGTCTTTGATGGTTTTTGTGTGTTCCGGTCCGGTCCTGGCCCAGAAACCCATTGTGCTGGGAGCGCCTTTATCCATGGCGTATTTATATGGATGGGATGCGGAGCGGGGCATCCGGCTGGCCGTGGATGAAATCAATGCGGCCGGCGGTGTGGCCGTGGGGGACAAAAAACAACCCTTTGCCGTTGAGGTGATCGACACCCGGGACCTGGAGCCCGGGGTACCGGTGAGCGAGGCATTGATGGCCGTGGAACGGCTGATTCTCAACAAGGATGCGGATTTTATCGTAGGCGGCCCCAACCGGTCTGAAGCGGCGTTGGCGGCCATGTCCCTTTTATCCAAACACAAACGGGTGTCCATTGTCACTTCCGGGGTGCTCACCCCCAAGTATCACAAAACCGTGGAAGCCAATTATGACAAGTTCAAATATGCTTTCCGGATCCACGGGGAAGCCGTGAATCTCATCGGCGAAATCATTGCCAATTTTGCGGATCTCAAGGAGAAATACGGCCTGACCAAGGTATTCATTATGGCCCAGGATGTGTCCCATGCCCGGGGGGCCGCCGAAGTCATGGGCAAAGTCGCTGCATCCAAAGGCTTTGAAGTCACCGGCACTGAGATTTACCCCACCGGGGCCACGGATTTTTCCATGGGACTGCTCAAGGCCAAATCCACGGGCGCACAGATCATCAACATCTGGATGGACATGCCGGAAAGTGCGATTCTGCTCAAGCAGTGGTATGACTTGAAAATTCCGGCCCTGCCTTTCGGCTCCACCCTGGCGGCAGCGGAACAGCCCGGATTCTGGGATGCCACCGACGGCAAGGGAGAATACACGTTGTGCAACGTAGTCAATGCGGGCAACGCCCCGTCCGAGGCCACGCCCTGGACCATGAAATTCTACAATGCCTATACGGAAAAATGGGGCGTGGAACCTGAAGGTCTGGGCGCGTCCTCCTCCTACATGGCCGTATATGCCCTCAAAGATGCCATTGAACGGGCCGGCACCATTGATGCGGACAAAGTGGTCACGGCCCTGGAAGAAATCGATCTGATGGGCGTGTACGGCCGGATCCGGTTCGATCCCAAAACCCACCAGGTGATTCCGTCCAACGATCCCAAAGAAGGGGCCGTGGGCTCCATTCTCCAGTGGCAGGCCGGCAAACGCGTGGTGGTATATCCCAAAAGCATTGCCATGGGCGAAATCCTGCTGCCCCCCTGGATGAATCAATAAGATGAATCCATAGACTGCAACCGGCAATACTTTTCTTTTGACCCTTGAACCGGGGAAAATCGTGTTATGGAAATTCTTGTCTACGGGACCGTGAACTCCGTGTCCCTGGCCCTGATGGGCCTGGGGTTCGCCATGGTGTACGGCATCAGCCGGGTCCCCAATTTCGCCCACGGGGCATTGTACATCGTCTGCGGATTCGTCACCTGGACCCTTTTTCAGAAACTGGGCCTGCCTTATGGGGTGGCCATTGTGCTGTCTCTTGCCATCAACGGAATTCTGGGCATTCTCATGTACCGCCTGGTTTTGATCCGGGTGCGGGGCATGAGCATTTCCGAAATCATCAGCTCTTATGCCATTGGGCTGGCCATTCTGGAAGGCCTGCGGTACGGCGGTTTCCGGGGCATGACCTATACGCTGCCCGTGTTCATGGAGGGCATGGTGGTCATCGGCGGGGTGCCCGTGGATTATCACCGCATCGTGATGGTGATCATCGGCATCCTGCTGGTGGCAGGTCTGTGGCTCTTCACCCACTTCACCAAACTGGGCCTGGCCCTCCAGGGCATGGCCCAGGATGAGCGGGCCGCCCTCATGCTGGGCATTGATTCCGATTTCATGGCCATGCTGGCCATGGGATTCGGCGCCATCCTGGCCGGGGTGGCAGCCATCGCCATTCTGCCTTTGGGCAACATTGTGGTGGAATCCGGGTACCAGGTTTTGATCATGTCCATTGCCGTGTGCATTGTGGGCGGATTAGGTTCCTGGATGGGCGCATTTTTTGCCGCCTTTATCATCGGGTATGCCCAGATTCTGAGTGTGGTGTTCCTGGGGTCGCATTTCCAGATGGTGGTGGCCCTTCTGGCCATTATTCTGACCCTGATTTTGAAACCTTCGGGCCTGTTCGGCCAGCAAAAGGAATTGGAAGATCGCGTATGAGCAAAGAAAACAGAAGAAAAGAGCGCATCGACCGGGGGATCAAGGTCCGGTCTGACGGGCTTTATGCACTGATGTCCTGGCGGGAGATGGCCTACCTGATTGCCCCGAGGTTCATCCTGATCGCAGGGCTGCTGGCCCTGCCCCTCTTAATGCCCGGCCTTTACTGGCAGCGGGTCATCTCCATTGTCTGCATTTATGCCATGGTGGCCATCAGCTTTGACTTTCTGGCCCATTACGTGGGCCTGGTCTGTCTGGGCGGGGCGTTTTTCATCGGTGTGGGCGGATATATCGCCGGCATTTTCAACGCGTATTTCGGTCTGCCGCCGTGGATGACCATACCTTTGGCCGCCATTGCCGGCGGCGGATTCTGCACTCTGCTTCTGCTGCCCTGTCTGCCGTTGAGAGGTGTGTATTTTGCCATTGTCACCCTAATGTATCCCTTGTTCATGGCCCGGATTATCGAGGCGTTCGACCTGTTCGGAGGTACGGACGGGATCCTGGGCATTGACAGTTTTTCTTCCGCGTTTGTGGAGCAGTATTTTGTGGTGGGAATCCTGCTGGTGTTCCTGTTCGGGCTACGGCGCCTGGTGAACACGGACATGGGCCTGATTTTCACGGCAGTCATGGACAATGACCAGGCCGTGCGGGCGTCAGGCATCAACATCACCCACTACAAAGCCCTGGCCGTTTTCATTGCATCGGCCATGGGGTGCCTGGCCGGGGCCTGCCTGACCCATATCTATATGTGGTCGGGCATCTCCCAGTTTGCCCTGGATTTTTCCATCCTGCCCATTGCCGCCACCGTGATCGGCGGGGCCGGGACCCTGGCGGGCCCAGTAATCGGGTGCCTGATCCTGGTACCGGTATCCGAACTGCTGCGGGATTTCGGCACCTTGCGCATCGTGTTTTACGCCACCATTCTGGTGGCGTTCATCCTGTTTCGCAGTGACGGGATCATGGCCTTTGCCAAACGCAAATATGAACAGATTGAAAGGTGGACCCAGGTATGAAACCCAACATAAATCAGGCACCGCCCATGCTGCGCATGGAAAATGTATCCAAGACCTTCGGCGGGGTGGCGGCCCTGTCCCATGTGGACCTGGATGTGCATGAAGGGGATGTCTTAGGCATCATCGGTCCCAACGGATCGGGCAAAACCACCACGGTCAATGCCATCACCGGATTTATCCGCCCGTCCGAAGGCCGCATCTATTTCAAGGGAAACGAGATCACCGGGAAAAAACCCCACCAGATCGCGGACATGGGGATCACCCGGACCTTTCAGATCATGCGGCCCTACTACAGCCTGCCGGCATACAAAAACCTGGTGATTCCGCTGTTTTCCCCAAGAGCCAAAAGAACCGGAGGCTGGCGGGGCGGCGGAAACCTGGGAGACCGCAAGACCATTGCCATCGATATTTTAGAAGAGATCGGGTTTGAAAGAGATTCTTATATTCCGTTCAAAACCACCTCCACGTTGCCCACAGGCTACCTCAAACGGCTGGAACTGGCCCGGTGCCTGGCGCTTCAACCGGAGATCATCATCTGTGACGAGATTTTTTCAGGGCTTTCCATGAGCGAAATCGCCTCCATGGTGCCCCTGATCGAACGGCTCCAGGATGAAGGGATCACCATTGTGATGATCGAACACCGGCTGCGGGAACTGTTTCAGGTGGCCAACCGGGTCATGGTGCTTAATTTCGGAGAAAAACTGGTGGAAGGCACCCCAAAAGAGGTGATGGCGGACGAACGGGTCAAGGAAGCCTATTTCGGATCAGAAAAAATCGAGGAGGTCATGACCTATGCTTAACGCCACGGATCTGATGGTGTTTTACGAAAACATGCTGGCCTTGAACAACATCAGCATTACCTGCAAAAAAAACCGGATTACCGGGGTGTTCGGGGCCAATTCCGCGGGCAAGTCCACTCTGATGTATTCTTTGTCCGGCATCATGCTGGACATCCAGAAAAAAGAAAAAATGGCCGGAGGCGAGCGGATCACCCTTTACGGGCAGCTGATGTTCCAGGGACAGGATATCATGGACATGAAGCCCAGCAACCGGGCCCGGGCCGGGATCGTGCTGTGCCCGGAGCGGCGAAGGTTGTTCAGCGAAAGCTCGGTCATGGAAAATCTGCGCATCGGCGGATATCTGGCCACCAAAGCACAGGCAAAGGTCAGTCTGGAGTTTGTGATGGCCCTGTTTCCGGCCCTGACCCGGCTGCAAAAACGTCTGGCCGGTTTTTTGAGCGGCGGAGAACAGCAGATGGTAGCCATCGGCCGGGCCCTGATGGCCCAGCCCAAAATCCTGCTTCTGGATGAACCGCTCATGGGATTGAGCCCGCTCATGCAGGCCACATTGATCCGGGCCGTCAAAAAAATCCAGGAGGAAAGCGATATCTCCATCATCGTGGCCGAACAATACGCCCGGCCGGTGTTCCCCATTGTGGATTATGCCTATATCCTGGAAAACGGGGCCGCGGTCATGGAAGGCACCCGGGACGAGCTCATGGACAACCCGGATGTGAAATCCGCCTATTTCGGCATGTCATAATAAGGAGTCCCCATGGTCGATACAATTCCCCTTGAAAAAGAACTGTCCTATTCAGGTTCGATCTGATGAGCGACACCTATCCGGACCATACCGCCGTGGTGTATCTGGGAGAAAAATTCTCCTACCGCCGCCTCTCATGATCTCACGGAACAGTTTGCCGGCGGGCTCCAGACATGGCATCGCCAAAGGAGACAAGGTTTTGCTCTATATTCCCAGCTGTATCCAGTGGCTTATCGCGTTTCTGGGCATCCGAAGGCCGGGGCCCGTGATGGTGCCGGTATCCACATTTACACCTCCCATGAGATCGCCTACATGATCAATGATTCAGGGCGGATACCATCATCTGCATGGACACAATTTGGTATGTTCAGGAACCTTCGGTCAAACCGAACTCAAACGGGCCATTGTCACCCACCTGACAGTTGCTGCCCGTGTGGAAACTGAGCCATAAGGTGTGATCCTGGACGCAGGGTGCCTTCGGGCGGGTCACTATGATCACCGGATCCCACATCGCTAAATCCCTGTTAAAAGGACCGCCAATAGCAGACAAACCCGTCCTGGATCCATTGACCGACCTGTCCTATATCCTGTACACGGCGGCACCACAGTTTCCCAAAGGGTGCCGGGCAACCATACCGGTGCCACCTCATACATCAATGATGTGACCTTTGATGTGGCAAGGAGATCTCATCTCAAGAAGGCAACGATGTAGCCATATTATTGCCATCAATCCCCTGTTTCACATCATGGCTTTGGGGTTTTTCATGGCCATCAGCCTGAACAAAACAACATGGTAGTACTCCTTCTTTAGCCCGGAATTAGATGCGATCCTGGAATCCATCCAGCGATACCAGACCCCGGTGGTTTCTGGGGGTGCCGGCATTGTACCGGATGATTCTTGAGAACGACCGCCTGGACCAGTATGACCTGTCCCTCTCTCACCTACCATTCTACGGGGATGTGCTGCCGGGCAAGGTGATGAACCGGTTCAGGAGCTGTATGACCTGCCATCTATCAGGTGTACGGCTCCACCGAAGCCAGACATGTGACCTACAGCAGAATCGGGACCGAACCGTCCTCCGGCTCCATCGGATATCCTTTGAAAAGCCAGGAGTGCCTTGTGGTGGACCCAGTGACCCTGAATGTGGATCACGGCGAAAGCGGAGAGCTGCTGGTGTCCTCCCCCATGCCCTCAAGGAATACTATAGCGGCGAGGGCGGAGACGCACTTATGTTAAAGACTCAATGACAGGATATTCACCGCATGGGATTTTGTATCCTCAAACCCGATGGCGAACTGGTGTATATGGAACGGTCCACCAGACATCATCAAACACAAGGGATACCGGGTGTCGGCATCGGGAATCGAGGCTGTGCTCAGGACCATCCCACCGTGATCAACGCCTGTGTCATCGGCGTGCCCGATGAAAAGACCGGGGAACGCATCAAGGCCATTGTGGTGCTCAAGGAAGACGCCCGGGGCGTGGGCGGGGTGGAGCTGATCAAGTGGTGCGCCGACCGCCTGGCATCCTACAAAGTGCCCGGATATGTGGAATTCAGAGACATGCTGCCCAAATCCAAGGTGGGCAAGCTGCTGCGCCGGGAGGTCAGAGACAGTGAGCTGCGAAAGATCACGGAAAAAAAACAGGCCTGATGCCATGGTGTGCGACCTGATGACCGGGAGGGTCCCATGACCGGCCCGGCCTTCTCATGGGAAACCTTTCTGGACCGGCACCGGCAACAGATCCTGGATGAATGGCAGAACCGGCTCCACAAACAGGTGTCGGCCCGGTATGCAGCCCGGCCCATTCACGAACTGGGACAGACCACGGCCAATGCCTGTGATGCCTTTTGCCGGCTTTTGGCTGATAACGACTATACCTGCATCAATTATTTTATCAGCGAAATCACCCGGATCCGTCTGGAAGCCGGGTTCCCGCTGGCAGACGTGCAAAAGGCGTTTGAACTGTTCAGGGAAATCGTGATTCCCATCCTGGTGGCGAAATCACCCGGGCCGCTGCTGTGCCAAAACATCGAAGCCATCAACCAGGGTCTGGCCTACACCATCCACCGGTTTTCCAGCCATTTCCAGAACATGCACGAAACCTATTTAAAAGACTATGCCCGGCGCCTGGAAAAGGATGTGGCGGCCCGGACTGCGGAACTCAAGGACTCGGAACAGCAATACCGGCGTCTGGTGGAAGAGATCCAGGACGGGTACCTGGTGCTGAGCAAAGAAAAAATCGAGTATGTCAACCCGGCTTTTTGCAAACTCCACAGCGTGACCCCAAACCAGGCCCTGCAGCAACCGTTTCTTGTTTTTGTGGCAAAAAATGACCAGGACAGAGTCAAACAGATCATCACGGGTGAGGCAGTTGACAACACCGAACCAGAGGCCTTTGAATACCTGAGAAAGACATTTGAGGGTAATTGCCTGCCCACGGAGGTCAATTTCAAACCCTCCTGGTTCAAGGGCCGGGCCCACCATCTGTGTATTGTCAGAGACATCACCCGCCGGGTGGAAATGGAAAAAAAAAGCCGGAAAATGGAGCGCATGGCCTATATCGGGCATCTGACCGCCTCCTTGTCCCACGAGATCAGAAATCCGTTGTCTTCGGTGAAAATGAACTTGCAGATCCTGGGCAAAAATCAGGCCTTCACCGGCAATGACAAGCGGCGCCTGGCCATATCCGAGCGGGAGATTCACCGCCTGGAAACCATTCTCCAGCAGTTGCTGGATTTTGCCAAGCCCATGGCCCTGGACCTGGCCGAAACCGACCTCAACCAGGTGATCGAACGGTGCACCGAGCTGCTGGAAGTCAAGCTCAACCAGCAGGACACCTGCTGCGCCATCCAGACGGATGACACCCTGTCACCCATCATGGCGGACAGATCTAAACTGGAGCAGCTGGTGATCAACCTGCTGCTCAATGCCCTGGATTCCGTGGCGGACGGTGGCAACATCGTCATCACTACTGCGGCCCGGCACCTGGATACCGGCCCCTTTGCCGTCATCCGGGTCCAGGACAACGGCAAAGGCATTCCCGGCGACGCGCTGCCCTATATCTTTGAGCCCTTCTTTACCACCAAGACCATCGGCACGGGCCTGGGCCTGGCCAATGTCAAGCAGATCGCCACGGCCCATCAGGGCCGGGTGGAGGTCAAAAATATCCAGCCCCGGGGCACCGCCTTTGAGGTGCTGCTGCCTTTGACCATGCCCGGTCAGCTGCCTTTCTGAAAGGACGACCCATCTCCGGAAACCAGCGACAAAATCAGTTTTCCCATATCCAGGAAATGAATCCGGTCCTGGGGAAATCTCGATGTCCGGCGGTATTTATCAGAGGCGGACTCAAACAGCACGGCCAGCAAATTTTCCACCATGACGATCCCTTCGGTCATGGGAGGGGCTTCAATGGATCTGACATGGGAACGGCAGTCCAGATGCCATACCGGCACATCCATTCCGTTTTCAAGGACAAACCGGTCTTCCGGTTCGTCATGAAAAGGGGTTCGGTAAACAGATAAAAAACTGTTGTTTTTTCTGCCATACGATTGGCTGAGGATGATGTACTCCCGGGTAAAGGCAGCTCCCTGGACTTTATCCGGGATGGAGATGAAAAAAGATGGGTATACCGTGGCCTCCCTTTGCATGGCTTCCTTGATATCATCCGTCTTTTCGTCCAGATCAAACCCGGCCATCAGGGCATGATTGCGGCCCCCGCAGGCAACGGAATAGGCATGGGAGGGTTTTGTGGCATACCGCTTTCCCCGTTTCCTGAACTCCCCGACATACAGAATGTTTTTTGACGCGGTGGCAAACGAACAGGTCACTTCCGTGGTCAGGGGCGGGTACAGAAAAAGCGCTTCTTCGGTTTCCGCATTGATTAATTTTTCCAGAGGCACCCGGAAGATCTCCTTTCCGGAGGCGATCCATAAATGCTTTCTTGTTGCGGAAATTCCACCCATATGTCCCAGATGCGGACTGCCGTCATGATTGTAAATCCGCACCACTTTTTTCAACGCCTGGTCCTCCATGGAAATAAGGGTCAGGGCCGCCGTCTGTTTCGTATACATGTAATTCGAGATGACCAGAAGCCCGTGCGCTTCAATATATGCCTTTCCCTGGGGAACCATCCCCTGGAAAAGACCGGGAATGATCACTTCTTTATCTTGGATCATGGAAAGGTAGGTTTTAAATTTTGCTTCCGGCAGGTTTGTTCTTTTTTCCATGGCCTGCTGGGCCACTGGGTTGTGATTCCGGACCTGGCCGGACCGGGCCGGTTTCCATAAATCTCCAGCACATGAGGAAAAAAGCATTGCCGGAACAAAAAGGCATATCCCGTATTTAATCATGGAACGTCTCACAGGCCAGCTCCCGACAGAAAAGCCAGATGCCCTCCTGCCACATAAAAGACCAGGGTAATGAACAACGGGGCAAGCAGATTGTCATCCAGGTTCACCATAACCAGTTCCGCCGCACACAGACCCAGCGATATCAGGAAAACCTTTCCGGCCCTGTTGGGAACCATCCAGATGGTTGACATGAAACTGACCGCCACAAAGGCCAGGCTTCCCTCAAGGGTTTTGCCGTTGTACAGAACAATACTGCCGATCTGTTTGCCTGCCAGGGCAGCTGCGGCATCACCCAGCATGAAACCGGTATAGACAACCGCCAGACAGGAAACCGGCATGGCCAACCAAAGGAACAGCTGCGATTTCCGGCGGCATATGGATCAAGGCCACCGGCAAGGCTGCAGCCGCCAGGTGCAATGTTTTTCTTTTGATTTCTCCTTTCATGTTCATATCCGTCTCCAACCGGTCTTTTTCCAGTATAGCTGTCAAAAGGAATCGCTCCGCCGGTCAAAAATCATGGCCTGAATGTAAGTGATAGTATCGGAAAAATCCTGGTCCATGGGCAGAATCATTTCCTTTTCTCCCTGTTTTTCCACATACCCGATTTTTTCAATGCCCATGGGCATTAAGGCAAAAAGCTGGCCTTTATACAGAATCTGGGGAATTTCGTGAACAAACAGCACCGGGGCGTCATCTTTCTGAAGCAGTGATTTTCCGAAAAATTCTTCAGGTTTCTGTTTTTCTCCCAGCATGCCTAAAATGGTGGGCGCAAGATCGGCGGGGGTGGCTTCTTTGCTGAAGACGCCGGGTTTGATATCAGGATGAACAATGAACAACGGGATGTTTTCAGGGGGTTTGACCGGTTTGTTCAAAACAAAACTTCTTTTTGCACTGTATTCTTCACCTTCCACACCGGAATCGTGGTCAGCATAAATGACAAACAGCGTGTTGTCAACCAGGTCCAGGGCTGCCAGATGTTTGAAAAACATTTCAAGGGATTTGTCCACAAATGAAATGGACCTGAAGTAGTCTCTTGTCAACGGATTTTTTATATCCTCAAACCTGCCTTTTCCATATTCCCGGGGATAAAAATCATAGGGGGTGTGACTGGTGACCGTGATGAAAAAAGCAAAAAAAGGGGAATCCGCCGATTTCAAATGGTTGATGGACTGCAGAAAAAAATCATGGTCATTGATTCCGAAAACCGTTTTTTCGACATCCATGACCGTATCGTGAACTGAATAATCCTCCAGGCTGTAGAACCTGTCGAACCCCAGCTCCGAGAATGCCTTGTGCCGGTGGAAAAACGCTTTGTCATTGCCGTGAAACGCCAATGTCGTGTACCCTTTCCGGTTTAAGATATCCACCAGCGATGTGAAGGCAGACAGGTCATTGACCCGGAACCCGTAATTTTTATTAATCGGATATATGGATGTCAGAAATGAAAACTCCGCGTCAAAACTGCCGTTTACATGCTGGGCATAAAAATTGTCAAAATAGAGTGCATTTTTTTTCAACCGGTTTAAAAAAGGGGTGATTTCCCGGCCATTGTGCCGGTAACCAATGATTTTCTGATCCAGTGATTCTACCTGTATGACGATAATATCATGGATTCCGGTCTTTTTTTTCATCATTTTTTTGTCCACACGGACATCTTTTTCAGACGGTGGCGCAATACCGGGGATCTTCTGTTCATAGGGATGAAAAAAAGAATAATACTCAAAAAAATACAACGGAACAATCCCGTAGACATTCACAAAAGCGGACGTACTCCGGGAAAACAGGGCCATGGGTGTCTGGTTGCCCAGAACATGATTGGTCACCAGTATCTGGACGGCCAGCAGGCAGACAAGTACTGCACCGGCAATGGTTTTTTGCCGGGTGACACAACCGGCCCAAATCGTGTTCAACGGGATGGAAACACGGTCTCTCATCATGAATAGATATATCAAAAACAGGTCCATGACAAAAAGCAGGTCCTGCGGCCTGAACAACTGTCTGGCAATGACTTTGACAGGCCGGGCACCCTGACCCATCACCATGTCACTCAGGCTCAGATAGTTGCCGAAATACCTGTTGTACCAGATGTTTGACAGGCAGAAAAATGTAACCATCATCAGAAAGCAGAAAACAAGGTTTCTGATTTTTCTGTTTTCACACAGCGGTAAAATAAAAAAGTACAAAAAAAGAAACAGAATCAGATTTTTAACCACCAGCCCGGCCATCAGCGGTACTTGATAGATGACCACTGACAGGTAGTTGTATTTGAACAGAAACCCGACCAGAAACACCCAGGCGGCAATTTTTTTCCGATAATCCATACCACATTTTCGAACAAGGACAGACATGCCTTTCAGTGTACCCAAGGGGGATTCAGGAGTCAACGTGTATTCATCCTGCGCACGCCCTTTCCGGACCGTTGCCGGCGCCGGCCCTGCGATCCCTGCCGGGATCTATTTTTTAAATTCAGACCCGTTGTCGTCAATGAGTTCCAGCAGCACCCCGTTCATTTTTTTCGGGTGGATAAAGGCGAACTCACCGTCCCGAAACGGCCTGGCTCCGCCGATGAATGGATAATCTTTTTCCTCCAACCCGGCCATGGTCTCCCGGGTGTTGTCCACATTCAAACTGACGACCATCACGCCTTCGCCGTTTTTTTCGATGAATTTCGCCACCTCCCCGTCCGGGGTCAACGATTCCATGAGTTCAAACCCCACCTCACCAATCCAGTACCGCACCACCTTTATTTTTTCCGGCTCATCAATGTAGGCATCATCCGGCCCGGTTTTCCCAGGACCGGTTCCCAGATCCTGCGGGCCTGATCCAGATCCCTGACCACAATGCTGATGTGATCAGTTTTGTTGATTTCAATTCCTTGCCTCCGGGCAAAAGATGTCATCCCACTGCTCCAGGAAGCATCCTTTTTTCTGTTTTCTTCAGGTAAAAAATATTACCAGGTTATCGGCTGTTTGACAAGCGTTGTCCATATCCATGGCACACTTGGCCGTATTCGCTACAGGCTGACGACCATTAGATCAAGCATATGGGTCGAATATTCTACTCTGGGTGACAGTTGTCATGAGACCCTGGCGGTCCACTTGGCCCCTTTATTTGCGGGTATGGGTTTAACTGGCACGGGAGAACTCAGTAATCGCTCTTCAGAATGGCGACAAAGCCCTGTCAACGACAGCTTGATTCTCACTGCCTTTTTCACTGACCCCATTCACATCGATCGTTTCCGATCCTTGTTTGACTGCTTTGATTTTGTGGACAGTCAGTGTGTCGGATCGGATCGATCCGAAAACTTTCCGGTCAAATCGATGCAGCAAACCCGCGTAAAGACAATGAAGATGCCTGATACCAGTCCAGTACCGTCGATTGGTATCGTCTTGTTCGAGATCTCCCGAAACCGCCCGAAATGGAGATGGACGCTCCTGTTCGCACAGCATTGAAATCAGACAGCGTTTTTCATCCGTCACCAGCGATGTGTATGTCGTAATCAGGCAGAGGTGGTTGTGACATGCCGCTCAAACGGCGACAAATAGGTCAGAATGAATGTATCCGCTTTTTCCAGGGTCCATGTGACCTCTTTGATCGCGCTTCCCCGGTCTGCTCGATGTAGGTGTGAGTTTCATGGGGATGGGATGATGCGGGCGGCCCGGACAATCAATAAGCCGCAACAGGCTGATACCACACTACAGGATCAGAAGGCAAGCAAAATAGTTGTTTCATATCAGGTCAGAATATCATTCAACTATTTGCACGCAGTTACATTTCCATTCGCTTTGTATTTGATATTTTTCAACCGCGCTCCCGGACAAAGCCCCATCACCTGATGTGCGGCGGTTCAGGGTCCACTTGATGTACCAGCCGTTCTCATCCCGGTCAGGCACACAATGCGGAATTCTAGAACCAGATCACCTACACGGTCGGGTTTCCGACCGTCGAAAGGGAGCCAGCCGCTCCATATAAGGCAGATGCCCCACGATCATGATATTGGATTCCGGATCGATCCGGTCCCCCAGATCCGTGACATCATCGATCGGACCGACGCTGGCCCGCCCTGTTCCGGGGTGCATCCGCGTTTCAGCTTATCACAATCCCACCGCCGTCTGTTCAGCCCGGGTTTTTGCGCTACAGCTGCACGATTCTGGACACCGGCACCTGGTACATCTTTTGCCACATCGGCGATTTTCATGGTTTCCTGCAGCCCACGTGTCAGACAATCCTTTGGCCGGGTCCTTTTCGCTGGCGACTTTTTCCGTGCAGATACACCGCCATGAAATCCTCCTTTTTCCGATTTTATTCAATTCCAAATCTTAGCGAAGGTTATCGGCTGTTTGACAAGAGATAGCGCCATTATATCAAGAAAAACGGACTCCCTTTCTGCGGAATCCGATGGAATATCCCTTTACATGCCCGGAAATTGTTGATAAGCAGTTTTCATTCAGGCATATCGGATCAAAGAGGACCCCAGACCGGCATGAGCAGGGCTTTGACATTTTTAGAAGTGCATTCAATTCGACACATCCGCCGCATGAACCGCTTTGTTTTCGGAGCCTGGGCGATACTATTGAACACGGCATTCAATAATACAATCAGCAAAACATGAGATGACAAATGGACTTGAAGGAAATGGATCGATTGTTAAAACAAAAAGAAGTTCCCCCGGTCCAGCCGGTGACACAGACTGGATGCTGGACAACCAGATGGGACCAACTTTGCTTTTATGGCTGGCGGAATGGCTGACACAAGATTCCCTGCCCTGGGCGGGCATGCGGGTTTGGATCTGGGGTGCGGCCGGGCCATTACCAGTATTTTTCTGGCAAAGGAGTTTGACGTCCAGGTGTGGGCCACGGGGCCTGTGGATCACACCGAGGACCACGACAACAGCAGGCTGTCCGGGCCGGGGCGTGACAAGTATTTCCGCTAAGGTCAGGCCCCATGCACTCCCCTTTCCGGCAGAATTTTTCGATGCCGTGGTGTCCATTGATGCGTACCAGTATTTTGGCACGGATGGCGTGCTGTACCACGGGATACCTGAGCCGGTTTCTTTGCGCCCGGCGGGATGCCAGGAGTGGTGATGCCGGCACTGCTGCAGGAGATGGAAATATCATACCGACATCTGGCTGCCGGGGCCAACAGCAAGGTGTTCTGGGAAGGCTAAGGTGCCCACCAGCTTTAAAACACCTGACTGATAACAGAACTGTGGATGAAGAGATAGCAGCGTCACGGATGTCAGAATGGAGATCTCTACCGTGGCTGGCAGCATTGGCGGGATTTTAAACCGCCTGGGTGTGGCAAAGCATTTTCCCGTCTGATGCCCGGGCCTGGATCTGGACCCGAAAGGGCGGTATATCAGTTGTCCGAGGGGACGGCCCGGCGGACCCCGGACCGAATCCATGAACCTGTATGACCCTGCCATCGCGGCCCGGATGGGAGTAGATCAGTAGCCGGACCGGAATCCGGGTATCAAAGGAGGCAAAAAAATGGAACAGATCATTGACAATATCTGGCATGTGGGCGACAGCGGCTGTTATTTTCAGTCTATGTGAACGGACACCAGTGATGAGGACTGGTGCTGATCGATGCCGGCATCGGACCTGGACCTGATCAAAGGGATCGAGATCAGCGGCCTGAGGTTTGAAGATATCCGGCACCATATCCACGACCCATTGCACATCCGATCCTTACGGCTGCCTGTGCCGATTTGGCAAAATTGCCGGGAATCCGTTCCCATGCCATCACGCTGGATGCAGCCCCATTGAAGAACCCGGCCATGACAGGCGCACTTCCCACGGCCGGTTTGGTATGGGATCACCTATGAACCCCGTAATCTTTGTATCAACAATTGGATGCGGATACAGTGCTGACTCAGACATGAACTCACTGCCTGCACATCCCCGGCCATACACCGGGGGTCCATTGCCTTGATGGTGGAAACGGCCGGCCAAAGGTGTTGTTCGGCCAGGACCCTGCTGGGCCTTTCAGTGACGTTCTGTCAAATCTGGCTGGTCACATAGATCCATGGATGGCTGTTGACACTGGAGGCGGATATCCTGTGTGAGACATTACGGCATTTTCAAAGCCAAAGGAGCAGGTGCGGCTTGGTTTATCGAGGAACACCGGGGAAGCACGCAAATTTGAATTACACACAAGAAAAAACCGATCCATTTGGTGGGGCGGGGTGGCGTTATAAGTAACGCCACCCTTGCAACCGTGTTTCATCCATCACATCAAGGGCGCTCCCGCCCTGACATAGCCCGGGTGGAAGGAGGATCACAGTGCTTTTTTCAACGCGGCTTTTAATTCGGCGATATCCTGGTCGTCGGATGACCCACGGCATCGCCTGCCTCATGGAGCCAGGGCGGGGCGAGGTCTTTCTGGCGATCTTTTCAGGACTTTGGGATTGACCTCGCCCTGGCAAGGTAGTTTTCGATGACATTGGCACCGTTCACCTGGGAGCTGACGGCGTATTCCATAGCCCCCTGGCATGATCAGATCAGCACGGCCGCCCCATGGGTCGCAAAAAGAACACTTTGACTAATTTTGCACGCTTTGAGATACGCGTCAGTCTTGGGATCCCGGCTTTCCTGCCTGGAGCCAGAACCCCACTTGACCATAGGTCATAATCCAGATCTCGGACGGGGCCTGATCAATGTCACACAGCTCTTTTCCACCTTCCAGGCTGTCATACAAGGCTTTGCTTGATGTCAGTGTTTCCAGACTGGCTGGAACATAAATTGATGATTTCATCTATTTCCTCCTGTTGATAGGGTTTTGGGACATATTGACTCCACCGGTACGACCCGGTCGGATCTCCCGGCTGAATGATAGAAAAGCAACATCCATGCCATCGATCCGGATGAACGAAAGGTCAATGAATGAACAATGGCATGAGATCAGCGGCGCTTACCGGACAGGACCGGCTTTCTTTGGATCTGCGTACACGATCTGCATGGGCAGACCCCGGGGGTCAGTTTCCGGCACGGCCGGAAGGGAAACGAGATGATCTTTAAATGAGGCCGTGACTGCCCCGCACAAGGCATCCAGGATATCATCCACCCCGGTCTGGTTTCTTGGAAACCGCTTTGCCGCTTCTGAGAGGATGGCAGGGGAAGTTGAAACGTATCCGGACAGAATCTCCAGCCGTTCTTCCTGGCCGGACCCGGTTTTTTTGGAAAATCTCAGCGGCACAAACCGGTTCAGGGCCAGAAACCCCAGTTCCGGATGAAATTCTCTGATATCCAGCCGCCGGCCGGCACCTCTGATAAAACCGTCCAGTTCCCTGATTTTGGGCATGATGTGATAGGTCTGCCTGGACAGGCGGCGGCCGGTGACCACATGGTTGCATTCGCTGGCCAGCGGATACTCATTTTCGGCCAGACTCTGCCGGCAGGGTACCGGGAATATGCTGGACCCTTTTTTTTTCAACAGCTTTCGGGCGGCCCTGTCGCATTGCCGTTCATGGGAACCGGCCTCCTTCAGCCCGATGGGCATGTCGATCAGCACCAGGGCACCTGCACTGTCGGGCAGCGCTGTCAATTCATCAATGGTTTTGAGGATACCCGATGCATGGGACCCTTCTGAATCCAGCCACACATGGAACCATCCCCCCCTGCACCCATCAATGCCAACATATTTCACAATCGATCAGGCCTTCATGTGAATGTCTCTCTGAGGGAAGGGGATCTCCACGCCATTTTCCCTGAAAAGTCGATCGATCTCAAACCGCAGACGGGTTTCCGCTGTGAGAAAATCATTGATGGTGGACCAGAACCGGAGCCTGAAATCCAGTGAGCTCTCCCCGAAATCGATGAACTGAACCACTGCTTTTCTGGGATACTGCACCACCTCTTTCACATTGTCTGCTGCCTGTAAAAGAAGGGTTTCCACCAGCGCGGTATCTGATCCATACGCCACACCCAGTTTCAAATCCCGCCGGATATAAGGATCCTTGTGGCTCCAGTTGGTGACCCGGGAACTGATGAACTCGGAATTGGGAATGATCAAAGTGGAGTTGTCATAGGTCTGGACCAGGGTGGACCGGACATGGATCTTCAGCACCTCTCCCCAGGTACCGCCGACCTCCACCACATCCCCCACCTGGATCGGCCGTTCAAACAGCAGAATCAATCCGCTGATAAAATTATTAAAAATGTTCTGGAGCCCGAACCCGAGCCCGATACTCAAGGCACCGAACACCACGGCCAGAGATGTGGTGTTCAGCCCGAAGGCCGTGAGACTGAGCAGAATGCCCAAAGCCCAGACAACATACCCGCTCAAAGTGAGGATCGATTCTCTGGCACCCGTGGAAAGCCCGCTTTTCTTCAGAATTCTTTCAGACATCACCTGCTTCCATATCCGGACAACGGCATAGGTCAGCAAAATGACCACAAACGCAAACACCAGGCTGGAAAGGCTTAGCTGTAATTTCCCCAGGCTATAGTCATGGGTGAATATCTTTGCCAGAAAAGGAAAAATGCTGTCTCCGGCCCCCCAGGAAAAAACCAGGGCAAAAAACACCAGCATCCCGATGATCAGGTAGATCCCGTTGGACAGAATCCAGTAAAATGGATAGGATACCCCATGGGTATTGCCGGTTTCCGGTTCCACGGCCTGTTTGAATTTCTGATCCACATCCTGGATGGAATAGATCAGCAGCATGGTGACACAGGCCACGGCAATGGTAATCCCCCAGGAAATGTACCAGTAAGCCGCCAGAAAGCTGTATCCGGCCATGTCCGCAATCAGCCCGGCCACGGCCGCCGTCTTGAAAAACAATCCGATGCCCCGCACATATCCGGGGGGATTTTCCATCCGGTTGATGTCCCGGAAAAAGAGAAACACCCCGGCAATCAAGAGCAGTTCAAATAATAAAAACAGCGGGGACAGCAATGCACTCTTAAAAGAGATGAACCGGTGAACAAACAGGAGCAGAAAAGCAAAAATGCGTACCCCCCAGATGAAAAAAGGCTGCCATTTGAGCATCACAGACAGAATTTGCGCGGGTTGCCCTTCAACGGCCAGACGAACCGCCATCCAGACAACCCGGGTCAACAGCACCACCACCAGAAATGATTGTAAAAACTGAATCAAGTCCGGAAAAACGGTATTGATCCCGGTTTGTGACACAATAAAAACCATCCCCATCCAGATCAGCAATGGCAGACAGGCCTGGATCAGAAGCAATGGATACCCGATTCGCTGCCGGGTCAACGATATAAACAGCGGTTGCGCGGTGATAATGGCCATGCCCCTGAAACCGGCAAAGGCAGCCAGAAATATTCCGGCAAAAACCATGATGTCAAAAAACGCTGTCTGGCTTTTCATCAGGGACCATTTTTCCTTTAATGCGGACCCGTTCAACCAGCCGGACATCTTTTTGACCGCATGGGTCAATTCCTGCTTGAAAACATCGACCTGCCAGATGCTGTACTGTTTGTCCGTGCGCTGTAACAGGCGGCCGCCCCTTTTTTCCGTGATCTCCTGCATCAGTTTGCTGCGAATATCTTCAAACCCGTCAAACGCTTTTTTATTGACCGTTTCCTGTTCTGACAGAACCCCGAGAATGGCCCTGAGAATCGCCCGTTTTTTTTCCAGCAACGATTGATATTCCCGGTATTCCTTTACAATGGCTGAATCATGGGCAGACTGGGACCCGGTTTCTTTGCGCAGCTGATCCAGCATGGCCGCCCGTTCCGTGGTGGAAAGCAGGGTCTGACGCAATTTCTCAGACCGTTGCTCAATGGTCTGAAGACGGGTCTGAATCAGGGACCTGGATAAATCAATTTCTTCCACCCCCTTTTCCAGCTCAGAAATCCCCACTTCCGACATGATGACCAGATTTTTAAGAAATGTCATCCGGGACTGATACATCTTCAGCTGACGCTCATCCTCATCCAGATTCCGGGTTTCAACTGCCAGTTCCGATTCAAGAGCCTCGATGTCTTTTTGGGTCTGTTCCAGGGCCTGGGAAAACTGAGCTTCCAGTTGCTGCCCCTCGGGCGACGGGGTGGTTTCAGCTGCGGCAGCTGTTAGCACCATACTCCACACCGGCATCAAAAAAAGAAACACGACTGCCAGAACCGATATAATTGACAGATATCTCATCAACCTCATAAACAAAAACTCTCTTTCAAGATAAGAATTTATTGGTCCCCATGCCGATCTTCCAGCAGCCGGGTTTCCAAGTGTCCCTCGATGGCCGGCCGGTCCCGGTTTTTTTAAATTTCAGGCTGCGGCTCAATGATGGGTCAGAATTTTCCTTGGTTCATCCAATCATCCGGGCATTTTCCCATATTTCAGGTTGATTTGAAAGCCTGTTTTTGTCTGTTGAGTTCCCTGGGAAAAAGTGCTATTAGATTCCGTTTTCCGAATCAGGAAAAATTCAACCATACAACCGGTATAACAGGAGATGATATCGCATGCGCGTGGTTCTCGTTTTTCCGCCCCGGGCCAGTGCCACCTACATGCCTTTAGGCATCGCCTCTCTGGCCTCTTATATTGAATCAAATGTGCCCGGGTCTCTGGTCCGGCTGATGGATCTGAACCTGGCCGCCTGGATCCAGGCGGCAGATCAGGATGTTCAGGGCAGGGACCTGATCCATTTTGTCCGGGGACACCAGGGAATGTTTACCGATCCAGGCCAGACCCTGTATCATAAATCCATCTGGGACCGGCTCAGACAAAATATCACCGCGCTGGGCCGCCAGGCCGAAATCTTTCTGGCCTCAGGAAAACTTTCTTTGGCTCTGAAAACGCTGCTGGACAGCCAGGTTCGTTCCATTCTGGCCCATGATCCCGAACTGGTGGGAATATCTGTGCTGTTTCCGGAGCAGGTGCCGTTTGCCAGTGCCCTGGCACGGGTTCTGAAGCAGGCAATTGAAGAAACCGCCGTCCCCGGGTGCCGGATTGTGATGGGCGGGGCCATGATGTCGGCCCTGTCCGTGCCGGACCTGATGACGGCCGTGCCTGAAATCGATGGCGTGGTCTGCGGCGAGGGGGAAGAAGCGGCAGCCGATCTGTGTGCCCGTACTGCCTGGCCCGATATTCCCGGACTGATTTTCAGGCAGGGGGCCACCATTCAAACCAATCCCGGATCCCGGACCATATCGCTGAAACAGGTGCCGGCCCCGGATTTTTCAAAACTGCCCATACCCGATTATTTCAACCCCGTGCCCGTGCTGCCCGTGCTGTTTTCCCGGGGATGCGCCTGGCGCAAATGCCGGTTCTGCGCCCATAATTTTTCATTCGGCGGCTACCGCAGAAAACCGGTGGCCGCGTTTGTATCGGAGCTGGAGCGCTACCACCGAACCCTGGGGGTGACACATTTTTATTCGGCGGATGAATATATCCTGCCCAAAGATATGGATGCCATCTGTGAAGAGATTCTGGCCAGAAGGCTTTCCATTTTTTTTCATATCCTGGGCAAACCCACGGCCGACTGCACCCCGGGACGCCTGGCCCTGTGGTCTGCGGCCGGATGCAAGTGGATCGGATGGGGCATTGAATCCGGGTCCCAGCGCCTGCTGGATCTGATCAACAAAGGCACCTGTGTCACAGACATCCAGCGCGTGATCAAGGACTCGGCGGCCGCCGGCATCTCCAACCTGGGATTGATGATTTTCGGACTTCCCACCTCCACGGATGCGGACATGGACCAGACCCTGGCATTTTTAAGCGACGTGTATGAAGATCTGGCCGGTTTGACCGCCAGCGCCTTTGTGCTGTTCGACAAAACCCATTTTGCCAGAAACGCCGGCAGATACGGCCTGAAAATTGACGGTCCGGTTGATTTGTTTCACAGCAACCACACGGCGGTAAAATCCGGGCGCCTGAAGTTCCGGGAGCAGGCTGAAGACGGGTCCTACCGAGCCCCCAAAGGCGCGGTGGAGGTTGCCCAGTGGCAACAATACCGCCTGATGGCTCGGCGAAGTGCCCTGAAGGAGCAGCGCTTTGGGCATCGTATTGATTCATCACGTCTGCTTTGACTTCTCATCAGTATCGTCTGCTGCCAATCCGGCAGGAACATCCCGGCCCAGATCCGCCGGATATGATATCTTTTGAGCCGACAAAAAAAGGAGATCTCCGGGCATGAAGAAATAAAGCCCTTTCATGAGGCCATAAACCCGCGTTTCAGACACGGCGGCCCGCATCCGGCAGACCGGCCGGAAAAGGAAATCATTGGATACCCGTGCTCTTATGCCCGGAAGAACTCATCCATGCGGCCGGGTGTGTCCCATGCGCCTGTTTTCTTCCGGACACGGGATTGTTCAGGCGGAAAACCACCTATAGTCTCTGCTGCTCCGTGGTGGGGTATTTTAGAACAGCCTGGCTGGCCGGCTGGATTCCCTGGACGGCACTGTGTTTCCCCACCTGTGATTCCATGCAGCGGCTCAGCGATATCTGGCGCATGAACGGTGCGTATGGGTTGGCGACCTGGTGCTGCCCGTCCACACTCAACACCCCAGCGCCGCATATCTGAGATCCGTACATGGCCCGGTTCAAAGCCGATCTGGAAACCGCCACGGGAATATCCATCACAGATGACGATCTGGCCGCATCAATGCCCTGTTCGCCGGACCCACTTACCCATCTGTCCTTTATCCATGATTTTATTCCCGGCATCCCCGGACTGATCCGGGGTTCTGACGAACGCCCTGATCAAGGGGCCATGATCATGGACAGAGATGAAGCAGTCACCCTTCTGGCGGATGGCTGCGTCGCTCCGGCACATGCCCGTGCCGGACACGCCCGTCAAGCGGGTGGTCCTTGCCGGGTCGGTCTCGTGACACCCGGATCTGTTTGATACCGTGGAAGCGGCCAGTGCACAGGCCGTGGTGGGGGATGATCTGTGCACGGGACAGCGATGGTTTGACAGGCTTGTTCCCGAGGATTCAGCCGCCCCTGACGGCCCTGGCGGTGAAGTACCAGGGCAGGCGATCTGCCCGGCCAAACACGCGGGCCTCTACGCCGGGCCGACCATCTGATTTCCCTTGTCAGCACACGGGCACACGGGGTGCTGTTTGTGATGCTCAAATTCCCTGCGATCCCCATACTTTGACTGCCCATATCATCGAAGATGCCTGGATTACAAACGGCATCAAAAGCAGCAGCCCTGGAAATGGATGACGGGCGACAGAGATGGGGCCAGTTCTCCACCCGGATTGAAACCTTTATTCATGCTCATAGCCCAAAAGGATTTTCTCATGTCCGACACCCCTTCTCCCCCAGAAATAGGCCGCGCCAAAAAAAATGCGGATCTGATGACCACCCTATCTGGGGCTTTAGCGCGGCCACAGAACCACGGCAGGTGGCCTGGACGTCCGGCGGTCCCGTGGAACCCCTGGTGGCCATGGATATCATTCCGTGTATCCGGAAAACCACGGGGCCATGATCAGAGTCCGCCAAAGATAAGGGAAGACCTGTGCGCCAAAGCCGAAGACAATGGGATACAGTGGTGATCTGTGCGCCTATGCCCGTTTTCGAATGTCGCCGCGCCGTGGTCAGGGGCGGCCCCATCGGCGGATTGCCAAAACCGGACATGCTCATCTGCTGCAACAATATCTGCAGCTGGGTTTCTGAGGAAATGGTAGCAATCAGGCCAGGTACTTTCAGAAGTGCCGTTGTTCATCCTGGACACACCCCAGGTCTGCCACACCGAGGTATACCCCTGAGATCGAAGCATATGTCAAAGCCCAGGTCCATGCGTATATCGCGTTTCTGGAACAGGTGACCGGGAAAAAATGGACCCGGCCAAAATGAATAGAGTGGGCAGACTATCATATGAGGCCAGCGCCGTAACCGCGGGTCCTGAACACCACAGCCCACAAGCCCTCCCCCATGTCCGCGTTTGACGTTTTTTCTTTCTGGCGCTTATCGTGACCCTGCGGGAACTGATTGCCGTGGATTTTACAAGGCGATCGCTGAACTGGCACAGCGGATCAAAGACGGCATCCGTGGTACCCGGTAAACGCACGGCTGCTGTGCGGACAACTACCGGTGTGGCACCGGCTCCAAATGGCTGTCTGACGGTTTCGCCCACCAGGCCTATCTGGGTGGCAGACACCTATACCTCGGCCTGGGTGCGGGGCGTTAAAGTATATGGATGAAAATAACAATTTCTTTGGATTCCATGGCTGGGCCCTACACCGGATCTACTGGTATCGGGTTGATGAAATGGCTGAAGAAGTGTTGAAAATAGTCCGGTTTTACGATGTCAACGGTCTGGGTCATGCCTCCAACCGATCCTGCGGCCCTATTCCTTCGGCCAGATGGACATCATGAAAGTCTCGTCCGGGAAAAACCAGGATTCCCGTGCTCATGATCGAGGCGGACATGGTGGACCCGAAGCTTTTCTCAGTCCCAGGTGGAAACGGATCGATGCGTTCATGGAAATCATCAAACAAAAAAAGGGCAAGGCCATGATCTTTGCCAACATCATTATCGGTTCCAACATAAGGCGGCCTGATCAAAGACCCTGAGCCATTATAGGCACCCGGGTGATTCCCGCACGGGATACCATCACCGCAAAGGCGGGGACCCGGGTGTTCCCAAGACCTGCTGGATAAACCGGTCGAATGAAATATCCAGCTGCCATTGTGTCCACGGGATACATGACCGCGTGAATTTGCCGACAAAGCCATGACCGAGGATGCTCTACTTACGGCCGGGAACATTTCCTGAATCGGATATCCGGGCATCTGGCATCGATGTGGGGGGCCAGGACAGCAAGGCCATTTGCCCTGGTATTAGGGCAGGTGGACAATTTTGCCGCCGAACGACAAGTGCGCCGCCGGCTGAATGGTTTCTAGAGTGATGGCCAATGCCCTGGGTTTCTCTGGATACGATGGGGGATGTGGGCTAGCCGCGGACCGCCCGTCTAAAATCAGCAGCATCTGCACCGTGTTTGCCGAATCCGAGGTGATCTCCATGATCGCCCAGCAGGAAAAACATCATCGCGGGCATCCATGAAGCGGCCGCAGCCCGGGTGGCGATTCTGGCCGCGCGGAGTCGCATCAGAGTCCCATCATGATGACCGGGGGTGTGGCCAAAAATCCGGCACTGGTGCAGCCCTGGAAAAACAGCTGGAACCGTAACCTTTGATCATCTCCGCCTACTGCCGGAAACCGGGCGATCAGCGCGGCGTGCGCTGGCATCCCGGCTGTAGATACGAAGCGGGGCAGGATCTATCTCTCTGCCGCCTTTCTCATATATCTCCCGGAGTCAGTCAGTTATCCGGTCAAAAACATTCTGACACCGGGCATCCGGAGCCTAACCGAACCGGCCGGTGATAATCCTGCGTCCCCCAGCTGGTGCAGGATTGAAAAATCTGTTCCCGTGGGGCGATCTGTTGAGATCTCCCATGTGAAAAATAGGCAGTGCGCTGGGAAATCAGGCTACTGCATGAGATAGGTGACAATGGCAATGGAATATTTATCTGAGTTCCTCTGATAGGTTCTTCAATAATGGCCGCTGGCAATGGGATCCCGGACCCCGGCAGGAGTTCTGTCCGCGAGGATCACCTCCGGGTTCACCGCAATGGTTCTGGCAATGCACAGCCGCTGCTGCTGTCCGCCGGAAAGCCCCGTGCCGGGCTGATTCAGGCGGTCCTTGACCTCGTTCCACAGGCCGGCCCGGACCAGGGATTTTTCCACCAGTTCTTCGGTCTCGCTTTTATTGGTCACCAGCCCGTGAATCCGGGGGGCGTACGCCACATTGTCAAAAATGGATTTGGGAAACGGATTGGGTTTCTGAAACACCATGCCTACCCGGGCTCGCAAAGGCACCACATCCACATCTTTGTCATAGATATTTTTGCCGTCCAGATAGATGCGGCCGTCCACCTTACAGCCTTCGATGGTGTCGTTCATGCGGTTGAGGCACCTAATGAACGTGGATTTTCCGCATCCGGACGGACCGATCATGGCAATGACCTCGTTGTCTCCGATGTCCAGGGACACGGAATTGATGGCTTTGGTAGCGCCGTTGTCATAAAAGACACTGACCTGTTCACACCGCATTTTAAAATTGTCCACCTGGTTTTCTCCCACCGTGTTCCGGTTGTCCTTGGGAACCAGCCGGTGGGAGCGCTTGGGAGCGGCGTTTTTTTCCATATGTTTTAAATCCATCACAGGGTTTTTTATGTTAATCTTTATCTTGAAACGACCGGCCGATCTTTACCGGCTGATTGTAATTGCCTCCTGCTCAACAGTGACGATCGTGACTATAAATGATCTGCGTTAGATTGTTTTTAATTTTCTGTTAGGAACAGGTTAGGACCTGCAACCAATTGTTTTTTCTGATATACTGATAATCCACAGAATGATGAATCAAAAGGACCCGATATATGAAACTGGCCATCCTGTCCGACATTCACGGAAACCTGGAAGCGTTCCAGGCCGTGCTCGATGCCATCGCCCCCCTTTCGATCGATACGGTCATCTCTTTAGGGGACAATATCGGTTACGGCCCGGATTCCGAAGCCGTGGCAGCGCTGATCAGAAAACGGAAAATCGCTTCAGTACTGGGCAACCATGAAATGGCTGTCAAAAACAACCAGAACCTGGCCTGGTTCAACCCTGTGGCAAAACGCGCACTGGCCATCGCTCAATCCCAGCTCACAGATGCATCTGTGGCCTGGATAAAGCAGCTGCCCCGATATCTGGTCACCGCCGGACTTCGTTTCGTCCATGGGGTCCCGCCGGATTCTGCCTTTCTGTATCTGTTCCAGCTGCCTGAAAACAAGCTGATCCAAAAACTGGCCCGCGCAGACGAATCTGTCTGTTTTGTGGGACATACCCATGAACTGGGGATCATTTCCTGGAACGGCACCCGCCTTGAAAAAAAAAGTCCCGCCCCCGGAACATATCTGCTGGATCCTGCCAAAAAATACATCATCAATGCCGGCAGTGTGGGGCAGCCCAGAGACGGCACACCCGGGGCCAAATTTGTCCTGTTTGACACCCAAACCTTTGAATTGACTGTCAAATCCGTGTCATATCCCTTTGAAAACACCCAAAAGAAAATGATTGCCGCCGGGATCCCTAAGATGTATGCGGACCGGCTGGCCCCGGGAAGTAACCCATCAGGAAGCGTGGATCCATCAAAAAACGTGGATTCATCAGGGGACAAAGGAACCGGACAATGAAAAAAATCGGCCGATACGCCATCACCGGACTTCTGGGCAAAGGCGGGATGGGCAAGGTCTTTAAAGTCACCTATCCCGTGACCGGCAAGGTGGCGGCCTTGAAACTGCTGGATCCCTCCCCGCTGCTGGCAAAACTGACAGCCCCGAAGGATCTCAAGGAACAGTTCACCCGGGAAGCCGTGATCATGGCATCCATCCGCCATCCCCATGTGGTGGATGTCCTGGATTTCTGCCAGACCGACGGCCAGCTCTACTATCTCATGGATTTTTTCTGCACCCGCCTGGGCACCCTGATGGGAGAGTGGGGCGAAGCGGAACCGACACGGGTCATTCCCATTGAAAAAGCGATCCATTATACAGCCCAGACCCTGAAAGGACTGCAATGTCTTCACTTTTTTCATATCATTCACAAAGACATCAAACCGGCCAATATTTTGATCACAGATGAGGATACCGTTAAAATCTGTGATTTCGGACTGTCCTCACGCCGGGGCGAACGGCAGGACCGGCATGCCGGCATCCGGGTGGGTTCTCCGTTTTATGCGGCACCGGAACAGGAAAAAAATCCGGACCATGTGGATGTCACCGCAGATATCTATTCCACGGGCGTGATGCTGTATAAAATGCTGACCGGGCAGCTGCCGGGAAAAAAGGGGCCTGCCGTGTCACGCCTGAACCCGGATCTGGATGATAACTGGGATCGGTTTCTGGCCTGCGCCATGCATGCAGATCCCGCCAAACGGTTTCAGAGTGCAAACGCCATGGACCAGCACCTGAAAGACCTGGCCCGGGCCTGGGAAGAAAAAAAGGAAAGCATCTGTGCCATGCCGGCATTTTTTGAAACCAGGCCGGACGGCGGCGGTACAAATTTGGAAAACCCCGGCCCGGTCCGATCCGCACCGGCAAAGGTTCCCTTGAAACAGGCAAGGCATGGTTTCAACCTGAACCGGTTCATGCAGCCGGTTCACTATCCCCCGGATGCACTGAAACCCGTGGGAAACCATCTGGTGCAGGATTCCGGCACCGGTCTGACCTGGCAGCAGTCCGGCACGGCATTTCCCGTTACCTGGCACCAGGCAAAAGATTTTGTGGACCGGTTGAACGCTCAAGCATTCTGCGGATACTCCGAATGGCGTCTGCCCACGATCCATGAGCTGCTCACCCTGGCCAGGCCTGCGAAAAAAGATCGGGATCACTGTATTTCATCCCTGTTTGACGTCGAACAAAAACGATTGTGGAGTGTGGATAAAAGTACGTTTGTGTCTGCCTGGTATATGGATCTGGAGATGGGATTTGTGGAAAGAAGCGATCTGACCGGTTTTTATCACGCCAAAGCGGTCCGGTCAGGCATTTGAAGCCGGCTTGAGTTTTTTTTTGATCCTGGACCAGGCCACCCGCAAACAAATATAAATCAGGATGAACGGGGCCGTGAAACTCAGTTCTATCCCACCTGCCCATGCCGGCATGGTAAAACCGATATTCCCGAACCGCTGGTCCAGCCAGGCCACGGCAAAAAACGCCGGCCACAGGGCAGCCATGCCCATGGCCATCAGCAGGAAAAAAGATTTGCCATAGGCTTCATTGGCCAGTTTATTGATGCCTTTATAGGCTTTTTCATCCCCGGCCTGTTTGGCTTTCATGGACTGTTCATGGTAATACATGGTGTCATCCAGGTTGGTGGACACGGCAGACCGGTTAATCTTACCTGCAATGGTCAGGGTGATCTCCCCGATGAGCACGGCCCAGGCCGCCAGGCAGAACGTCCCCACCCACCATCCTGCCATGGGGTTGTCAAACAGCCGGTAAGGGAAAATCAACACCGGGTCGATAAAATTGAGTATG
>JAGYOW010000035.1 GCA_018399285.1 Desulfotignum sp.
CCGGGAACTGGCCGTGGTCCTGTATGAAAAAGTCAAAGCCAACGCCTCCATCGACTGGACCATCAAGGAAAGTGTCAAAGCCAAACTCAAGGTCATTGTCAAGCGGACCCTGCGGCAGTTCGGGTATCCCCCGGATATGCAGAAGCTGGCCACGGAGACCGTTCTAAAACAGGCGGAAATGATCGCCGAAGAGTTGATTGGTCGGCGAAATTAGGCCTGACATGGGGGTTTTATCTGGGTACATTTCGGTGTCCCGGAAACAAAAAACCCCTCCTTAAAAAAGGAGGGGCATTGTATTATCTGGTAGCGACGCAGGGACTTGAACCCCGGACTCTGCGGATATGAGCCGCATGCTCTGACCAACTGAGCTACGTCGCCAAAAAACCCAGCAAATATATCATAAAAAAATATTTTTTGTCAATCATTTTTTGATATTTCATATCAGTTCAAGGTCAACCCTGAGGAAGCATTCTAAGGTTTCTGGCGGTAACAGACAGGCAGGCGGCCGGTCAGGCCGGCGGTGATTTCATAATTGATGGTATTGGAGAGATCCGCCAGTTCATCCGCAGATATAGTGCCGTCCCCCTGGGTTCCCATCACCACCACCTCGTCTTTGGAACGGACATCTGGGATATGACCCACATCGATCATGGTAAAATCCATGCATACCCGGCCCGTGACCTTTGCCCGCTGTCCTTTGACCAGCATGTGGGCGGTATTGGACAGCCGTCGGGGGTAGCCGTCGGCATATCCCACCGGAACCGTGGCAATGACGGTGGGGTTGCCGGTGACATGGGTGCTGCCGTAAGACACGGCAAACCCTTTGGGCACCGGTTTGACCTGGGTGATTTTGGAAATAATGGACATGGCCGGGGTGAGGGTTGATCCGTCCACGCCCGGGCCGGGGCACAGCCCGTACAGGGCGATGCCGGGCCGGACCAGGGTGAAATGGCTTTGGGGCAGGGTCAGGGTGGCGGCACTGTTGGCTGCATGAATAATTTGCGGCAGCCGGTTTTCAGCATCCAGGCGGTCCAGCAGTTCTTTGAAAAGGGCCAGCTGGTGTTTGGCATGGGTTTTGTCCCCGGCATCGGCATTGGCAAAATGGGTGTAGATGCCCTCCACCTTCAGGTGATCCATCTGCATCATGGACCGGATGTCCGCCAGGGTCTGGTCCATGTTCAGGCCGGGGCACAGGCCCAGCCGGCCCATGCCGGTGTCGATTTTGATGTGGGCGGTGACAAAACTGCGGGCGGCCCCGGCAGCGGCATTGACGGCCCTGGCTGCATCCGGACCGGTCAGGGAGATACGGATGCCGAGGCCGGTGGCAGCCACGGCCCGGTCCGGCAACGTGTCGCCAAAGACCAGCACCGGGGCGTCAATCCCGGCATTCTTTAGCTGGACCGCTTCAGCCATGCGGGCTACGCCCAGCCATTTCGCCCCATGGGACAGAGCGGTCCGGGCCACATGAACGGCCCCGTGTCCATAGGCATTGGCCTTGACCACGGCCATCAGGGATGTCTGCGGGGTGCAGGCCTGTTTCAGTATCCGGGTGTTTGCAGCAATGGCATCCAGATCCACTTCGATGCGGGTGGCGGGCACCCGGGAGAACAGGGTGCGGTTCAACGGCCGGAGCCCAGAAGCCATGGCACGGGTCCGGCCGGGATCATGGCTATAAAACAATGTCATCCAGGATCCGTTTTTTGATGTGCTTTTGCACCGGGGTGACAAAATCAGCCGGAGACAGTCCCAGCTTCACCTTGCCGTCCAGGGTCCGGACCGACAGAGTCCCGGTTTCCTTTTCCTTTTCCCCGATGGTGAGAATCAAGGGCACGTAATTGATCTGGGCTTCCGGATTTTCTTTTCAATAAGCTCGTTGCGATGATCCACCTCGCACCGGATTCCGGCGCTTCCAGGTCTGTTTTTACCTGATCGGCATGATCGGCCGTGTCCTGGTGATGGGCAGGATCACGGCCTGGACCGGGGCCAGCCACAGCGGGAAATTCGCCGGCAAAATGTTCCACCAGAATGCCGAAGAACCACCCACACAGATCGATCACCCGGTGGATCATGATGGGCCGGTGTTTGTCGTTGTCCTGGCCCTTGTAAGTGAGATCAAACCGTTCCGGCAACGCCATATCCAGCCGTACGGTGCCGCACTCACAGGTCCTTCCTAAGGCATCTCGATGTGACACGATTTTGGGGCCGTAAAATGCGCCGTCCCTTCATTGATGAAATATTCCTCGCCGTAGTGTTTCAAGGCTTTTTCCAGGCCGGAAGTGGCTTGTTCCCACTGGGCGTCCGTGCCGATGGATTTTTTCGGCCGGGTGGACAGTTCCAGGTGAAAGGTCAGGCCGAATTTGTTGTAAACTGTTCCCGCCAGGCGCAGGACGCCCAGCACTCGGCCTTGACCTGGTCCGGTGTCATAAAGACAAGGGCGTCATCCTGGGTGAAATGACCTGACCCTGAACAGCTCCGGACAAAGCCCCGGACAGCTCGTGGCGGTGACCGTGCCCACTTCTCCGACTCCGCAGGGGCAGGTCCCAGGAATAGGGACCGGGTCTTGTACAAAAGCATGCCCCCGGGGCAGTTCATGGGGTTTGATGGCGTATTCTCGTCATCGATCACACATGCGTACATGTTTTCCCGGTAGTTGTCCCAGTGCCCGCTTTTTCCCACAGTTTGCGGTTGAGCAAGACCGGGGTCTTGTTTCACATACCCGCGGCCCGGTGGGCTTCCCGCCAGTAATCCAGCAGGGCGTTCCATTATGTCCATGCCTTTGGCGTGAAAAAAGGCCATGCCGGGCGCTTCATCAGCGAAACGAGAACAGATCCAGCCGGGGTGCCCACTTTGCGGTGGTCCTGTTTTTTGGCCTCTTCAATGAGATGTAAAATACTGGCTGAGCTTTTTTGTCAAAACGCGGTGCCGCACAGACGCTGGAGCCGTTTCTGACTGGTCCGCTCGCCAGTAGGCCCCGGAGATTTTCATGAGCTTGATGCCCTTTGATCATCCCCGGTGTATGGGGGATGTGGCCCCCTATACAAGTCAATAAACTGAACGTTTTTATAGCGATATTTCCTGGTCGGAAAGCTCATGGACTGTCTTCCAGCTTAAAAGGATTGTCCTTGAAATTTCCGTACCGGGTCTTTTGTCACCACCTGCCGTTCAAACGTAGCTTTGGCTTTGATGATTTTCTGATTTCAGCTTCGATTTTTCCTAAGTCATCTTTCGGAAATGGGCGCATATCGATATCATAAAACCGCCTTCCACCACCGCCGATGGTGAGCTGGCTCTCCGATACAGGTTCAGGACCGCCTCAGCCATGACATGGGTTACAGAATGGCGCAGCACCTCCAGGGCTTTGTCATCACTTCGTCGCGTATACCCAATGGCGGTATCGGCTCTCAAACTGGTCCGGCTCAGGTCCAGGAGCCGGTCATCGATTTCTCGCTACCACGCAGTTTCTGGCAACTGGGAAATGCTTTGGGCCACATCCATGCTCGTGGGAAAATTGTCAAACCGCTTTATACTCTTATCTGGAAATGCGTTATGCTAATCATCTTGATTTTCCATTGTATTTAAAAAAGGTTTTAGGATATAAAAATAAGGATTTTAAATAAAGTACTCCCAACAATCATGGAAAAGATGCTGCAATTTACCTTATCGAGTCTGGACGCAGACCTGGCGGTCGCCTGCGCCCAAATGTCTGAATATCCCATTATCGGGTGGATCTGGAAGCGGATTCCATGTGCATTCCTTTAAGGAAAAAATTCGCCTGATCCAGATCGCAACAAACGACGAGGCGTTTCTGGTGATCCGTCACCATTGACAATTTTCCCTTGTGGATGTTCTGGAAAATCCGGATATCATCAAGGTGTTTCATGGTGCGGATTTTGATGTCCGAAGCCTGGACCGGGAAATGGGCGCCCGGATAAACAACCTGTTTGACACGGAAATCGCATGCCGGTTTCTCAATGTCCGGGAACGGGGCCTGGCCGCTTTGCTCAAAGATCATTTTGATGTGCATGTGGACAAAAAGTTTCATGCGTGAAGCAGGACTGGTCGAAACGCCCGTTGAAATCAGACATGGTGGCTTATTCCAGTGGGGATGTGGCCCAATCTGACGCTCCTGTACGGCATATTGGTGAAGCGCCTGGCAGCTATGGTCGCCCGTACTGGGCCGCAGAAGAGTTTGAAGCCCGCGCCGGTGCGCAGGCGCGGTATCAACTATGCCCCGCCTTTTTTGAAAATCAAAGGGGGCGGGCAAACTGGACAACCGCAGCCTGGCGGTTCTGGAAAAAATTTGTTGACCCTGCGCATGGATCTGGCGGAAAAAAAAGATGTGCCTTGTTCAAGATCATGTCCAAACTAGTCGCTGCTGGCCATGCATACATAGGACGACCCAGATCCCTGGATAAGATAAAGGAAAACAAATGCTCAGTCCGCGTCAGGTGCAGATGTTCGGGCACGTGCCGGCAGGCCGACACGGCCATGGCCTTGCCCCACAAAGACCTGCCTTCATCCCCAAAACGGTGATGCCCCGAAAACCCCGGAAGTCATGGCACGCATCACGGCATTGAAAAAATGCGGGAAAAGAAAAGCGAATCAGCAGTGGAACCGGGGTTTCTGATCAATGCCACCATAACGGCCCCGCCCAGGAAAAACCCGTTACCCATGCGGATCTGGATAAAGCAGCGGCGTGTCATAATTGGCAGAAAGAGGCCCTGGGGGATACAATTTAAAGACGTTGTAAACGGGGTCAGGCTCAGCTATTGTAGTTATTGATCCCAATAACTACAATAACGCAGGCCTGACCCCTCCCATCGGGAGGGGAAATGACTCAGATCGATTTTTCAAAAATGCAAGGGATCGGCAATGATTTCGTTGTCATGTGATGACCGGGACGGGGTCCATTGAAAGCGCGCCATGCCGTATCCGCAGCTGGCAAAACTGTGCGACCGGCATTTCGGCACGTGGAGCGGACGGCATCATTCTTGTGAAGGATTCGGAGGATGAGGATCATGATATCCGGTTTGGTGATCTTATAACCGGACGGCTCCCGGGCGGATATGTGCGGCAACGGTGCGCGATGTTTTGCCAAATACCTGTATGAGAAAACATCATTGATAAAAACAGATCCGTGCACCGATGCCGGCACGGTCGTCCCGGAGGTGGTGGCGGATGCATCCGGCCGGGTGACCTCGGTGAAGGTGGATATGGGGCCGCCGGTCAGTAAACCCGCTGCTGTGCCGTTTGGTCTGTGACAAAGATACTGTCGTTGAAACGCCTGCTGGACATGGCGGACGGTTCCACGGTCAACGACTGCCAGGGTATAAGCAATCCCCATGCCGTGTGGTGTTTGTAAAAGATCTGTCTGAAGTGGATGTGGCGGCTCAGGGCCGCCCTTTGAAATCCATCCTGTTTCCGGCTAAACCAATGTGGAGTTTATCCAGGTGATGATGACCGTATTATTGAAAATGAAGGTACGGGAGCGGGGGCCGGCATGTGTCTCCTGCCTGCGGCACCGGTGCCTGTGCGGCTTTGACTGCGGCCCAGAATACCGGCCGGACTGGCAACTATGCCACCGTGGTGCTCTGATGGTGGAGACCTGGCCATCTTCTGGGACAAGTCAACCAATCATTTGATCAAGACCGGCCCGGCCCGGCTGGTGTTTGAAGGTGTTATCCGTGTCAGCGCCGGGAATCGAGCTGACACGGAATTTTGATCGCCTTTAAATTTAAAATCTGACAGTGGCGGAGATGTAACCATCCCAGGTTTATCAGCGACAGTAAAAATAAATGCGTTCAAGGCGTTTAATTCAGATATTCTTCAGGTGCCCCCAGCGGATTGCCGCTGCCCGAGTATTTATAGTCATAGTATCTGGTACCCAGTTTGACGAAAAGTTCTGTCCGAAAATCGGCTGGATATAATATCCCTCATACACACTGCCCTGGTGCCGCCAGCTTGCTTCCAACCAGCGAATCTTCGCACCGGGTGAAGCGCAACCAGTATTTGGATCCCCAGTTGTACCGCTTCAGCGTCGGCCGTTACCCATGGGGAAAATGGCACCTGCATAAAGACTGTAACCGTCATGGTCTTCCAGATTTCCGTTGGAGCTGAGCAGTCCTCGCCCATGATTTCATAAAATGGATTGGCGGAAACCTGTGATGGCGTGGCCCGCAAAGGGCCAGAAACAGGTCGATATCTTTTCAAACGTTTCGGGTATAAATTCTTCAACAGCAGTGATGCCACATCCCAGTCCCCGATATCCGTGCTGGGCTGCATCCGGCTGATGTATCCGCCGGTGCTTTTGGTTCAAACGTATGCTGCCGGTTAAGCGATCTTTGCAACGGTAAAACGGTAGACCGTCAGACCGGTGAATCCGTCAGTGACATCCCGCACGGGCGTAATTGAGCACGGCGCTGGTGGAATCGTCATCAAACAGGGTGGCAACAAAGCCGAACATATGAATATCATCAACATCCGGCTGACTGGCTTCCAGAGAACAGGGAATTGCCCCAGTCTCCTTCAAATCCGACGCCGTAACAGAATTTCAGTGCGCACCATGATGCCGGTGACCTCTTCAAGACCGAAATTCAATGAGGCGCCGTCAAACTAGTTGATGATGGTGCCCAGAGGGGATCCGGATTCCGTGCCGTAGTTGAAAATCAGAGTGGGTCCGTAGGTGGATGGCCGTCATCCCAGTGAGAAACTGATGGGGATGTTGTCCCAGTAATTGTTGTAAACAAAATAAGCCCGTTCCAGACGCAGGGTATCCCGTGGGGCAAAGAGTGAGATGTATTTCCGTCCATGGTGATATCGCCAAGACTGCCCTGGCTGGAACTTACTCCGGAGGAATCGCCAAATACCTTATAAGTTACATCCTGCCGGAAAACTCAACTGGTTGTTCACTTTGGCATGCATGTTTACATGGAATTTATTGGTGAATATCACATCATTGTCTGTACTGCACCATCCGTGGTGGAATCATGCTCTGCTATGTACTATATTCTGATGTTGCTGAATCTGCGTTAATGTAGCATTGCTGAATCCCCCGGATGCATACGGGGTAAAGAAACCGTCTTCACTGCAGAAAGAGTAGTATCTCATGCATATCTGAATAATGCAGGGTATCGGCCCGGGACCGCAGTTCGACGCCAAGGGACAGCTTCGTCCGTGGCGGTATGAAGTTCCGCCTTGTCCATTCGGTCGTTGAGATATCTTGACCTCTTCAATCTCTTCCGTTCTTTTTTTCTATCTCAATGATTTTTCCTGAAGTTTTTGAATATTCTGATTCATGGCTTCAAGCTGTTCTTGAGCATCTTTCACTTCATCAGACGCATGAACACCGGGCACGGAAAATCCCGCCATGAAGGCAAGTACAAAAAAAACCGCCACTTTTTTTTCATCATGTATCTCCTGTTGCCTGCCGCCGTTTATTTACATTTTGCCGGGGTGGGAGAATCGGCGGCATGTTTGTACAAGTAGGCATATATATCTGAAATGTCGTCCTCAGACAGCTGTGACCATTCTTCTTTGCACAGAAACTCCTCAAAGTCTTTTTTCTCAAACAGGCGTTTCCACTGGCCCATGGTTTTGCTGTCCGGACTTAAGTGAGGAACGGATGAATCGACTTCACCCCGCTGGGCGCAGGCTTTATAAACCTTCTTGTAGGTATATTTGCCTTTTCTGTCATTTCCGTCCGGTTCATTTGCCATGCCGCTGCCGGCGGTTGAAACAATCAAGAGTATTGACAGCATGAAAAAAATTGACTTGCGCATGGGTTTCTCCTTTTAATTGACTGTTGTAGTATTATAAATACACGGGGGTGTGCCAAAGGAGATCATTGCAACCATCATGCCATTTTCCCTGCATGAGAAATCTTTATCAAGAATATGGATAATAGAGTTGTTTCAGTATGTTAGGATAGCTTGTGTCCAGGAGGGATACGGGTTGATAGTTGTCCGCATGTTAAGGTTTTGTTAATAGAAGGTATTAACAGATTAGCACTGTTCAGATAAATCGGGATGATTTGAAAATTATGACAGAGGCACTCATCATGAATGCGGTTGTCTAACTGTTTTTTATTCATTAATATAATATGGCATTCGCCTCCATTGGGGCGGTAATGACCACTTACAAAACAGACAAGAAAGGACATATGGCACAGAAATATTCATCCATACGCATTAATTCCGCCCAGGCAGCCAGGATCGCCCGGCAGTTGTATCAGGTGTCCGGGGATATCATGCCGCTGCCCGGTGAGCTGGATTTTAATTTTAAAATCACAGGCGGCCGGCAAAGTTACATACTCAAAATCAGCCGTCCGGGAGTGTCTTCCGGCTATATCGAATTTCAGCAGGCTTTGCTGGACCATGTGAATACATCAAAGACCCTCGTGGCCTGCCCGAAAACGGTTTTGGGCGTGGATGGTAAATCCATTACCCGCATCCTGGATGATGCCGGAAACCCACGGCTGGTCCGGTTATTGACCTGGATTGACGGCCGGTTGTGGTCAAACGTCAACCCCATCACCGACCGGCTGCTGGTGAGCCTGGGCCGCCAGGCCGGACAGGTGACAAAGGCATTGCAGGGGTTTGATCATGATCTGGCCCACCGAAACCTGATGTGGGATCTGGCCCGGGCCGACTGGACCCGGGATCACCGGAATCTGTTTTCCGGAGAACAGCAGGAGATCATTGATTTTTTTTATCACCGGTTTACACAGATTCAGCCTGTTTATCAGGGGTTGCGTAAAAGTGTGGTGCACAACGATGCCAATGACAACAACGTGGTGGTGACAGAAGATCGGGTTTGTCCGGAAGTTACAGCCATTATCGATTATGGGGATGCGGTGTACACCCAGACCGTCAATGACCTGGCCGTGGCCGTGGCTTATGCGGTCATGGGCAAACCGGACCCGCTGGCCGCGGCCCTTTGTGTGGTCAGAGGGTATCATGCGGCATTTCCCCTGGAAGCAACGGAGCTGGCCCTGCTGCATAATCTGGTGGCCATGCGCCTGGTGATCAGTGTCACGAAATCGGCCCTCAACCGGGTCAAAGAGCCGGAAAACACCTATCTGCGGATCAGTGAAAAACCAGCCTGGGCTCTGCTGGCACAGTGGCGGGCCGTGGATGAAGCTTTGGCCCATTACAGTTTCAGGCAGGCATGCGGCATGACGCCTCATCCCGGCGAACCGGATTTTCTTGCGTGGACGGAAAAGCAGGATCTCCGGTTTTCAGATCTGATCGGCACCATCGCTCCCTCTTCCCAAATCAAATCGGTGCCGGTTTCGGTGGATTTGAGTGTGGGAAGCCCATGGCTGGGACATGCAAAGGATTATACCGATCCGGACCGGCTGGCCTTTGAGCTGGGCTGTCTTTCCCGGCAGCACAAGGGGGCGGTGCCGGCGGGCGGATACCTGGAGTGCCGGGCCGAACCGTTTCTGAAAACCTATGAGGCCGGCATGGAAGCACAAGGGGCCGTCCGGGCCGAGGGCAACAGCGGACCGGTCTGCCGCAGCCTGCATCTGGGCATGGATGTGTGGGCCATGGCCGGAACCCCGGTCCACGCCCTGTTTGAAGGCCGGGTGGTCCAAATCCGGATGGAGGCCAGTGACGGCCCTGCAACGGAAACTGAAATAGACACAAAAGCAGGAGGAGAAACGGAAACTAAAACGGCCACTGGCATTGGCGTTCCGGCGGGCAGTGCCGCGCTGATCCTGGCACACCGTACCCCCGTCGGCATGCAGTTCTATACTCTTTACGGCGGTTTGGACCCGGAATGCCTGAGCCGGCTGGACAAGGAACTGGCTGTAGAAAAAGGGGAGACACTGGGAATGGTGGCCGCCCGGACAGCAGTCAACCCCCGGGTGCCGCATCTGCATTTCCAGGTGATGCTGGACCAGCCGGGACAGGGATGTGCGTTTCCACGGGTGGTGTTTCCGGACCAGAGGGAGGTGTGGCAGAGCATCTGTCCGGACCCGAACCTGTTTTTCAGAAACCGGTGCCTGGTGCAAAAACCGACTGAGGACATGAACACGGTCCTGGCATACCGCCGGCAGCACTTAGGCAAGAGCCTGAGCCTGTCCTATGACACCCCGCTCAAGATCGTTCGGGGCAGCGGGGCATTTTTGATCGATGACACCGGCCGGCATTTTCTGGATACCGTGAACAATGTGGCCCATGTGGGTCATGAACACCCCCGGGTGGTGAACGCCGGCCAGGCCCAGATGGCCGTGCTCAATACCAACACCCGGTACCTGCATGACAGCATCAACCGGTTTGCCCAAGCCCTGCTGGCCACGTTTCCCGATGACCTGTCCGTGGTGCATTTCGTGAATTCCGGCAGCGAGGCCAATGAACTGGCTTTGCGCATGGCAAAAGCCGTGACCGGGCAGCGGGATATGATTGCCGTGGAAGTGGGATATCACGGCAATACCGGGGCATGTATCGATATCAGCTCCTACAAGTTTGACGGCAAAGGCGGGCAGGGGGCCCCGGCCCATACCCATATCGTGCCGCTGCCCGATGCGTTCCGGGGCCTGTACCGGGGGCCGGATACCGGTGAAAAATATGCCGCCCATGTCCGGGAACAGATCGGGCAGGTTCACGCGGCCGGAAGAGGTGTGGCCGGGTTCATCTGCGAGAGCATCATCAGCTGCGGGGGACAGATCGAGCTGCCGCACGGGTATTTGAAAACCGCGTATGACGCGGTACGCCAGGCCAAAGGCGTATGCATCGCCGATGAGGTACAGGTGGGATGCGGCCGGATGGGGCACACATTCTGGGCGTTTGAATTGCATGACGTGGTGCCGGACATCGTCACCATCGGCAAACCCATCGGCAATGGCCATCCCCTGGCAGCCGTGGTGTGCACCCGAAAAGTGGCCGAAGCGTTTGCCAACGGCATGGAGTACTTCAACACCTTTGGCGGGAATCCGGTGTCCTGCACCATCGGCCGGGAGGTGCTGCAGGTGATAGCGGATGAAGGGCTTCAGGAAAACGCACGATCCACCGGAGAATATTTGAAAGCCGGGCTGCGGGATTTACAGAAACGGTTTCCGATTATCGGGGATGTGCGGGGCCAGGGACTGTTTCTGGGGTTTGAACTGGTGGATGACCGTTGCCGGCCTTTAGGCGGTCAGGCTGAGTATCTGGCCAACCGCATGCGGGACTTAGGCATTCTCATGAGCACGGACGGCCGGGACCACAATGTGCTCAAGATCAAGCCGCCAATGGTGTTTTCCAGACCAAACGCGGATGAGCTGCTGTTCCGGCTGGAAACCGTCTTCGGTGAGAATGCCATGGCTGTTTAAGACGTCTGGTGCCGGAACCGTTACGTGACTGCTGAGACAAACGCTTCCGGCATCCGGACAACCTTGTTTTCAAGATAATTGAAAAACACGATGCCGGTTTTGGCTTCCAGAACCAGGGTGTTGTCCGGAACACGGGTCACCCGGTAAAAGATATCGCAGCCGTATTTGTTGAACTCCCCGGCAGCCATTTCTATTTTGAGCCGTTCTCCATGCCGGGCCTGGGCTTTGTAAACCACGGCCAGGTCCGAAATAACAATGGCACAGCCTTCGATGTCGGTTTCCGAGTATCCCAGATGGCTGAAATACCGGATCCTTGCTTCATGCAGAAGTGAGACGAACGCATCGTTTCCCACATGATTGCCGTAATTGATGTCCTGAATCCGGACGGTCAGTTCGGTGAAATAGGCAAACGTGTCAGGCAGAGTCAGAGATATTCTGGCCATATGAATGATCCTTTTACAGCACCAGGCATTCTGATGCCAGGGCCGCCACCGTGTCCACTTTCATGCCCAGCTCGTAATGGGTGGACAGTTCCCCCAGCTGGCGGTGGCAGGACAGGCAGGCGGTGGCCAGGTGTTCCAGGCCGGTTGCCCGCATCTGGTCCGCCTTGGGCTTGCCGGTGATCATCCGTTTTTTCGTGGTGTCGGAATCTTGGAGTATGCCCCCGCCGCCACCGCAGCAGATGCCATTTTCCCGGTTGGGAACCAGTTCCCGGACCCCTTTGCAGCACATGGCCAAAAGTTCCCTGGGGGCATCATACCCGCCGGATTTCCGGGCGATATTGCAGGGGTCGTGATACGCGATTTCATAGGGATAAACCGTTGGATCAAATTTGAGGACCCCTTTTTTTGCATATTCCACACACAGCTCCGGCATGCTGATGATGCGGAACGCTGGTTCTCTGCCCAGCAGTTGGGCGACCCTGCATTTGAGCACGTGATAGGCATGGCCGCATTCACTTAAAACCAGGGTGTCGATGTTCAGGGCTTCAGCCGTTTCCACCACCCGGCGGGCGATCTGTTCTTCCACCTCGTGGTTTCCGACAAAATAGCCCCAGTTGGTGACATCGGTGTGATCACTGGACAGGGTCCAGGTTTCTTTCATGGCATAGAACAGTCTGGCCATGGCGGTGAGATGCAACGGATTGACGCCCAGTTCCCGGGGGTTGGGCAGATACAGAAATTTGCAATCCGGCTGATCATGAAGAACCCGGGCCTTTGGATCTTCCATGTCATCGGCAAACTCTTCATCGATCCATTCCACGGTGTCCACAAATTCTTCGGTGGTCAGGCCGTTGACATTTTTATGTGCCAGCCGGTGGTCGATGCCTTTTTGGATATCTTCGGGAATCTGGTTTTTGGCGGCAGCCAGACTCCTTCCCCGGGTCACCACCTGGGCCATGTCAATGCCCATGGGACAGTCCTGGGTGCACCGGTTGCAGATCAGACAGTCCCAGAGCATCCGGGAGTCCACCAGTTCCTGTTCCAGTCCCAGTACTGCCATGCGAACGATTTGCCGGGGCACCGGGCCGCCTTGCTGGTCAAACCAGGTGCACCGGGAGTTGCAGATGCCGCAGGTCAGGCATTCATCAATATTGTCTCCCTGGGTCAGCCGGTTGAGAAGCCGGCTCAGTTCCGTATCTTTGTCAAGAATGGCTGTTTCCATAATCATAGATCCTTTGATGAAATCCGGGTGTCGGAAATGATGCGGGCCAGTTTTTGTGTTTCATTGGCGGCCACGGAGTGCCAGGACACTTTGTCCGGGGGGATGCCGGGCAGGGTCGTCTGCACGCGGGAAACTTCTTTCCGGGCTTTGGTGCTGCCGTTCATGGACCGGCAGTTACCATCATGGCACCCTGCCACGATCACTTTGGCGGCGCCGTTGACCAGCAGCTTGAGCATCAGATTCACACCGGCGCTACTGGCGCAGGGGACCGATATCAAACGAATCGGGTCCGGCAGGGCCAAGGAACCTGCCGCCAGTGCGGCCGACCGTTGACAGGCCAGAATCACGGTCTGGCCTTTTTCGATCTGTGCAGCGACCTGGTCCGGAGCGCTTGATGTGGATTCAATGGCCAGGGCCGGACAGTTGACCACGCACAAATGGCATCCGAAACAGGCGTTTGGAACGATTTCAGGCCGGTCCTTTTCATTGAGAAAAATGGCCTGGTGAGGGCAGATGCGCAGACAGGTCAGGCACTGGGCGCATTTTTTCTGATTGATCTCCACGCCGGCATTCTGAGCGGGACCGGGAAAGTCCAGATCCGCCATGATGCCGTCCAGTTCCGCTGACAGATCGGTATCATCCACATCATCATGGGCAGGTCCCGCAAAATAGATGCCTTTTCTGGGGCTCTGGGTCAGTCGGTGGCGGACATTGGGGGACTGGAGAAACCCTTCCCTGTCCTTTTCCTGTTTGAGCAGCCGGGCCGCGTTGTCAATTCCGGGGCCGGGCACAGGCACTTTAGGGATCACCAGTTGATCACAGTGCAGGGTGACGGACGTTCCGGGCAGGGTAGCTTCATCCAGAGTCAGGGAGAATCCGGTGTCTGTTTTCCGAATCAGAATATCTTCCGGAGCGTTGTATCTGAGAAATTTGACCCCGGCCTTGCGGGCCTGATCGTACATCTGTTGGCCCAGTGCCCCGTGAACCAGCATTTTATTCATGATCACCGTGATTTTGCGGCCGGTGTTCCGGGCTTCCAGGGCTGTGTTCAGTGCAAGACGTGATCCGGTTTTGGTTTCAGGTGCAAAATAATCCAGCAGAAAGGCGATCTGTTCCGGCAGTTTCCCGGCCGGGATGCTGGCGAACACGGTGAGATCCAGGGCGCCGCTTAAAGCTGCCTGGTCAGCAACAGTCCGGTATTCCGGTTCCGGGGCCGCGATGATGGCCCGGCATGTCAGGGTGTTTCGCCCCCCGTCCTGTTCATATCGCACGGTGAAACGCCCGGCGGTGCCGTCCACACTCAGGATTCTGCCCGGATCCATGAACGTGAGCCTGTCTGACGCTGTGCCCCGGCCGAAACAGACCGTGGTGTGACCGTTTTCTGCCAGGGTCCGGGCAATGGCATCCGCCTTGTGGCCGTCCCCCCACACCAGGACATCCGCTTTTTGGGCAGGATCATGCCCCAGTTCTTTTAAGACGGCTGCCGCAGCTGTCCAGCCCTCTTGCCGGGACCCAAGGATATCTTTGGGACCGGCGGCGCAGCCGGCCACATGGATGCCGTCGGCCAGGGAGGCATCCGGGGTATTGAAAAATCCCCAATGGTTCGGACGGACATTCAATTGACCGGCCAACCGGTTCAGTTCTTCAGATGGGGACATACCGATGGACAGGACAACCAGATCAAAGGTTCTGGCGACTCTGGTGCCTGCGTCCGGATCTTCCACAATGACGCGTAAGCGGCCCGTGTCCGGATCTGTGAGGATTTCCGCGGGAACTCCCTGGGCCAGGGTCATCCGGGTGGAAAGATCAGCCGCCAGACAACGGGTCTCCTTGCCGATGGTCTGCAAGTCCATATGATACAGGGTGATGTCTGCGTCGGGCAGCAGATGCAGCAGCTTGTCTGAATGGCGCAAAGAAATTTTACAGCAGACCTGGGAACAGAAATCCCGGTCCAGTTTCCGGTTTCTGGAGCCGACGCACTGAATAAAAGCGATTTTCGGCTGGGCCGCGTTTCCCAGAAAATCGGTCAGGGTTTCCGTTTTGAGCATCTGGTTCAGCCCGGCCGTGGTGATGACTTTGTCCTGGTTGTCAAATTGAAGGCTGGACAGAACAGACGGATCAAACGGGGTGAATCCGGTGGCCAGAATGATTCGGCCGGGGGTCACCGTCTCTCCCGAAGTCAGGCGGGCGGCGAAACCGTTGCCGGTTTTTTCCAGCCGGTCCAGGGAAGTGTTCAGATGCACGGAAATATTTTTGTGACAGCCGGTCTGGTGAGCCATGTCATCGGCCAGGCAGGCCCCGCACTGCCGGCATTCATCCGTGGCCATGCAGGCCCAGGAGGCGGCATTGCCCCCTAAGTGATCGGCCGCTTCCACCAGATGGACCTGAACATCGCTGTCTCCCAGCGTCTGGGCCGCCGCCATGCCGGCAATGCCTCCTCCTAAAACCAGAACACTGTCAGAAGAGTGTGTCATATGTGCCTCCAGGATATGTGTGACGGTTTTTTTCTTACATGAGTCTTATCACATTCCCGGGCGAAAAAAAAAGCCTAAAATCCATTGATGAGGTTCCGGCGAAAAAGGGCGATTCGTAAAATCAAGCGATTTAAAGGTATCTGGCGCAGAACGCGACGGTTATTTTCCACAGGTCCGGAGACAGGATCTGTTCCACCTGGCGGCAAACATCCGGCGCGATTTCTTTGTAAAACCCTTCGGCAATCCCCCCGGCGATGCAGGCCAGGGTATCACTGTCACCGCCTAAAGAAATGGCGTTGCGAATGGTATCCTCCCAGGAATCTGCGTCCAGAAAGGCGATGATTGCCTCGGGCACGGTTCCCTGGCAGGAAATATCAAAGGAATAGTCCGGTCGGATCTCATCAATGGTGCGTGTCAGATCATAACCGAAATCCTGCATGATCCGTTGCCGGATGGTTTCTTTGTCATGACCGGTTCTGGCCAGAAACACGGCAAGGGCGGTGGCCTGAGCCCCTTTGATGCCTTCCGGGTGATTGTGGGTGATGGCAGCGGTCAGTTCTGCCTGAGCCAGCACCTCGTTTTCCGTGGAAAACGCGAACCCCACCGGACTGACCCGCATGGCTGCCCCGTTTCCCCAGCTGTTGTAGGGCTGAGGATCCGGCGCATGCAGCCATTTGATAAAACTGCCGCCATACCCGGCATAAGGATGGCGCTGCCCGATTTCCCGGACCGATTCGATGTAAGGCCGTCCGGAAAGAATGGCATCGGCCACTGCCACTGTCAGCACGGTATCATCGGTGAACCGGCACCCCTTGTCAAACAAGGGGAATTCCCTGGTTTTTATCGGGTGATGTTCATAAATGGAACCGATAATGTCGCCGGCAATGGCACCGATCATATGGGTTTCTCCTGTCGGGGCGTTACACCGATGACCAGGCGGCTGCCTGTCTTTTGGGTTTAAGCCCGGTGGGCAGCCAGCTGGTATGCTGGGGGCGACGATTTTTGTCCGGTTTGGCGGGTGCGGATTTGACCCGGGTTTTTTGGGGGGCTTGTCTGGGTTTTACCGGTTCTGAAACCGGTCTGCCCTGAGCTGTGGACTCGGATGTTTTTCGGGCCTCGGTAACCGGAGTCTGTCTGACCGGCAGCTGTTTTTTAAGCAGCCGCTGGATATTGGCCAGAAGTCCCTGTTCGTCACCGCTCACCAGAGACAGGGCTTCGCCTCTTTCACCGGCCCGGCCGGTACGCCCGATGCGGTGAATGTAATCTTCAGCCACATGGGGCAGATCAAAGTTGACCACATGGGGCAGATGCTTGATATCCAACCCCCGGGCCGCAATGTCCGTGGCCACCAGCGTCTGAACCGTCCCGCTTTTGAAATCCGCCAGCGCCCGTGTCCGGGCGGCCTGGCTTTTATTGCCGTGGATGGCCGCTGCGGTAATGCCGTCGCTGAGCAGTTGTTTGGTCAGCCGGTTGGCCCGGTGTTTGGTGCGGGTAAACACCAGGGTCTGGTGCCAGCTGCCGTCCCGGATCAGACCGGACAGAAGATCGCGTTTGCCCTCCTGGGAGACCTGGTAGACCTCCTGATCAATGGCCTGGGGCGCGGTGTTGCCGGGCGACACTTCAATTTGAACCGGGTTTTTCAGCAGCCCGTCCGCCAGGTTCCGGATTTCCCGGGTATAGGTGGCGGAAAACAGCATGCTCTGGCGTTTGGCCGGCAAACATCTGATCACTTTACGGATATCGTGGATAAACCCCATGTCCAGCATGCGGTCCGCCTCATCCAGAACCAGGCAGGTGACCTGGGAAAGATCCAGGGTTTTTCTGCCCACATGATCCAGGAGTCGTCCCGGTGTGGCCACCAGGATATCCACGCCTTTCTGGAACTGCCGGATCTGGGGATTGATGTTGACCCCGCCGAAAACCACGGCCATGCGAAGGGACAGAAAGCGGCCATAGGCTTTGAAATCATTTTCCACCTGAGCGGCCAGTTCCCGGGTCGGGGTCAGAATCAATGCTCTGGGCAGCCGGGTGTTTGTTTTGTCCTGGTCCAGGTGCTGAAGAATGGGCAAAGCAAAGGCCGCTGTTTTCCCGGTACCGGTTTTGGCACCGGCAAGGATATCTGATCCTTGCAATACCTTGGGGATGGCTTTTTCCTGAATGGGTGTGGGGGTGGTGTGGCCCTGTGCCTCAACGGCACGGAGCAAAGGGGCGCAAAGCCCCAGGTGTTGAAACGACATAAATTGTTCTCCTCTTAATCGCCCGCCTGCACAGCGCAGAACCGATCCAGGCTGAAATATAAAATAATAAAGGATTGGGGTAAATTAAGAAAAGGAATTGACCGCAATACTCCAGGCACCGACCGGAGGGTGCCATAAAAAATTTATAATATCACAGTAAGAATTTATTGCAAGTAAAATTTTTACTGTTCGTGTCGGAGATGGGGTAAGGCAAAAGCCTGATGAATGGTAGTAACGCCTGTCATCAGATCTTTAACCACGGTTCAGCAGAAAATGGGGCATGAACCGCGGGTCGATGCGGTCCGGGTGAACAGTGGCATATTCTTCCCGGATTTCGTTAACCAGTTCCTTGAGCAGATCCGTGACCGGATCGGGCAATTCGCTGCCGATGGTTTCAGATGCCCACAGAGCCAGGTCCTCGGCCCTGATGTCCGAAGAATGTCTGGGACCCGGGAGGTCGGGTTTAGTGTCAGGCTCACGGGATGCCGTGGGTTTCAGACCGGGATCGTTGGTAAACAGGGCCGTGAAAAACGGTTTGAATGCAGCCATGTCTATGGGGGACAGGTCCGGGGCCAGCCCTAAGCGGTCTTTGGCCCACAGGGTGAGGATCAGGCTTTTGTAAGTGAGAACCCCTTTTTTAAATGAGGAAATGTCCGGGTTCAGCCGGGCCAGGAGGCGATCAATGCCCATGATCCGGTCCACAGCCTCACGGGTGATCTGAATGTCGGACAAAGAGGCAAAATGCCGGTACAGTTCACCGGCCTGGTAATTGTCAAAATACAGAGGCCGGTCCAGCAGCAGGCCGCCCATGACACCTAAAAAAGTTTCTCCCAGAAAGCTCAAAGGCAGGTTCTGCTGAAGGATAAAACTGTGTCTGTACCAGTTGTGCACAGCGGTTTTCAGCTGGACTCCGGCCCGGGACCCGGTGCGGAAAAGATCTTCCAGATAATAGGTTTGAATCAGATCTGCCGCGCTTTCCAGACTGATATTTTTTTCAAGCATGGATTCCAGTCCCAGGCTCAGAAAAGCAGTGGTTTTCCGGATGATTTTCCCCAGATTTTTTGTGTCCCGGACCTTGAGGCGGTCTGCGGAGATGACCTTGTTGACCAAAGCAGCCAGTTCCGATTCCAGGGTGAGCATGAAATCGGTCGGTACCAGCGGCAGGGCTTTGACAAACAGGTCGTCACCGGCCAGAAACTGGGTAAAGCACTGGGGAGGCAGCGGCAGGTCCGGGTCAAAGGGGTCAGAAGAAAAAATTATAGTTTTCGGGCGTTTGCGCAGCGTGGTGAGAGGCGTGGGCTGGTAAATACCGATGGCCTCATGAAACGGCAGAAATCCTTTTTCCGCCAGGCGAATGGTTTTGAGACGAAACTGTTCCTCTTCGGTTTCAGCGGGCAGGACATTCATGGTTTCCAGCATCAATCCATGAAACACGGACAGGTCCATGTCCGCCAGTTTCCGGACCATGGCATCGATGAGTTCCGAAGCCTGGGTCTCTTCGGACAAAGGCATCTCCTCATCCGGATCCGGATCTTCTTCCTGTGTTGTTTCAGGAAACCGGAAATAGAACTTGTCGTCCATAGTCATGTAATCATCAAAATCTTCGGGTGGAACTTCATCATGTTCCCGGATCAAAATGTCCATATGCCGGGACAGGTAGAATTCGAAATAATCGGGTTTTTCCATGATGATCCAGCGCAGGAACCGCTCCGGATCCGCCTTGAAAAGCAGATCAAATGCCCGGGTCATGATCCGTGTGTCCAGCCGGTCCCCGTCCCATACCTCCACATCCAGAATATATTCCCACTGCTCGGAAGCAGCTAAAGACAGTACCGGGATGAAATCTGAAGGCCCGATCTGGTGCATGAGAAAATACAGGTCCTGATCCGGAAATGACTGGATCAGGGTGGCGGGAGCCGGACCATCCAGAACCGCATCCAGAGCGGATTCTGAATCCATTTTCAAAATTTGGCTGCGCTGGGATCTCAGCTTGAGTTCCCGGTTCTGCCGGTTGGTCAGATGATGGTTTGTGGGGGTGTTGACAGGTTTTTCATTCATGATCGGTTTCCAGTTCTTTTTGGCAGATGGCCAGATAATGCCGGACATCCGGATGTTGTTCAAAAGGGGACAGGCAGGCCAGGGCATCGGCAAACCGGTGCTGATTCATCAGGCAGATGCCTTTGCAAAGAACCAGGTCTTTGCTGCCGGGAAAATGATTCAGGCTCTGGTCAAGAATCTGTAGGGCCGGATCCATTTGTTTGTGTTTGAGAAAAAGCATGCCCAGTCCCAGAAAGGCCCGGAGATCCGGGTGATAGGACAACGATTTTTCAAACAACGTTTGTGCCGTGCCGTCCGGATTTCGGATGCGGTCATCGGTGCTGTAACCGCCGTGGGAAAAGGTCATGCCCAGCCGGGATAAAAAATCCGCATGATATGGATACAGGGACGGGTTATCCATCAGTTCGACATTTGCGGCAAACTCAGGCAGATGGTCATAAAATGCGGATCTTAAGGCATTTCCGAACTGTTTGACCTGATCAAAATCCAGGTGGTCGTCCAGTTCAAACCAGGGCAGGTCTTCAATTTTTTTATGCCAGATCTCATCGCTGACCCGGCCGGTTTTTTTTGCCTGTTCATACAGCCGGGTGCCCGGAAATGTCACCAGCATGTAGAATATCGCGCTTAAAGGCTGAAGCTGCATCAGCAGATCAATGCTCTCCTGGATGGTGTCTTTTGTTTCATCGGGCGACCCGTAGATAAAATAGGCCCGGGGGATCATGCCGGCGGCAGCGGTCCGGCGGAAGGCCTGCACCGCCAGAGAATTGGGAACCGGTTTTCCCAGGCGTTTCTTGATGGTATCTGACCCGGATTCCACCCCATAGCTGATCTGGATGCACCCGGCTTTGCGCATCATGGCCAGCAGGTTCGGGTCCACGCGGTCCACCCGGGAAATGGCGTGCCAGGTGATGTTCAAATCGGCATGTATCAGTTTTCGGCATAAATCCATGACCCGATCCCGGTCCATGGTAAAGGTGTCGTCACTGATATAGAAATGGGAGATCTCTTTGCCGGCCAGGGTCCGGATCTCTTCAAAGAACCATTCCGGGGAATGAAACCGGACATTTCGGGTACCCCAGAACAGAGGGGATCCGCAGAACGTGCAGGCTCCGGGGCACCCCCTTGACATGGCCAGGTGCTGAAACGCAAAATACCGGGACGGGTGCGCCAGCCGGTCCAGATCCTGGATCAGCGGGGCTGGTCCGGTATGTTTGATCGTGTTTTTGTCCCGGAACACCAGCCCCGGAATCCGGCTGAGATCCAAACAAATCTTTGGATCAGTTTTGTCGGTCTGCTCAACCAGAGTTTGAACCAGGGCCAGGCTGGTCTGCTCTCCTTCGCCTTTGACAATGACATCCAGTTCCGGGCTGGCGGAAAAAAAATAATCCGCCATGAATGTGGGGGCCGGCCCGCCGAACACGATCACGGTCCGGGGCCGCATCTGCCGGGCGGTCCGGGCCAGGGACATGGCCGAGAACCGGGTGGGATTGGTCACGGAAAAACCGATGACATCCGGGCGTTGGGATTCAACCGCCGCAGCAAACACGGCCTCGGGATCCTTGACATCGGCCTGGGCCAGGTTGAGGATGGCCGCCTCATACCCGGTATCCAGCATCTGGGCCGCCAGGTAGTACAGGCCCACAGGCACCACCGTGGCATCCGCATCTGTGATGCGTGGATCCAGACATACCGGGTTGACAAACAGCAGTTTCATTTCACAGCCTTTTTACCGGTGGGCCGGAGACCGGTTTTTTAAGAAAACGTTTTGAAAACCAGGGTGTCCAGTGACCGCTTGGGCACGTGGTGGACCTGGTTTTCATCCCTGAAATACTTGATGCTCCCGTCCGGTCCCACGTCGTCAATGACCGCATTTTCCACGGGTTTTCCTAAAGCCACCACCAGCTTGACCTCCAGGTGATCCGGAATATCCAAAACAGATTTGAGTTTCTTGATGTTGATGGCCCCGAACATGCACCCGGCCAGGCCTTTGGCCCGGGCCCCCAGCAGAAGGGTCTGGGCCGCGATCCCGTGGTCGCACCAGAATTTGTCGGAGATGGTGTGGTCTCCGAAGATCACAATATAGGCCGTGGGTCGCTCGGATGGTTCCGGACCGGGCCAGTCTTTCAGATAAGCGGCCCATCCCAGACAGTCAAAAACAGCCTGATTGGTCGGCTCACTGGTCGACAGAACATATTTTAATGGCTGGTTGTTACCGGCAGACGCACAGTGTCGGACCAGATTCATCAGATCAGTCAGATCCTTCGGGCTGATTTTGAAAGAGTTGTCAAACCGGCGGCAGGACCGGTTTCCTTTTACCAGAGATTTAAAGTCTTCAAAAGATGTCATGGCGGTGATGTTCCTATTCTTTGCAGGGTACCTGTTCGAATCGGGGCATGTTGATATCGATCCATTCCAGGATTTTGTCCATCTCTTCAGCTACCTGCTTTAAAGCCATGCCCCGGTGGCTCACCTGTGCCTTTTGTTCCATGGGCACCTGGGCAAAGGTTTTGCCGAATTTTGGGAAAAAAAACAAAGGATCATATCCAAACCCGTTGTCACCGGCCGGCTCTTTGGTGATGATGCCTTCGCACCGGCCTTCATAGGTCAGGGCGGCCCCGGTGGGAACGGCAATGGAGATCACGCATTCAAAAGCGGCTTTCCGATTGTCATGGGGTGCCAGTTCTTTGAGCAGTCTGGCCACATTGTCGGCATCAGTGGCATCATCTCCGGCATACCGGGCGGATTTCACCCCCGGGGCCCCGTCCAGGGCTTCCACGCTCAGGCCGGAATCATCAGCCATGGCCGGGTATCCCAGGACCCGGGCTGTGAACGCGGCTTTTTTGTAGGCATTGTCGTCAAAAGTGGCGCCGTCCTCGACCACCGGAGGGATGGGTCCGAAATCAGTCAGATTTTTGATATCCAGGGGAAAATCTTTTAAAAGGTCCCGGATTTCCCGGGTTTTGCCTGGATTGGTGCTTGCCAGGACCAGAATCTGTTTCAATGGTAAAACTCCTGTTGCTTGAAATTTTTTATTCGGGCATTAGTATTTCAACAGTATAAGGCCAAGGCATGTGTTTGTAAAGGCAGCCTTGTTCATCACAGATGACATGAAAAATAATTGTGAACCTGTCCCAACGGAGGTATCGATATATGTTTGCCAATGCCATGGAAGTTTTCAAACTTCTGGATAAATCCAACTGCAGAGACTGCAATGAACCCACCTGTCTGGCGTTTGCGTCAAAAGTATTTTTAGGGCAAAGAGATCTGTCCGATTGTACCCACCTGGACCCGGAGGTGATTGCAAAATACAGCCAAGCACCCAGAAAAGGATTCAAACCCGGGGAATCGGATTATGAACGGGAGCTGGCCGCCATGCAGGAGCGGGTCAAAGAGATCGATCTGGAAGAGGCGGCCCGCAGAACCGGGGGCCGGTTTGACGGGAAATGGCTGACCCTTCGGATATTCGGCAAACCGTTTTCCGTGAATCAGGAGGGACGCTTTAAATCAGACCTGCATATCAATCCCTGGATCACCGGGCCGGTGCTCACCTATGTGCTGGAAAGCAAGGGAACTTCTGTCACCGGTGAGTGGGTGCCTTTCAGAGAACTGGCCGGAGCCCGGGAGCTGAACGGTTTATATATGAAACGCACGGAGGAGCCGCTGAAAAAAATTGCGGACGCCCATCCGGATCTGTTCGAGGACCTGGGCTTTATTTTTAATGGAAAAGAGATCGAAGAACAGTATCAGTCCGATATTTCCATGATGCTGTATCCGCTGCCTCTGGTGCCCATGATGATCTGTTACTGGAAACCGGATGACGGCCTGGATTCAGACCTGCACCTGTTTTATGATAAAAGCGCGTCGGACAACGGCGGCAGTGACATGGTGTTCCGCCTGACTGCCGGGATTGTTCAGATGTTTGAAAAACTGGCCAAGACTCACGGCTGGAGCGCGGCGGCTCAGGCAACTGACCGATGACATTGGGCTGGTATTTTTAACGGCAATGTGGCAAGGTAAAAATCTGTGATAATTTAAAGCGGAGTTGTCGACATGAAGGTGATTCACTGGACGGAATGCGAGGAAAAACAGATTGACCGGTTTCCATACAAAGGCGAGCAGCTCGATGTCATCGGCACCAGCATCCGCTGGCTGTCCCAGCACGGGGAGGATGAAAACGGAATTCCGGAATACGGGCTGCGGTTTTTCACTATTCAGCCGGGGGGGCAGATTCCCATTCACAACCATTTTTATCACCAGACCATGTATATTCTGTCCGGTGAATTTGAATGCTGGGAATTTGATGAAAAAACCGATGAACTGAAGAAAAAAGTGGTGTGCAAGCCCGGAACCGCTGTTTATATCCCGAGCATGCAGCCCCATGGCATGAAAAACGTGACAGATGAACCCGCCACCTTTTTATGCTGCATCTGCAATGTCTATGATGAGGACGCCGCGCTTTGAAAAGGGCGTTACAACGTCAACCCCAAAAAGATGTCAGATCCGATTGATCGGTACATTGGCCAGCTGTTCTTCAAGATATTCATCCATCAGCTCTTTGTACCGGGTTTCAGGAAATTTTTTACTGCACGACCTGCAGCAGAACAAAATCCGGGTTCAGGTCCGCCGGATGTAAAGGTTTCCGCCACAGGCCGGGCATTTTTCTTTGATATTCATAAAGAAAGTCATACAATAATTGAGATGATATTTCAAATGCCTTATTACATAAAACAGGAGAAATAAAAACAATGACCCAAAAAAAGATCACCCTGGTATATTTCAGCCCCACCGTTACCACAAAAACCGTGCTGGATGCCATCGCAAAGGGCACCGGCTATGCAGTGGACAGTTATGATATCACATTGTCCCAGGCCAGAGAACAGCTTCCGAAAAAACTGGATACGTCCTCGATTGTTTTCGGGGCACCGGTTTACAGCGGCAGAGTGCCGAAGCTGGCAGCCGATTGTTTTAAACAGGTGACGGCATCCGGCATTCCCGTCGTGCCGGTGGTGGTTTACGGCAACCGGGAATTTGACGATGCATTGCTGGAATTAAAAGATATCTGTGTCCAGTGCGGCGGTGTTCCCGTGGCTGCAGGCGCGTTCATCGGTGAACATTCGTTTTCCACGCAACCTGCGCCCATTGCCCCTGGCAGGCCGGATGAAAAAGATCTGGCATGTGCGGTTGAATTCGGACAAAAGATCGGCCGATTGCTGGAAACACTTGATCCGGGCAAAAAAGCCGGTGACCTTGTGGTGCCGGGAAACGTTCCTTATAAAAAACCCTCAGTTGCCAAAGGTGTGCCGTTCATTGATGTGACCGATGACTGTACCGCCTGCGGCACCTGCGTGGCGGTATGTCCGGTGGATGCGATCGATGAAGATGACGGGTTCTGCACGCTTGATGATATCTGTATCCATTGCTGTGCCTGCATTAAAGTCTGTCCGGAATCAGCACGCATCATGAAGGACGGCCCGTTCAAGGACACGGCAGCCAAACTGCATCAGACCTGCGGGGTTCGAAAAGAACCGGAAACATTTTTTGCCGAGACTCAAAAATAACCACCGACTTGCCGGAAAAAGCCAGGGAAATGGCAGCCCAAAAAAGGAAAATAATGGAATTGATGGACTTATATCGTGTCAACACAGCGGATCTGGCCCGAAAATGCCAGGATGATCCCTTTGATTTCACCACCACAGCGGATCTGACGCCCCTGGACAGTGTCATCGGCCAGCGGCGGGCCGTGGAAGCCATCCATTTCGGGCTGAACATGAAGGGACCGGGGTATCATATTTTCATCACCGGTTTGGAAGGCACCGGCAGGACCACCATTACCCGGGAAATTCTGACCACCCATGCCAAAAAACGGGAAACACCCGAAGACCTCTGCCTGGTCAATAATTTTGAAGATCCTTATCAACCCAGAGTCATGGCGCTTCCCACCGGATCAGGCGTGTTTTTTTCAAATAAAATGACCCGGTTTATCGAGGCCTTGAAAACCAATCTGCCCCAGGCATTTGAACAAAAAGCCTTTCTGGAGAAACAGGCCCGGATCAAAAAAAAGATGGCAGATGTACAGGACCGCATCATGTCACGGGTGGCAGCAGCGGCTGAAAAAAAAGACATTAAAATTGTCCGCACGGACGAAGGATATCAGGCGGTGCCGGTGCAGGAAGGTGAACCGGTTTCTCCGGAAGCGTTTGCCGACCTGGATCCGAAACGCCGCACCATTATTGAAAAAGATCTGGCCCGGGTCCAGCAGCAGATGAAAGATGCGGTGGCACAGATTCAGCAGCAGACAAAAAACACACAGCAAGCGTATCAGGAACTGTTGGTTGAAACAGCCGGTGCCTTGTTTTCCCGGGAGATGGACCTGTTGTTTACGGACTTTGGCGACCGGCCACAGGCCCGCAAATTTCTGGAGGAAGCAAAAAAAGACCTGACTGACCATCTGCCCCTGCTGCTCAGTTCGCTGGATCCGGACACGGAGCAGGGGGCGGAAACCACTGAAATGCTGGAATTTCTGGATAAGCGGTACCAGGTTAATGTTTTGGTGGACCGACGGGGGGAACACGGGGCCCCGGTGATTTTTGAGCCGGCCCCCACATTTCAGAATCTGTTTGGGAAAATTGAAAAAATGCCGGTGCAGGGTATGGTGTCCACTGATTTCACCATGGTGCAGGCCGGTTCGCTGCTGCGGGCGGACAAGGGGTTTCTGGTACTGGAAATCGATGCGGTATTGCGCCATCCAGAGGTCTGGGAGACCTTGAAAACCACCTTGCAGACCGAAAAACTGTATATTCAGGATCCGCCGGATCAGTCCGGGCCTGCCATGGCATCTTTACGGCCCGACCCCATTGACCTGGATCTCAAAGTGGTGCTGGTGGGAGGATATGAGATTTTTCGGGCGCTTCAGGGCGCAGATCCCAAGTTCAACCGGATTTTCAAGGTCCGGGCGGATTTTGATTATGAAGTGGATGTCAGCAGTGAGAACCTGCTCAATTATGCCCGGTTCATCGCCCGGGCGTGTGAAACTGAAAATCTGCCGGCTTTTACCTCCTGTGGTGTGACTGCCGTGGTTGAGCACGGCAGCCGGTTGGCGGAAAGTAAATATAAATTATCCCTGCGGTTCGGACGGATTCTGGACCTGCTCAAGGAAGCCGCTTTCTGGGCTGACCGGGATCAGGCAAAGGCTGTGACCGCAGAGCACGTGGCCCGGGCCCTGAATGCCTTCAGGTTCCGGCATAACCTGTATGAGGAAAAAGTCCAGGAAAAATATGATGACCACTCCATTCTCATCGATCTGACCGGGTCGGTGACGGGCCAGGTCAATGCGCTGGCAGTCTACCAGGTGGGAGATCTGGCCTTTGGCCGGCCTTCCCGGATCACGGCGGAATCCTACATGGGAAAGCCCGGTATCATCAATGTGGAGCATGAAGCCGATCTTTCCGGCCAGACCCATGACAAAGGGGTGATGATCATTGCCGGATTCCTGGGCCGGATGTTTGCCCAGGAATATCCGTTGAGCGTATCGGTGAGCATCACGTTTGAACAAAGTTACAGCGGAGTGGACGGGGACAGTGCGTCTTCCACGGAACTGTATGCGGTCTTGTCCAGCCTGTCCGGATATCCCATCCGTCAGGGGATTGCCGTGACCGGGTCCGTGAATCAGAAAGGACAGAT
>JAGYOW010000036.1 GCA_018399285.1 Desulfotignum sp.
AGCAGGTAGGAGTACAATTTCAGCAGACCGAATTAATGGCGTTTCTGACCGTGGAAGAAACCCTGAAAACCTTTGCTGCATTTTATGTCCAATCTCTGCCGGTGGAAGCGGTGATGGATCTGTGCATGCTCAAGGAGATCAGATACCAGCGGTGCAACAAAATATCGGGGGGCCAGCGTCAGCGGCTTCTCCTGAGTCTGGCCCTGATCAATGATCCGGACCTGCTGTTTCTGGATGAACCTACCACCGGCCTGGATCCCCAGGCCCGGCAGCATGTGTGGGATATTATCAAAGGGATCCGGTCCAGAGGGAAAACCATCATTCTGACCACCCATTATATGGAAGAAGCCTGGGTTTTGTGCGATGATATTGCCATCATGGATGAGGGAAAAATTATTACCCAGGGCGCTCCCAAAGATCTGGTAAAAACCCATTGTGCATCCATGCCGCCGGAATCCCGGAACCTGGAATCCGTGTTTCTGGCACTCACCGGCAAGCGTCTGAGGGGTTGAGATCATGAGTCTGAAACGCATGTGGGCATTGTTTATGGCCCGCAGTCTGGAATTCATCCGGGACCGGGCCGGGTTCGGGTGGAATATTCTGTTTCCGTTTCTGCTGGTGGCGGCATTCGGCGTTGCCTTTGGGCCGGATGCAAAAAAGCAGTTCAAACTGGGGGTGTTCCCGGTGCAGAATCCGGCGCCGGCCCTTGAAACCATCCGGATTCCGGATGCCTTGAAAACGGATCCTTCCGTTCAACTGGTTTTTTTTAAAAACCTTGACCCGGCACTGGAAAAGCTGCGGCACCATAAAATCGATATCCTGGTTCAGTCCGGTGATATGAAAGACAGTGAAGAGGCACCATCAAAGAATGATCCCAAGGTGCGCTACTGGATATCAGATGTTTCTCCCAAGGGCGCTTTGGCAGAGAAACTGGTGAAAGCGGCCGTGGTGCCGGAGGCTTTTTTTGAAAACCGGGTTCACAAACAGGCGGTTCCCGGGACTTTGGTGCGGTATATCGACTGGCTGTTTCCGGGTATTCTGGGCATGAACATCATGTTTTCCGCTTTTTTCGGGGTGGGGTATGTGATCGTCCGGTATCGGCGGAACGGGGTGCTCAAACGGTTAAAAGCCACACCGGTCACAGCCTTTGAATATCTGTCCGCCCAGCTGATTTCCCGGGTGGTGGTGTCCATGGCCGCATCCATGGTGGTGTGGGCCGGGTGTGATGTGATATTTTCATTTCAGATGCAGGGGTCGTATGTGGATGCCGCCATCGTGTTTCTTTTCGGTACGGTGTGCCTGGTGTCCTTTGGTCTGATTCTGGCCTGCCGGGGAACCAATGAGGAATTGACCAACGGAATCATCAACTTTATCTGCTGGCCCATGATGTTTCTGTCGGAAGTCTGGTTTTCCATTGAAGGAACAGCCGGCTGGATCCGGCAGGCAGCCGAGTTCCTGCCGCTGACCCATTTTCTTTCCGCTGCAAGAAAGGTGATCAATGACGGGGCCACCCTGTCCCAGGTATCCCAGGAGATGGCAATACTGGCGGTCATGAGCCTTGTATTTCTGGCTGTCGGGTCGTGGCTGTTTTCCTGGACCCGTTAGGATGACATGGTGTATACTGTTTAAAACCGATCTGTACATGCTTTCAATCATTTTTAGGAGATGGATATGAAACCCGTGGTGGCCCTGGTGGGCCGGCCCAATGTGGGTAAATCAACGCTGTTCAACCGGCTGATCCGGGACCGGCAGGCCCTGGTGGATGACATGCCCGGCGTCACCCGGGACCGGCATTACGGTGAAGCCCGGTGGGATGACAAGGCCTTTACCGTTATTGATACCGGCGGATTTCTGACTGAAGATGATGATTATTTTGCCGCCCAGATCAGAGATCAGCTGGCTGTGGCTGTGGCCCAGGCCAGTGCACTGGTGCTGATTTTAGACGGCAGGTCCGGGTTGTCCCCGTATGACCATGATCTGGCGGCCATGCTTCGCAAATCCGGAAAACCGGTTTTTTATGTGGTGAATAAAATTGAAAATCAGCGGCAGCTCGATGATCTGGGGGATTTCTATGCCCTGGGCATTGAATCTTTCTACCCGGTTTCCGCGGAACACGGCATCGGGGTGGCGGATCTGCTGGATGATCTGGTGGCCGGGCTGCCCGATGCCGTGGAACCGGACATGGAAGAAGACAAGGCTGTCCGCATCGCCATTGTGGGCCGACCCAACGTGGGTAAATCCAGTCTGGCCAATCAGCTGTTCGGATCGCCCCGGGTGGTGGTCAATGAAAAAGCAGGCACCACCCGGGATGCCATTGAGCTGGAAGTCTGTCATAAGGGACGGCGATTTGTGCTGGTGGATACGGCCGGTATCCGGCGTAAGGGAAAAGTGACTGAAAAACTGGAAAAATTTTCCATTCTCAAATCCCTGAAAAGCCTGGAAAATTGCCATGTGGCATTGATTCTCATCGATGCGGCCGAAGGGATCACAGATCAGGACATCACCATTGCCGGGTATGCAGAAAAAAAAGGATGCGGTGCTGTTTTTCTGCTCAATAAATGGGATCGGGTGGACAAACAGGAAAAAGGGGAAAAAGCCTATATTTCGGAATTGCGGCAGATGGCCAAGTTTCTGTCCTATGCCCCGGCCATGACCATTTCCGCATTGACCGGTCAGCGGTGTCACCGGATTCTGGATATGGCTGCCAACGTATATGAAGAATACGGGTTTCGGATCAATACCGGGACCTTGAACCGGATCATTGCAGATGCGGTACAAAGAGAAGAACCGTCTTTGCATAAAGGCCGGCGTCTCAAGTTTTTCTATGCCACCCAGGTGGCTACCCGGCCGCCTTGTTTTGTGTGCTTTGTCAATTATCCCAAGGCCGTGCATTTTTCCTATGAACGGTATCTGGTCAATCAGCTGCGTCAGATGATTCCGCTGAATCTGACGCCCATCCGTCTTTATTTCAGGGAAAAGACCGGACGGATGGATTTTTCCGGCAAAACCCGGGAAACAGAGCGGATTGCCCTTAAAAAAGAGCGAATCACCACAAAACGGAAAAAAGAGCGCAAAGAACAGAGCCGCAGAAAGCGGCAGCGGGATGGAAATACGAGGGGCTGATGGATCTGTTTGATACCCATTCAGACCCGGATCTGGCCGGGACAGTGCCTCTGGCTGATCGGATGCGGCCCAGAACCTTATCTGAACTCAAGGGCCAGGATCATCTTATGGCACCGGGCAGTCTTCTGGCCCGGGCCATCCAGGACGACCGGGTGTTCTCCATGATCCTGTGGGGGCCGCCCGGGTGTGGAAAAACCACCCTGGCAAATATTATCGCCCATGAAACCCGGTGTGAGTTTGTCCGGATTTCCGCTGTACTGTCCGGGGTGAAGGATGTCCGGCAGATTATTGATACGGCCAGAGAAAAGCGGGCATTGTTCAAAAAACGGACCCTGCTGTTTGTGGATGAGATTCACCGGTTCAACAAAGCCCAGCAGGATGCGTTTTTACACCACGTGGAAACCGGATTGATCACCCTGGTGGGGGCTACCACGGAAAATCCTTCCTTTGAGGTGATTCCGGCCCTGGTATCCCGGTGCCGGGTGTTTGCCCTCAGGGGGTTGGAGCCAAAACATATCCAGGCCATTCTCGTTCGGGCCGTTACAGACCCGGTCCATGGCCTGGGATGGGATTTGGACCGGTTTCAAAAGGAAGCGTTACAGTTTCTGGCACAAAGTGCGGACGGGGATGCCCGCATGGCATTGACCGCGCTGGAAGCGGCCGCATTTCATTTCAGTGACAAATCTTTCATTTCCCTGGCGGATCTGGAAACCGTGGTGGGAAAAAAAGCGCTCCTGTATGACAAGGCCGGAGAAGAGCACTTCAATCTGATTTCCGCGTTCATCAAAAGCATGCGGGGCAGTGACCCGGATGCGGCCATCTACTGGCTTCAGCGTATGCTGGCGGCCGGTGACGACCCTTATTACCTGCTCCGGCGCATGGTTCGGTTTGCCACCGAAGATGTGGGCATGGCGGATCCCGGGGCGCTGACCATGGCCTTGAATGCCGGGGAATCCTTCCGAATGCTGGGCCGGCCCGAAGGAGACGGGTCTTTATTTCAGGCGGCCGTGTACCTGGCCACAGCCCCCAAAAGTAATGCCGTGTATGCAGCCCAGAAACAGGTGACCGATCTGGTGGAAAAAACCGGGCATCAGCCCGTGCCGCTGCATATTCGCAATCCGGTCACAAAATTGATGAAAGAGCTGGGGTATGGCAAGGGATACCGTTATGCCCATGATCATGAAGGCGGATATGCCCCCCAGTCGTATCTGCCGGATTCTTTGGACGGGCAGCGCCTGTATTTTCCCACGGACCGGGGGTATGAGAAAACGGTCAAACAGCGGCTGGCGGCCTGGATCGCTTTGCGGGACAATCCGAAAAAATCAGGTAAAGACTGATCTATTTTCAGCTCACAGATATGCTGTCGTGATCTTTGTGATGGTGTCGTGTGTCAGGCGGACGGTGCGGCCCACCATGTCTTTGCCGGACAGGGCCGCGAACAGGTCCGGATCATCGGATGTTCTGGCCACAAACCGCAGACCCTGACGGGTCCGGCCGTAGATGACCCCGTAGGCCGGGGTGTGGTCCGGACGATACACGATGGTATAGGTTTCGATGATCCCTTTGCCGGTCGGCGCTTCATCCACCGGTACCGGATCAAAGCCGGCCAGCGGATTTTCATGGTCGGCCGCTGACGTGCCTGCCAGGCTTTTTTCAGGCCGGCGGCTGCTGTAGATGCCGGCGGCATGCTTGTACATGAACCATCCCAGGGCAGTTACCAGGCCGGTGCGGTATCGGCCGGTAGCGATCTGTTCCGCCAGGGTGGCCACGGCATGCAGATTGTAATTGTTGCCCGGGCCCCCGAAAAACCCCAGCCCGCCGGTGAGCGTCAAAGGCCGGGGATCATTGTCCGACACCCCGGTCATCTTTTTGGCAATGGACACGGCACAGGGAAAACAGGAATAAAAATCAAAACAATCCATCTGGTCCAGGGTCAGCCCGGCCCGGTCCAGGGCCTTGTCCAAAGCGGTTTTCAATGGAACACTCACAGTGAAATCGCTTTTTTCCACCATGAACCGCTGCCGGTCCCTGGCATATCCTCCCCCCAGAAAATACACCGGCTGATGGTCTTTTTTACAACAGGCCCGGGCTGCTTTTTCCGACATGAGAATGACAGCTGCGGCCTGGTCCACGGTGATGAACGCGTTCATGAATTTGGTGTAAGGGAAGGCGACCGGCCGGTTGTCCAATGACGGAGTGATGATCTCATGTGCTGTGCGAGGCGTCCTGACCCAGGCATACGGATGGCCGGCCGCCACCCGGCTGAATTGAGACCACATGGTTCCGATTTTTTCAAGATAAGCGGAAAGGGGCAGCCCCGAAGCATGCCATAAAGCGGTTTCAAACAGGGGAAACCCCTGCATGGGGTGCTGGATGCCATGCAGGGTTTCCACAAGTGCGGCACCGATGGCATCGTCGTTGGCATACGTTTCAGGAATTCCCTGGAGCAGGGCACTTTCCGGCTTTGGGGTGTCAGAAAGCCGTCTCACATAGGTTCCGCCCCCACCACCAGCACCCGTTCCAGCCGGTTTTCCGCAATCAGGTCGGCAGCCCGGTTGATCAGGGTCTGGGGGGAATTCCCCCGATGTTCGAGATATGCAGGAACCCGGGATTTGCCCCCAGGCCCGGCCACCCGGTCCGGCGCATCGGACAGTTGGCACTCAACGGCCGGACCACCATGATGCCGTCCAGCCGGGACAGCACAGACGGATCCGTCAGGGTTTGTCGGCCCGTTCTGCCGCCTGAATCATGAGACCCGGCGGATCTAAAGGATTTTTGTTTCTTTGGGTTGGGTGACCTGGCCCCATCCGGCCACCACCACATGTGTATCCATATGCATTCGAATCCTTGATTTTTGTTTGACAGCGGGAAAAATGAAACAGTTTTGCGTAAAAAAACATATTTGTCAATTGCGTGGGACTGTCATAATCTCTTGTTTTTTGTGCGTCTGTCTGCTAAGGACCTTTGGATGGATATGTGCAGTTAAAATGTAACTGTTGTTTGAACAAATCAGTGCAGCGCGCTGCCACCGACAGATTACATAACCATTTGATAAAAATTGAAAAACGTGGAGGTATTAAATGAAAAACGTGGTGATAGTCAGCGGCGTCAGGACCCCGGTAGGATCTTTTGGCGGATCTTTGAAAGCGGTGTCTGTAAAGGATCTGGGTACCTGTGTCATGAAAGAGGTACTCAAGCGGGCAGGACTGCGTCCGGGGGTTACGGATGAACAGGCCGCATACGGTCCGGAATCCCTGAAAGATCAGGGCATGATCGATATTGAAAAAAAAGGATACGATTATGATGAGAACCTGAAAGAACTGTTTGTGGATGAGGTGATCATGGGCAATGTGCTCCAGGCGGGTCAGGGGCAGAATACCGCCCGTCAGGCCATGATCAATGCCGGTCTGCCACGGTTCACACCGGCCATGACCATCAACAAGATCTGCGGGTCCGGTTTGAAGGCCATTGCCCTGGGGGCCCAGGCCATCATGGCAGGCGGTGCGGATGTGGTGCTGGCCGGTGGGCAGGAAAGCATGAGCAACGCGCCCATGGCATTGTTGAAAGCCCGGTGGGGACACCGAATGGAACTGACCGGTCAGGGACCGGTCCATGATTTGATGGTGTTTGATGGACTGTATGAGATTTTTTACGGATACCACATGGGGCTGACGGCGGAGAATATCGTAGAAAAATACGGTATTTCCAGAGAAGAGCAGGACCAGCTGGCCCTGCTGAGTCACAACCGGGCCCTGGCAGCGATTCAGGATGGGACCTTTGCAAAGGAAATCGTACCGGTGACTATTGCATCCCGCAAAGGGGATATCGTGGTGGACACGGATGAACGGCCCATGGAGACCAGCATGGAAAAACTGGCCAAGCTGCGGCCGGCATTTAAAAAAGACGGCAGTGTGACCGCAGGCAATGCATCCGGCATCAATGATGCGGCGGCCGCCGTGCTGCTCATGACCGAAGAAAAAGCCGATGAACTGGGCCTGGAAAAACTGGCCAAAATCAAGGCCTTTGCATCCGGCGGCGTGGATCCGGCGTATATGGGGCTGGGACCGGTGCCGGCAGTGAAAAAAGTGTTGAAACAGACTGGCATGACCATCAAAGACATTGATATGATCGAATTGAACGAAGCGTTTGCGGCCCAGGCCATCGGATGCATGCGGGAATTGAATATTGATGTGGAAAAACCCAATGAACTGGGGTCCGGTATCTCCATCGGACATCCCATTGGATGTACCGGTGCCAGACAGATGGTCACCGCCATTCACCAGATGAAACGCAAAGGTTACGGGACCGGCCTGATATCCATGTGTATCGGTGGCGGCATGGGCATGGCCATGATCATTGAAAAATAAGTTTTTCTTTACTTGAAATGACAAAAATGGTAATTATTTCCAATAACTTCTGCAGATGAATCTATATGGGGTTATGGCCGGGTCCAGCACCGGGCTTAGCCCCATCATGACCTGAAAGGATGTGTTCACACATGGATATACCAAGAAAACTGGGCATACTCATTTACAGCGCGGTCCCTGCAATTGTCGGGGGAGGGATCGTCTACCATTTTTTTGACAGTTTTGTTCAGGTGGTCATTTTTGAAATACTTCTGGTGATGGCGGTCTTAGGCATTTTCAGCAGCTGATATCCCAACGGGTGGTGTCTTGGAACAGACCATTTTTCAAAGAGGGGTGTTTTTCTTTTTTCTGGCCCTGTTCTGTGTATCCATTCTTTTGCTGGGAAATCTGCTGGCACCATTTACAGCCACCATTGTTCTGGGCGGGGTGATCACGGGCGTGTTTCAACCCGTGGTCAATGTGTTTGCCCAGAAAATGTCCATGCGGGCGGCATCGATCTTGACCTGCATCATTATTTTTTTTGTGGTGTTCATTCCAGTGGTCTTTTTTGTGGGGGTGTTGTCCAGAGAAGCCCTGGGATTATATAACATGGCCAGAGATGCCGTGTTTTCGAACCAGTTGATCCAGGCCCTGGAAAATACCCGGGTCCTGGAACGGCTCAATGATCTGCTGGCCCGGGCGGGGATTCAGAAAATCGTTACATGGCAGGAGTTGTTCGCCCCGGTGTCTGAATTGGGGAAAATGCTGGGATTGTCCCTGTTTCAGCAGGCCCGGTTCATCACATCCAATCTGCTGAATCTGGTGTTTTATTTCTGCCTGATGCTGATCGTGGTTTTTTACATGTTCATGGATGGCAAGCGGCTGATTCAGTATATGTACGACCTGTCTCCGCTCCAGGATGAACATGACAGGAAACTGGTTACACAATTTCATGAAATGGCCGGGGCAGTGCTGATTGTCAATGGCCTGGGCGGGTTGATTCAAGGGATTGCCGGCGGGCTTCTGTTCTGGTTTCTGGGATTGAATTCTCCGGTTCTCTGGGGGCTGGTCATGGGATTCATGGCATTCCTGCCCATTGTGGGCATCGGAATTGTTCTGGTACCCATCGCCATATTTTATATGATTGAAAACTCAATGATCGCGGGGTTTGGTATACTGGGGTTTTATGGCATGCTTTCCTGGGGGGTTGAATACATTTACAAGCCTAAACTGGTGGGAGACCGGGTGGCCATGCATCCGCTTCTTGTTTTTTTTGCCATTATCGGCGGTCTGAAAGTATACGGCCTGATGGGAATCATTTACGGACCGTTGATAGCGACCTTGTTCCTCACCTTGTCGGACATATATTTTTCCAGTTTTCAATCCATGGTTGAACCGGCAAAACCAAAAAATAATCAATTTTCGGAGTTAAAAAGCAGATGATCCAGAACGAAACCCATTTGACCAGCATCGAGAAGGAGATGAAACAATCCTATCTTGAATATGCCATGAGTGTCATTATCGGCCGGGCCTTGCCGGATGTGCGCGACGGGCTCAAACCCGTGCACCGGCGGGTGCTGTATGCCATGCAGCAGTTGCGTAACGACTGGAACAAGCCGTACAAGAAATCTGCCCGTATTGTGGGTGATGTCATTGGTAAATATCATCCTCATGGGGATTCTGCGGTGTATGACACCATCGTGCGCATGGCCCAGGATTTTTCATTGCGGTATATGCTGGTGGACGGGCAGGGCAACTTCGGATCTGTGGACGGCGATTCACCGGCAGCCATGCGTTATACGGAAATCCGTATGCGCAAGCTGTCTCATCTGATGCTGGCGGATCTGGAAAAAGAAACCGTGGATTTTATTCCCAACTATGATGAGACCCTGGATGAGCCGGCTGTGCTCCCCACCCGGTTTCCGGCCCTGTTGGTAAACGGATCCTCCGGTATTGCCGTGGGCATGACCACCAACATTCCTCCTCATAATATCCGGGAAGTGGCAGATGGTATCAAGGCATTGATCGATGATCCCAATCTGGGTGTTCAGGAATTGATGCAATACATTCCGGGCCCGGATTTTCCCACCTGGGGACATATTTACGGAACACATGGGATTTATGAGGCTTACAGCAGTGGCCGCGGGATCATCACATTGCGGGCCAAGGTGGAGGTGGAGGAAAACAAGAAAACCGGCCAGGAAACCATTGTGATCACCGAGCTGCCCTACCAGGTGAACAAGGCCAAACTGGTAGAAAAAATTGCCGAACTCATGCGGGACAAAGTCATCACCGGGGCCTCGTTTGTGCGGGATGAATCCGACCGTCAGGGCATGCGCGTTGCCATAGGACTCAAGCGGGACCAGATTGCTGAAGTGGTGATCAACCAGTTGTACAAACACACCAATCTTCAGACCTCGTTCGGCATCATTTTTCTGGCCGTGGTGAACAACCGGCCGGAACTGCTGACTCTCAAGGATATTCTGGTGCATTTCATCGAACACCGCAAGGATGTCATCATCCGGCGGACCCGGTTTGACTTGAGAAAGGCGGAGGAACGGGCCCATATTCTGGAAGGGTTGAAAATCGCTCTGGATCATCTGGACGAGGTGGTGGCCCTGATCCGGGCATCCCGTTCCCCGGAGGAAGCCAAAACCGGATTGGTCAGCACGTTTGACCTGACACCGGTCCAGGCCCAGGCTATTTTAGATATGCGGCTACAGCGGCTCACCGGGCTTGAACAGGAAAAAATAATCACGGAATATGATGCCCTGCTCAAGGATATTGCCTGGTACAAGGAGATTCTGGGCAGTGACCAGGTGGTCAAAGGCCTGATCAAAGATGAGCTCGCAGAACTGGTGGACGAGTTCGGGGATGACCGCCGGACAAAGATTGTGGAAAGCACGGCCGATATCAGCATCGAAGACCTGATCGCTGAAGAGGATATGGTGGTCACCGTGACCCGGTCCGGGTATATCAAACGCAACCCGGTCACCCTGTATGCCAGTCAGCACCGGGGGGGGAAAGGCAAGACCGCCATGGGAACCAAATCCGATGATTTTGTGGAGCATCTGTTTGTGGCTTCTACCCATGCGACGGTTCTGTTTATCACCAATTTCGGCAAGGTATACCAGGCCAAGGTGTATGAACTGCCCATGGCCGGCCGGTCCAGTCTGGGCAAGGCCATTGTGAACCTGCTGCAGTTCGAGGAAGGAGAAACCCTGGCCACATTGCTCACGGTGAATGAATTTGTGGAAAACTGGTATGTGATGATGGCCACCCGTAAGGGACGGGTGAAAAAAACCGATCTCATGGCCTATTCCCGGCCCAGGTCCGGTGGACTGATCGGGGTGAAGCTGGCCCCGGGAGACGAGCTCATCGCAGCCCGAATCACGGACGGCAACATGAACGTGTTTCTGGGATCGGACGGCGGCAAGGTGATCCGGTTCCATGAGTCGGATGTCAGGGCTACGGCCAGGGGATCCATGGGGGTCCGGGGCATGCGGATTCCACAGGATTCCCACGTGGTGGGAATGGAAGTACTGGCCGGGCAGCAGACCCTGTTGACGGTCACGGAAAACGGATATGGCAAACGCACGGCCGTGGCAGAGTATAAGACCCAGAACCGCGGCGGCATGGGTGTGTTTTCCATCAAGACATCCAAACGGAACGGTAAAATGGTTTCCCTGGCCCTGGTGGATGACACCGATGAACTTATGATGGTGACGGATAAGGGAATATTGATCCGCACGGATATCGGCGGCATCAGCATCATTTCCCGCAACACCCAGGGCGTCAAACTGATCAATCTGGGGGCCGGTGAAAAACTCATAGGTATTGCCCGGCTCTTTGACGAGAATGGAGACACAGACGATCTTGACTCAGAAATCCAGCCGGCCGACGGAGACGGTCTTCAGTAAAATAATCCATAAAGGCGCAGGCCATCGGAAACGGCTGCGGGAGCGGTTTCTTTCCGGCGGACTTGCCGGGTTTCACGATTATGAGGTCATTGAGCTGTTATTGACCTTGAACACGCCTATGAAGGATTGTAAAGATGCGGCCAAGGCGTTGTTGAAAGAGTTCAAAAGTTTCCAGGCCGTGCTGGAAGCGGATGTGGATGATCTGTGCCGGGTTCCGGGAGTCGGGCCGGTCAACAGTATGGGAGTCCGTCTGGTCAAGGCGGTGGCGGAACGATATCTGGAGACAAAAGTCGTTGAACGGGATGTGGTGAACAATCCGGATGAGCTGGTGGATTATCTGAATCATACCATCGGGTTTAAAGGCCGGGAGCATTTTGTGGGTATTTTCCTGGATGCCAAAAACCGGGTCCTGACATCGGAAATTCTGTTTTCAGGAACATTGAGTGCCAGTGCGGTCTATCCCAGGGAAGTGGTGATCAAAGCACTTCAGCACCAGTCGGCGGCAATGATTTTTGCCCATAATCATCCGTCCGGGGATGTGACCCCGTCAGCCAGTGATAAAGATATCACTCGAAAACTGGTGTTTGCCCTGGGCATGGTGGGAATTACGGTTCATGAACATTTAATTGTGGGCAGCCAGGGCGTTTACAGCTTTGCGGCCCAGGGGCTGATGGCCCGGTTTCAAAAGGAATTCAACGCATCAGATGACCATGGAAGAGGATAAACTGCCGCCGTGTTTCGGTGAACTTGAAAAAGTGTTTCCCATGCAGGCAAACGGGTTGAGACAGACGCCGGAGTCGTGCTTTTATCATTGTCCGGTGAAAACAAGATGCCTGAAACAGGCCCTGGCCACCAAAGACGGGGCCAAAGTGGAAGAAGAATTGATTGATCGCAGCGAACAAGCGGGCATTATGAATTTTTTTGAACGCTGGTCCAGGAAAAAACAGGTGCACCGGCGCATTCATGCCAGGGCAAAAAAGGAGAATTGAATGAGATCGGTACAAGAAATTGATGTGTCAGGCAAGCGGGTATTTGTCCGGGTGGATTATAATCTGCCCATGGATGAACAAGGAAAGATCACCGATGATAACCGGATACGGCAGACACTGAATTTGATTGCGTATCTTCAGGACCGGCAGGCAAAAATAATTCTGGCCTCCCATCTCGGGCGGCCCAAAAACGGATATGAAAAACGGTTCAGTCTGGCCCCGGTGGCCGAACATCTGTCCGCACTCTTAAAGAAAAAAGTGATGTTTTCGTCCGATTGTATCGGATCCTTGGTGATCGATCAGGTGGCGGCCATGGAAAATGGGGACGTCCTGATGCTGGAAAATTTGAGATTCCATAAAGAGGAAAAAGCCAATGATCCCGGATTCGCCCGGAAACTGGCCGAGTTGTGTGATGTGTATGTAAACAATGCCTTTGCTGTATCCCATCGGGATCAGGCGTCGGTTACCGGCATGGTGGCCCATGTGCCCGAGGCAGCAGCCGGGTTTCTGCTGGAACGAGAAATGAATGCATATGCGGATGCGTTTGAAAAGCCCAAAAGACCCTTGGTGGCGGTGATCGGGGGCGCCAAAGTATCCAGCAAGCTGGCAGCGCTGGAAAATATGCTCAACACAGTGGATCAGATGATCATCGGCGGTGCCATGGCCAACACTTTTTTGCTCAGTCAGGGAATTGACACCAAGGGGTCCCTGATAGAACCGGATTTGAAGGACACGGCAGCCAGAATTCTTGACAAAGCCCAAGAAAAAGGGATTGCCGTCCACCTGCCCGAAGATCTGTTGGTGGCGGATTCATTTGCGCAAACTGCTCAGACAAAAACAGTGGCACTAAATGCAGTGCCTGATGGATGGATGATCATGGATATCGGGCCAAAAACTGCGGAAACGTTTATACGGAACCTTGCCGGCGCAAAAACCATTGTATGGAACGGTCCCATGGGTGTGTTTGAAATGCCTGCATTCATGGCGGGGACCTGTGCCGTTGCCCGGGGCATCGCCGATGCCGATGCCTTCAGTTTTGTGGGCGGCGGTGATACCGGATTGGCTGCCAGACAATGCAAGGTGTTTGATCAGGTGTCTTATGTATCCACCGGCGGGGGCGCATTTTTACATTTGATGGAGGGCAAGCCGTTGCCGGGCGTCGAGGCATTGGGATAAAATTTCAGACCCAAAAAAGGGGGGAAATGATCGAGTTCTGCAAAAAACGGGAATGTCTGAGCAGGGAAGACCGTTTGAGACGGTCCTATTATGAGGTGCTCAGAGACGAACTGGATCAGTTTGTCATCGGTTATTCCCTGGTGGGTTCGTACAATAATTTTTTACGCATGAAAATCCCGTATCCGTTTGTGGAACTGCGGGAACTAAAACCCAGGGCCCGAATACCGTCCACTGAATTTGAGTCTCAAAATTCATTTTTGATCATCTTCTGCGAAGATGCCATTGACGACAGGCATAAAAAATATATCCGGTATTTTGATGCCAACAAAACCACCAAAACCAATCTTTTGCGCCACAAATATTTTCCCAATGTGGAGAATTTCAACCGGAACATCAAATATTTTGAAACCGATCAGTTTTTTGCCCTGCTCAGATCCCTGTTACCTGTTGATTATGCCCTTTTGATCCAGCGTTCCCGTCAGACCCGGATCCAGTACGCATTGACCCATTTCCATGTACGGGTGGACTGGCCCATTGCCGATGCATCGGAAGATCTGGCCAAATATTTGCAGTATATCTCCAAGGATCTGTATGAAAAAGGGGATAAATATGCGGAAGATCTTCAAAAACTGTTCTGAAATATTACGGGGTTCCGGTGATGGCCGGAGGCCGTCACGGCTGCTGCGGTGGCGGCCCAGTATTTCAGGCAGTTTGACGGTATTACACCGTGTATGTGGCGTCCAGTGAGTCCCGAGGCCTGTTGCGCATGGATGAAAAAGGGTGTCCAAAGCCGTGCTGGTGGAGATTCCGGATGATCAGGTCAAATCTCTGGCGGAACTGGGAGGAATATCCGGAACAGTTTTACCAAAAATTATGTGGTGGCCCGCCAGCGGAAAAACGTGGTGTGTATCCTGAATGTCCGGTACGACTATACCTCCCATGCCCTGCCCTCCGAGGAGGGCGGCTGCGTAGTCAAGCCCGATGCCAACTGGCTCACCGTGAAGGATATATCAGCCCAAACCCGCCGTACTGCATCGGGCACCCATTCCTTATAAGATGATCTATGCCACGGATTGACAGAAGATAATCACAATCGAGGCGTATCAAGTTTTTTGAGCATGGCGGTTTCATCACAATTGGGAAAATGGATACACCCGATACAATCAGCCCAGATTTTTCACGGGCGAGTCATTTTATCTATCACTGTGAATCCGAACTGCTGGAAAAAGCTGGGTCGATACGTCAGGGTGAACAGATCCCGGATTTTAAAAAAAAACGCTTCCTGAATGGCCCGTTCCGTAAGCATGGTGCCGATACCCTGGCCCGTGTGTTCCAAAGCAACAGCCAAAGACCGGATTTCCGCCAGATTTTCCCAGCAGAATTGAAGGAGCACAGCACCCGGTTACCTGATGAGAAGATGGATCCTCATACACCCAGAAATCACGCAGATGATCGTAGAGTTTGCTCAGCGGGCGGGCGAAGTTCTCCCGTTTGTTATAGAACTGAAGTAATGCATGGATGGTGTTCACTCATCCAGTACACTTTCGAATCATTTTTTGACCTTGTAAATAAATGATCATTCGGTTTTGCATATGATATCATGTTTGGAAAACAACGTGCCAGTTTCAGTATTGCTTTTGTATTGGGTTGGGCCTGATCAATGGCGTTGCCATCTGGATCATATAATCCTGAAATGTCACTGTTTATGATGGGTACGCCGTGACAGCACTGCCACGAATCGTGCGGCGAATTTTGTTCCGGATTTCCACCAGATGATGATTGTGGTCCTGACATGCCAGTATTTTGCCAATGAAACGGTGAATCTGGCCCTGGTGTATATCCGCGTAATTGGGCGCAACCGCCCGGTTTCTCCTAAATAGAATCCGGTCCCGAATTCCCGGTGACACCTGGGAAAGGTCTTCCAGCCACTGCGGGTTGGTGGTATAGTTTTCAGGATCAGCCACAAAGGTATCTATGGCATCCCGGTAGGTTTTGACCACCGTTGCCAGATATGGATCCCTTTCATACGGCCTTCGATTTTAAGGGATGTGACCCCGGTTTGGATCAGTTCCGGCAGATGCTGGATCATGCACAGGTCTTTGGAATTGAATACATAGGTGCCCCGGGGATCTTCAGTGATGGGATAAAATTCGTTTGGGCCGCAATTCCTCCTGGGAGCATACCGCCACCGGCACGGATGGCTGCACAAACCCCGGTGCTGTCCCGGTGGGTTAAAACGTGCTCAACAGACATCGACCGGAATAAGAGATACATATGGCCCCAATGGACAAATATTTCTGTTCCATGTGGGTGTGCCGACAGATGTGTCACTTCCTCCAAGACAGTTCTCTGGCAAGATTGACTCGTTTGACCCCACAGACTGCCAGAAAAGTGCACTGTTGCAATTGGTCGTGTTGGCCTGGGTGCTTAGATGAATGGGTACTCCGGGAATGATTTGCCGGGCCAGCGGATAATTCCGGGATCTGAAACAATCACCGCATCTGCCTTCACACGGCCGACGGTGGCAAGGAAACAGCTGATCCCTTCGGCTTCTTCATTGCGAGAGTAGACGTTGCAGGCCACATAGACTTTGACATGGTTCGCATGAGCAGGATACCGCTTACCAATTGTTCTTCTGTGAAATTTCCTGAATAGTTCCGCAGACTGAAATCCTTGCCCGCCAGATAAACCGCATCTGCACCGTAATGGATGGCAATTTCAAGTTTTTCAAAATTTCCTGCCGGTGCAAGCAGTTCCGGTTTGCGGGTGCCAATGATGGATTGACGGCAGGTGTCTGATTTCCGGCATGGGAGGTATGGCCATTCATGGAGGTGGTGCCCCCGGCAAGAATCAACTTGCGCACATGGATTAGGAATCCAATGCTCTATCCACTGAGCTACGGGGGCTATGGTTGATAAAATTAGGCTAAACCTAACACAATCAAGCGTTTTAGGCAACTCTTGAAAGCCTCTGTTTAGCGGATTTCAGGTTATATGGGATTTATTCAAAAATTCAAGGATTATCATACAACGCTTGTTTTTCTTTCAATTTTTCAATAGGTTATGGAAATGTTATTTTTGGTTTCGTTTGGAACCGTTTGAAACTTTGATCTTGACGGGCACACTTTTTAGGCACAATAGGCACAGCAAAGGGTCATCGGTTAACACTCCGTGGCCCTGTTTTTTTGTTTCATTCACATCGATTTTGATCATCATTTTCATTCACAATTAAAATCCCGGCCAATAATTTTCGAGCACCAGAAATTTGGATCAGGAAAATTTGAAAGGGCGTTGAGCAGGGTGGGTGTTAAAGTGTTACGCCCGGTGTTACAGTGTTATGGAAAATGGGAAACGGGATGTAAAAAATGGGGTGGTTTAAGGGTTGATAGGGTTTATTGATGGGTGTTTCTGGAAAGATTGGGGTGTTATGGTGGTTTGCTCGCTGACAGGTGCCGGAGATGAATAATTGAAGGGTGTTAGAAAGAATGAAAAACAAGCAAATTTTTACTGAATATAAATATTGTTATTTTTTGTGCCAATAACTCTCAAAAACTTGAATGTGTTCTTTATAATAATTTGGGAAATCCGCTTTTCGGATTTTGTGTATTCTGGATAAGAAAGGCATGTTGCACGATATACTTGTTCGCCGTAATCTAAAAACATTTGGTGAATTTCAATGGTATTTTGTTCATATTGCCGTAAGTTGTCAAGCACCTGTTTTCATAAGATTTCCCATTCTTTAATGTGGCGTTTGTCATTATTTCATCATTATACTGTTCAACTTTATAAATAAAGTTTAGGTTACAAGCACGCCAATCATCGTAGGCCTTGTCATTTTGTTTTTATATTCAGGATATCTTTTATCCACATAACTCACACAATATTTTAACTGAATCTATTGCTCCATAAACTGTATAAAAATCCAGTAGCGGTTTCCCAGTCGCGCTTCTCATATCCGCCAAAATTATGGAATGCATAGAAGTAATCACAATCATGCACATGATTGTAATAATTGTTATATTTCTTATCATGTAAGTTTTATAAACCTTATTCTTATTTTATCTCGAATATAATCTTTTAGCATCCTTCCATTTTTCCTGTCCTTACTATATTGTTGAAGATACATACCAAATACCATACCAAGCTGTATTTTTGATACAACCCAATCTTATTTAAAGTTTATTATACCCAGCCCTAAAATCATCTTGGCCATTTTTTCAAATTCGTACTTTCAATAAAGGAATAAATTGTTTTTGTCTTTTTCATCGAAGCTTGAATATATAGTGGCTCGGCCGGAAACCCCGATTTTGAGATTTTCCGGGCACATGCCTGACAAGAATTTTCAATTGTTGGTCCTCCTGCTCACAAACCGGGGAAAGTGCTTTCATGATAGTCGTTTTTGACGACTTTCCCTTTCCGGGCACATCTGTAGTGTTTGACGTTGTTTTTGATGCAAGGCCTGTTTTTTAAGCGCTTGCGCTGTTCAACCGTTGCAGCTGTTTCAGTCCTTTGTTGTATATGATGTCCCATGATCTGGAGATTTCTTGCCAGAACAGACAGGCCTACATATCTTTTAAATCCTTGAATACCAGATCAGGCATCTGTCCAGCCATGATTTTCCAACTTACGTTTATAGCCGATTCCACTTGAATGTTTCTTTAAAACGAATAAAATCCTTTGCTGTTTCTTCTTCACATTCAGCCTTGTTGCATCTGCCTTTTCGGGAGCACCAAAATATTCAATGTTTTTCAGGTCCATTTTGTTACCAGGGTATAAAACTTTATCCTGCATCCCTTGAGGCCAAGAAAATTTGTTTTGTGCCGATCTTACCATTGCAACTGCCACCTTATCAGTTTCTTTCTCCATCACCGGTGGTAGGATAAACCCACTGTCTTCAGGATGCATACCCGCATCCCAATTCCTGGGGAACACCGGCTTTGCCTTTTGAAATCCATTCCGTGTGAGGTTCGAAAATTGAAAAAATCTTGTCTCTATGCGGGATTTTCATCCTGTAACACCGGCGTTTTATGAGATCAATTTGCCAAAGCGCGAAATTGATATATGTTTGCAACTCTTGGCTCGGACCGCATTAATAATATCGGATGACTCCATCATTTCAATGGTCGATTTCGCCTTTAAAATTTTTCAGCAAGCTCGATATAAGCTTTGTGGGCATCCATAATTGCCGAGCTTTTGGCCTTTTGCTTTTCATCCTGGATGTGGAATGTTTCAACCGCTGAACTATCCGATATAGCCGTTTAAATTTTTGATATTATATGCTGATTGCCGCCACATACTCGTTCCAATGCCCTGGCTGATAATAGCGGCAATTTGAATCATTTTCGGACTGCATCAAAAGCAGGTTGATATCTGGGAAAATGAACATCGGTTTCAACAACGAATGAGTCACACCGTCCCATCAACTCATCGTCCAGTTTTTCATCAAGTTTATGACCTTCACAACTGTGTTGATTTTATCAAGAATATCAGGTGTCAGAAGCCGGACATTATCTTTCAGGGTCTGAAGCGGATAGGTGATGTCATCGTCCATCATACCATGTCCCAGCATCTGCCTTAATGTTCTGTGGTTGTTCACCATCTCTTGAAGCTTATGTAATCCAATTGCAATTGAGCCGGACGGTGCCCATCAGATCTTCCGGTCCATTCCCGGACGTCCATTTTTGAGTCGGTGTCTTCCGGAATCCATTTTGAGGATGGTAAAACTTTTCCCAGCTCTTGATCGCAATAGATATGCTGGAGCCCCATAAGCAGTTTGGGGATTTCATCCCTGGCCCTCATGTCAAGTTTGATTTGGTCGATAGGAGTCTGCCCGAATGTCATTTGTGGTTCAAAAATTTTACGCAAAACAACCTCGAAGTTTTGTTTGGGTGTTGAAATTTGAATTGCTTTCGATGTCTCTCATTTGTTAAAATCTCGTTAATATTATAGGTTATGTTAACACAGTGATCAGTAAAATCAACAAGTAATTCAATTATAAGTAAGATTTCAAATAAGTTTCATAGTCATCCCCTTGAAAAACTTGGCGTTCTGTGTTTTCGGTCAGACACTATATATCTAACAATTGAATTGATTGAATCAATTATAGAATATTTTTCATGGGAGATACCGACACGGAGTATCTTAGCCATGTAGATAGTGGCTGGCCGAAACCCCGTTTTGATTTTCCGGGGCACATGCCTGACAAAATTTTCAATTGTTGGTCCTCCTGCTATCACAAACCGGGGAAAGTGCTTTCATGATAGTCGTTTTGACGACTTTCCCATTTCCGGCATCTGTAGTGTTTGACGTGCTGTTTTGATGCAATGGCCTGTTTTTAAGCGGCGATCCTTTTTGTTGTATATGATGTCCCTGATCTGAATTTCTCAAGAACAGACAGGCCTACATATCTTTAAATCCTTGAATACCATGATCAGGGCATCTGTCCAGACCATGATTTTCCAACCCGTTTATAGCCGATTCCACCGCTGAATGTTTTCTTTTAAAACGAATAAAATCGCTGTTTCTTCACATTCAGCCCTGTTGCATCTGCCTTTTCAGACCCAAATATTCAATGTTTCAGGTCCATTTGTTACCAGGGGTATAACTTTATCAAAACTGCATCCCTGAGGCCAGAAAATTTGTTTTGTGCCGATCTTACCGTAACTGCCACCTTATCATCGGTTTCTTTCTCCATCACCGGTGGCAGGATAAACCCACTGGTCTTCAGGATGCATACCCGCAGTCCCAATTCCTGGGAACACCGGCTTTGCCTTTGAAATCATTCCGTGTGAGGTTCGAAATTGAAAAATCTTGTCTCTATGCGGGATTTTCATCTGTAACACCCGGCGTTTTATGAGATCAATTTGCCAAAGCGCGAAATTGATATATGTTTGCAACTCTTGGCTCGGACCGCATTAATAATATCGGATGACTCCATCATTTCAATGGTCGATTTCGCCTTTAAAATGTTTTTCAGCAAGCCGATATAGCTTGGGCATCATAATCTGCCGAGCTTGGCCTTTTGCTTTTCATCCTTGGATGTGGAATGTTTCAACCGCTGAACTATCCGATATAGCCGTTTAAATTTTTGATATTATATGCTGATTGCCGCCACATACTCGTTCCAATGCCCTGGCTGATAATAGCGGCAATTTGAATCATTTTTCGACTGCATCAAAAAGCAGGTTGATATCTGTGGAAAATGAACATCGGTTTCAACAACGAATAGTCACACCGTCCATCAATGCCTCATCGTCCGAGTTTTTTTCATCAGAAGTTTATGACCTTCTTGTACAACCAGTGTGTTGATTTTATCAAGAATATCAGGTGTCAGAAGCCGGACATTATCTTTCAGGGTCTGAAGCGGATAGGTGATGTCATCCATCATACCATGTCCCAGCATCTGCCTTAATGTTCTGGTTTGTTCACCATCTCTTGAAGCTTATCAATAATCCCAATTGCAATTGAGCCGACGGTGCCCATCACAAGGATCTTCCACAGGTCCATTCCCGGACGTCCATTTTTGGAGTCGGTGTCTTCCGGAATCACATTTTGAGGATGGTAAAACTTTCCTCGCAGCTCTTGATCACCAATAGATATGTGGAGCCATAAGCAGTTTGGGATTTCATCCTGGCCCTCATGTCAAGTTTGATTTGGTCGAGGAGTCTGCCCGAATGTCATTGTGGTTCAAAATTTTACGCAAACAACTCGAAGTTTTGTTTGGGTGTTGAAATTTGAATGCTTTCGATGTCTCATTTGTTAAAATCTCGTTAATTATTAATAGGTTATGTTAACACAGTGATCAGTAAAAATCAACAAGTAATTCAATTATAAGTAAAGATTTCAAATAAGTTTTAGCCGTCATCATGAAAAACTTGGCGTTCTGTGTTTTCGGTCCCTCGAATAATATGCACTGCCAAGATAAGCACCCGCACATTCACTAATTTATTGGATCATATTCTGCATAAATTAAAAATGGATTAAGAAAAACAAACAAACAGCATCATCAGTATCTTTTCATTGCAAATTCCTCTTACTATGTTTTTATAAGCCCCTCTCTTTCTCGCGGATATCTTCAAAAACAGCGGAAATTCTGCCTGGAGGAATCTGATTTGCGACAGCCCGGTTATGTTGGAAAATTCTGTGCAGCCATCTTCAGAGAATAATAGCTTTTCTCGGACCAAGTCTTCCTTGAAAAGGCCGAGCTCATGAACTACGTTTTGGCGCGCATGGTAGTGTCGTCTTGATGTAAATCCTCTGTAGTCATTATCAAAAGGCAAAGCTCGCTGATTCCAACATTGCAATGCGATCAAAAGTAGGTATTCCTGCTACGGGGCTCTCTATTGAACTCATCCCCTGCAACTTAAGCCTATCATGAATGAAATCCTTAAGTTCCCGCCATACAGTTGATCTACCATGACCAATGAAACCGTCGAACCTTCAGACTTGTTTATCAATTTTGAGCCAATTCTTTCAAGAGAATCGATATAGTTTTCTATCAATTTAATGCGAGTATTCATTTCAGCAACGTAGTCGATACCTTCGGGGATCATTTTTGGAGAGAGCGATTGGGAGATTTTACTATCAGATCCATAGATTTTCTGTATTTGGTTTTTGACACCACTGCTCCCATAATTTAAAGGGCCCTCTTTTATATTGCCTTTGGAGAGTTGAGCTTTTCCTCGTTCCAAATGACGAAGCAATATTTCTATAACTCGGTTTGTGAATGTCGATTCCATAATTATTTCCTCAATACCGAAACTTTATTTATGGAGATAGCAGTATTTTGTAGTCCCTCTATCTACAAGTATTTCATCGAAAATTGAATGTGGCCAATATTGCTGAAATTCATTAAATGTCTTTTCAAACAAAAGTAATGGTGTTTCAAAAATTGATAAGATAAATCGTTTTTCCTTTTATACAGAATATCTGCATTGCAACAATTTCCCACTTCGAAGTTCAAATTCTTAATGCATAGCCTGTAGAAATGAAGTATGCTGGAAAACCTCCAAGATAAGTATCACCATTTTCTATCATCTCAGCACTTAAAATCGCTGTTTGTATTTCTCAATGAATTTCCTGGATTAGATCTTATTTCATTCAAGAAGATGTCTTTGTTTCCGGTAAAACCTGCAACATGAAAACTTATTGTTCCAGGCTCCTGAACGGATTTTCTTTTAAGAAAAAAGCTGGATTGCTTGGTGATTTTGCCTGCTCCCAGTTTTCTAAATAAGAGACCTCAAACCCTAAAGCTTGATCTCGATAGGTTTTTATATTATCCGCTTGTGCCGTTTGGTGGGAGATAGCACTCCCTATCAATAAAAAAATATGAAACATACATTAATTTTCATTTTTACCATCCTTCTTTTCCTTCTTCTGCCATGCAAGAATTATTACGCCAAGCACAATAATTCCACCGGCAGGTAAAAAATTGCTGATTATGAATATGGGGCCAGCATTCGAAGGACACTATTGACTGAGACGCTAAAACGATTACCCCACCCCAAAAAAATAATTGCGCATAAAGAAGAATTCTCAATGTATTTTATCCTTGATGAAAACAACGTCTCATATCAACATTTTTTAAAACTAAACATTTCCAATCTAAGGCAGATGAGGCTTACATGCCTTTAGAACTTTGAATAATCGGCGGTCATATTCACTACCATTAGGATTTGCTACAGCCTTCATCATTTGATCGTATTCTTTTAGTCGAATTCGGACTCCATTTCCGTTAGCAATACATGTGCAATATGCTTTAGCGTTTTCATAGGGAGACCTTGCGACGACATACTTTCTGAGCATCGTTCAATATAAGCAAGCTTTGCGCTCAGGGGCCATGAATCTGCTGCTCCTACATTTGCAGATACACAGACGAATATAATGCAAATCGAAATGGTCGAGAAGGTTTTCATTATTTTATCCTTGCAATCTAAGTAAAATAAATATGTTAAGTCCTTCTTCAAATACTATATCAATTTCAATACATTCAAAATCATTATTTCCTGCCCTATCAGCTTTCCAGTATAATGTCAATTAGGATAAATACTTAGTTATTATAGGTAAAAACCCTTAATCAAAAAATTATACCCAGCCATTCATTCAACCAAATTTTTGGCTGTTTGTGGCCGGGACCTATTTTCCAGGGTCTTCATGGCATCGTGGTCATCCCTCCCCAATCCTGCCACCATATATTTTCAGGGTCCCCTTTTTCCAAATTTCAAAATCACCAAAGCGTGTGTGAGCGGCTACCTTGTCCTGAGCCAGAAACATTCATAAATCGATTTTGTAATAGCCCCCTATCCCTATTCTGTAAGTTTCTTCAGCACATTGTTCTGGCCCTGTTATCAATCTCCACCATTTCCATCCAACAGGTTTCCGATCTTTTCAGATTTACCCTCCCCCTCTCTGATCTCAGACATCAAACCCTTTACCAATCCATGAATCTGCCCATATCGGGTGGGTTCTTTCATTTAACCCAAGCAAAGGAGGTATCCATGCTTAAGCCAATTAAAGACACAGAAACATTGAGACGCTATTCCCAGCCCCCGGGAGCCCCGTTTGACGAAGACCAAGGTTTATCCGGGACAATTTCAACCTTTCCATCATCCCCCCTGGATGTTCCTGCTGCCACGTTCGAGAGCAACCTGAAGCGGCGGCAGGAAAATCACCAGAAACTCATCGCCTGGATTAGGGAAAATCTTCATTTTGCCATCGATTACGGCAGAATACACATCGATGAAACCTGTCAGTATGCCAGAGCAGGTGTTCATTATCGGTGCCGTGATTTCAGCCATTTTTCATCACTGACACTTTGGAAATCAGGAGCGGAAAAGATACTCCATGTTTTGGGATTATCAGCCCATTATCCCAACCTCCACCAGTATGAGATCGCTTGTGTCCATAAAAGCTCGATTACCCAGGTGATTTTGACCTGCCAACTCAAGAACCAGAACGGCAGGATTGTGGGAGAAGGTGCAGGTGCTCGTCATCTGAAACAGGATGACTGGAACATCAACAAAGCCGTCAAAATGGCGATGAAATGTGCCCTGGTGGATGCCGTTATCCGTGTTGCGGGATTGACCGGCATTTTTGTCAAAACACAGCACCATGCCATGAAAAACAATCTACCAGACAAGGCAGAGTGTAATTTTAACAACCTGCCCACAGGGGGAAATTGTAATGGCGATGGTCAAAGCAACATTCCCCAGGAAAAGCCCATCACACCGAAACAAAAGCACTGTATCACCCGTGTTTCAGGCATCAGAGGATACACCACTGACAGTTTGAATAGATTGATTAACGAGCAGTTCAACAAGGTTCTGGACGACCTTAACCGTGTTGAGGCATCCCGCCTTATCCAGCATATCAACGGCTGAAAACCAGCCACAACCAAACAAGGAGGAAAAAATGGCTTATACCCCGGAACTTGACAGCCACCAGAGCAGCACCCTGAGGAGAATCGCCTGGGCACTCGATATGCCCATGACCCGGACGATGACAGCGGTTATTGAATATGTCAGCGACATCATAGACAACAAAAGGGTTTGTAATGCCTGCCGTGACAAATCTCGTTGCAGCAGCTGCCCGTTCAACAAAGGAGCCAATGATGAGAAGGGTTCATAGATACAGCATCAGCAAAGAAGATTATTGGGAGATGCTTCATGCCGGCAGATACAATCCCTGCCTTCAAATAACCTACCGGGATCGGTTTGGCAAACACACCCACAAACTGACGGCTGGATACTGGGATGACATCGATGTTTATCGGGAGGGAACAGAAACCTACATCCTGTCCAGCAATCCGAAACTTGGGTATGTGGGCCTTGAAATCTTTGAAGGAGCCGAAAAACAGGGGGAGATTTTCCTCCAGGAAGAACAGGTAAAAGAAGTTCTTGGACGCGACGATTTAGCCCCTTTTAACGCCATCAAACGATTGAGGGAGCACATCGCTTAAACCAACCAAACAAGCCGTAAATCGAGAATTAGACGCCTTCCTGAAGCAATTCAGTGAAGGTTTTTTTGTTTCAACAAACAAGGAGGAATTATGAAGAAATTACAGCACCACAAACCCCGTCAATTGGATCTGTTCGGCGTGGCAGAAACTCAGAAACAGATGTCCCGTTTTGTTTCTGCTTACCGTATCGGCTTGGTCAGAGATGAGCATGTCCGTTTCAATGCCCAAACCCTGAACAATCCCACGGAGGCACAGAAGTATATCCAGGGCATGATCAACGAAATGGGACAGCCGGACAGGGAACAGTTCTGTGTTCTGATGCTCAACGCCAAAAACGTCACCATCGGAATGAACATTGTTTCAGTCGGAGGTCTGTCATCTGCCCCTGTTTGTCCTAAAGATGTCCTGAAACCCGCCATCCTGGCTAATGCCGCAGCCCTCATTTTGGGTCACAATCATCCCAGCGGGGACCTCATCCCATCGGCAGCGGACAAATCCATCACAGACAGAATCATTCAGGCCGCTGAAATCATCGGAATTGCTGTCCACGAACATTTGATCGTGAGTATGGAAAACGATGGATATTTCAGCTTTGCAGAGCACGGCTACATCCAGGAAGCATATGACGCAATCAAGAAAGCGAATGCCGCATAACCATAACCAAGGAGAAAATCATGACAAACATCACAACTCTCGAAAACGTACTCAACCAGGTGCATCAGGCTTCCATCCAGCATTTTGATGAAACCATTCCTGTTCATGAGATGTATTTTGACAGCCTCAAACAGATGTGGATATCTGGCCGGCCTGTGGATGTGGCTCCCACTGCGCAACGTCTTTTTTCCAACCGGCTTCGGGTGCCTTACTCTTACCTTTCCCGCTGTCCTGAAGATTTGCAGGCTCGGAACCTCAATTATTGGATTGAGCAGGAGCGGAAGAACAGAGACACCTTTTTCTGCCGGTTCAACGGACAATCACTTCGCGCGGTTTTTACAGATAGGTATCAGCCCCTGGATAACATGGAAATCCTGGCGCAACTCCTGGAGCAGGGTTTCAGTCCCGGTCTGAAAGTGCAGTATTCCTTGGACCACGGTATGTTCCTCCT
>JAGYOW010000037.1 GCA_018399285.1 Desulfotignum sp.
CAGCCCCATCCGCATATCCGGGTTCCATTACCGGGGGACGGCCGTGACCCGCTGACCTGCTACCATCTGGCCATGGCTATGCAGGTCAAATGCCCCCCCTTGTATTCAATGCCCTGACATGTTATTATGTAAAATAATGTATCTAAATATGTAGATATGTGAAAAATCAAATAAGGAATCCGCCGACAGACAGTATCCCGGCGGATGTTGAACAAACCTGAAAAAAGGAGACCTATGCAAACCCCGAAAAGACATCGTATTCAATTTCCCCAGACATCTGCAGGAAATCTGGCCCAGGATGAAGCCTATTTTTATCTGGTTTCACCGGATAAAGAGAAAAAAAAGATCCGGTTTCATGATTATGACCAGATCTACAATATGCCCGGGCTGTATGAACAGATTTTTTATGACCGTCTCAAATGCAGTTCACCTGAAAAAGTGGCACAGATTCTCAAATCCGCCATCAACCAGACCAATGAGAACTTCAGTGAACTCCGGGTCCTGGATCTGGGGGCCGGAAACGGGCTGATGGGCGATGCCTTTAAACAATTCGGGGTTTCCCGGCTCATCGGCGTGGATATCATTCCTGAAGCCAAAACCGCCACGGAGCGGGATCGGCCCCATTTGTACGATGCCTATTATATCAGTGATTTCTGTAATTTGACGGATGATGAAAGAGAAGAGTACCTGTCCTGGTCCCTGAACTGCCTGACCGTGGTGGCGGCTTTGGGTTTCGGAGATATCCCGACCAAAGCGTTCATTGAAGCGTTTAATATGATTCAATCCCCGGGATGGGTGGGATTCAACATCAAGGAAACCTTTCTCAATGAAAGTGATGATGCCGGATTTTCACGTATGATCCGAGAACTGATTTTCTCCAACCACATGGATATCTATCATTTGGAACGGTACCGGCACCGCCTGTCCATTGAAGGCGAACCATTGTACTATTACGCCATCGGCGCAAGGAAAAAAGCGGATATTCCTGAATCAATGATCACGAAATTCGCCTGATAAACCCATGGGCTACCCGGACTCTTCCGGGTAGCCGTCCTCCTGGGACGAAAATTTCAAAAATTTTTTGAACGCTTTTTTAGTCCCCGGAGTATCTTCACTGGGGGCTTATTCTTTTGAAAAAATTTAGTCTTTTGTTTCTGACTGATTGACTATTTGGGATTGAAGTTTTGCAGCTTCGTCTTGTGCTTCGGAAAGCTGTTGCGGTGTCAACATCTTGGCGACAACGTCTCTGTTATTGATTCCTTTGCCTTGTGAAGCGGCCAAACTGGACCAGACATAGGCCAGTTTAAGATCCTGTGTAACCCCCTGGCCTTCAGCATAAACAAACCCGAGGTTATGTTGAGCCCCGGCATGGCCCTGGCCAGCAGCCTTTTTATACCAGTACACGGCCTGTTTAAAGTCTTGTGTCACACCCTGGCCGTCGTAATACATCGTCCCAAGTCTGACCTGAGCCTCAGCATCCCCCTGTTCGGCCATTTTTAGAGCATCTTCAAACTCACCACAAAAAGCAGAAGTGGCAGTGAACAGCACCATGAGCATGACCAGCAGAATCTTTTTCATTTCAACCTCCTTATTAGATATAAACTTTTTCATATGACACCAGGGGACAAAATGCAAGGAAAAATGCGTATCCTTATTATTAAAAGCATTATAAGCAACTTTAGTGTTTGATTCTACAGAAAAACATTCAATGCAAAAAGCAGATATTTTTGAATGAATGATTTCCAAATTTGACTGATAAACCCGACGAGCTAACCGGACTCATCCGGGTAACCGTCCTCATGGGACGAAAATTTCAAGAAACCGGGCAAAACCGCACCCGATAGAATCAAAATACCGGTCACCAAAAACCCGGCTGAAAAATATCCGTTTTCACTTAAAATACCGATCATACCGGGTATTAGCCCGCCGCCCACCAGAAAGGCGGCCGGGATCGTAAACGAAACAGCAACGTTGCGGGTCTGACTGGATCCGATGTTGGACAATGCCGCAAAAGCCGGCGGGAAAAAACAGATGGCCACCACGGGCTGACAGAAAATAACAGCCAGCAACAGGCGGCCGGAAAAAAACCCGATCAACATCACCAGAATGCCGCTCAACATCAGGACAGCGGTAATCACGGGTTTCAGGCCCAGCCGATCGGTGATCCATCCGATCGCCAAAGTCATGGGAAGCGTTGCGATCCGGGACAGCGTCACAAAAGTGTTGGCCTGGGTTTGGGCAATGCCGTGCTCATTCACCAGGTACAGCGGCAGCATGGAATAAATGCCCAGCGTGCCGGAAACCCCCAGACTGAACAGCAGCATCATCCACCAGAACGACGGGATGGCTGCCAGCGGATAAAATGATTTAAGCTTAGGGGCCTCCCCGGGAAAATCCCGGATAGTGGAAAACCGGGAAAAAGACCATCCCAGAAGGATGTACAACCCGCCCAGGACAAAAAACACATACCGCCACGACATCCATAAAAGCAGCATTTCACAGATCATCGGGGTCAATAGAAAACTCAAATTGGGTGCCAGCTCATGAATGCCCAGTGCCTTTCCCCAGTTTTTCCTGGAAATGGTTGACGTGAGCACGGCAATACCTGATGACAGATACAACCCGGCCCCCATGCCTGCCAGAAATATTCCCAGTCTCATCCCGGACAAACTGTGGCAGAATCCGGTAAAAATAAACACCAGCCCGGTTCCCACCGCAGACAAAACAATAGTGTTCCGGTGCATGATCCGGGCAGAAACAACGCCTGAAAAAAACACGGCAATACAGTATCCGGTTGCGGAAAACAGGAAAAAAGAGCCGGCCTGATCTCCGGTCAGGCGCATATCCGTGAGAATGGTCGGCATCAGCGGTGAGATGCTGATCCGGATAGTGAAATTCATGAAAAAAATGGCGGTGAGAAAAAACAGTGGCAGATACGCGGATTTCAGATCGTGTGGTGTCTGTTGATTTTTCATCAGGCAAAAATATCACGGGCCATTTTAACCCGTCAACATCTTTGTAAGGGAGAGTGGCGCGCCTGACAGGATTCGAACCTGTGGCCTACGGATTAGAAGTCCGTTGCTCTATCCAGCTGAGCTACAGGCGCAACAGTCGGTTCTTTTAACAGAAAGCCCTGAAAAAGTCCAGAAAAAACTGGCGATTCTTTACACTTCCAGATAAATTAATTTATTACTTTTATACCCGAAGTGATAATGATATAATAATTTTTTAATTATCTGTTAAGACTGAGAGTTCATTGAATGACAAATACATCCGATCAGAATCAATCCGATACAGACAAAAAACGGTCAACCAAAAAAGATTTTCTTCTTCCGGTACCCAAAGTCAGAGCTGTCAGTACCAAAGCCCTGGTCAAATCCGATCCTATTCAAAGCTATCTGAATGAAATCAACCGGTACCGCCTGCTGACCCGGGAAGAGGAGATCGACCTGGGCAGGCGGATTCAGGAGGAAGGGGACCAGGAAGCCGCGTATATCATGACCACATCCAATCTGAGGCTGGTGGTAAAAATCGCTCTGGAATTCCAGCGGATATGGATGCAGAACCTGCTGGATCTGATACAGGAAGGGAACATCGGGCTGGTCCAGGCGGTCAAAAAATTCGACCCCTATAAAAATGTGAAATTCTCCTATTATGCCTCTTTCTGGATCAAGGCGTATATTCTCAAATTTATCATGGACAACTGGCGAATGGTGAAAATCGGGACCACACAGGGACAGCGCAAACTGTTTTTCCGGTTGAAAAAAGAAAAACAGCAGCTCATCGAACAGGGATTCGATCCCAAGCCCAAACTGTTGTCAGAACGTCTGGGCGTGTCTGAAAAAGAGGTGGTGGACATGGACCAGCGTCTGGCCAACTGGGATCTGTCTCTGGATGAACCGTTGAAAAACGACTCCAATACTGAGCGGATTGAATTCATCAATACAGAATCAGATTCATCTGAGGATCGGATGGCCAAAAAGGAAATTGAAAGCATCCTTCATACCAAGGTCAAAAAATTCAAACGCACACTCAATGACCGGGAAATGGAAATCTTTGAACAGCGTATTTTTTCCGATTCTCCACTGACCCTTCAAGAAATCGGAGAAACCTACAATATTTCCCGGGAACGGGTTCGTCAGGTTGAAAACAATATTTTAAAAAAAATGAAGGCGTTTTTCAAAAAAGACATGCCTGATTTCGACATGTACGACCATACCCGATAACCCAAACGAATACAGGGTGATTTTTTTCATGACCAAGGCAACGATTCATATTCTTTTGGTTTTATTGACCTTTTTGAGTACAGCAGGTTGCGGGCGGATACAACTCACCCCGGTAGCTCCGATCGACGTCTGTCCGGCTGAATCGGCTCAGGACAAACGATTATCGATCGATTCCTGTCCTGACGACACGTTTCCCCCTGGGACATCGGCCCGGGATCCGCAGATGTCCCCCCGGTACCATTATCTCACCTTTCTGATGCTGCACCGCCAGAATCAAATCAATGACGCCATGGCAGCCCTTGAAAAAGCCATCACATTAGATCCTGATGCATCGTTTCTCAAACGGGACCTGATCCGAATGTATTTGAGCATGGATCAGGAGGAGACTGCGTTGGCTCTGGCTGAATCGCTGGTGGCAGAAAATCCCGATGATGTGGAAAACCTGCTGTTGCTGGCCCGCCTGAAAAAAGATGACACCCGTAAAAAAAACATGCACCCGCTGTTACAGCGAATTCTTGAACTGGATCCGAATAACCGGGAAACCTATCTGCGACTGGGCAAAATTTATATGGAGAACCAGCAGATTTCGGAAGCTTTGGAACTGTTCTCTCGAATGACGATTCGTTTGCCGGACTATTATGTAGCACATTTTTATCTGGGGGAAGCCCATTTTCTTTCAGGAAATTACACGGAGGCGGCACAGGCGTTTCAGGCGACCATCGACCTGGAACCGGATCTGATCGAACCCCGATTGCGGCTGATGGACATCCTTCAGGACCCTGAGAACCCGGCCGGCAAACCCGATCCGGACACACTGCTTGCCATGTATGAACAGATACTTGCCATTGAACCTGAAAATGAACGGGCTTTGCTGGAAACTGCACGCCTGTTTCATCAAACCGGACAAACAAAACTTGCGGCACAACAGTTCATCGATCTGGGAAATCAGGCCAGGCACGATAACCGACTGCTGATGACCGCTGTGGATCTTTATTTGTCCCAAAAGCGGTACGAGGATGCAGTCACTGTGTTTTCAGGAATGCTGGCAGCAGATCCGGACAGTGACAATTTTAATTTTTTTCTGGGTTTAGCCCATGAATCCAGTGAGCATCCGGAACAGGCCATCGAACACTATCTCAGAGTCTCACCGGCCCATCCTCAGTATAAAAAAACCCTGTTGACCATCGCTTTTCTGTACCGGGAGATCGGCCAGACCAAAAAAGCCGTGGCGTTCCTGGAACAACATCACCAGCAGGCACCTGACGATATTGATTTCATCACATATCTGGCCGCGTTTTATGAAAATGAAAATCAACTGAAAAAAGCCATGGCCCTGCTTTCCAAAGGTCTGGAAAACACCCCGGACAACACTTCCTTACTGTTTCGCTTAGGTGCGGTCCAGGACAAGGCCGGGCTCAAGGATGAAAGTATCGCCACCATGAAAAAAATCATCCGCATGGACCCGGAAGATGCATCAGCACTCAATTATCTGGGCTATACCTATGCCGATCTGGGAATTCATCTGGATGAAGCGGAAGTGCTCATCAGAAAAGCGCTGGAAATCAAACCGGACGACGGATATATTTTAGACAGCATGGGATGGGTATATTTTCAACAGGGTAAATTCGACAAAGCCCTGGGGTATCTGGAGCGGGCCGCTGAATTGACCGATTATGAAGCCATTATTGCAGCCCATCTGGCAGATACCTATCTCAAAACAGGCCAAAAACTCAAAGCCCTCAAGACCTTTCATAAAGCCCTGGCCCATGCTGAAGAATCCGATACCGACCTCATTTCCGAAGTCACGGAAAAAATCAGGGCACTGGAACAGCAGATACAGAACCCGGATACGCTGAACTCAAATACTGTGACCCCATGAAATCTCTGTTTGCTCTTTTTTTTGTCTGTCTGCTGTGTTTTATCTGTCTCTCCGGATGCGGCATTCCGCGCCCCCAGACCGATCCTGCCCTGGATGCTCAAGCCCATGAATCCGCAGAAAAAGTCAGCACTTTAAACCAGGAGATCGTCACCAGCAAAGGGACCGGTCATTTGCGTGTGGCATCCAACAACGGGGTCCAGACGTTTCAAATGGCCTGGGCCGCCCAGTCTCCGGACCGGGTCCGGCTCACGTTCACGGCCCTGGCCAGCCCGGTTGAAACCATTGTCGCAGACGGCAATGCAGTCACCTTTGTTTCTCACACCGGCCGGCACAAACCCCATACCACAACTTCCAGTGATCCGGATCTGGAGCCTTTCACGGGTGTGCCGTTAAAGCTGTCCGACCTGATCCGCGTGCTTTTGGGGCAGATTCCCATCCAGCGGTTCAGCGATGCCTGGTTTTCTTCTGAAGACCGGTCCAGAATTCAACTTCATAAAAAATTTACAACACAATTCCAGGAGTTACTTCTGGCATCAGACCAGCCGCTTAAAGCATTGCGCCTGAAAAACAGACAAGATGAGATCCGCTATGAGATTCAGTACCATGAATTTGACAGGATGGACCACCGGCAGATACCCGTGGATCTGACCATTGCCGACGGCAAGGGGCAGCAGGTCCGCATCTCCATCACGCGATTCTGGCCTGATATCCCGGTGAAAGAATCGGTTTTCCAGTTGACACCCGATGGATTATGACCATAATAGGTGTTGATTTCAACCACATACCTCTTAAAAGGAGTATTAAGATAAATGATTCACGACAGTGTAGACAAAGCCCAGAAGTCGTCCCAGAATAATGAAATGGCCAGAAAACAGCAGGAACAACAGGCCATGATAAAAGACAATCTGGCCAGGATCAAACACAAGATCTTTGTGCTGTCAGGCAAGGGTGGCGTCGGCAAAAGCAGTGTGTCCGCCAACCTGGCGGCCGTGTTGTCCAAAAAAGGATATAAAACCGGTTTAATGGATGTGGATGTGCACGGGCCTTCCATCGCCCAGATGCTGGGCATGACCGAACTGCTGGATATTACCCCGGACCAGCAGCGCCTGGTTCCCAAACAGGTGAATGAAAATCTTAAAGCCGTTTCCGTCCAGGCCCTGATGCAGGACAAGAATCAGGCCATCATATGGCGGGGACCGGCCAAAGCCGGCATGATTCAGCAGTTCGTGGGCATGGTGGACTGGGGGGAACTGGATTTTCTGATCATCGATGCCCCTCCGGGCACGGGTGATGAACCGCTGACCGTGGTACAGACCATTCCCGAAGCCCTAGGCGTGATCGTGACCACCCCCCAGGAAGTGGCCCTGGCCGATATCCGCAAATCCATTTCATTCTGCAAAACCGTGAAGCTCAAAACATTGGGGATTGTGGAAAACATGTCCGGATTCAAGTGCCCCCATTGCGGCGAATCCATTGATCTGTTCATGAACGGCGGGGGGGAAAGAACGGCCAAACAATTCGGCCTGACCTTTCTGGGATCCATTCCCTTTGACACCGGGGTGGTCGCATCCGGTGATCAGGGTGTCCCCATTATGTTCCAGGACGAGGAAACCCCGTTCACCCAGGCATTTTCCATAGTGGTGGACAACATCACCAAACAATTGTAATTCAGGGACTGTCTTGAATGACCGCTTGAAAAAAACCAGGGATTTGCAGCCGCTTCTGGACAAAATAGAACAGAATGCCCTGCAATCCCTGGCCTGTCCTTCCAGGGCCGCGGTTCGGCGGCATCCGGAAAACCGGTCTGACAACGAATACCGCCAGGCGTTCAGCCAGGATGCCGACCGGATTCTCAACTCCCTGGCATTCACCCGCTACATAGACAAAACACAAGTATTTTCCCTGATCCGAAACGATCATCTCACCCACCGGGTCCTGCATGTGCAGCTGCTGTCCCGGGTGGCCCGGACCATCGGCCGGCACCTGCGGCTCAACCAGGATTTGATCGAAGCCGCCGCCTTAGGCCATGACATCGGCCATCCCCCGTTCGGTCATGATGGCGAACGGTTTTTATCCCGGCTCACCCATGCACACCAGGCCGGATACTTTCATCACAATGTCCAGAGCATTCAGTTTCTGGACAAAATCGAACGCAATGGGACCGGATGGAACTTGAGCCTCCAGACCCTGGATGCCATGTTATGCCATGACGGCGAAACCCATGTCCGAAAACTTTTCCCCCATGGTCCCCGCACGTTTGATGATTTAGATGCCATGATTCAGAAATTTCTTGAAACCGAACAGATCGGGTTTTCACCCATGACCCTGGAAGGATGCGTGGTGCGCATGGCAGATACCATCAGCTATATCGGCCGGGACCTGGAAGACGGCATCCGTTTAGGCCTGATCACCCGGGAGCAGATCCCGGACACCTGCCGCCATATTCTGGGAACCACCAACGGCACCATTGTGTTCAACCTGGTGACCGACCTGATTGCCACCAGCCTGGATCAGCCGTTCATCGGATTTTCAGACGAGGTGGCTGATGCCCTGGAAACCCTGAAAGCATTCAATTACCGCCATATTTATAAAAATCCGGCCATCAAGCAGCATTTAGGAACCATCCGTACCATTTATGACCATCTGTTTCACCAGTATCTCACGGATCTGGAAAAGGACAGCGCATCCTCTGTCATTTTCACACAATTTCTGTCCGGCCTGTCCGACACATACCGAAACACCCATTCTTTGCCCCAAATCGTGCGGGATTTCATCTCCGGCATGACGGATTCCTATTTTATCCGCCAGGCACCGGTTCATTTGCGGCCCCACCCCGTGGACCATGTTTGACAACCGCCGCGTTTACCGGCAGCAGCACCACAAACAGGGACTGGCCGCCTTTGAAATCACCGTGCAGGAGACCAACCTGCATATCCAGGCCGACACCGACCTGTCCGAACCGGCCATCCGGGCGGTGACCCGGTGCCGGGAGCAGATCCAGACGTATATTGCAGAAAATCCCGGTTTTAAAACATCCCTGGAACCCATGACCGTGCCGGACACTGCCCCTGCGATCATCCGGAATATGGGGGTTGCGGCACATGCCGCACAAGTGGGCCCCATGGCGGCTGTGGCCGGGTCTGTGGCGGAATATACCGGCCGGCATCTGTTGTCTTTTTCTTCACAGGTGGTGGTGGAAAACGGAGGAGATATTTTCATCCACTCCCAGACCGACACCGTGTTGACCATCTTTGCCGGCAACTCCCCTTTCAGCCTGACCACAGGTATTCACATACCCCGGCAGCCCGGTTCTTTCGGCATCTGCACCTCATCGGGCACTTTCGGGCATTCCAAAAGCTTTGGCCAGGCGGATGCGGTCATGGTCATGGCCCAGTCCTGCCCGCTTTCGGATGCGGTTGCCACAGGTCTGGCCAATCAGGTCTTCACAGGAGACGATATTGCCGGGGTCCTGGAAACCGGCAGGCAGATATCCGGTATTCAGGGCCTGGTCATTATCAAGGACACACAGATCGGGCTGTGGGGAGAGCTACGTCTGGTAAAAATCTGACACAACCCCGGCAGGCTGTTTCAAATCTGTCATCCATACATTGCAAAAACAGCCGTGATCTGGTAAGAAACAGCCTGTCCGTCATTTTTAACACCGCATTTATCAGGATATCATCACCTATGGAACGACTATTGATCATATGCTTCGCCGCAGCCATCGGGACCGGTTTTTATTACTGGTTTTCCTGGATGCTGAAAAAAGACCGCATGCAGGACTATGTTTTTTCACATCAGTGGCTGCTGCACCCCAATGCCATCTGTTACTGGCGGACCGGCATGGCCATGGCCGGTTTTTTTCTGTACTTTGCGACAGACTATCAATCGGCAGCCATCATCATTTTCACCTTTGCCGCCATCCTGGACGGGGTGGACGGACTGGTGGCAAGGGGATGCAACCTGGTATCCCGGCTGGGTGAATGGCTGGATCCTCTGTGCGATAAACTGACGTACCTGCCGCCGCTGCTGGGGTTTGCCTATACCGGGATTATTTCAGTAAAACTGATGTGGATTCTGGTGGGCATTGAAATATTCGGCCAGTTTGCCGCCCGCAGGCTTTTGACCCTGATGAAAACATCCGGTGCAGCCAACAATTTCGGCAAGATCAAGGCCATCATCTGTTTTGCCCTGGTGATTTTCTGCGCCCTGGTGGATGCCAACCCCCATATCATCCACATGGGCAACCAGATTCTGCTGGCCTGTGTCATTCTCTCGGGTGCGTCCATTGTATTTAAATTCATTCCCAACCGGCTGTATGCGGACATCCTTTCCCTGCTCAATTTCTTCTGCGGTCTGGTCAGTCTGGTGTTGACCTATCACGGTTTTTTCGGCCGGGCCGTCATCATCATTATCATGGGACAGCTGTTCGACCTGTTTGACGGCCGCATGGCGGAAAAACACGGGGGCACCAAATACGGCCCATACCTGGATGATGTGGCTGATTTTGTGAGTTTCGGGATCGCTCCGGCCTATATGCTGCTAAAAATCGGCCAGTCCTGGGCCTGGGTGTTTGCGTTGATCTACATCACGGGGGTGGCATTCCGGCTCATCCGGTTTCTGTTTGTGGACAAAAAACGCACGGACCTGCCTCCGGGCGTATTCAACGGCCTGCCCTGCCCGGCCGGGGCATTGCTTTTGCTGGGCGCCATCCTGCTGCTGCCCGCCCCGTATGTGTGGCCCATGGTGCTGCTGACCACGGGCCTGATGGTGAGTACCCTCCGGTTCGCCCATCTGGGACGTCTGATTCTCAAACAGGTGCCTAAACCGCTGTTCTACACCATCAGCGCAGGCATCATCGTGATCATCGCCTTTGTGCTGAAAACCCGGAACGGGGAATTGTTCGGAGGCGTCATTCTGGGATCGGTGTTGATATACATGGTGATCGGCCGGGTGTGCATCCAGAAAGTCCTGTCCACACAATCTACCACCAGGCACTGAACCAGATCACGGCCACATACCGCAGGCCTTTGCCCACAGCCACCAGAACAATGAACACCTTGAGCCGGACATTCATGATACCCGCCACCAGGGTCAGCGGATCACCGCCCACCGGCAGCCAGGCCAGCAACAGGGTCCAGACCCCATATCGCTGAAACCAGGCCTGGGCCCGGGCAATCTGGGTCGGACTGAAATAAAACCAGGCCCGGTGCTGGAACCGCAGCAGATATCGTCCCATCCACCAGTTCACCACAGACCCCAGGGTATTTCCCGTGGTGGCCACCCAGAACAACAGATGGGGATCATGCCCCTGGCGCAGCAGGGCGAACAGCAGCACTTCTGAATAAAACGGCAGAATGGTGGCGGCCAGAAACGCGGAACCAAAAAGCAGCAGCACGGATATCACAGCCATTCCTTTTGAATCAGCCACTGAAACAGGGCGAACTGGGCCGGCAGGTAGAACAGGTACTCGGGATGCCATTGCACCCCGATGATCTTCTGGCCGGATCGGGTTTCCACGGCCTGAATAATGCCGTCCAGATCCCGGCCCACCACTTGAAGCCCGTTGCCGGGTTTTTGGATCGCCTGATGATGCAGGCTGTTGACCCGGAGATTGTGTTTGCCGCAGATACGCGCCAGACGGGCGTCCGGTTCAATTTTCATCTGTTTGGTGGGCAGCAGTCCCGGCCGATTGTAGGTCAGGTGTCTCAAGTTTCGGATGTCCTGATGCAGGTTCCCGCCCAGCACCACATTGATGAGCTGAGCCCCCCGGCAGATGCCCAGCATGGGGATTTTGTGATGCAGGGCATACCGGATCCACCTGATTTCCAGCAGATCCCGGTCCGGATCATATACCACAGGGCTGGTGAGATCCCCATCGTAATGTTCCGGGGAAATATCATTGCCGCCCCCGATAATCAATGCATCCAGGGTTTCATCGGCATTGCCGTGACGGGTACTGATGCGCATGGCAGACGCCCCGGCCAGATACAGGGCTGTTTTCGTACACCACCAGGCCGGGGCCCAGCGCCGGGCCGAACCGGTTACGCCGACAAGTGGTCGCAAAGCCATTGATCCATCCAGACAGTCCAGTCCGTGCGGTTCACCCCGATCAAAGGCCGGTGCATGGACAAAAACCGCTCCTTGAGCATGGTGAGATCCTCCGGGCGCTGTGCCAGTTCCTCCACCACCCACCACAAGTTCCAGGAGCGGGCCAGGGACCAGTCCGGGTGATCGATCTGGCAATTGGGCAACCGATAATGAAACGCGGGCCGGGGCTTTATTTTCGGATCCGCAACGGCATTTTGAATCATGTCGGCATGTACACAGGACAACAGGGGCAACAGATCCAGGGCCCGGTTCCGGGTGGGGTTATATATCAGATAATCTGAGATCATCTGCGTGAAATCCGGTTTATCATAAGAAAAAAGCACTTGCAGATAGGCTTCGGGATACAGGTCCACATAGGGGCTGATGCGCCGTGCCATATCCACCTGATGGGCATCCACCAGCCACCATTGCAGCAGTGAAAATGCCTGAAGATACGCCAGCACCACTTCGGCATCCAACGCCGGTATCTCGGCGTTGATATGCGCGCCATACGCGGCAATCATGGAGTCTTTCGTGCCTTTTGCACCGGCGTCACGCAAGGCACGAATCAACGGATCCAGACGATCCAGTGCTGTCATATCAATAGGCGGACACACCACTTCCATGGGTACCAGCCATGTGGCTGCCTGGCTGAGCAGATCGATCCAGTCCCCGGTTCCATCAGATTCCTGACGGGCCGCTTTTTTTTTCAGAAAATCCCAATCCAAAACACTATTCAAAACATCGGCAATCTTTTCCGGAACATCCACCACACAGGCGGGCCGCCGGGATTTCACGACCGGGTACCGCCCAGCACCGTTTCCAACACCCGGGTGGTCTGCTCAAGATCCAGGCCCGTGAATTCCAGCTCAAACCCCACTTGTCGCAAAGAACCCTGGCAGGTTCGGGTGACGGACGGCAATTTATAAAATAACGGCTGTTTCATTGCATCTCTGGGTAAACGCTTTTTTCAAATCAAAGGCTGAATCTTTAAAATAGGCAATCCGGTTTTGCCTTGTCAATCAAAACATGAAAGAAACCACTTGTTCATATCCATATCCCGATGATACTATACAGAATCTGTCACCCATCATCAGACCCGAATGGAGGATTATTATGACACCATTGAATGAAAAACAACCGGACACCTCCCGCATGGACCGCCGCACGTTTCTGAGCCTCTCCGCCGGTGCTGCCGCTTCCCTGGCCCTGGCCGGACTGCCCCGGGCCGCATTTGCCGCTGCGGCTGCTTCCCATGTGCTGCCGGCCCTGCCCTATGCAGACACGGACCTGGCACCCGTGATCTCCGCCCGGACCTTGTCGTTTCACTATGGCAAACACCACCAGGGGTATGTGAACAATCTGAACCGCCTGATCACCGGCACCCCTTATGCCGACCTGTCTCTGGATGAAATCGTCACAAACTCAGCAGGCAGACCGGGTGACACGGCCATTTTCAACAATGCAGCCCAGGTATGGAACCACACCTTTTACTGGCACAGCCTGAGCCCCAGGGGCGGAGGAGATCCCCCGGCCGCATTGACACGCAAAATGAAAAATGATTTCGGCAGCGTGGATGCCTGCAAACAAGCACTGCTTGACGCAGCCACCTCCCAGTTCGGCAGTGGCTGGGCCTGGCTGGTTTTAGACAACAAGACCTTGAAAGCCGTGAACACCGGCAATGCCAAAACACCTTTCACCATGGGCATGACCCCGCTGCTCACCATTGATGTGTGGGAACATGCGTATTACCTGGACTATCAGAACCAGCGAAAAGCATATGTCCAGGCCGTGCTGGACAAACGCATCAACTGGGAATTCGCACTGAAAAATGCTGCGTTATAATCTGTAAATAATATAAAAAAATCAAGTGACCCATGCAAACAATTACACCCATCGGCGTGATCCACACGCCGTTTCAAAACATCGAAGATATGCCCATTCAGCCCAAAGGGGCTGCCGGCACCAAAGGACAGATACAGATGGATGCGGCCTTTCAACAGGGACTTGAAGACCTGGACGGTTTCAGTCACATCTACCTGATCTATTCATTCCACAAGGTAACCCGGACCGAACTGACCGTGGTACCTTTCATGGATACGCAGTCCCGGGGCGTGTATGCCACCCGTTCCCCGCTGCGGCCCAACCACATCGGCATCTCCATTGTCCGGCTGGAAAAAATTGAGGGGAATCTGCTGCATGTCCTGGACATCGATGTGCTGAACGGCACCCCGCTGCTGGATATCAAACCCTATATGGAGAAATTCGACGCAGTCAAACACAGCACCTCCGGATGGATGCAGGCCAGTGACAAGGCTGTGGCGGAAAAACGATCGGACAGCCGGTTCAAATAATGGAAACACCCAGATTGACCAAGGGATTTCTGCTGGTGATCTTTGCCGCGGTGCTGTTCGGCACCACAGGCACCTCCCAGGCCCTGGCACCGGCCGGCATATCCAGCACCACCATCGGGTCCCTGCGCCTGATCATCGGGGGGCCGGCCCTGTTGCTCATGGCCCTGGTTTTCGGGAACGTCCGGTTATCCACGTTTCGGCCTCCCGTCATTCCCACCCTGGTTGCCGCCTCCGGCATCGTGATGTTCCAGCTGTGTTTTTTCGAAGCCGTGGCCCGAACCGGCGTGGCTTTGGGAACCATTGTGGCCATCTGCATGGCACCGGTCATTTCCGGGCTTTTGGGGGCTGTGTTTCAAAAAGAGCGGTTGACCCGGACCTGGTTTATCGCATCCCTTCTGGCCATTTCCGGATGTGTGCTGTTGAGCGTGGCCGGCAGTGAGGTGCAGGTGGACACCACGGGAATTTTTCTGGCATTCGGCGCAGGATTCGGATATGCCGTGTCCCTGGTGGGCAGCAAAGCCGTGGTGGCGGAACATTCCCCCATCCTGGGCATTGCCGTTATCTTGAGTGTGGGCGCGGTGATGGTGCTTCCCCGGCTGCTGCTGTTCGAAGATCTTTCCCCGGTGATGACCGCACATGGCACGGCAGTGGTCCTGTATCTCGGGCTGGTGGCCACGGCGGTGGCCTACCTGCTGCTGGCCAAAGGGCTGTCTGTGGTGCCCGTGTCCATGACGGCCCTGCTGATGCTGGTGGAACCCTTGACCGGATGCGTTTTAGGGGTCCTGCTGCTGGGTGAGGTGTTCACCCCGGTCACCGGAATCGGGGCATTACTTATTTTTTCCGGTCTTCTGGTCATCTCGTTTTTCAAGGAGAAACCCGCACCCGTGGCCCCGCTGGTCACCCACCATAAAAAATCCCGGTTCAGAAACAAACGTTAGGGGAATCAAAAAACACCCCGGATCCGGGCCGGTCCGGGTGCATGCCCCGGATGAACAGATAAAAGACCCCGCCGAAATCGTTTTTTGGATCATAGTTTTTCATGCGCCATGACAGATACCGGTGCAGGGCCAGGGTGTAGATGTGATACTGCAATACATAATCATGGGTTTCCATGGCCCGTTCGATGGCGGTCCCATTGTAATCTTCATATGCGTCCCCCAGAAAATTGGATTTATAATCCACCAGATAATATTTCCCGCCATGCCGCACCACCAGATCGATGAATCCTTTGATGAATCCGGACAACCGGCTTGAACTATATTTCTGCAATGATTTGGCATAGGCGGTCCATCGCACGGTCTTTGCAAACAGATCCGCCGGCACAAACCCGTCCAGCCGGGTCACATCAAACAGAAACTCCGCTTCGGTCATCCGGTGGGACATGGCAATGTCTTTGAGGCAAAATCCGTGTTTTCCCGATGACAGCGGGGTTGCGATCACATCCTGGATGGCGGCGGTCACGGGATGGGCAAACCTTTCCCGGGAGAACCCGAACCGGTGCAGATACGCAGACACACCGGCGGACACACGGGACGGATCCCATTGAAAATCCATGTTTTCCAGCACGGCATGAAAAAAATCACCGGCCCCGGCCCCTTTGGGAAACCCGCTCAGCCGGATCGGGGTGACGTCCCGGTCTCCGGCATCCACGGGCGGCCCTGAATCCGCATCCGGCAACCCGTCATCCGATGCCCATTCATCCCGGCTCCCGCCTGGCCGTTCCCCGGGGCCTCCGGCATCAGGCGGCCCTTTGACCAGGGCGCTGAAACTGGTGATCTGAAACGCGGACCGGACCGGCCGGGCCAGAGACCGGGGGGCCAGGGATATCACCGGTGACACCGTTTCAGTCATTGCCGGAACGGTCTCACCGGGTGTTGCCATCTGTACGCATATGTGCTGCATATCTCCGGCCAGGGCGGTCAAATCCTGGATCATTTGCGCATCCGTGTCACAGCCTTTGGGATGGATCAGGCTGCCCAAAGCCGAAGCCCCCACCCCACTGATCCCGGCCCAGAAAATCCGGCACATGGCCGACGCCCGGGTCACGGCCACATACAGCAGCCGGCGCTGCTCCGCCTGGGCCTCCAGATCATGCCGGGCAATGGATCGATCCAACCCTTGAGTATCCGCTCCCTGGAATCCCGAACCCCGCAGATCAAAACAAAGCTGAAAATCATTGTCCGGGTCATGGAACAAAACCGGGTCTCCCCCTTTAGGCCCGGGAGAAGACCAGAGATAAGGCAGATATACAATGGGATATTCCAGGCCTTTGCTTTTATGAATGGTCACAATGGCCACGGCATTGCGATCGCTTTCCAGACGCAGCTCATCCGCGGTTTCTTCCCGGGTGTCGGCAAACAGCTGGGTCTGATACCACTGGAGCAGGTAAAACAAAGACAGATGCCGGCGCAATGCCGTCTGGGAGATCAGTTCCACCAGGTGGTAAAAATTGGTCAGGTCCCGGTCATCCATGACCGACTCCGGATGCAGAAGCCCTTCTTGGCAATGCAGCAGGTCCTGGATCATGGCGATGAACCCCCGGGATTCCCAGATCGTTTTCCAGTGTCTGAACCGGTCCTGCCACTGCCACACTTTAGTTTGCGGCAGTCCGACCAGGTCATTTGGATCAAACCCGAACACAGACGAGGTCAACGCGGCGTTGACAAATCCCACCTGATCCGGACGGAACACGGCCCATAAAATATCATTGAGCGCAATGGCCTGGGGCGAATCAAACACGGATCCGGTTTTAGACAGATAACAGGGAATATCTTTTTTTGAAAGGGCTGCCTGGATATCCTGGGCCTCCTGATTGGTCCGCACCAGCACGGCCATGTCTTTGAAATCGATCCGGGCCCGGTTACCGGTTTTATGTTTTACCGTGAGCCCGGCCGTCATGTCCGACAACATTTTCCGGGCCACGAGATCCGGAATCATCCGCCGGGCCGTGTCTTTTGTCACATATCCCTGTTTGTCCAAAGGCAGATGATCCCGGGATAAAAAATCAAACCCCAGGGGCGGGACCCATCCCGTGTCATCCATGAGCCCATGGCCCGGGGTTTCAGGGGTTCCCACCCGGTTGAACGGGATTTCTTTAAAAACAAATGGATCCGGCCCGGCTGAAAACAGGTCGTTGACCGCCTGCACCAGCACCGGGGAGGAGCGGTAATTTTTTTCCAGGGTAAACTGCTGCTCACAGTGGCGGCTGGCCGACAGATAAGCAAAAATATCACCGCCCCGAAACGCATAAATGGCCTGTTTGGGATCACCGATCATGAAAAACGGCCGATTGCCGCCGAACCGGGACGGTGCATGTGCAAACAACGTGGCAAAAATCCGATACTGGTCCGGGTCTGTATCCTGGAATTCATCGATCAGGCACGCCTGATACTGATCCTGAACCGCCCGGATCAACATCCGGCTGCCGGGTCCTGTGGTCAACGCCCGGGCCAGATCATGCACCAGATCGTCAAAAAAGCACTGGCCCTGCTGCTGTTTCAATTCAGCCAGGGCCTGATGGTAAAACGGCAGAAATGCGTGCCGGATGGCCAGCAAATCAGCTTCCATCACCTGGTACAGATCATACAGGGTCTGGCAGTCATCAAAAAACGGGTGCACCGGACAACGGGCACCGGATTTGGTTTTCTGTTCCAGGCATGTGTAGCAGAACCGGTACAGGGGATCCCCTTTTTCCGTCATCACAAACAGGGCATTGTCCCCTTCCGCTTCCAGGGTTTTCCAGGTTGAATCCAGCCATTTGGGCACATTTCTGGCGGAATAACTGCGTTTGTCCAGGCCTGGATCCAGCCGGATCATATCGATGATCTCCCGGGCTCTTTTTTCCAGCCAGTCACCGATCCGGGCACAGGTGTCCCGATAGGCATCACACACATTCGAAAATCCGGGATCCGGCGGGATCAGGGTCAGACCGGGCCGTGACACCGCGGGCTTCATCTCCCGGCCCAGGGTTTCCGGGGTCAGGTTCTTTTTTGCCAGAAACCGGAGCATCAGGGGATCCAGGTCATTGATCCGGGTCATGAAATAATCCATGCACACCTGGCGGTAGAATCCGGATGCATCTTTCATCAGTTCCATGTCAAAGGCCGTGCCGGTTTCAAAGGCGTGGGCCGTCAGGGTCTGGAGGCAGAATGCATGAATGGTCATGATGGTTGCCTGGTCAAAATCCGTCAACGCCAGCCGGATGCGCCGGCGCACCTGATCCGGATCCGGCCGGGCCGCCAGAAACGAAATCAACGGATCGGACAAATCTTCGGCAGGTTTTTCACCGGTCGAACTCATGCCGGCCAGAACTCCGGACAGCCGGTCCCTGATCCGCAGTTTGAGTTCTGCGGCAGCCGCTTCCGTGAATGTCACCACCAGAATGGCTTCAATGGGATATCCTTTGGCAATGAGCCGGGTCACCAGGGTGGTGATGGTATAGGTCTTGCCAGTGCCGGCACTGGCTTCGATCAGCGTGGTCTGCTGAAGATCCAGATCAAACGGGTTCAACGGATTCATGCGCCGGACTCCAGATGCGCCAGAAGGGGTTTAAACACTGCCAGGCTGTGATCCACAATGCCCGAGGTTTGCAGATGCAGCAGCGTGTCCAGGGGATCCGGCTGTTTTTCCATCCACATGGCCGTGTACCGGTCTGTTTTCTCACCGGTTTGGGTATGGGCATTGAACCAGACGGGGCGGGCTTTTTTCATGGCGCCTGCCAATACATCATCGTGCGGATCATACTCTTTTTCAGCCAGGGCCCGGGCCAGGGCCAGGCCGGTGTCCGGGAAAAAAGGCCAGGGCCGGGTCAGGCCCTGACAATACAGCGTTACCAGGTGTTCCAGGTATGTGCGGGCCGATTCTCCCACGGGAGTGAACGTCTGCATTCCCACAGACTGGCGGCGGAACGGGTCGGTGCCGATGATCCGGGTGGTCACCGGGGTGTTTGGCATCATCAGGGTTGCGGCCAGGTGCAGGATCCAGTTTGTCACCAGCCGCCTGGCATGGATGCGGCCGAACTCGATCACGCATCGAACCGCGCCCTCATTTTCTTTATACAGATCAGACACCAGGCCCTGAACCCGGCATCTGTTGACAACCAGGTCCACGGCCACCGAATCCCGGGGCGTGTCCGGCACCTGTTGCTCTGCCAGGGCCTGGATGGGACGGGTGGTCTGCAACAGATTCTCCCAGGCCAGACCGCCCTGGTTTCCCAGCGGCAACTGCCCCCCGGCCCGGGCCAGCGGATATCCGGACAGGTTCAGCTCTTTTTCCAGGATCCAGGATCCCAGCTGATACCGGGCCAGGCCGGATACCTGAAAGGGTTCCCGGTCCGGCAGCGGTTCTTGCAGCACGGGAAACACGATCTTCGGGGTGGTCTGGTAAAACATGGCCAAAGGATGGTTGAAAAACCGGCACAATGTCTGTAACGACAAGGTGTCCGGTTCCGAAACAGGGTCTGGCAAATCCGATGCCTGATCCTTTGCGCCGGACCGGTCCATATCTGTGGACAATTGCCGGGGGGTGCCTGAACTCCGGTGGGTCCGGGACCGGGCAATCCGGCATTGTTCTTCTGAATAGGAAAACAATGCCGGATTGCCGTCAAAATAAACCGGATTGAACGGGTGCAGCCGATGGGTGATCCACCACTGATATCCTGAAGGAAACACAAATCCGGTATGGATGACATCGGCCAGTTCACTCACCACGCCGGAACACGGAAGCGGGGCATTGTCCTGGATGCCCATGCCCGTATAGGTGATGATCAGACGTTTGCGGGCCGACAGCACGGTTTCCAGAAACAGGGTCCGGTCCTCATCCCGCATATTTTTATCTCCGGGCCGGGGATAAGCAGCCATGAGATCAAAACTTTTGGGAACCATTTTTCTGGGAAATGCGGCCTCTTCCATCCCCATCAGCGCCACCACCTTGAAAGGAATGCTGCGCATGGGCACCAGGTTGCAGAATGTCACGCCCCCGGTCAGAAATCCGCCCCGGGAAAAGGTTTGATCCAGTTTGTTCTCCACCAGGTCCCGGGCCGCATAAAAACCGATTTTTCCTGTGAATCCCGCGATATCCGCGGCCCGGGTCAGATCCTGGCACACCTGATACAAAAACCGGAAATCCGGTTCCCGCTCCAGGTCAGGGGTCATCAATTCCTGGATCAGGGTGGTGAAAACCTGTTCCCATTGTCTGGGGGTATACTGCGCATCCAGCGTGTCCAGATGCCGGAACAGGGTATGGCAGAAATGGGCGAATTGTCCCAGAATTACGGCATTGGTGCCTTCTGCAAACGAACAGGGCAGCACGTCGTTCACCAGGGCTTCTTCTGCCGCCGGCATGGCAATTCCCAGAAACAGCCGCTCAAAACCGAACTGCCAGGTGTTTTCCTTGAATCCCTTTCCCGTGAGATCCCGGCGATGATCCGGATCCATGCCCCAGAGAATACCGGCCCGGTGCACCATGTCCGTCAATGCGCTGATGTCTCCCGGGGCGATGTCAAAGGTTTCCGCAATGACCGGGCATTGCAGCAGATCCATGACATCCGATTGCGCCATCCGGGAGCCTTTCATGGCAAAAATTTTTAAAAACGCTTCAATGGTGGGGGATTCGGTTTTATGCCGCCGGTCTGAAATGGAAAAGGGAATGGCCGGCTCCCGGGAGAAGACCGCTTCGATAAACGGGGCATAGGCCTCGATATCCGGCATCATGACAATCATGTCATGGGGCGCGATGGCTGAATCATGGGCCAGTGTGTCCAGAAGCAGGTCCTTTAACACCTGGGCCTCCCGCATAGGAGAATGGCAGGCATGGACCTGGATGGACGTGTCATCCCAAGACACGGCAAAAGGCGGCGCATCTGCCTCAGGATGCCGGAAAGTCAGGTTCAGGATGTCGGACTGGAGACAGGAAAGCATGGACACCGGGCCTGCATCTGCAACCGGTTCGGCTGCCGGGTCCACAAACAGGTCGTCAAACGGCTCCAGGTATGGTTCTGTTTCCAGCAGCTGCATGAACTGCCGGCTGGATCGGCCCAGGGACGCCAGCAGGGGATGGCTGATTTCCCAGTACGCGTCTTCAGGGTCTGTGCCGGACGTATCCCGGTTTTTCAGGGCCATCCGGTCCATCTGGCCCGGAGAGACCATATCGAAAAAATACTGGTTGGACGGGGTGAGCAAAAACACAAACACATCCGTGTCCAGCGCTGAAAACACGTTCATGAACGATGGCGGCACGGAAGACAGCCCGAACAGGCAGATCTGACGGGGCAGATCCAACAGTTTTTTTTCCAAAGCGGCCGTGACCAGGGCAGCCATCTGTCCGGGAAACGACCGGGCCCTGGAATCAGATACAATATTTTGCCACAGCCGGGACTGCCAGATCTCGTCAGGGTTTTCCGGATGCAGCAAAGTGCCATGGGTTTCCCAGTTCACAAGCATGTCAGGGCGGTACACCTGGTAGTCATCCAGCACCGCGGCAATCTTTTGCGCCAGCTGAATCTTTTTTTTTCCGGTTTCATCGGAATTGAAATAGGATGCCAGCGGTGCCAGAGGACCGTCTGGATCAGAACCGTCCAGCCGGGCATACACAGCCCATACCAGGGCATCCACATCCAGCACGGGTTCATCCGGGTGCCGGTCCAGAAAATAAAGGATCAGGTCTGCGGGAAACAGAAATTTCAATCGGGCGCTGATGCCCCGGATTCGGGCCAGCTCCAGAGAGATCCACTGTTTCATCCCACGGGACTGGATGCAGATCCATTCCGGCGCCAGAGGATCTTCCGGCACCCGGGCCGTGACCTCGGCCAGGGCCTGTATGAGGATCTCCATGCGATTGCTTTTTACCAGGTTCAGCACGAATCGTTACTTTAAATCAAAGGGTTCCGGGTTGATGATGGTTTTGACTATACCAGAATCCACGGACAAATGCCTTGGCTTTTTTCACCAGTATGGTATTTTATCAGACAATCATCCCTTGTTACAGGAGGCATTGAAATGATGCAGACATTCCGGTTGTTTTTTTCTTTTTCTTTGATTTTCATCTTGATGTGCGGCGGGCCGGCCCATGCCCGGATCGACACAGCCGTGCTGACCGAAACCCGGCAGATCGAGGCGTATATTTACCGCAGCGCGGATTTGACCCTGATCAAAGATACCCGGACCCTTTATTTTGCCAAAGGCATGAATCCGGTCCGATTTTCCTGGTCCGGCACGCGCATCGACCCCACCTCATTGTCCTTTGATATTTCCGACAAATCCCTGCCTTTAGAAATCACGCAGACCCAGTTTCCGGCCCGGGAAAAAAACCAGGCCATCTGGCATGTATCAGCCACACAACCCTGCCGGGCTGAAGTGGTCTTGTCTTACTTCACGCCGGGTATTTTCTGGCAGCCCCATTACACTGCGGTTCTGTCCGAAGACCGGACCCGAATGAAATTAACCGGCCAGGTCCGGGTGGAAAACCGCTCCGGCATGGATTATCCCGATGCGACAGTGCATCTGGTAACAGGCAAAATTCATCTTTTGGACCGGATCGCGGATCTGGCAAACCAGCCGTTTCCCTATGGCCGGCCTGAAACCCGGGGTGGTGACAACCCGCAGCAGGACATGGTCGCCCGGGGAAAAGCACTGCTGGAATCCGCCCCTGCCCTGATGATCCAGTCTGAAAAAGCCGCTTCTCCCGCGCCACGGGCCATCACAAAATCCCGGGCATCCGATTATATGGTATACACCCTTGACGGCCAGAAATCTCTTTTAAACGGCTGGTCCGACCGGCTGACTTTTGTGGAAGCCGAATCCGTGCCCGTTGAGACATTGCATGTGTTTGACGCTTCACGGTTCGGCAATGGGGTGATGCAGATGGTTTCCTTTACCAATGACAAGGGTTCCGGGCTGGGATCGTTCCCGCTTCCCGGGGGTGCGGTCAAGGTGTTTCAGTCCATTGACGCAGACGGCGGCATGATCTTTGCCGGGTCCGACACGGCGGACTACATCCCTTCGGGCAAACGCCATCATCTTAGTCTGGGGCCTGATCCCCGGATCACCGTGGTCCCTAAGGTCATGAAATATGCCAAAACCCACCTGACATTTGATAAAAAAAACAATCTGTCCGGATTTGACGAGGTCCGGACCTGGGTCATTGAGGCGGCCAATTTTTCCGACCACCCGGCCCGGATCGACATATTCCAGACCCTGCCCCACCCTCATTTTGCCATCTCCGGCATCCAGGGCCAGGATGAATTCGAACGTATCGACCAGAACCGGTTCAAGTTTTCAATCCGGGTTTCTCCGGCCGGCAAAAAAAATATCCATTACACGATCACCACATATCAAGGAGACAGACAATGGCAGCAAAAATCGGTTCCTTCCTCATGAAATCCCGCTCTTTTGGGATCATGATTTGTTCGGCCCTGGTGACAGCCGGGCTGATTCTGCCGGCCCTTGTATCGGCGGACACCCGATTAGGGATCCTGCCGCAACCGGATGCGGTTCATATCCGGCTGTCGAATCAAAATCCGGCCATGGTCCAGGAACATCATCAGATCTCTTTAGGCAAAGGCATCAACCAGGTGGCATTTTCCTGGTCCGGAGTCCGGCTGGACCCGGATGCCGTGCTGCTGACCCCTTTGTCCGATCCGGAATCGGTCCGGGTTCTGTCTGCAGCCATGCCCCCGGATGGTGCCGGCCTGATATGGCAGGTTTACAGTTCCAACGATGCGGTCGTGCCCATGATCCTGTCCTATCTGCCGGCCGGTCTGGACAGCCTGGTCACTTATACCGCCACGGTCAATGCCCGGGAAACCGCGCTGGATCTGGATGCGAAACTCATCTTGAGAAATTTTTCCGGGCAGCCCTATGAATCCGCCACGGTCCGGCTGGATTTGGACACGGTGTTTTCCACACAGATCCAGGACCAGGAAACCCGGCAGGTGTCGTTTCCCATTCCTCAAAATCCCGAAATGACAAAGATCCTTCAATGGGACGGACAGACCATGCCCCATGATCCGGAAAATCAGGACACGGCTGTGGGAGTGCCATTCGGGTATGAGATCACTTTTCCGGTAAATGCTGTCCGGGACACCTTTGATTTGCGTCCGGGAAACGTGCGGATTTTTCTTGAAGACGTCCAGGGCCGGACCCTGTTCACGGGCGAAGACTTTCTGCCGTTTCTGGCCAAAGGAGACTCGTTTTTCCTTGAAACCGGCCGGACCCGGGATGTCATCATCACCAAACGGCGCATGAAAACCGATGACATTCAGGTCCGCCGCAATGACAAAGGCACCATCCAGGTGTTTGATCAAATCATCACCGACCGGTTCATTTTAAAAAACACCCGCACCACCCCGGCCGACATCCGGCTCATTGACCGGATCACGGGGCAGTGGGAGCCGGTGGACATGGCACATGCCTACACCCTTGAAGACCATGAAACCTTGAGGTTGGACATCCATCTGGATGCAGAAGAAACCCGGACCTTTGACCTGACCTATAAGATATTGAACATTTTTGCAGATAAATTTACTCAGTACAACCAGGTGACCTACCAATGATGACACGCACAAATATTGAAAACCCGGGAATTTCCCCGATTTTGCATCGTATTTCCGGCTGTCCGGCGGCAATGATTTTCTGGATACTGATTCTGTGCCTTTTACCGAATCCGGTACCGGCCGATACCCCGACCCTTAAACCGGATAACACTCGACCCGGGCAGACCGCCGCCGCATCAGCGGTACTGGATGAGGCGGCCCTGAAAGCAGGGATCGCCCATCGGCTTCGCACGGCCCGGGGGGATCGGGATGAACGGTTCCAACATTTTTCTTCCGCCCACGTGCGTATCGAAAAAAAAATGCCGGTTCATATCAGCGACACCCTGACCGTGTTTGCCGTCAAACTCAGACTCATGCCCCCGGTTTCAGATGCATCGCCTGAATTCATCACCCTGGTGGTGGATGACACCGGGACCTTGCAGATCGGCGGCATTCAGCATCTGGCCACGGGCAGCAACCTGGTACAGGACGCCGTGGATCAGGTGCAGGCAGTGGATATCAGCGATCTTCCCCCTGATTTCGGCAAACTCATTTACACGGGCACAGGCCCGCACACCCTGATTGCTGTTTCCGACCCTTTCTGCCCCCACTGCCGGAAAGGATGGGAATTCATCAAGCTGAATCTGGATCAAATCCACACCCTGCGCCTGGCCCATTTCCCGTTGAGCCCGGCTGCGGAAACCGCCGGGCTGGTCATGGCG
>JAGYOW010000038.1 GCA_018399285.1 Desulfotignum sp.
CGCTCATCCAGTGTCACCGGCCGGGACAGGGCCACCATGGGGACCGGCAGTTCACATACGGTTACTTTCAGCATGACTCCAGTACTTCCCGAATTTTGATGGCCAGTTCCTGTTTGGAAAATGGTTTCTGAATAAAATAAATGTCTTTTTCCAGTATGCCGTGGTGAGCAATCACGTTGGCCGTGTATCCGGACATGAACAGCACTTTGATTCCCGGATGACGGGCTTTCAGATGATTCGCCAGGTCCCGGCCGTTCATTTCCGGCATCACCACATCGGTGATGAGCAGGTGAACCGAATCTGGGTTGGCATCCGTTAGTTCCATGGCCCGGACTGGCGTGTCTGCTTTCAGAGCGCAATATCCCAGTTGTTCCAGTATTTTTGCGATCAAATTTGAAATGGCTTTTTCATCTTCAACGATCAATACGGTTTCGCCTTTTCCCACAGGCGTTTGAACCGTATCTTTCAGGGCTACCGGTTCAGCCGCTTCACTGTGAGCAGACAGATAAATTCTGAAAGTGGTGCCGGATTCTGGCTCACTGTAAACTTTAATGAATCCGTTGTTCTGTTTGACAATCCCATAAACCGTTGCCAGCCCCAGACCGGTTCCCTGTCCCGGACGCTTGGTGGTGAAAAACGGTTCAAATAGATGAGACAGGATATTCTTGCCCATGCCGCTGCCATTGTCACTCACGGCCAGCATGGAAAACCGGCCCGGGATAAATCCGGCATTTTCCTCGCAATAGGCCTCATCAAAAATTTTGGTACCGGTTTCGATGGTTATTTTTCCCACATCGGCAATGGCATCTCTGGCATTGACACACAGGTTGGCCAGAATCTGATCCAGCTGGGAGGGATCCATCCACACCGGCCACAAATCTTCGGAAGGATGCCAGGCCAGATGAATGTTTTCACCGATCAGTCGCTGGAGCATTTTCAACATGTTTTCAATCGCTTCGTTGAGATCCAGGGCCTGGGGAGAAATAGTCTGTCTTCTGGCAAAGGCCAAAAGTTGCCGGGTGATGTCCACCGAACGCTCCGCAGCCTCATGTATCTGTTTCAGCTCTTCCTGAATCGGGGCTTTTGGACTCACCTTGTCCATGGCCAGTTCCACGTTTCCAATGATGACATTGAGCATGTTGTTGAAATCATGGGCCACGCCACCGGCCAGGCGCCCGACAGATTCCATTTTCTGGGCCTGGATGAGCTGTGTCTGTAGCTCCCGTTCCCGGGTCTGATCCCGGAAAACCAACACAACTCCGGTAATCTGTCCTTTTGAGTTCTTTATGGGCGCACCGCTGTCCGCGATGGGAATTTCCCTGCCGTTTCTGGCAAGCAGCAGGGTGTGATTGGCCAGACCCACCACACATCCTTTTTCAAGAACCTGCTCCATCGGGCTTTGAACCTCGTGCCGGGTCTTTTCATTGATAATTTGAAATACCTGTTTCAATGGCACATTTGCAGCTTCTGATACGGGCCAGCCCGTCAATGTTTCAGCCACCGGGTTCATGTGAACGATGTTTCCGGCAATATCCGTTGAAATGACCGCATCGCCAATGGAATCAAGGGTGGTCCGGTATCTGGATTCGCTTGTCTGAAGGGCTTTTTCCACTTTTTTTCGATCAGTGATATCATGGATGATGGAATGCAGAAATGTTTTTCCATCAATTTGAACCTGACTGCTGAATACATCCACATGTTTAGCTGAGCCGTCAGCAAGCCGATGGGTGAATTCAAAATGGGTGCGTTCAAGAGACCTGGCTTTTATCATTTCCGCCTGGATTTGATCCGGAGACAGGGTGTTGATATCCTGGATTTGTTTTCGCGTGAGTTCTTTAACAGACCACCCATAAAATTTTTCAGCTGCGGCATTGGCATCCACAATGTCTCCGGTTTGAGGGTCGATCAGCAGTTTTATGGCGGAATGGTGCTGAAATATGTTCCTGAATTTTTCTTCACTTTCCCTCAGTGCCCGGGTCTGTGTTTCCCTTTTTTCAAGACGGACCATCATCTGGCCCAGAATCGCTGTGGCAAAGGGATAAATGACCATCACGGGAAGGCTGATGCCCGATAAAACAATGGTGGCAATATTCCAGGGAAGGGTCAGCATCCATGCCAGCATGGCCGCATGTACCGCCACCCCCAGCAGATACAATTCCACAAAACCCGGATGTGAACTGATTTGAGGCATCCGGCTGCGGAAACAGCGCCACCCGATTCCAATTCCCCCGGATGTGACAATAACGGCGATACCGGTCCAGGCCCCGGTGCCTCCGTTGTATAGTCGGACCGCCGCGGTCATCAAAACAGCAATCAATGTCGGGATTGTTCCGAAAAAGAACCCGGAAATGCACAGCAGTACCGAACGGGTGTCAAATACAACCCCGTTGCCGAACGGCAATGGGGTCATCATGATGGCAGTACCGATGAGGCCCAGTAAAATACCGGTACCCGTTTTCTGAAGAATGGACGGAGATTTCCAGGGCAGATGCCGCAAAAAATCATACAAAAGACCCAGTGAAAGCAGAAGTGCCGTGTTGTTTATAAGCCCCATGAAAACCGAACTGTTCATCAGTGAAATCCTTTAGAGCGTTCAAGTACCAAAAGAGGGGCCTTTCCTGAAAATTGATTTATATTAAACGCATGTTAATTCCATGACGTTCTTTTTTTTATAAAAAATTCCCTTTTAAATCAAGTGTCTTTTATATTTGCCCGTTATTTGGGGCCTTCAGACAAATCCGATGAACCGAAGATTTGCCACCCAACCGGGCTGGCAATGGGACATATCCCGGTCTGGTAGTTGGCGATGCCTTCGCAGACTCTTTGGACACACAGGGCGAAGTTGTCAAATCCATTGATTTTTAAAGACAATTGTTAGATATTAAAAAATTAACACAAGACATTAGGTATCAATATTTCTGAAACCGATGGTTTGTCCGATTGGCCACCTTGATTCCGTACTCAGGGACAAACTTTTCACATGAAACTGAAACCGTCTCGCTTTGAACGTTATTTTGCAGCCCATGAGTTTTCCGCGCCTTATCTGCTGTGTACGTCGGATTGCGAAAGCATGGAACTGGGGCCCTGCTATCAGTCCCTTACAGGAAGTGGCCCGCAGTGTCGGTGCTGAAGTTGCTGAATGGCGGGGATCTCAAGTGCACAGGTGGGGAACTAGATCTGGAGAGATTCAAAACGCTTCTGGACCCCAACACGGACCCGGGTGGTGGTGGTCAATTTTCCCCACAATCCCACCGGTTTTCTGCCGGAACCCGACTTTATCCATGAACTGTCAGACCTTCTCCGAAAGGCATGGTTTCATCAGCTTTTCTGCGATGAAGTGTACCGGGGGCTTGAGCTGGACTCTTTGACTGCCCGCCGGCGGTTGCGGATATCAAACGACCGCCGTTTCCTGTGGTCCCGTCCAAAACCTTTGGCCATGCCGGGCTGTTCCAATGGAGCCGGCCTAAAGCCGGTTCGGTCTCTTTCCCGACGTTGGTGAAGGGACGTGTGGACGACTTCTGCACGGACCTTGTGGAAAAGCCGGGCCCGCTGTTGCCGTGAACGCTTTATGATCAAGGGATAAATGCCTTCCGCATCGGTTTCCGGCCGGAAAACGTTCCGAAGTTCTCCGGCAATTCGATGCCTATTTGAAAACAGGACTCCTTGAGAATCTTGCCTCTTGGGATGCCACCCGAGCTGATTGCTCAGCGCTACAAAGCCCATGCATCGCCATGGGTCGCATCCCCGCGATTGTGGATTCGGTAGACAAACAATATATTCAACAGATATTTTTTTAACTATCTGAAATCATTTGTTTTCAAAGGATTGTTATTTTTATGCCGCGCTGGCATATGGAGTTGCAAACTGAAGCCATGCGAACAGCATGTCGGCAGTGATCGATGGCTGCTGTAAAATGTACGGGAGAACTGAACCGTAAGAAAGGGAAACCCAATGGAAAAAATACTGACGTCGGGTGTAAAAAGCCATGTGGATGATGTCTGCATCGGATGCAGTAGATGTCTGGTGGGATTCAACAGAAAAGAGGGTGAATTCAGTGTATACAAAGACACGGATGCTGAAGTCATCAAGTTGTTGAACTGCGGGGACGTCCGGGCGCAACCATTGTCACGCGCCTGGCCCAGGGAACCTCTGAATGCCCCCCATGGGAGAAAAAGTTACCAAAATTCATATCAGCCCGTGCATCATGGACCATTGCCCCCACAAGGAGGTGATTGTCAAAAATAAAAGCCAAAGCCGGTGTGGAGGTGATTGAAGGGGCCCACCCCTATAAACCGGATAATATTTTTGCCTGACGGTTAAAGGAGTGATCTCATGCCTTTGTTTGATTTTATATGCAATGACTGCGGCAAGACCTGTGAACTGCTCATTACCGGTTCCGGGGACGAACCGAAATGCACGGCCTGCAAAAGCACCAATCTGAGCAAACAGATATCCGCCCATTCCGCCATGTCCGGCCCGGCAAAATTTCGAACACCCGGACCCGGGGATACGGCCTGCTGCGGTGCAGCACCCGGACAGGCATCCGGTTGCGCAGGTCCCGGAACCTGCTGTGGAAAGGCGTTCTGACCATGGATAAACTGGATGCATTTCTGGACAATCTCCAGAACGAAATTTTTGAAGAAGCCAGGCAGGCCTTAGGTGAAAAAGGATTCCACCGGTGGCGCAATCCCAAGTTCGGCGGCCGGATGGAAAATCCGGACGGCCATGGCCGTGTTACCGGGGAATGCGGCGATACCATGGAAATCTTTTTAAAGTTTAAAGACAACCGGGTATCTCACGCCTCCTATGTTACAAACGGATGCGCCTCCAGTGCCATTAGCGGTTCCTTTGCTGCTGAACTGACGCTGGGAAAAGATCCGGATGAACTCACCGACATTACAGATGAAAAGGTTCTGGAAACGATCGGCCGATTACCGGAAAAAGACCAGCATTGTGCCGGGCTTGCCGCAAGAACCGTCCAGGAAGCACTCAGCGATTACATGATCCGCCAGCGGGACTGCAAATAACAACGCGGCCAATAAAAGCAGCCCCTGGCGGGGTCCTGATCCATTAGGACCCCGCCAGGGGCTTTTGCTGTAGGGTTGTGAGTTAAATTCGAAAAAGCGATAAAGGAGACGGGCAGATGCTGTCCATGATTGCCAGATCCTCCTTTGAGCAATACCCTTTGGATACCCAGCCGGTGTCATAGCCTTTTTGCGTGATGACCTGCAGGTGGGTGTGGTAAAACCAGTTGCCGTTTTCGTGGAAATCACCGATATAGGCAAACACCTCTCCCGGGGCAAACCGGTCTCCGGGTGCGGGCAGTTTTTCTTTGTTCAGGTGCCCGTACAGGCTGTAAAACGTGTCGAATTTCGGGCTGTCGTGCCGCAGCAGCACATTGCCGCCGTAGTTGCCCGGGCCTTCTTCATATCCGCTTTCCTGAACCACACTGTCCAATGGCGCGCAAACCGGGGTTCCCAGGGGGACGATAATGTCCAGTCCCAGGTGAAAATACCGCTGTTCTTCCCTCATCTGAGGGTATCGGGACAGGATGGTTTCCCGGTCCTCCAGGTATGAGGCCAGTCCCCAGGTGTGCTGATTTTGCATGGTCTGGTCCAGCCAGCGTTGAAACGCCGGCTGGTCTGTTATGTCCACGGCATTGAAAACCTTTGATCCCACAGACAGATCCACGATCAGCGGGTCACCGGTCAGTCCCTTGAACACCGGTTTAATGTCAATATCTTCGCAATAGGCAATATAAGGATATTTCATGCTGCTTTGTCCTTTTTCAGGAAACCACAAAGTCATTGGTTTTGATCAGTCCGGGCATGGGTACCACCGGGTGGCCGCTTTCCGATATGGCGGTCCCTTCCGGAAACCGGAATCCCGGGGCCATGGACGTATAATACGTCTCATCATAACACCGCAGTTCCACATCCACGGCATCGCCTTTTCGGATCATGGTGGATGTCAGTCCATAGTCCACTTCTCCTAAAGGTGTGGCAATGATATACCGGGGGATCTCCCGGCCGGATCCTTCTCTTCTGACTTTGGTGGCAATATCCACCACATCGTATGAGTCAATGGGATGGGCCGCGTTCCAGGATATCTGGACCGGCAGGCCGGCCACATACAGGTGATGGAATTCAATGCCGGTACTGCGCAGGGTATAGGCCAGATCATGAATCCGGGTATCATTGTCGTTGACCCCGCCCAGCAGCGGGACATTGGCATATATGGTGATGCCTTTGCTGTTCAGGCGCCGGGTGATAACGGTGTGATCCGGGGTCAGGTCCGATACCAGCACAAACCAGGTTTCAATTTCCAGCCGCAGGGGTGTCACCACGGACAGTGCATTCACGTCTCCCAGAAAATTGACCCTGGCGCGTGTGAAAGCCCGGGGATCCGTGGCCAGCTTCATGGAGCAGACGCGCAGGGCATTGACATGGGGAATCGCCGCCAGTCTTTTGGCGATCCTTTGTATCTCATACAGGTGGTCCAGGGCCTCGCCCGTGACCCGCACATCCGTGATCCGGGGATCTTTGGCGATATAGGCAAATTCCGCCTCACCCGCCCGGGGATGGATGTTTACCCGGGTTTCATGCAGGCGTGATACACCGTCCACACCCGTATCCACCACGGAACCCGCAGTCTGGTCGGTCTCAGTCAGAGCGGTTCTGAGCCGCGCCACTTCTTCGGGCAGTGCTTCCGGGTTGACCGGGGCTGTTTTTTCGGGCCGGTTGCCCACCAGGTAGTCGTCATTGCCGATTTTTGCCATGTACTGAATGTCAATGGTGCCTTCTGCGTTGACCCGGATGTTGGTCAGTGAATTGGCCAATGGGGCAAACGCCTTGAAATATTCCGGGGTGTAGGGCGTGCGGATCCATACGAAATAATCCTGATCCGCTACTTTTTCCACGGCCCATCCGCTGGAGAACCAGTCCATTTTTCCGATGGGGGTGGCCGTGCAGATCCGCGGGATGACCCGGTCGGACAAATGGGCCCGCAGGTGCAGGGCAATATCGATTCCATCGGACAACGGTTTCCAGTAAATGGAGTTGCCGTGGATGGGGCTGCACGGAATATAGATGTAGTGCAGCTCAGCCCCGGCCCCCCGCAGCAGGCTGAACAGTCGCACCAGTTCCGGACCGGTGTCATTGCAGTCGTTCAAAAACGGGGTCTGGACATACACAGCAATGCCGTGTTTCACCAGATCGGAAATAATGTCCAGGCTTTCCGGGGACACTTCGTCCGGATGGATGAAATGGGTGGCCACTTCAATCCGTTTGCCGATCCGGTTCAGTTCCAGACTTTTCTGTTTGACGTATTTGAGATATTCCGCTTCTTTTTCCAGAAACAGGTCCGGATAATAGGCAATGGACCGGGTGGCCAGGCGCAGGGTCTGAACATGGTCCACCTCCTTGAGCCCGTCAATGGTGGCTTCCATGTTTTTCCGGTTCAGGAAAGGATCGCCGCCCGTGATCACGATCTCCTTGATGGAGGGGGATGACCGGACATGATCCACCGCTTTCATCACTTCTTTGGGTGTGGGATTTTTTTCGTTCCGGGAATCCTTGTGTTTCCGGAAGCAGAACCGGCAGTACACCGGGCAGCTCATGTTGAGCAAAAAGATGACCCGGTTCTGATACATCTGTTCCAGCAGTCCGTCATGAAACTGGCCGATCCAGGTGTTGGTATGACCGATGTTGTCCAGTTCTTCCACAAAAGGCAGATACTGGTAAGCCACGTCCCTGGACACCATCATCTGCCGGATGGTATGCCGGGACAGCCGCACCGGATATTTTTCAATGACTTTCTGGATATCGTCCCGGTCCGTTTCCGGAATATTGTGGTTGGTCAGGGAAATGAGCTGGTCCGTACTTCTGACCGACACATATCCATGGCCGGGAATCACCTGTTCCAGAAAGGCCACCAGCAGGATATGGGGCAGGGTTACACCGTTCAGGGCCAGGGTCTGGCCTTCGCCTCCGGCAATGGCGGATAGAACGGTTTTAAAGAAATCTTCCGGATATCCTTCAAATCCGGTGGCCGCCAGCAGATTCTCCCATTTGCTCTGTCCGTTGCCCTGTTGGATGATATCGGCAAATTCTTTGCCGCAGAACTGGGCATTGCCGTAAATTTCCAGAAATGTCCGGGCGCCTTCCTCCAGTTGGGAAAGCGTTACGGATTTTTGTTCCCCGGAGTATTCGAACCGGATGTCCAGGGTGGTGTCTGATATGTTTCTGTCTGTTTTCATGTCACGCCTCTTTTGCCTTGTATAAATAATAGACCGTTTCTCTGGGAAAACCGTATCCCATGACCTGGCCCAGCACTTCATCTTCTTTACCCGTCCCGATGCATACCACCAGATACTCTCTTTGAAGGGTTTCGTCCTTCACCTTTTTCCAGGTGAACCCATGGGTTTCAAAATAGGTATATGCCATGTGAGACGGATCAAAAATGGATTCTTCGCCCAGTGTCAAATCGTTTTCAAAAATGATGTAGCTGGCTTCCGGATCCAGCGTCTTTTTGATCCCCATGAAACTGCCGTGGATGGGGCTTTTATTTAACGGTTCGGTCACTGGATATTCTCTTTTTCCTTAATATTATGCGCAACTCTCCTGTGAGAACGGGGCTGAGTGGTCCCCGTTCTTTTGTTCTTGCCTGAAAAAACCGCCTGGTTTAAGTTATTGTTTCAACAATCGGCAGTGGAACGGATCCACCCGGATATAGACCTCATCTTTTCGGCGATACGGGGTTCGCTTGACAAAATTGATCACATGCAGCAGTTGTCCGCCGGCAATCTCCACAAAATAACTGACCTCGCCCCCCATATAGCTGCGGTCCTTGATTTTGCCGAAAAAATAATTCATTCCCTCTTCCTGCACAAAATCGTTTTGATACCCCAGGGTCATTTTTTGTGCCCGGATCACGATTTCCGCTTTTTCTCCTTCTTCAAAATCTCCCACCGGACTGGCCAGACAGGCGCTGCCGTCAGCCAGTTCCACTTCATAAATGCCGTCTTTACGGGTTTTTACCTGCGCTGCCAGAAAATTGGAATGCCCTAAGAAATCCGCCACAAAATGGTTGACGGAATTATTATATACTTCTTCAGGTTCCCCTTCCTGCTGAATAAACCCGTTTTTCATCACCACCACTTTGTCGGACATGGACAACGCTTCTCTCTGGTCATGGGTGACAAAAATCGTGGTCACCCCCAGTTCCATCTGAAGATTATCGATCTCCCGGCGCATGTCTTCCCTCAGATTTTCATCCAGGGCCGACAAGGGTTCATCCATGAGCAGCACGTCCGGTTCGATCACAATGGCCCGGGCCAGGGCAATGCGCTGCTGCTGCCCCCCGGACAGCTGGGACGGCATCCGGTTGCCCACACCGGGCAGACGCACGGTTTCCAGGGCTTTTTCCACTTTTCCCTTGATTTCGGTTTTGGACACATCCCGGTATTTCAGGCCGAACGCCACATTGTCAAAAATCGTTTTGTGGGGAAACAGCGCATAGTTCTGAAAGATCATGCCCAGATTCCGTTTGTGGATCGGGGTATCGTTGATGCGCTTTCCCTTGATAAAGATGTCTCCCCGGGTCGGGGCCTCCAGGCCGGCAAGCATCCGCAGCAACGTGGTTTTCCCGCAGCCGGAAGGGCCCAGCAGGGTGACAAAGGATCCTTCGGGAATATTCAGATCCATGGGCTGAACCGCCACCAGATCACCAAACCGTTTTTCAATGCCCTTGAATCTGACAAAGGCCGGGTTTTTTGCTTGTGTCAAACCAGTGTTCTCCCGTTTTTATCGATAAATTCAGGTCCCCGGCGGCATTCTGCCGCCGGGAGCGCTGTGTCATACTGTGTTACGCCAATCAGGCACCGGCGATGATCCGGTCCCATTTTTCCGCCCATTCCAGCTGATGTGAATTCCAGTATTCCACATCGGCAAACAGGTATCCGTCAAGTTTGCCGGTGGGATCAAAGGCCGGCAGTTTTTTCACGTCATCGGGCATTGCCACTTTGGTGGGGTCCAGGGCCGGCGGATATTTCTGTCCCTGGGCCACGGCAATGGCGGCATCCGGTTCCAGCATGAAGTTGAGCAGCTGCTGGGCCACGTCCAGATCCGTGCCCTTGAGCACGTACATGTATTCCATCCAGGAATAGGTGCCGTTGGGAGACAGATACCCGATGGGATGTCCCTGATCCTGGAGGGCTGCCACCCGGCCGGACCAGGCCACCGTGGCAAAGATTTCACCATTGGCCAGCAGGCTCATGAGTTCGGACCCGGATGCCCAGTATTTTTTCATCAGGCTGCGCTGTTCGGTCAGCACTTTCCAGACCGCGTTGATATCCGTGATGTTGTTGGGGCTCTGCCCGGTGTGCAGGGCCGCGTACCACATATTGGTCCGGAAGTCTCCGCCCCAGGAGCCCAGCTTGCCTTTGAGACTCTTTTCATACAGCAGAGACGCCCCCAGTTTTTCCGCATCTGCCTTGGAAATCTCATTGGTGTTGTAGGCAATCCCGGTCTGACCCAGATCGTAGGGCACAGCCGACAGGGTTCCGTTGGTGATTCCCCGGAGGGTGTCGGTCATTTTGGTCATGACATTTTTCATGTTGGGGATCTTGGATTCATCCAGAACAACGCCGAACCCTAAGTCCGTGTATCTGGCATAATCATATACCGCACTCAGATGCGCAATATTGAATTCTCCGCCGGGCGGAAAGGATGCTTTGACCTGGGTCAGGAAATCATCCATACCCGTGAAGGCAGCATCGATCACTTCAATCCCTGTGGCTTTGGTGAACGGGTCAAAGGCGAATTTACGCAGGGCCTCTGAGGTGGTGCCGCCCCAGGAATGGCAGGTAATGGAATTTTTACCGGCAAATGCCCGGCTTACCAGGCCGAAGGGGCCGCCGGCCAGTCCTAAGGCGGCGCCTGCGATGCCGGCGAACTTCACAAAATCCCGGCGGGAAATGTTTCCCTCCAGATAATTCTGATACACATCATCCAGCCGATTTTTCAAGTCTTTTCCCATGGTCATCTTCTCCTTTGTCTCTCAAGTTAAAATACCTGGTGCACACTGACCGGTGTCAGGTGCTGCCAAATCTCTATGTTCAGGGGGTGTTTCCCCTGGCAAAACGCCGGGCCACATACCCTGCCGCCAGGGGAATGGAAACGGTCAACACAATCATCACCGCTCCCAGCGCATTGATTTCCGGGCTGATGGATGTCCTGAGCATGCTGAAGATTTTGACCGGCACGGTCTGGTTCTGGGCCGTTGCCCAGAATAACGTGGCCGTGACGTCATCAAAAGAAATGGTGAACGCGAACAGCATGCCCGCAAAAATGGCCGGTGCCAGCAGAGGAAACGTGATTTCTTTAAATGTCTGAAACGGACTGGCCCCTAAAGACAGGGCCGCTTCTTCATATTCACGTTTGATGCCCACCAGCCGGGCCTGGACAATGAGCAGTACATAGGGCAGGGTCAGCACCACATGACCGATAAGCAGCATGGCAAAGCTTTTGGGCTGCTGGAGCCACCGGATGAACAGCAGCAGGGCCACACCCAGCACCACTTCAGGAATCATGATAGGAGCGATGAGCATGGTATTTAAAAAATCCTTACCTCTGAATTCATACCGGATGAATGCCATGGCTGCCGGCACACCGATGGCCGTAGCAAATATGGCGGTCAGAGATCCCAGCACCAGAGAGTTTTTGAACGCATCCAGAATGGTGGAATTCTGGGACAGCTTGACAAACCACTTGAAGCTGAATCCCTCCATGGGAAAGGTGCCGAACTGCTGGGGGTTGAACGCGAGAATCACCACAGCCACAATGGGGGCGAACATCCAGACATACACCAGAATCGTGTACAGTTTGATCAGGGTCCAGCCGGAAATCAGTTTCTTCATAATGCTTCCCCTTACCCTTTGCTCAGGGATTTGAATATCTGGTTAATGCCCATATACCGGTTGTAAGTATAGACAATAAGCACCAGCAGCAGCAGCAGGATGGTGGAAATGGCCGATCCGAACGGCCAGTCCAGGGTGCCGATGATCCGTTTGAAAATCAGGTTGGCGATCATTTCATTGCCCGGGCCTCCTAAGATCATGGGCGGCAGATAGGTGCCGCAGGTCAGCACGAACACCAAAAGACACCCGGCACTCACCCCGGGCAGACTCAAGGGCAGGGTGATTTCCCTGAATGCCTGCCATTCCGTGCAGCCTAAGCTTTTGGCCGCTTCGGTCAAACTTTTGTCAATGCCGTCCAGACTCACATAGATATTTAAAATCATGAAAGGCAGCAGATACTGGATCAGGCCCATGATCACAGCCCCTTCATTGTACAGCATGGGAATGGGGCTGGAAATCAGTCCGGATTTGAGCAGTAAATGGTTGATCAGTCCGGAATCCCCCAGAATGTTGATCCAGCTCAAGGTGCGGATGATGAAGCTGATCCAGAACGGCAGCATCACCAGAATCATGAGATAGGGTTTGAGCCGGGATTCGGTGCGGTAAAAGAAATAGGCCGGGATATATCCCATGATCAGGCAGATGATCACGGTTTCCAGGGCCACCCGGATGGTATTGAGCAGGATCACGGGATAAAAGGAATCGGCAAAAAATTTGGCATAATTGCCGAACTGAAACGCCGGAATGTCCATGCCGCTGGGGGCCCTGAGCCAGAAACTGTATACCACCACAAAACAAACCGGTATGACCAGCAGTAAAAAAACGGCTGTCAGGGAAGGTGACAGCAGCAACCAGGGTTTCCACGGTTTTTCTTTCATAAATCAACACCTTTGTTGGGTATGCATGACAGGGTTAACCTTGATTGTTTGAAATACAAAATATGTACCAGGTGAAAAATTATATTTATAACCTGCTAATAAGTAAAGGAATTATTGAGAATAACACAGAATTTTTCATTCGTTTGTTTTGAATTGATTCATAATTAAATCACCTGTTTTGATTTAACTCTTTAGAATTTATGAGAAATATGTTTGATTTAGTTATGAATCAAACGCTCAAAGTTTCCCGGGCCTTGAAAAAAAAGGAACGGACGTGGCCTTTGATTTAAAAATGAATCAAATTTTATCCGCTCCGGATCCGCACATGATATTTTTTGAATTTTCGGACCACCGTGGCCTGACTGATACCTAAGAATTCTGCGGCCTGCCGGGTGGTCCGGCATCGCTGGGCTGCCTGTTTCAGCATATCATGCTCCACGGATTCCAGGGTTTGTACCAGGTTGCCCCCGGTTTTTTCAACGGGTGTGCCTGGGTCCGGGCAGGCAGGTACCTCGGTTAACCGGATCAGATAGTCATCCAGCTGCCGGCGGTCACACATGGCCACGGCCTGTTTGACGATATTGATCAATTCCCGGACATTGCCCGGGAATGCATAGGTTTTCAACGCCTGCAAAGACCGGTATCCGATGTGTGCCCTGCGGTTGTATTTTTTGTTGAACCGCTTCAGGCAGATCCGGGTCAGTTCCAGAATGTCTTCCGGTCGTTCCCGCAAAGGGGGGATGGACAGCGTAAAGGTGTTGAGCCGGTGAAACAGGTCCAGGCGGAACCGCTTTTTCCGGGTCAGTTCCAACAGATCCTGGTTGGTGGCGGCCAGCACTGAGCAGTCGATTTTTTTGGACCGGGTACTTCCTAAAGGCATGATTTCCTGGTCATCCAGGTATTTGAGCAGTTTGGCCTGGACCCCAGGGGACATTTCCCCGATTTCATCCAGAAACAGGGTCCCTTTGGCGGCCAGCTCAAAAAGGCCTGCCTTGCCGGTTTCCCTGGCCCCGGTGAATGCACCTTTTTCATATCCGAACAGTTCGGCTTCCAGCAGGTTTTCCGGCAGTGCCGCACAGTTGATCTGGATGAACGGTTTTTCAGCCCGGAGACTGTGCTTGTGGATGAACTTGGCCAGCAAGCCTTTCCCGGTACCGGATTCCCCGGACAGCAGAATGTTGGACGCCCCGAGACGGGCCAGTTTCAACGCCAGGTGAACCGTCTGTTTCATGGAAGGGCTCTGGGCCACCACATCATTGTCCGCCAGTTCCCGCAAGCTGAGTTCCGTGAGCTCCTCCCGCATTTTTTCCGATTCCTGGCGCACCTGGGCCAGCTGTCGTTTCATGTCCCGGATCAGGGAAATGTCGCGTTCGTTCACCACCACATAGGCGATCTCTCCGGCATCATCAAACACGGGGGTGCCGGTCACCAGCAAGGAGTAGCCGGACCGGGGCGTGGTCTGGACCAGGCTGACCTGGCGCCTTGTCTCCAGCACCTCCTGGGTGGCGGACCGGTTGATCTGCCCTTCTTTGACCAGTGCTCTGACATCTTTTCCCAGTACCTCGGATGACCGGATCCCGTTAAGACGTTCCGCGGCTTGATTCATTTTCAGGATCCGGCCCTGGCGGTCACAGATCAGCAGGCCGTCCGCAGACCGGGTGAAAATGGTTTCCAGAAAAAACAGGTCATGGTCGTTCATACACGATCTTTCCGTTGAACAGGGTCAGTACCACCCGGGTTGCGGCAATATCTTTCGGATCGATGCTGAAAATATTACGGTCCGTTACAATGAGATCCGCCTTTTTTCCCACGATCAGGCTGCCGGTCACATCCCCCATGCCCGACGTTGCAGCCGGGGTCAGGGTATATCCCTGAACCGCCTGATCCACGGTCAGACACTGGTCCGGGTACCACCCGGTGTCAGGCGTGTGGTCCATGCGCCGGCGGGTGACCGCGGAAAATATGCCGGCAAATGGATTGGGGTCTGCCACGGGGGCATCCGAACTGAACATCGTGGGAATGCCCGTTTCCAGAATATTCTTGAAATTATAGGCGTATTTGCCTCTTTTCCCGACACATTGGTTGATCATGGAAATGTCCAGGCTCATATTGTTGGGCTGGCAGGAAATGGCCAGATTTTTTAATCGCTTCAGGGTTTCCAGGTCCCGGGGCAGGATCATCTGGGCGTGTTCCATGCGGTGGGGAATGCGGCAGGTGCTCTGGTTCAGGGCTTCCACCTCTGCAAACACGGAAAGGACCTCATGAACGGCCCGGTCCCCCACGGCATGTACCATGCAGGAAAGCCCGGCCCTATCCGCCTGGACCACGGCCTGTTCGATCTCCTGGATGGGGGTCAGAGGCATGCCGTATGCGGCATCCAGGTAAGGTTCAGTCATCCAGGCGGTCCGGGCCCCCATGCCCCCGTCGCTGAAAAATTTCAAATGTCCGATGCGCAGCATGTCATCCCCGAACCCGGAGCACAACCCCAGATCAATGGCCTGGCGGGTCATTTCCCCGGGCAAAGCCACATGGCACCGCAGGGTCAGTTTGCCTGCGGCATGCAGGGACTGCCAGGCCTGCAAAGCCACGGCCCCTTCTTCCCCGCCCATGAGCCGGATATCATGAATCCCGGTCAACCCCAGGGCATGGGCCTTTGCCATGGCCTTTTCCATATTTTCCAGCAGGTTTTCAAAGGTCAGGGCCGGCAACACATTCCGGATCAGATTGGGGGCCATTTCCTTGAGAACGCCGGTGGGTATACCGGTGCCGTCCCGCACAATCACCCCGTCCGGCGGATCCGGGGTGGTGGAATCGATGCCGGCCAGAGACAGGGCCCTGGAGTTGGCCACGGCCAGATGAAGGTCACAGCGCCAGATGCAAACCGGGTTGTCCGGGGCCGCCATATCGGGTCAGGCGGTCAGGCATTCGGTTTTCCCGGCCAGTCGGATTCATTGAATCCTGTCCCAGAATCCATTGATCCAGGACCCAGGAGTCGGGATTTTTCCCGGATGTGGTTTCCATTCCGGCAAAATTCGGGTCTGAGCAAAATCAATGCTGTTCAGGTTGACGGCCCATTCATAAAAATGGAAATGGGTGTCGATGAATCCGGGCGGCACCAGTTTCAGTTCAGATTCAAAACTGGTGAGTCAGTTCGACATGGCAGAATGGTTTTGTCATCACCTAAGGCCATGATCCGGTTTCCTGCGGTTACACCCGGTGCGTGAGCAGGGCCATGGCCTGAACCTGAACTGATTTTGAAAAGCGGGTGTGTGCAGGCGAATACAGGGTGGCATTGTGTAAATCAGATCAGGGTAATGGCATCAGACCAGGTATCCTTGCTGAAACGGATCAGTTTTGATCCAGAGTGAAATGATGCACACCGGTGATCCAGAACCTTTTCCGGAAATCTGCGGGTGACGCTGGCTTCAAATCGATCTTTGTTTTTCCACCCAGTCGGGCTGAGTGGTTCCTAAGGGGCTGGCATTGATATAGGGTTGGTCTGGTTCAATTTTTGTAATGGTGCATGGGGAGCCAGTTTGGCGGCCGTGCCCGTGCCGCAGAGCGGCCATGGGATTCACCATATACCACCATGCCCCGGCCCCGGGCCGTGCCGCTACAAGTGGGACGAGATCATAAATTCGGTCACATCCACGGTGGTGACATCCAGTCGTTCCGGATGGGTCACCGTGAGCTGTTCATTGGCGGCGTCAATGATTTTCCTTGCCCAGGTCCACCAGGATCTGTCTGTTTTCAGGGCCGGTGTCAGGTCGATGCGGTGTGTGTCACCATGGCGAAAAATCCGCCGGCACACACCAGGTCCACGGGAATGGTCCCCGAACCCCGTCCACGGATCTGCTGATCCGTGGCAAAGACAAACGCAGGCACCATCTGGATGGACACGGATGTCAAACACCCGTCCCGGACATGGGCGATTGACGTCATCCGACCGGACGGGGTGTCGATGCCCACCCGGTTTTCTCCTTCTGCCAGGGTCAGGGTGCCGGTGCGGGCCAGGGTGGTCACCGCGCCGATGGTGGCATGGCCGCACAGATAAGGATATCGCCGGGCATCCATGTAGATGAGACCGAACGCGGCATCCGGGGTCACAGGTTTTGTGACCAGGGCGGCCAGCACCTGGCGGGATCCCCGGGGCTCTTTGGTCAGAAGGCTTCGGACCGCGTCATAACCGGTTTTAAAATGGGTCAGTTTTTCCATCATGGTCCGGCCGGGAACCGGGGGAATCCCGTCCACGATCAGGCGGGTCACCTCACCTTCGGTATGAGAATCAATGGTGGTGATCACGGGGGCATCACCATCATACAGTCGCGATAAATCATTAAAAGGGATCATTTTATACACATCCTTTATGTAATTTCAGGTCCGGTCCGAAGGATTCCCTGTTTCCACGAGATCCTTGAAACACCGGATCGGACCCGGGTTAACCTGCTGAATCGATCTTTGGTACATCCGGCATGGGTACGGGTTCAGATGCCGGTTCACGGGGCATCAGTGCGGCCCGGGATGTTTTTCCATCCACCCGGATATACAGCCCGTCCTTGAAATGAATATGTTTCAGATGCGGGGTAACCGTGGTGCCGGCCTGCCGGCCGAGAAATTGGTAATCAATGAAATCCTCGGTATTGTCCGATACCGTGATATAGGCAATGCCCAGAGAGGTGATGTTCTGGAAAAAATGGGATCCCTGGGACGGGTCCGCCTTGATGCTTTCAATGGTGGCCTCCACCATGACCCCGACATTGGAGATATCGTTCCATGCCACGGGAATGCCCAGCCACCGGTCGGAAGACCCCCATCGCCCCGGACCGATGAGTACATATTTTTTCTGGCTTTCATTGAACAGGGCGTTGAGCTTGTTGATCTCTCTGGCAATTTCAACGGTTTTGGCCGGATCGAAATGATCGGGATCCACATAAATCAGATCGTGAATGTTTTTATATTCTCCGTTCCCCAGGGAATGAACCGAATAACAAAACGCTTTTTCTTGATCTTCCGGCGTGATTCTGACTTTGAGATTTTGTTTGTATCTTCCCATGGGCCGGATCTGGAGCAGTGAGAATTCCGGTTTCCGGCTGCCGTCTGCATGCAGGTTCACGGCAAATTCCACTTCCACGGACGAGCCCATCCATCGGCTGCCGATACGGGTGACTTCCGCCAAAATCTGCGCCAGAGGAAAACTGTTGTACTTGAGAATGCCGGCAAAGGTCAGCACGGGATATCCCTTGTCGGAATACACATCCCGGATCCGGTTGTCCTGGACATGAAAGGTGGAGCACAACTGCCGGACAATGGGATGGTCCACGGCATCCATGAGTTCGAGATCGGCCAGGGTGGGATCTTCTGCCGGGTTTGAAAAAAAATGATTTTCCGGAGGGAACACATCCATTTTCAATGCGTAAAAATATTTCTGGGAATTTTCCAGAATATCCTCCACCATGGAAAACTGGGGCAGAAACTGCGGGTATCGGGGACAGAACCGCAGGGTTTTGCCGCCTTCCATCACAATTTTTCCCAGTCCCATGGCAATGTATGCAATGCCTTCATTTGCTTTGAGATGGGCAATGGGATAAAAATTATAGGACTGGGCCACGCCGGCAATGGAGGGATAGAAATAATTGTCGTGCCGGATCCCGGTCAGCTCCTGGAGAATGACGGCCATCTCTTCGTCTTCGGTCCGGTGCATGGTGCTCTGGGCATAGGCCCGGGGGGCTTTCATGTAAGTGGAGGCATATACCAGTTTGACGGCCATGATCAGCCGGTCCAGCCGGGTGTCAAGGCGGTCGTCACTGTTGGGCAGCATATAGGTTTTGTACAGGCCGGCAAACGGCTGGTAATGGGCATCTTCAAACAATGAGGAGGACCGCACCGCAATGGGATAGTTCACATGTTCCAGATAGACCTTTAAATTGTTTTTCAGCCAGTCCGGAAACCGGGCCTGGATGAACGCCTTCACCACCATTTCATCGGTGAGATCCTGGCCGGATTCCAGCAGCTTCGCCAGGTTGTTGTCTTCAATGAACATTTTAAATCCGTCCGTGGCAATCACAAAGGTCTGGGGAATATGGATATCCACGTCCGGAAATTTTTCGATGAGTTCATCATCCTGTTTGATCTGGGAGGCCATGAATGCCAGACCTCTGGCTTTGCCTCCCAGAGACCCGTTGCCGATTTTCATGAACCCGGTGTCTGAATCAAATTTGCTGGAATCAAATTCAATGACCTGGCCCTGGCGGGTTCCCCGGCGCCGGGCCCGGATACTGTCGATGAGAAACCGCTTCAATGTCTTAGGGTCGGGAAAATCATCAATGGTATAGGGTTTCAGGTTCAAAGCCAGGCTGATTTCACTGCGGGCCAGAAGCCATCGGGAGAAATCATTGTTTTTGGCGTGGAACACAATGGATTCATCCGGAATTTCCGGCAGCAGCTTTTCAATGGCCCGCAGATCACTGGCCCGGGCCACTTCGTCTCCCGTGGGCAGTCGGAACACGAACGCCCCGAATCCCAGGCATCCCACAAAAAACGTCTTGATCCGGTCATTGAGGTTGGCGGAATTCTTGTTGATGAACACCGCCGGTATCTGGTAGGCCAGATCCCGGCTGCGCTCTTCCGTGCTGATCACCAGCAAAGGCAGGTCCGGCACGTCTTTCTTGATTCGGCGCAACAGGTCAAACCCTGCGTTTTCATCCATGGTGCCGTTTCTGGGAAACCGCATGTCCGAGAAAATGGACAATACATAGGGTTTGTATGTTTCATACAGGGACAGGGCTTCCTCATAGGTCTGGGCCAGCAGTACTTTGGGGCGGCCCCGCATTTTCAGCAGCCGGTGTTCCTCGTTGATGGACTCATCGATCACCGACTGGGTCTGGAGCACGATCTGTTTGTAGATCACCGGCAGAATGGAGGAATAGTGATAGGGCGAATCTTCCACCATGATGATGACCCGGACATTGGCGTTCTTTGTATCGAACGCCACATTTTTTTCATCTTCGAAATTTTTGATGATGGCCAGGAGCAGATCCGCATTCCCGCCCCAGACATAGGTGCGGTCAATGGCGGTTTTGTTTTCCATGCACAGGTACTGGCTGATGTCGCAGGTGTTGTGCAGCAGCATGAAAAACGGCAGGTCTGCATACTGCTGTTTGACTCTTTCACCGAATGTCTGCACATCCATGCCGTCCAGGCTGGGCATGGCCAGGATCAGGTCGAAATTTTTTTTCTCCAGCCGTTCAAAGGCATCGGTTGCCGAAGACACCCAGGTGAGCCGGGGAGGCCTGGACAGGTTCAGTCCCTTGTATTCATGAATGATCCGGTTGGACAGCCGGCCTTCCTCTTCCATGATGAACGCGTCATAGGGGCTGGACACCAGAAGAATGTCTCCCACCTTGTTGGCCATGAGTTCATGGTAGATCTTGATACCTGATTCCTGGTTAAAGGACGTGTCCATATGCCGGTCCTTGATCAAAAAAGTTGATATTTTACCAGTTTGCCGTCCAGGCCGCCGATGGTCAAAGGTTCTTTCCAGGATGGGGCCAGAGGGACATGCTTGATATATTTGGGATCACCAAAATACACCAGGGCCGTGGACCTTGCGCACCGTTCCCGCAGAAACCGTCCCAGGTCCTGATAAAATGTTTTGAGATCCCGGTCTTTTCCCATGCGGATGCCGTAAGGGGGATTGGTGACGATCAGGCTGTCTTCAATGCCGGGGATTTCCCGGAAATCGATCTGAGACACGGTCACACCGGCCCCGTGATGCAGGCCCATGAGATTGGTTTTGGCAGCGGTCACTGAATGTTCTGAAATATCGCTGCCGGCAATGAGCCCCTGGGGCAGCGGCCGGATGTTTTTGTCTGCCGTCTGTTTGATCTCTTCCCACAGCCGGGGATCAAAATCCGGCAGCGCTTCAAATCCGAACCGGGTGCGGAACACCTGGGCCGGAATCCGGCAGTACTTCATCAGGGCCTCGGCCAGCAGGGTCCCGGAACCGCACATGGGATCGTACAACGGCACGGTACCGTCCCATTCGCTTTTCCGGATGATGGCCGCGGCCACGGTTTCCTGCATGGGGGCCGACACCGAGGCCTCCCGGTACCCGCGTTTGTGCAAAGGCCCCATGGATGCATCCAGCGACAGGGTGGCCACATCCCGGTGAAGATACAGATTGACCACAATGCAGGGATCTTTGGTGTCCACGCTGGGCCGGCGGTTGGTGCGGTCCCTGAAATAATCGGCAATGGCATCCTTGACCCGCAGTCCGGCAAAATTGGAATGCGTGATGCTGGATTCTGACACATTGGCCACAATGGAAAAGGTCTGTTTCGGGGTCATCAGCTCTTCCCATAAAATTTTTCGGGCCTCCCGGTACAACACGTCCTTGTCTTTGCAGGGAAATGTGACCAGAGGAATCAGTATCCGGGACAATAACCGGGCCTGGTAGGTGATTTTGTAAAAATCGGGCTTGGCCGCAGTGAACCAGATGCCCCGGAATTCATAGGAAATATCTTTGGCACCCAGTTCTTCCAGTTCCCGGCCCGCCATCATCTTGGCAGTCTCGGCCACCTGGGCGAAATACCGGGATTTTTTTTCGTAAATATACTGAAGCTTGGCCAGTTTTCGAAGTTTGCCCTGGCCTTTTTGCAGAATGGTTTTTTTGATCACACCGGTATCCTTGACATGGGGTTGACGGGTCATGATATGGTTATATCATTTATCGGTTTTTTTGCAAACAGGTCCCGATACCCAGCCGGTCCGCCAGATTGGCGGCAGGGTCAGTTACCGGGGTTATCTTTCCGGTCGGGCTGGTCATCAGGGTGGTGACGCCCGGGCCGTGTCCGGCCAGGCGGCAGTCCGAGTGCACCACAATGCCGATGCTCACGGCCCCTTTTCGATAGGCCCGGCCATAGGCATTGTCATGATCCATCAGGGCCACAAAATCACCGAACCGCATTTTATCCAGATGATATCGGGCCACAGTGTCCGGATCCGAGGTCATGACGTCATAATCTCCGGCCCCCACATGGGCCCGTCCTAAACCGGATCCCATGCACGCCGCCGGTATCTGTGTGGTGACCGGCACGGCCAGCCCTTCGTTTCCGTCGGGTGTGATCTGCATCTTATGGAGCAGTTCAGGTGCCAGGTTGAACAACCGGATATCGGCAAAATCCGATAAAGCCAGTCCCTGGCCTTTGGCCCGGATCCGGATTTTATCGTCATAGCTCATCTGTTCTTTGACCTGCCGGTCAAACTCCACAATAATATGCTCGGACCCGCCGTGATGGCCGATCACCACCCCGGTTTCCCCTTTGGCTTCGCCGGAAATAATTTTGGCTTCATTGCCCACACAGGCCAGAAACTGAAGGGAATTATTGGGAAAGTCATTGGGCTTGTCCGCATTGGCCGTGCAGGATACGCCGGGCTCGATATGGTCCCCGGCCAGGCCGAAGGCCGGATCTCCCAATCCCACATTCAACGTGATGCCGCCGATGCCGGGCAAAAGAAACGGGACCCCCTGATGGTCCACTTTCCATCCCGGCCCCACCCGGGGCGGGCCGGGCCGGCATTCCATAAACATTTCCACGATTTTATTTTCATTGGTTTTCAGCATGACATTCTCCTGAATTAACGGGTTATATATCTTTTTTCCTGTCCGGCAGCCATATCAGAAACGGCAGGGACACAAACCCCACCACGGCGCTGAACACAAACATGTTTTCCATTCCGGCCATATCCCCCACAGCGCCCACCACCACCACGGCAAAGGACCGGACGGCAAAAGACACCATCATGAACATGCCGTTGGCAGCGGACGGATGGTTTTGGGCATTCTCCTGCACAATGGCCAGCATCACCGGTGTGGTGGATAAAACGGAAAAACCGGTGATCACCAGCATTCCGATTTTCAGAAAACCCGTGGTATGCACAAACAGCAGCAAAGTTACCGGGGCGGTGGCCAGGGCCCAGAACAGCACTTTTCTGCGGCCGATCCAGTCGGACAGGGTCCCGGCGGACAAAACCCCGGCCACGCCGAATGCCTCGTACAGGGCCAGGGCCGCCCCGCCATACCAGAGGCTGCCGGTCTGCTCTTTGATGAAAACACTTAAAAAAATGCCCATGGAAGCATGCATGCCGGCCCGGGCCGCCAGGATGCCGGACAACGGCTTGAGCACATGGCGGATTTCAACATACGCCTGTTTCAGGGTGCCTCTCCGCCGGACTTCAGTTTTTTCCGGCGGGGATTCCAGGGTCAGCCAGAGCAGCACGGAGGTCATCACGGCCAGGCCAAATACCAGGTAGAATCGGTCCACACCCAGCCAGGCCAGGGCCGCCACCGCCACAATGGGTCCTAAGGTCCGGGCCAGCTCGCCGCCGGACATGAACAGGCTCATGCCCCGGCCCTTGCGGATACCGGAATATCCGGCCACCAGCACCGGCGAAGGGACATGGTACAGGGCTGCGGAAATACCGGATAAAAACAGCAGGATCAAGAGCAGAAAATAGGACGGTGCCACCGTGATCAGGCTCATGGGCAGGGCCGTGAAGGACGGGGCCAGGATCACCAGCCACCGGGCCACTTTTTTGTTGTCGGCAAACAATCCGATGAGCGGGTTCAGCATGGCCGGCACCTGCATGACAAAGGACAACAGCCCGGCCTGGCTCAGGGTCAGAGACAGTTTTTCGATGATCAGGGGCAACAGCGGCGGCAGAAAACTGGAGTACAGATCATGGACAAAGTGGGAAAAGGAAATCAGGGCCACCCGGGGGGTTTGGAATGCGGTTTTTTTCATTGGTCTCTCATACCATGATCCGGCTCAAAAGTAAGGCAAAATTCCATGCCTGCAAATATAAAACTTGATCCATTACCAGATCGGTATTAATTTGACAAGTCAGAGACGGATAAATTCAAAATATCTGATGTCCGGGAGGCGGCCATGACCGAACAGACCTTTGACGCATTCATCGTAGAAGAAATTGCTGACAAACAATATGCCGGACGTGTCGAGCAGACCCATGTCCGGAATCTGCCTGAGGGCGAGGTTCTGATCCGGGTCAAATATTCCTCTCTCAACTACAAGGATGCCCTGTCCGCCACCGGCAACAAAGGGGTCACCCGCACCTATCCCCACACCCCGGGCATTGATGCGGCCGGCCATGTCGAAGAAAGCCGGGTTCCGGCACTGGCCCGGGGTGATCCCGTGATCGTCACTTCATATGACTTAGGCATGAACACGGCCGGGGGATTCGGGCAGTATATCCGGGTGCCGGCGGACTGGGTGGTGCCTCTGCCCGGCGGCCTGACCCTGGCGGAGAGCATGATCCTGGGAACCGCCGGATTCACGGCCGCCATGTCCGTTGAAAAAATCATGGACATCCCTGTGGATGCCGGGCCGATCCTGGTGACGGGTGCCACGGGCGGGGTGGGATCTCTGGCCGTGGCCATTCTGTCAAAACTCGGGTATGAGGTGACCGCAGTTTCCGGAAAAAAGGAAACCGGTTTTCTCAAAACGCTGGGGGCATCGGAAATTATCGATCGCAGGGCGTTTGTCCAGAACAGCAGCACTCCCATACTCAAACCCCGGTGGGCTGGTGTGATTGATACTGTCGGCGGCGATATCCTGGCGACAGCCATTAAATCCACCCGGGCCCGGGGAAAGGTGACCTGCTGTGGACTGGTGGCATCCCCGGACCTGCCGCTCACGGTATTTCCCTTTATTCTGAGAGGGGTATCGCTGTTTGGCATCGATTCCCAGCATTACCCCAAAGAACCCCGACAGGCCTTGTGGAAAAAGCTGGCACACGACTGGAAACCGCAAAATTTGGCGGAAATGGCCACCCGCATCACCCTGGACCAGCTGCCCACTGCGATCGACAACATGCTCAACGG
>JAGYOW010000039.1 GCA_018399285.1 Desulfotignum sp.
GTTTGCAGACATTGCACTCCAGATGGGAAATACGTACGGCCCGCCGGAGGAAATTTTTGGAAACATTGCCGTTTTGTTTCAGCATCTCCCAGATGGTGTTTTTCACCTTGGCTGCCGGCATGAACTGGGGATCCCGGTCATTGGATAAAAAATAAGTGCATGCTTCAGCACACAGCCCGCAACGCATGCAGGTTTCCACATACGCCTTGAACCGGGGGCCGGTTTCCTTTTTCAAAACCTGTTGAATGACCTGCTGGATCCGTTCCGGGGTCAATCGTTCAAGCCCGGATTCAATGGCCGGATCCGTTGGTTTCTCAACAGATGAAGATGTATCAGTCATGGGGTTTTCCTTTGTTTGCATTGGATTTTTCCTCCTACCAGTCTCTTGCCTGTCTGACATGACCGAATTCAGACCCCATGTAAGCCCGGGTCAAAGGCGCATTCAGCATATGGGAAAACCGGGAAAACGGGATAATGATGAGCATGAGTTCTCCGGACAATATGTGAATCACAGTGATCCATTGGTAGGCAACCCACTGATGGTAGGCCAGAAACCCTGTCAGAAAAGGCAGCAATACCACCAGGACCAATATATAATCCATGGCACCGGTCAGATATTTCACCTCCGGCACCATGGCCCGGCGGAAGATAAAAAAGATCAATGCCGCAATCACCACTATAGTCAACCCATCCGCCACAGAATCGTTCAGGGCGGGCCAGGATATTTGAAATGCTTCATTGATCAGCACGATATGGGATGCAAGAAACAAAGGGACCAGAAACAACAGAATGTGAAACAGATAGGATACCCCGTAATAAACAGGGCTCATTCGGGCACTTTTTGGAAAAAAGGGAATCATCCAGGCCCCGATGGAACGCAGACTGTGTTTCAGGGTCACATATGAATATATATAGGGTTCCTTTTGGCGGACAGCGCTTAGGATGCCCACCAGTTTAAAGGTCAATCCGCCCAGAAATATGATAACCGATATCCAGACCATCGGGCCCATGATAAAGGCGATAAAACTGTTCATTGCAGTCTCCTTTAAAAAATTTTGCCGGAATTACACACGGATGATCCGGCGCTTATAAATGCCGTTCTCAATGCCTTTGAGCAGCACTTTGGATCCGTCTGCACTGATCACCGGATCTGCCATAAAACTGAATCCGGACGCCACTGTTTTTTTGTTGACCACCAGCTGGTACTGACCTTTTTTCTGAATGACCACCGCCACGACACTGCCGTCCTGACTCAAGCAGGGAACAAACACCATATCCGCCGCCATCTGCCAGGGGGTCTGATTGACGGCCAGATCCCAGACCTCTTTATGCTTGTATACTGCTGCCAGGCTGGACCCGTCTTGGGAAAAGTAAATATCCGATATCATCGTATCCCAGGTCACTTGCCACACGGTATCGTTGACAGCCACACGCCAGCGGCCGTAAGGACCGGAGACAATGGCGGCCACATCTTTGCCATTGGGAGACAGGGTCAGATGCCAGAGCTGATCATATTGATTTTGCCAGAACGGAGCATCATTTTTATACAACTGCCATTTCCCGTTGATGCGAACCGGGGCCAGCAATGAATTCTCATCCAGAAATTCCGGTTTCCACACCGATTCAAACCGGTTTTCCCACAAGGTATCATTCTGGACAATGCCATATGATTCCCGGTCCGTGCGGACCCCATATCCCATCTGTCTGCCGGCGGCATCTAAGCTGATATCCCAGATATTCAAAAACCGGCGGTCTTTGGGGATGCCGTTGCAGGCCACACTGAAAACGCCTTTTTTAAAGGCCTCCACATCCGCTCCCGGCATGGGTACCACCTGAACCACGGCCGCAGATGTGCCGTCTGCAGCCATGACCGCACCCGTCAGATTTTCATACCGGTCTTCCCATGGGGTGTCGTTCACAATCACCCCGTATTCGGAATCAGACTGAAACGCCGCACCCAGAACCCGGCCATCCGGACTCTTCATCATCTGCCAGATAAAATCGCACCAGTGGGTCCATTCCTGCCCGTTCACAGACAGTGTCCATTCTTCATCCCGGGCCACAAAGGCCGCAAACCCGCTGTCGGAAACAGGCGTCAGGCTCCAGATTTTCTCATATTCTTCTTCCCAGACCTCGCCGTTCACACAGACACTGAACACCATTTCATCCAAATTGACAACAGCGGCAATACTTTCTCCATTTTGACTCACCTGGGGGGCCTGAACCCAATTAAAACGGGTTTTCCATTCGTCAAACGGTATTTCCTTTAACTCTGTCTTCCAGTCCCACGATGTTTTTTCGCTCATAATTTTTCTCCGAATTCTTACGCGGTTTTGGCCCGGTGGGTCCGACCGGACTGAAAATCGGACAATGCCAGATACAAGCCACCGACCGCCAACTGGGCGCAGTGTTCATGATCCGGCGGCAGGGTCTGAAGGTATTCCACCACTTGTTCCGGGGTTATTTCCCACGCCTGATCAATGGTTTTTCCCCGGGCGAAAGACACCACTGTATTGCAGCAGGCAGTGGTGTTCAGGCATCCATGGGCCATAAAAGAGATCGAGTCCAGCACGCCGTCTTTTACCTTGATCGAAAATTCAACTGTATCCCCGCATTCTCCGGTTCTTTTGCCATACCCGTCCGGATCATGAATTTTTTCTTTGTGTCCGGTATCAAACGCCATTTCAAGATATTGAACGGAATGGCGGTTCCAGAAATCCAAATCGGTCATTTTCAAACTCTCCATTCTGATATATACCACAAGGTTTTATCAAGCCCTTATATACCTTTTAAGGTCCCGGGGTCAACCGGGGATCGAAAAATCAATGCTCTTTGATTTTGAAATCCATCAACCTTGACTTGATTTTCATGGGTCGGAATATTATGATGCGCGACCATGAAACAGCATGACTTGACCATCATCGGTGGTGGAATTGTGGGGATATCCACGGCTCTGGCACTTCAAACGCGATTCCCTGAAGCAAAGATTCTGCTGATCGAAAAAGAACACCGGTTCGCCGCTCACCAGACCGGGCACAATTCCGGCGTGATTCATGCCGGTGTCTATTACGCACCCGGCAGCCTGAAAGCGGATTTCTGCCGGCGCGGATCCCAGGCCACCATGGCATTCTGTAAAGAGCACCACATACCATTCAAGCAATGCGGCAAACTCCTGGTGGCCACGACCCCCATTGAGCTGGAGCGAATGCAGGCATTGAAACAGCGATGCGCCCAGAACCAGATCCAGGTGGTTGATGTGAACCAGCAGGATCTGACGCATATGGAACCCCATATTCAGGGACTGGGGGCTTTGCTGGTCCCGGCCACCGGGATCTGCGATTTTACACGGATCACCCGGAAAATGGCAGACCTGTTTCTGGCCAGGGGGGGTCATATTCAAACCGGGCAACCTGTTACTCATTTGAACGAAACCCGGGATCAGGTAACGGTTTCCACCCGGACCCGGACCGTTTCGACCCGTTATCTGGTGGTGTGCGCCGGGTTGATGGCGGACCGCCTGGCAAAAATGATGCACATAGACATCGATTTTTCCATCCTGCCTTTCCGGGGGGAATATTTTCAACTCCCCGCACACCGGTCCGATATTGTTTCCCGGCTTATCTATCCCATACCCGACCCGGGTCTGCCCTTTCTGGGTGTTCACCTGACGCCCATGATCGACGGGCGAATCACAGTCGGTCCCAATGCAGTGCTGGGATTTGACCGGGAAGGATATGGACGGTTCAGCGCCAATTTTACCGATATCGCTGACATGGCGGTATTCCCCGGATTCTGGAAGGTCATGACCCGGCACCTGGTATCCGGTATCAAAGAACAGGTGGATTCTATATGGAAACCCGGGTATCTGACACGTATCCGAAAATACTGCCCGTCTTTAACCCGGGCCGATCTTTTACCCTATCCCCCGGGCATCCGGGCCCAGGCGGTCACCCGAAACGGCGATCTGGTCCACGATTTTCTGTTTGCCAAAACCCCGCGGTCTCTGCATGTCTGCAATGCCCCGTCCCCGGCAGCCACATCCGCCATTCCCATCGGTCAGTACCTGCGGGACCGGGCCATTGACCTGTTCAATCTGAACGGATAGCCACCCGCCCACACAGTTGGCGCCCAATAATCTTTTCAAACCAAACCGCTGCCCGGGGTCTGAGGCGGTGACGTTGCGGCTGCGTTATGAAACCGGTGTATTTTTATCCAGGCGATACCGCAGGGAGCGTAATGACAAATTCAGCAGCTCCGCTGCCTTTTTCTTGTCTCCCCCGGCCATTCCCAAGGCTTTTTTCAGGTAGGCGGATTCAACACCGGATAACACTTCATCTAAGTCCACCCCCTGTGCCACCTGTGATAGATTGCACCGGTAATCGTCGCCATCTTGAATATTTCGCCCGGTTTTGTGCATGGAAATGGTCAGGCTTTCGGGCAAAATAATATTGGTGGATGACAGGGCCACGGAACGCTCGATCAAATTTTCAAGCTCACGCACATTCCCGGGAAATGAATATTTATTCAAAAAATCGATGGCATAGGAAGACAGCTTCACGATATCCCGGCCCATTTTCTGGGCATATTTTTCAGCAAAATGCTGGGCCAATACCGACACATCCCCTTTTCGTTCCCGTAAAGGCGGGATTTTGATAGGAATGACGTTCAACCGGAAAAACAGATCTTCCCTGAACCGCCCTTCCACCACCTCTGTTTCCAGCTCTTTGTTGGTAGCGGAAATAATCCGCACATCCACGGTAATTTCCGTGGTATCACCCACCGGTTTAAATGAGGTGTCCTGGACCGCCCGCAGCAGTTTAACCTGAAGCAACGGCGACAATTCACCGATTTCATCCAGAAAAATCGTGCCTTGATCTGCAACTTCAAACAGACCTTTTTTATCCGACACCGCACCGGTAAAAGCACCCCGGATATGGCCGAAAAATTCACTTTCCATGAGCATATCCGGAATACCCCCGCAGTTCACCACCACAAACGGTTTGTCTTTACGATCCGAATGCTCGTGAATGGCCCGGGCGATCAATTCCTTGCCCGTACCGCTTTCACCGGTGATCAATACGTTGGTCTTAGTGGCACTGATCTGATGAATCTGCTTGTAAATCCCAGCCATGCCCGGACTGTTACCGATGATCCGGTCAAAATGAAGAAAATCCTGAATCTCTGATTCCCGGTGTTTTTTTTCCTGCTCCAGCGTTTGAAGGGCCAGTGCCCGGGCGATGGTTTGACGCAGTTCACTGTTGTCAAATGGTTTGGGAACAAAATCATATGCTCCTTCATTCATGGCTGCCACCGCAATTTCCGTAGTGGAATACGCGGAAATCATAATAACCACGGTGTCGGGGTGTTGTTTCTTGACCTGTTTGAGCACTTCCAGGCCGGTGATGTCCCCTAAACGGATATCCACCAGCACCAGATCAAATATGTAATTGCGGATCAAATCCAGCGCCCGGTTCCCGTTTTCAGCCGTAGTCACACGGTAATTTTCCCGGGACAGCAGCAGCTCTAAAAATTCCCGCATACTGGTATCATCATCCACCACCAGCAACTTGAATGGGTCGCGTTTTGTTTCAGTCATGCCCATAACCCGAAAACAAAAATGCCGTCCACCATGGTGGCCGCAGCCCTTCCCTGAACCGTCATGCCGGTAAACGGGGTGTTACGGCTTTTGGATACAAACCGGGCCGGGTCGATCACCCCTTTTTCTTTAAGATCGATCAAGGACAGATCAGCTGGGTTTCCAGGCGTGATGTCATTGTTGAATCCCAGGATTTTGGCCGGATTTTTCGCCATTTTCAAAATCAGATTTTCCAGAGTCAGATGGTTGTTTTGAACCAGTTTCAAAGACAACGGCAATGAGGTCTCAAGCCCCACAATCCCGAATGCGGCCCGGTCAAACTCCAGATCTTTTTCCTCTTTGCTGTGGGGCGCATGGTCCGAGGCAATGACATCGATGGTACCGTCTGCAAGACCCTGAATTACCGCCTGACGGCTGATTTTGAGCTAAACAGAATGGAATCGTGTTTATAATTAAACTTGTAGCGTCATACCCTTTGACATCTGCATCGGTCAAGTAAATAATGAGCGGTTTCACAGGTCGCGAGTACCTGGTGCTTGGCTTGCGGATCAGATCAATGGATTCTTCGCAGCTGATGTGACAGAAGCACATGGGCCCTGATAGCCGGGACAAAAGAATGTCTCAATACCATCACGGCTTCCGCAGCATTGGGAATACCGGGAATGCCCTGGAACGTGGCGGGCGGACGCTTCATTCATGGCACCGCCGTTCACGAGACAGGTCTTCAGCATGAACAAACACCGGTATGGACAGCCCGCGACAATATTCCGGGGCGGCGCATGATCTGGGCGTTTCCACGGGACGGCCGTCATCGAACACGGCTTTGATGCCTGCCTGCTGCATGTCTTGAATTTCTGACAGCTGGGTGCCGGCAGACCCTTTTGTGACCGCACCCACCGGATACGCCCGGGCTCGGCTGGCGGCTTTGGCTTTTCCAAGAATAAACGCGGTCACCTGACTGTTGTCATTCACAGGCAGTGTATTGGGCATGGCGCACACAGCGGTGAATCCGCCCCGGGCCGCGGCTGCCGCACCCGTGGCAATGGTTTCCTTGTATTCATGGCCCGGTTCCCGCAGATGCACATGGATATCCATGAGCCCGGGCACCACCAACAAACCTTCAGCATCAATCACTTTAAGATCGGTTTCATTTTCGGGCATAACATCTGCCGGGTCCAGGACCGCCTCAATGGTCTGTCCGTTGATGAGAATGGATTTGTATCCATCCACATTCCCGGGATCCAGGACCCGGGCGCCTTTAATCAGTGTCCGCATGTCTGCTTCCTCCCGCCACCAGATAATAAAGGGCCATGCGCAGGGCCACGCCGTTGGTCACCTGATCCAGAATCATGGAATATTTTCCATCCGCCACATCACTGCTGATTTCCACCCCACGGTTCATGGGGCCGGGATGCATGATGGTCACATCCCTATGGGCCAGGGCCACCCGTTGGGAGTTAAGCCCGAAACAGCCGGCATATTCGCGCTCGGACGGAAACAGCACATCGGTCATTCGTTCTTTTTGAATCCGGAGCATCATAATCACGTCCGCATCAGCCACACACGCTTCCATACTGGGCGCCACCGTGCAGCCCAACGCTTCGATCCCCGCCGGAATCATGGTCAGCGGTGCACACACTGAAACCCGGGCCCCCATTTTGGAAAATCCGATAATATCGGACCGGGCCACCCGGGAATGGGAAATATCCCCGATCATGGCCAGTTTCAGTCCTTTGATACATCCTTTTTTTTCCCGGACACTCATCATATCCAGCAACGCCTGGGACGGATGGGCATGAATCCCGTCTCCGGCATTGATCACTGAGCAGTTCACCCGGTTGGCCACCAGGTAAGCGGCCCCGGAAGAAGCATGACGCATCACGATGACATCCGGTTTCATGGCCTCCAGATTTTTGACCGTGTCCATCAACGTTTCCCCCTTGGCCATGGAGGAACCGGATTTGGCAATGGCCACGGAATCGGCGGACAGGCGTTTGGCGGCAATTTCAAAAGACAGTTTGGTCCGGGTGGAGGGTTCCTGAAAAAACAGCACAATGGTCTTGCCCCGCAGGGTGGGCACTTTTTTCACCGGTCGCTGGGATATCTCCTTCATGCCCATGGCCGTGTCCAGGATCAGGGTGATCTCCGCCGGATCCAAAGAGTGGATATCCAGAATATCCTTTTTTGTGAATCGCATAATTCATCCTTCAATCAGTCAATCATATCAGCAGATCCCCGATCCGATGCCACCGGACACCGAATTCCTCCCGGTCCCAGGACCAGTAGATCATAAAGGCCTTTCCCTTGACGGCCGCCAGGTCTACAAATCCCCAGAACCGGCTGTCATGGCTGTTATCCCGGTTGTCCCCCATGACAAACAGCTTGTTTTCCGGCACCTGCACGGGTGACATGTTATCCACATGAGTCGGCAGTCGGGAATACATGGCATAAGGCTCATCAACCACCGGATCTCCGTTCACATATAATTGTTTGTCAACAATGGACACGGTGTCTCCCGCCACGGCCACCACGCGCTTGATGAAATCTTTGGATGGATCCTCCGGATATTTGAATACCACAATATCTCCGGGCTGGGGATCTTTAAAAGGAATCAGGACCCGACCGTCGGTAAAAGGAATCTTGACCCCGTAAATAAACTTGTTCACCAGGATCTGGTCCCCGATCTGGAGCGTTTCCAGCATGGAGCCGGAAGGAATTTTAAATGCCTGAACAAGAAACGTGCGGATAAACAGAGCGATCACAACGGCAATGAGAATGGCTTCGATATTCTCCCGCCAGGCGTTTTTCTTTTTTTTCATTTGGATTTGAACCTCTATGGCTGCCCGAACAGATGCTGGGGCTGCCCTAAAAGGAATTTGGACTGCTGTATGGCAGATTTGAGAAGATGGGCGATCTTTCTGGCTTTGACCATGCTGGACAAAGGATGCGTGGACACAGGCTGGCCCTTGACCATAATGGTGCCGCTTTTGAGTTCCGCATAGCTTACCTGACCATAAGACCGGGCCACGCCTTCGGGATAATCATATCCATAGTCCACAATCTGAGTAAAGATCTCCTCATCGGAAACCGCCGTGAATTTCAAAATTTCCTCATTGAGAATGGGAATGGGAACACCCAGTCCCACGGACAGGGAACAGCCATACCCCCGGATACTCTGGCCCTTCAGCCAGTCAGAAGACATCTCCTTGAGATCTCCCATGACCATTAATGTACCGGCCGGTCCCAGGGGCACACCGTTCAATCCCCGGTCTACTGCGGACCTGTGCTGGGTGCCGGTCCAGGTGACATATCCCTGGGCCCCGCCCAGAAAGATCCGGGTGCCCAGTCCGATGGTTTTCAGGTAAGGATCATTGAACAAAGGGCTCAACGCACCGGATGTGGAATAATTGGCATTGCCCGTGCCGGGCTTCAAGGTGCCCATATAGGTATATTTGGTGCGATCCGACCGATTGATGGCGCAGTTGTAATTCTGGTAAGCGTTTCTGGGGTTCACCAGCATGGCATTGGGCAGTTCCTTCAGGGTCATGACTTTTTCGATGCGCCGGTTGGGATAACAGTCAGTGCCATAAGATTCCGCCCGGATTTCCACAGGTTTACCCGCCACCAGATCCTGGATCACATGGCCTCCGCCGTAATTGAAATCTCCGGGGTGACGCTTGTTCAACGGATCATCATCACAGGTCTGGGTCGCCCCCAGATAGCAGTCCACCGCTGCAATCCCCGAATAGGCCGGCACATTGTTGAACCAGGTTTTGGTGGTGCGGACCACCGGTTTCGACTGTCCGATATTGATGAACGCGCCCGAAGAACACATGGGCGCAAAAGTGCCGGTAGTGACCACATCCACCTGCCGGGCCGCTTCCACAATGCCGTTGTTCCTGGCTATGTCGATAATTTCTTCAGCAGTGACCACCACCGCCTCTCCCCGGGCAATTTTCCGGTTGATCTGGTCATATGTTTTGTTGATTTTAAAATCGCTCATGATTTTCCTTCACCGATCGCCTTGATTTTGGCGGTAATATTATTTTCGATCCAATTTTGATCCCACCATTCCAGGGGATTGACAAACACATTGTGCACGATCATGGAAAAATGCAGATGGTCCCCGCCGGCAAGACCTGTAAGCCCTGTATTGCCTATTGTATCCCTTTTTCAACCCTGTCTCCCTCTGATACTGCCATGTTGCTAAGATGAGAATACAGGCTGGCCAGGCCGAACCCATGGTCGATGATCACGGTATTGCCGAAAATCCCCACCGGTTCCGCCATGATGATTCGACCTGAATTGGCAGCGCCCACCGGTGACTGAGCCGTGGATGCCAGATCAATGCCCATGTGACGGGACTGACCGATTTCTTTTCCATTATAGGTGTAGGTGCGCTTGTCTCCGAATCCGGCCCGGGTAGCCCCGGGCATGCGGTCGAATTTTTGGCTCCACAGCATCTTCGGTTCGGTATCTGCGGGCATGGACAGCACTTTTACGTTGGCATTTCGAAGCTCCGAGTTCACCACCTTGAATTTTTCCAGAAGCGGATGATCGGCTTTTTCAAACTGAACTTCCCGGTCTCCGAGATGAAAATCAGGCATGGTCAGCCCTAAGAATGAATCGGAAATCTTAAGTACATCCGATTTAAACCCGCGATCCCGTATATAATGATAAAATCCTTTGCGGGTCGTATTTCCCGCTGCATCTTCGGCTGTGACCCAGATCCGGGTACCGGGCTGGAGTGTGATCCAGCGCAAAAAAGCGGCGTGGATTTCCGCTTGATCAAACATTCCGGAATGACCCGGGAAAAACTGATCCCCCACCAGAACTCCGCTTTTCACATCGGCTTCAAACAACCTGTAGATCACCAGGCCGACCGCCCCGCTCCGACAGCTTCGCGCGGCTTAACACTTCGATCCGGGGAGGAATGGTGTCGATAAAGACCGATATATTTTTTTCCGCAATATTGCCCCGGTTCCACCCCCGCCAGGATTGATCCGATACCTGAATATGCAGCGTGGCTTTTCCATCACTCAATCCATGCCGATTGGCTTCCACAGGGATCTCAAATTGGTCTTCCAATTGAGTTTCTCCGGAAAACGGAGATAAAATGGAACCGCCCGGATATGCTTTTTTTATCAATTTTTTTTCGATCTCCTGCTGAATCAGGCTGACCTGAACCTCTCTGAGTCCGGTTTTCGTATCTTTTACATCCAGAGACAATATTACCTTATCTTTAAGATACAGCGACGGGAGATTGGCTTCCAATTCAGGGGATGTTCCTTCAAATCGATATATCAGCACCCATGCCAGGGGTATCAGAATCACTGCACAAATTATCAGGAAAAAAAATTTTTTCATCAAAAAAATCCATTTTTTCAGTTGGTTATCATTAAATATTGCGAAATGCCCATAAAAATACCAGCTTGGCCAAAACTTATCAAGGTATTTTACATTCTTGACTTTTGGGATCTCAGATTATAGGTTGAACATACACTTTAAAATCAGGATAAGGATTGCCCATGACCAATTTTTTTTTTGAAATGATCGACACCAAGTCCCCTTGTTTTTTCCTGGTGGCCGGACCGTGTGTCATCGAAAATTTTGAAACCACGTTTCAGATTGCCAGAACTCTGAAAAATATAACAGCGGACCTGGGCATCCCTTTTATCTTCAAAGCTTCCTTTGACAAAGCCAATCGTACGTCGGTCCAATCTTTCCGGGGCCCTGGATTTGAAAAAGGGTTGTCCATTCTGGATGACATCAAATCCCGTCTGGACCTGAAAGTGATTTCAGACATCCATCTGCCCGATCAGGCGGCCCCTGCAGCCCGTGTTCTGGATGTGATCCAGATTCCGGCATTTTTATGCCGCCAGACCGATCTGATTCTGGCCGCGTGCCATACCGGCCGCCCGGTGAGTGTTAAAAAAGGCCAGTTTCTGGCCCCTCAGGACTGCAAAAACATCCTTGACAAAGCCGCTTTTACCGGCAATCCCCATATCGCTATCACCGAGCGGGGCAGCAGTTTTGGATACAACAACCTGGTGGTGGATTTCCGGTCCATCCATATCTTGAAACAAATGGGTGTTCCCGTGATATTTGATGCCACCCACAGTGTTCAGCTTCCCGGCGGAGGCATCACGTCTTCCGCCGGAGACCGGCAGTTCATTCCCACACTGGCCAAAGCAGCAATCGCCGCAGGAACCCATGGTCTGTTCATGGAAACCCATCCGGATCCTGCAAAAGCGTTGTGTGACGGTCCCAATTCCATGCCTCTGGCAGACATGACACCGTTACTCACGACACTTCTGGCCATTAAAAAAGCGGCAGCAACCGGATGAACGCTTTATTAAAACAGATCAAACTGCTGGTTCTGGACGTGGACGGGGTATTGACCGACGGCCGGATCATTTATACGGATTCCGGAGAACAGGTAAAACAGTTTTTATCCCGGGACGGTCTGGGGTTGCGACTGCTCATGGACAACGGCATTCAGGTGGGTATCATCACGGGGCGCAGTTCCGGTGCCCTCACCCACCGCTGCCGAAATCTGGGTATTACCCTGGTGTTTGACGGAATTTCCAACAAAGCGGATGCCCTGGATCAAATGGCACAACAAACCGGTATCCCCCCATCTGCCATGGCTTTTATGGGGGACGATCTGATCGATCTGCCCGCCATGGCCCGGGCCGGTGTCGCCATTGCCGTGGCAGACGCCGTGGACGAAGTTAAAAACCGGGCTGACATCGTCACCATGGCCGTTGGGGGACAAGGGGCTGTCAGAGAAATCTGCGATGCGATCCTCAAAGCCGCGGGTCTGTGGGAAAACGCCCTGAAGCCTTTTCTGGCATGAACCGCATTGTTCTCAAAAATCCCCGGGTTCTGGCGCTATTGATTCTGTGTGTCCTGGCGGCCGGTGCCGGTGTTATTTTCTTAATCCCTGCCATGATAAATACGCCCCTCACCGTCACAGACCTTCACATCGATTCCGAAGCCGCCTTGAAACTAAATGCCATGAAACAGATTTCAAAAAAAAACGGAATTACGGAATGGGAACTTGAAGCCGCCACCGCCACACTGGTAAAAGAAGAGAATCAGGCCATCCTGACCCGGGTTCATGTGGTGTTTTATACCAAGGACAAAGACACGGTCATTTTGACATCCGACCAGGGCATTCTGGACACTGAGACCCACGATATGGACTTTAATGGAAACGTGGTGGTGCAACACCAGACATACACCCTGAAAACTGATAAGTTGCATTATAAAAAAAAACCACATATAATACACAGCGACACAAAGGTGTGGCTTGAAAACGCCGATGCGGCCATGGAAGCAGACACAATGGAAATCCGTATCAATGACAATCAGATTATTTTACAAGGACATGTTAAAGGGACATTCAGTGAAAATTTCAACCTCCCGTAAATGCTTAGCCGGCGCAATCGGGCTATTGGTTTTCGTTTTGGTATCAATGGCTTTGGCTGAGGAAAAAAACGGATCAGAATCTGCATATTCACCTGAAAAACCATTACATATCACTGCGGATAAAATGGTCGCCCACCAGGATGAGTCCATGGTGGAATTCATCGGTAATGTCAACGCAACCCAGGATAACATGCTCCTGTTGGCTGAATCGGTAAAAGTATTTTGGCAACCTTCGCAGCCGGACACGGCAAATACGGCAGACACCAACCGGATCAGACAGATCGTAGCCATGGACAATGTCGAGTACACGGCCGGAGAAAGACATGCTTACGCGGACAAGGCGGTGTACACGACCGCAGACGACATCCTGATCCTTACCGGGAGGGAGGCCAAATTGCTGACCGGAACCAGCTGGGTGACGGGCACAAAGATCACCTTGTTCAGAAAACAGGATCGGGTCCTGGTGGAAAGTGACGGTAAAGCCCGGGTTCAAGCCCTGTTCAACCCGGAAGACAACCCTGCTGATCAATAAATGACAGAGCTTTCACTCAATAAACTGGTAAAAACCTATCACGGAAAAACAGTGGTGAATCAGGCCGATCTGACGGTCAAACCAGGTCAGGTGACCGGACTGCTCGGGCCCAACGGCGCCGGAAAAACCACCACGTTCTACATGACCGTGGGCATGATCCGGCCTGACAGTGGTCATGTCTTTATCGGCGGCGAAGATATCACAAACAACCCCATGTATATCCGTGCCAGAAAAGGCATCGGATACCTGCCCCAGGAAAGCTCCATTTTCAAAAAACTCACCGTGGAGCAAAACATCACTGCAATCCTGGAAGTGTTGCCCAAACCTGCGGATCCGGTTCAAAAAAAAGCGGATGCGCTGATGCAGGAACTGGGTATCCAGGGTCTGGCCCGCCAGAAAGCAGCGTCCCTGTCCGGAGGGGAACGCCGGCGGCTGGAGATCGCCAGGGTTCTGGCAACCGATCCGCTGTTCATCCTTCTGGACGAACCCTTTGCCGGCATTGATCCTCTGGCGGTGATGGATATTCAGCAGATCATCGCCCAGCTGACCCGAAAAGGAATCGGAGTCCTGATCTCCGATCATAATGTCCGGGAAACCCTGGGCGTGTGTGACCATGCGTATATCATGAGTCAGGGAAAAGTGATTGAATCCGGTCCCCCGGATCGGATCATCTCCAGTGCCATTGCCAAAAAAACCTATCTGGGAGATAATTTCAGGCTTTAACATGGAACTTGGCTTACAACAGAACCTCACATTGACCCAGCAGCTGGTGATGACTCCCCAGCTTCAGCAGGCCATCAAACTGCTGCAGCTGTCCCGTGTCGAACTGGCGGAAATGATCCAGCAGGAAATGGAACAGAATCCAGCCCTGGAAGAACAGGCCCCGGACGAGACTGTCGACCGGGCCTTGGCGGATCCGGGAACGGATGCGTCTGAATCCGACAGGGACACACCGGTCAAGGAAATCACCATTGATGAAAAAGTGCAGCCGGATACGGACTGGGAAAATTATATCAATGAATACAATTCCACCGGTCGGGTTTATTCAGAGACTGAGCATACCGAAGCACCCAACTTTGAGGCGTTCACTTCGGAAAAAACCACTCTGGAAGCCCATTTAAAATGGCAGCTGATGCTCCTGGGTTTAGACAAGGCGGATGAACAGATCGGCCACATGATCATTGACAATCTTAACCCGGACGGATATCTGTGCGCAGAAACGGCTGAGATCGCCCAGGCAGCCGAAGTGGAAACGGAACGGGTGGAAAAAATTTTATCCGTGCTGCAGACACTGGACCCACCGGGGGTTTGTGCCAGAAATTTATGTGAAACTCTGCTCATACAGGTCAAACAGCTGGGGATTGAAAACCAGGTGCTCACCGAGATCATCAAACACCATCTGAAAAATCTGGAAAACCGCAACAGTCGAAAAATTGCTAAAATCCTGCGTATTTCCGTGGAAGATGTCCGGGCAGCGGTAAAAATTCTTCAATACCTGGAGCCCAAACCCGGCAGAAAATTTTCCCATGAAGAACCTGCCTATATCATTCCGGATATATACGTGTATAAAGTGGGTGATGGATTTAAAATAGTCATGAACGATGACGGATTGCCCAAACTGCGCATCAACCGGTTTTACAAAAACGCCATTGCGGAAGGGAAAAAAATTTCCAGGGAAACCAAGGCATATCTCAACGAAAAAATGCAGTCCGCATCCTGGCTGATCAAGAGTATTCACCAGCGGCAGAAGACCATTTATCTGGTCATGGAAAGCATTATCAAATTTCAGCATGAATTTTTTGAAAAAGGCATCGCTTATCTGCGCCCCCTGATCCTCAAAGATATTGCCGAAGATATTCAGATGCATGAATCCACCATCAGCCGGGTCACCACCAACAAATACGCATATACGCCCCAGGGGCTGTTCGAACTCAAATATTTTTTCAACTCATCCATCGAACAAACCGGCGGCGAATCCCTGGCATCGGCCAGTGTCAAGGAACGAATCAGACTGCTGATCGAAAAAGAAGATCCTGCTGATCCGTTAAGCGATGACCGGATTGCCGGTATCCTCCAGGAATCCAACATACAGATCGCCCGAAGAACTGTTGCCAAATACCGGAAGGTGCTCAATATTCTACCTTCCAATAAACGTAAACAACTTTAGGGAGGTGTTTTATGCAAACAACTGTGACATTTAAAAAAATCGATCCTTCCGATCCATTAAAGTCTTACGTGAACAAAAAACTTGATAAATTCGACCGGATGCTGGACAGCCCGGCAGATGCCCATGTGGTTTTGTCGGTGGAAAAAATAAGACATATTGCGGAAATTACCCTGACCTGCGACAAACTCAATATCCATGCCAGAGAATCATCTGAAAACATGTATTCCTCCATTGATATTCTCATGGATAAAGTACGGGCACAGATCAAAAAACACAAAGAAAAAATCAAACAGCATATGTCCGGTAAAAAACAAAGCCTGCTGGACACGGCGGAATTCGACCGCAGCCCCATGCAGCAACCCGAGTTCCAGGGATTTGATGACCTGGTCATGGAAACGCTGGACACCAAACCCATGGATATCATCGATGCGGTCAACGAGTTCAACAGCGGCAGACAAACGTTTTTTGTGTTCAACAATGCCCGCACCGAACAATTGAATGTTCTTTATAAACACAACAATGGAAAGCTGGGATTGATTCAGCCCGGGGGATAACCGAAATTCACATGAAACTCAGTCAATTACTCACAAAAGAGTCTATTGTGCCGGATCTGACCGCTACCACCAAACACGGCATTATCCGGGAACTGGCCCGGGCCGTGGCACCGGTTGCCGGGATTGCCGCCAAAGATATCGCAGCCGTTCTGATGGAAAGAGAATCTTTGGGAAGTACCGGCATCGGGGGGGGCATTGCCATTCCCCACGGAAAACTCAATTCCGTCACCCAGATCATTCTGGGGTTCGGGCGCAGCAAAGCCGGCGTGACCTATGATTCTCTGGACGGAAAACCGGTTCATATTTTCTTTCTGCTGTTGACCCCGGAGAATTCCACCGGCTGGCATTTAAAGGTTCTGGCCCAGATTTCCAAACTGTTGAAAATGGACCATTTCAAGCAGGGATTGATCAATGCCGAAACCATTGACGATATCCATGAATTTATTCTAGAACAGGATGAAACCTTTTAAATGAAAAACCCACCGGTATTCATCATCACCGGGTTGTCAGGTTCCGGAAAAACGACAGCCATGCAGGCGTTTGAAGATGCATCCTTTTACTGCGTGGACAACATGCCCCTGGAACTGGTGCCCCGATTTCTGGAGCTGCCGTTTAAACAGAGCCCGGACATCAAAGGCATTGCCTTTGTCATGGACATGCGGTCCAGGACCTTTGCGACCCATTACACCGCTGGAATCCGCGCCATCGAGGATTTGGGCATTTCTCCGGAAACCATTTTTCTGGAAGCGGATGTGGACACCCTGGTCAAACGGTTCAGTCAAACCCGGCGGCAGCATCCGGTCACCGGTAAAAAAAGCCTGCTGGAAAGCATTCAATCGGAAATTCATTCTCTGCGCCTGATCAAATCAACGGCCCACCACATTATCGATACCAGCCGTTTGAGCGTCCATCAGCTTAAAGCCGCCATCTTAAATCTGATCAGTCGCGGCAGTGGAAATCCCATAAAAATGAAAATCAATGTATTGTCTTTTGGGTATAAATACGGCATACCAGGGGATGCGGATCTGGTCACGGATATGCGATTTCTGACCAATCCCTATTTTGAACCGTTGTTGAAACATCTGGACGGCGAGTCAGCAGCTGTGCGGAAATTTGTGTTGTCCAATCCGGAAACCCGGATTTTTCTGGAAAAATTCACGCAGTTGCTTGACTATCTGATCCCTTTGTATCAAAGGGAGAACAAGGCATATTTAACCATTGCGGTCGGTTGTACCGGCGGACGTCACCGAAGCGTGGTCATTGCCCGCAGCATTTTTGAACACTTAAACCATAAAGCCCATCATCCCGGTTTGATTCACCGGGACATTGATCGGGATACCAGGGAAATATGATTGGCATACTCGTGGTGGCCCATGCAAATTTAGGCCAGACACTCATTGACACAGTGGAATTTATTTTGGGCGGTGAACAGGAACTCATCATGTCGGTTTCCATTGACATTCAGCAGAATCCTGAGAACTTGAGAAAAAAAATCAAACAGGGCATTGCCAAAGTCAGGTCCGATAACGGGGTGATTATTCTGACGGATATGTTCGGGGGCACCCCTTCCAACCTGAGTTATTCTTTTTTAGAGGAAGGCACTGTGGAAGTTATTTCCGGAGTCAATCTTCCGATTCTTCTGAAAGCAGTGACAGCCCGGAAAAAAATGGACATGGAAAAATTAACAGGTGTGCTGGTGGACCATGGCAAAAAAAGCATATCCCTTGCCAGCGGGATACTCAAAGGCACCGGACGGAATTGACAGCCAGTATTCGAAGGGATGTTCCCGAAACAAGCGTACATAAAGCAACGCAAGTTGGATAGGAGGTCACAATGGGTATCAAGATTGGAATCAACGGATTCGGCCGCATCGGCCGACTGGTGTTCCGGGCGGCAATGACCCGTCCGGAACTGGAAATCGTGTGCATCAACGATCTGACAGACACCCGGACCACAGCCCATCTGCTGCAGTTTGACTCAGTGCACGGACAGCTGGGAAAACCGGTCACCGCACTGGAAGACAGTATTGAAGTGGACGGCAGACAGGTGAAGGTCACTGGGTTCAAAGATCCGGCCCAGATACCCTGGAAAGATCTGGGAGTGGATATTGTCATGGAGTGCACCGGTATCTTCCGGGACCGCCAGGGCGCATCCAAACATCTGGACGCCGGTGCCAAAAAAGTGATCATTTCAGCGCCTGCCACGAATCCGGACATCACCATTGTCATGGGGGTCAACCATGACATGTATGATCCGGCTTCCCACCATATCATCTCCAATGCCTCGTGTACCACCAACTGCCTGGCGCCGGTGGCCAAGGTGCTTCTGGAAAATTTCGGCATCCTGTCGGGCATGATGACCACCATCCATGCATACACCGGGGACCAGCGGATCCTGGACTTTCCCCACAAAGACCTGCGAAGGGCCAGGGCCGCCGGCCTGTCCATGATTCCCACCACCACGGGAGCAGCCAAGGCGGTAGCCCTTGTATTGCCGGAACTTAAAGGCAAACTCAACGGCATGTCGGTGCGTGTGCCTACCCCCAATGTGTCCATGGTGGATCTGGTGGTGCTGACCCAGCAGGACAACCTGACCGCCGAAATGGTGAATCAGGCCCTGGAAACAGCGGCCCTGGGAAATCTGAAAGGAATCCTGGGATACAGTGAACTGCCTTTGGTGTCCATTGATTACAATTCCAACCCGTTGTCCTCCATCGTGGATGCCGGATGCACGGATGTGATCAACGGCAACATGGTCAAGGTCTATGCCTGGTATGACAACGAGGCCGGGTATTCCCACCGGATGACGGATCTGGCAGAAATGATCGGAGACTCTTTTTAACAGACACGGGAGATCATCATGACACGCATACCATTGATTGCCGGCAACTGGAAAATGTTTAAAACCGGGCCTGAAGCCGTGGATACCGCCACTCACCTGGCACAAGCCTGCGCTGATGTGCAAAACAAAGACATCATGATCGCGCCGACCTATGTATGTTTGCCCCTGGTGGCCACCGCCATTGCAGACACATCCCTGCACCTGGGCGCCCAGAACCTGCACTTTGAAAAACAAGGTGCATTCACCGGTGAAATATCAGCAGACATGCTTGCTGCCGCAGGTGTGGAATATGTGATCATCGGGCATTCGGAACGGCGCCAGTATTTTTTTGAAACCGATGAGACGGTGAACAGAAAAATCCAGGCAGCGGTTTCAAGCAGACTCAAACCCATTTTGTGCATCGGTGAAACACTGGCCCAGCGGGAAGCGGGGAACACATTTTTAACCCTTGACAAGCAGGTGGCAGATGGGTTAAAAAGCGTTGATCCGGAACGGTTGCAGGATCTGGTGATTGCTTATGAGCCGGTATGGGCGATTGGTACCGGTGAAACCGCCGGACCCGAACAGGTGGAGACCGTCCACCGTTTTTTGCGGACACTGGTTGACACAAAAATTTCATCGGACCTGGCACGAACCGTCAGAATTATTTACGGCGGATCTGTTAAACCGGACAATATAGCAACACTGATGTGCATCGAGGATGTGGATGGTGTGCTGGTGGGCGGCGCCAGTCTCGATGCCCGAATTTTCACCCAAATTGTAAAATATGATTGATAATAAACCATGACAACTTTGATCACAACCTTGCATGTCACCGTCTGTATTCTGTTGATCCTGATCGTGCTGCTTCAGAGCGGCAAAGGCGCGGAAATGGGCGTATCCATCGGCGGGGGCGGCAGTCAGACTCTGTTTGGCGCATCCGGCCCGGCCTCCATACTGACCAAAATCACCACGGTCGTTGCCATCGTGTTCATGGTGACCTCTCTGACCCTGGCGTATTTTTCGGGTCACAAGGCAGAGAAAAGTATCATTACAACCCCGTCGGCACCTGTTCAGCAGACAGCTGATCCGGATTCCGAGTAGATTTCAAGATATGCCGGCCGAAGTGGTGGAATAGGTAGACACGCACGCTTGAGGGGCGTGTGGGAGACCCGTGGGAGTTCAAATCTCCCTTCGGCACCATAATTTGACAGCCATGAGCGCTTAATGTTCATGGCTGTTTTTGATGAGCGCTCTGCAAGGTTGCACAATCTCTTGATTTTTGGGAAGCCTAGCATTGATCAATTATGAAACAAACACAAACCACATGGGCACAAGATCCCAAGGAAATAGAAAAAGAACTGGGAGAATTTTTAAAATAAAAAATTCGGCAATGTTCGGATCATTTCTCCACAGCTCAGCCCCAGAAATCATCGGTAAACGGTAACACCGAACAAAGGGAAAAAAAGAGCTGGTGGATTTCACCATCAAACCGGCAGAACTGAGTTGCCTATCTTGATCAGTATGTGGTCCGGCAGGATCAGGCCAAATCCAATTCTGGCCACTAAAATCTGCACCCATTTTAACCGAATCCGGCATCAGGAAACCCGCGAGACAAAGATCTAAAATCACGGGCAATATCAAATCAATATTCTGATGCTGGGGCTTCGGTATCGGCAAAACCTATCTGATCAAACTCATTGCCAGAAAAATAGGCGTTCCTTTTTGTCAAGGCGGATGCCACCAAGTTTTCGGAAACCGGTTACGTGGGCGGGGATGTGGAGGATCTGATCCGGGATCTGGTCAAGGAAGGCGGAGGATGATATCGAACTGGCAGAATGCGGCATCGTGTATCTGGATGAGATCGATAAAATTGCGGCCAGTCCGATGTCATCGGTGCCCAGAGTTTGCAGATCCGAGGGTTCAGCGGGCATTGCTCAAACCCATGGAAGAAACTGAAGTGGACCTGAAAGTCCCCCATGATCCGGTATCATGATGCAGGAACTCGAACGGTTTCAACGGACCCGGAAAACGCGTGGTCCGGCGGGTGAACCACAGCCAATATCCTGTTTATCCTGAGCGGTGCGTTCACCGGAGCTCACCGACACTGGTCCGGCAGCGGTTGACCCGCCAGACCATCGGGTTCAATTCCGGCTCGAGCGGTACTGATGATGACACTTCCCTGCTGAAACAGACCCGGGCTGAAGATCTGGTCAAGTTCGGTTTTGAATCCGAATTTATCGGACGTGTTCCTGTGCGGTGTATTCTGGAGACATTAAGTGAAACGGATCTGTATACCATTCTTAAAATGCCCAACAACCCGGTGATATTGAACAAACGTCTGGATTTTGCCGCATATGGCATTGACATTGTTTTTGATGATGATGCATTGACAGTTCTAGCGCACCGGGCATTCAAGGAAAATACCGGTGCCAGAGGCCTGGTATCGGTGGTGGAAGATGCATTGCTGCCTTTTGAAGAAAAACTGCCATCCTGTCGGATTTCCCGCCTGGTGGTCACCAAGCAGGTGATCAACGATCCTTTGGGCATGCTGACTGATCTGCTCAGCGATACCCCGGCATATGACTGGGAATCGCTGCACAAAAAAGCGTCGGAGACCCAAATCCAGTATATCACCCGGTATATCCAGGAAAATGCGGACACCCTGGTTGCCACCCATGGATTGAATTTATCTGCGGCCCGGTGTGAAATGGCCGCCCGGTATTTCCATGCCCATGTGCTGGAAATCGATGACGCTGTCAGCCGCATTACAACCCATTATAATACAATCAAAGAGATTGAACGGGAAGCGTCCAGAAACATGGGACTTGACATTATTTTTGAGGAAGATGCCATTGATTTTCTGATGCTACAGATCATGGATCACGGGGCGTCTGCCGACGATATTTTATCCAAACTTCACAACGCGTTTTATGACGGGCTGAACCTGATCAAAGAAAAAACCGGCAAACACCGGTTTTTTATGACAAAAACAGATCTGCAGGACAGTGACGCCTATCTGAACCAACTTATCAGGAAAGAAATCAAATGATTGGAATTTCAAAACTGTATTGTGCCACGGTGGAGCCCTCGGACACGCTGCGCTATTCGCGTCAGTCAGGATCGCTTCCTTCTCACCTGCTCCAGTTTTCCATTGACAAGAAACCCGTGGTGGTCTGGAACATGACCCAGCGGTGTAATTTGAAATGTATACACTGTTACGCCCGGTCTGAAGACATTTGCTATGACAACGAACTGAACCGGGATCAAGCCCTTGCCATGATGGATGATCTGGCGAATTTCGGTGTGCCGGTACTGCTGTTTTCCGGCGGTGAGCCTCTGGTACACCCCCGGCTGGTGGAATATGCCCAATATGCCGTATCCAAGGGGATGCGGGCCGTGATTTCCACCAACGGCACGCTGATCACCAAAGAAAAAGCCAAAATACTCAAAGACATCGGCCTGTCCTATGTGGGCATCAGCCTGGACGGGCTGGAACCCACCCATGACATGTTCAGGGGCGTGCCCGGATCATTCAAACGGGCCATGGCCGCCATTGAACACTGCCAGGCAGCCGGCATCAAAGTCGGATTGCGGTTTACCATCAACAAGCGCAATGTCCAGGACATTCCCGGTATTTTCGATCTTCTGGAAGAAAAAAACATTCCCCGGGCCTGCTTCTATCACCTGGTGTATTCCGGCCGGGGATCTGAGATCGCCAAGGAAGACCTGTCCCATGAGGAAACCCGGCAGGTGCTGGATCTGATCATGGACCGGACAAAAGACCTGCACAACCGGAACAAGCCCAAGGAGATTCTGACCGTGGACAACCATGCGGACGGGCCCTATCTTTACCAGCGGCTTTTAAAAGAAGACCCCAAACGGGCGGCCGAAGTGCTGGAACTTCTGGAAATGAACGAAGGCAACAATTCAGGACGAGGCATCGGATGCATTTCCTGGGACGGAGAAGTGTATCCGGATCAGTTCTGGCGGGAAAAATCATTGGGCAATATCAAGGATCGCCCGTTTTCACAGATCTGGACGGATGAATCCAATGAATTTCTGATGAAAATGAAAGAAAAGAAAAAACATGTCAAAGGACGGTGTGCCACCTGCCGGTGGCTGGATATCTGTGCCGGCAATTTCAGGGCCAGAGCCGAATCCGTGGCCAACGATCCCTGGGATTCAGATCCGGCGTGCTATCTGACGGACCAAGAAATTTCAAAGGAGAAATAAGATGCTGTTTCCCGATTACAGACCCCGGCGGATGCGTGCGACTCCCACCCTCCGGCGCATGATCCGGGAGACCCTTCTCTCCCGGAACGATCTGATTCAACCGATGTTTGCCATCCCAGGCAGCCAGATCAAAAAACCCATTGAATCCATGCCCGGTCATTTTCAGATGTCTGGTGATTATATTGTCGAGATGGCAAAACAGGCCAAAGATGCGGGCATTCCCGCCATCATTTTGTTCGGTATTCCGGACAAAAAAGACCCCTTGGCTACCCGGGCCTATGCCACTGACGGAATTGTCCAGAAAACCGTGGCCAAAATCAAGGATGCGGTGCCGGATCTCACCGTGATCACGGATGTGTGTCTGTGCGGTTACACAGATCACGGCCATTGCGGGGTGGTGGATAACGGCATCATCGACAATGACGCATCTTTGGACCTGCTGGCAAAAGTGGCGCTGTCCCACGCCAAAGCCGGCGCCGACATGGTGGCCCCGTCCGACATGATGGACGGCCGGGTCGCAGAGATCCGCCAGACACTGGATGAAGACGGATTTGATCACATACCGGTCATGTCCTATGCCGTGAAATATGCCTCCGCATTTTATGGGCCCTTTCGCCAGGCCGCCGACTCTTCCCCGCAGTTCGGAGACCGGAAAACCTATCAGATGGATCCGGCCAATGCCATGGAAGCCATCAGGGAAGCGACCATGGATATTGAAGAAGGGGCGGACATCATCATGGTCAAACCGGCCCTGGCCTATCTGGACATTATTTTACGT
>JAGYOW010000004.1 GCA_018399285.1 Desulfotignum sp.
CGGGTTTGAGGGCAAACGCGGTTTCCCAGTCTGTGGCCGCGGGTTGGAATTTTTCCTGGTGCCACCGGGTCCAGGCCCGGAAATTGTAATACCAGGGACTTTTGCCGGAATAGGTTTCCATGGCCCGGGTGACGGCCAGTTCGGCAGGCGCGTATTTTTTGCGGATGTTCAGGGCCCGGGCAAAGAAATAGTGGTAGGTGTGGTTGTAAGGATCCAGGCGGGTGGCCTGGCGGCTCATCACCTCCATGGTGTCCCAGTCTTTTTCCTTTTGGGCGATCTGGGCCCGCAGCATGCAGGCCGGGGCTGTGGGATTGGATTCAATGATCTGACGCAGTTTTTCTTTTGCCGCAAACACCTGGTCCATGTCCAGAAAGCACTGGGCCATCACCAGATCCAAAGCGGAAACCGACACCGGCGACCGGTGCAGGTAATCGGCAAAGGACAGAAAAAAAATCAGGGCTTCCCGGGATTTGAACACCCGGTAGATCCGCCACAGCCGCCTTCCGGGTCTGTTGAAGTTTCCAGGGTTTTGACAAACACGGGATAGCTGTCCTCATACCGGCTGTCCTCCACCAGAAGATCCCCGTAATGCAGAAAATCGTTGGGCGTGTTGGCGCCCGGGTCATGGGACAGATACGTGTCAAACCAGGCAATGGCCGCGGTCAGATTGCCCTGGTCAAGATACACCCGGGACAGGGCCGACAATGCGTCCCGGGGCCGGATATTTTCTTTGACCGCCTGTTCCAGACCCTGGGTCACGGCGGGTATCAGGTCCGGGGCATAAAAAGATTCTGATTTCAGGGAACCGGCCACCGGGGGATAGATCCGGGTCAGTTCCCGGACATGGTCGGGAAGTTCATGGGTGCGGCCCTGTTCATACAGGTATCTGGCATGGGCCAGGCGCACGGAAATACCGGCCGGGCGCAGGGCTGCGGCTGCCAGGTACAAAGGATGGGCATTGTAGGGATTGGGCGTGCCGGGAAACTGCCAGGGATGGAGCCGTTCCAGGGCATGTTCGGTGCGGGCCAGCCAGAACGCGGTGAGATAATCTCCGGGTTCCATGGCTTGTGCCGCCTGAAGCCGGGTTCGGGCGGCGCGCATCTGATCGTGCACCTGCACGGACAGGCCGGTGGAGCGCCAGGCTTCTGTGGCCGCATGATACAGGGCACGGCCGTGGCCGGTATTTTGCCGGAACCGGTCCGCCCCGGTGAACAGGCTGTTTTTCAAAAAACCCGGCAGAACCGCCTCAGCCTGTTCAAAATAAGAAATTGCCCGGTCATACTCCCCGGTTTTGAACGTGCGGATTCCCTGCTGATACACATACCGGGGATACAGCATCACCAGGCAGAAAATGACAAACAGCGCCAGTGCCCCCAGAATCAGACCCGGCAGAATCCAACGGCTATTTACTGCCATAATAGGATGAATAGTACTTGTGGTAGTACTTGTAATACCCCTCTTTTCTCATGTCCACCAGGTTGAGCACCACGCCCATGATGGGCTGTTTCACGGCCTTGAACTGGTCAATGGCATCCTGGATGATTTTGCGGTCCGTGTTGCCGGATTTGACCACCAGCACGGTACCATCCACCAGGGGCGCCAGCAGCAGGGCATCCGTGGCCGGGGTCACGGGCGGGGTGTCAATGACAATGAAGTCAAACCGGGATTTGAGGATTTCCATCAGAAATGCCATGCGGCCGGACCCCACCAGTTCCGCCGGATTGGGCGGGGTTTTTCCGGACGCCAGGAAAAACAGGTTGTCCACATCCGTGGGAACCACGGCGTTGTCAATCGCGGCATGGCAGTATTTCAATCCCTGGGTGTCCGTCTTGAACCGGGCAAACAGTTTTTCATAATCCAGGGCCGGCCCACCGGCAGATGCCCGGGCCTCAGCGCCGGAGAACGGGGAAAAGGAAAATCGGCCGGTTTCCATGGCGTTCACCGCCCGGATGGCTTCAATGGCATCCCGGTTCAGCGCCCGGATCTGTTCTTCGGTGAGCAGATCGTCCCGGATCATTTCGGCCACCGGTTTTTCGTCATCCGGCCGGTTGAGCCAGCGCACCCCCGACAGCCGGCCTTTGTGAAAAAACAGGGCCGCACGGGTGGTGTCGTTTTCCAGATCCAGCCGGACCGATCGGTTCTGGATCCGGGTCAGGCGGACCAGGTCGCCCACGGAATACTCGTCCAGGCCGCCCTGGGTCAGATGCACCCCGAACACCTCGGTGACCAGATCGGTCACGCCCATTTGCGGGCTGTCTGGAAACAGTTTCGTCATATTGGGACGCCGCAGGTCACAGTCCATGAGCAGCACCTGCCGGTCGGTCTGGGCAATGGTGTGCCCCAGGTTGACCGCGGTGGTGGTCTTGCCCTCTTTTTCCACGGCACTGGTCACCAGAACGGATTTGACCTCATTGTCCATGTCCGAGAAAAACAGGTTGGTTCTCAGGGTGCGGTAGGCTTCGGCAAACCGGGAGTCCAGAGGAAAATTGACCAGCAGTTTTTCCCGGTCCTCCTGTGTGCTCCGTTTTTTCTTTTTTCTGAAAATCAATGGTAGGCTCCATAGGAAACGGATTTATCTGCTTTGGGAATCACGGACAGCACGGGCAGGTTGAAATGCTGGGAAATGTCTTCTTCCGTGCGCACGGTCTGATCCATGTATTCAAAGAAAAACGCCAGACCGCACCCGAAAAACAGCCCGAGCACCACAGACAGCAGCAGGTTGCGCTTTTTATTGGGGGATACCGGGCCAATGGGCACCAGGGCCGCTTCCACCCGCCGGATGTTGGAGGTGTTGGCCGTCTGAAGAATATTGGATTCCTTGATTCTTGACACCATCAGATCATACAGGTTTCTGGAGGTATCCACGTTGCGCTGGAGAATGGTGTATTTCAGCTCTTTGGAAGAAGTGTCCAGGGCTTCTTTTTCAAACTCGGCCAGCGTGCTTTCCAAAGTTTTTTTGCCGGGCAAACAGCACTTTGCGCTCGGATTTGAGATTTTCCTTTTCGCCAGCATCGATCTCGCCGGGCCGGGCTGTTTCTGGTTTTCCAGTTCGGTCAGGCCGCGGACGGTTCCCGGGTGTTTGCGCGCTGGTCTTGGCCAGCCGGTCAGCTCGATCTCCAGGTCCGGCCCTTGGCACTGAATGCTCTCGATAGTAGGTTGTTGATCAACGACGCACATTGGCCACCTTCAGGGGTGCGGGTTCTTATCCAGCTCATTGATCTTGGCGTCAGCTCAGGCATTTGTTCCGGTTTGAGTGGCGGTTGTTGAACTCCTGGATTTTCTGTTCCGCCAGTTTCTGCTTGCCTTCAATGGAAAACACCATGTTTTCCTGCTTGTAATCAAAAAGAACTTCTGTTCGTCACGCATCTTCCAGTTTTTGCGCGAGTCATGATTCTTCATTGAGCCAGGTACGGAATGCGCTTGGACGCATCCATTTGTTAGCCATGTTGAATGCCATGATTATTCCACCAGGGTATTGGCAATGGCCGCAGCCGTTCCAGGTCTTGTCACCGCGATATATTGTGGGCAGCCGGGTGTCTCTGATCACTCCTAGTGATCTTTCCTGAACTTTGGCGATCCAACCCCTGCATTTTCCGGTTCTGCATCTCGCTCCGGGGACAGCGGGATCGCTACCGTTGCATCTCGCACGATCAGTTGCTTGATATTGGCTTTGAGGTCGGAGACCACTGCCGGATGAAACTGACCTCAGGTCCTTTTCTTCGGCATCCAGGTTCAGGGCTTCGATCACGCAACGCCAGTACGGGCGTGGATTTAATCATCTTAATGGAATTGAATGTCATGGTCTGGGAATGGTAGGACTCATGATGGTGCGCTCATATGATGGGTGAACTGCCGCTTTCCTTGTCAAGGATCAGTCTGGCTAGAAGATTCATGCACAGGTGCTGGAAGCTGTAAAAGCCGTAAGCCAGCACCGTGAGGATAGACACCAGAATGATCAGGGTCCGCCATTTCATAGGCTGCCATCCGGTGCCTCAGGACGGATAAAATTTCTGTACTGCAAAAAAAAGATTCAGAAGGGGGCGTCTTGCATGGGGTCTCCTTGGGTTACAGCCATGATTCGGGAATATGGATCCGGTCGCCGGGCTGAAGTGGCGAATCCGGCGCATCTCAGTCTGAACTTTTTTAAGATCAATGGTGATGACGTTGCGTTCACGGGCGGTCTGACGGATATTCCGGGCAGTACGTTGGGCGCAGCGGCAAACTGGTCAAATCCATGAAACAATGCTGAAATACAGGCCAGCCGGGGCAGTCATGCCGGGCTGATAATCAAACACACCCGGTTTTGACCCATCGCCTGAACATAGATCTTGGTGGCGGCCTGATCCAACGACTGCTGACGGAGATACCACACGGTATCCCGGTAAGCTGAGCGGATGTTTTCAGTCATATCCCTTCATCGGAAGCTGCTGCGATCCGTGTCGGTTGGTGCCAGCAATGGACTGGAGTGGGCGCTTCGTCCGGTTCTTTGATTCTTCCATCGCGGTTTCTTCCGCCATCCGCCTCAGGTCTTTCACGCCCCTGGGCGCGATAAAGTTTGCTCGGTGTCCACTCCTGGCATGGCGAAATCAGATATAAGGCTGAGTATGAAATCGAAATACCCGGGTTGCGCTTAGCGCCTGAAATAAAATTGAAGCTGTAGTATTCCTTGATCTGCGATACACCTGAGATTACTTTTAAAGAAATCTCTGGACAAGGGGGCCACGGCAATCCGGTTTTCCAGTTAATCGGGGGTCCAGGCCCTCGGCCTGGGTTGCCAGTGAACGGCACGGTATTTATCGACGTTATTCCACACACCATCTCCTTGGATACCTGCTCTTCGCCGCCGGCCAGGATGGACATTGACCCATCCGCCGGAACCCAGGCGTGTGGCGGTTTCGTCCGATGCCACCTTGGTTTCCGCCGGGCTGTACTGCCGGCCACCGCAGGGCACCGCCCGCCATCTTGCTGATTTTTAAAATACTTGTATTTTACCGCTATGTAATGAAGGTTGCAAAAAATAATGGTATAAAGATGGCGACTTTATACCATTGTTTTCTCTTAACAACAGAATATCAAAGCTATCAGGATCCCAGATCATAATTGAACTTTCTTTGAGCATCACATACTCATTATCGAGCTATTTCCAGCCTGGTTGGAATCCTTTCCTCCGTCCGCCGGGAAATTCCCGGCAAAGAAACGGTTGATCGGAGAAGCGTGGTCGCACCCAGAGGAAACCAGCCACCGGTCATCTTCACGGGAAGAGGTTTCATAATCGGAGTTCTGTTGTCTCCGGACAGGATGCAGTTGATCTTTTCCACGCGATGACGATTGGTGAACCGGGCATCCAGGCGCTGGCTGGGTGAAGTGGGTATTTGCTCATCGTTCAGGTTGCGATTGAAAATAGACTGGGCTTTGAGAGCCACGCAGATCTGGCATCCACGAGTTCGACTAACTAGACCTTTCCACTTCGGCAGTCAATGTCTCCGGAAGAACAGTTGGTCGAATTCCCACGATTGTGATAACCCACCCGGCACCGAAGGTCAGGTAATTGATCTGGTGTCTGGCATTGACCATGACCTGGCTGGAAATTTTGTAATCACGTTTTGTCATATTCCTTTCCCAGGCTGATGAGTTCAGGTCGAAGGATGTTTGGGGGTGAACCGGTAAAGCCAGGTAGGCCCGCCCAGTTTTCTGCAAGGATCTTCCCCTGTCCGGGGCTGTCATCTGAATAATCCGTGTACGGAGTTGGTGTATCCTGGCGCCGGGCTGAATTACTGCGAACTTGTAATTCACCTGGGAAAACCGGTTCAGGTGTATTTGTAACGATCCGCGCTGTTGTCGTTGATATCGGCACTGGCCCGGATCCGGGTTTTGATGAATGTGTTGTCAGTCACAGCGGTACCCGCTGGGGAACCACAATTGGAAGCGGAACAGCATGGCATTGTAATGATGTAGTCAAATTCATCCGCATCGGTGGCTGAGCATGTTTTCATCCTGAAGTCATCATGCGCCAGACCGCTGGAAGAAGTTATTCAGGCATCGGGGTTTTGCCCGTGGTGTACCCCAGGTTGATACCCGGTTTGACCATTGTAATTATGCACACTTTACTGCGTTTTCCGCTTTGTGAAAGTTGCTGTCCGACTGCTGATCCACCTGAATATGGTTGATCAGCATACATTTTCTGCAAACAAAACCGGGCTGCCGAAAGGATGAATCAGCGCCGGACCATATAACCTGAGCTGTGATGTTGTGATATTTGAAAAATTGCATGAGTCATCTCCACGGCGTTATCTGTGGTTTAGCAATTATCTTATCTATCTATTTCATAAACAGTGAACTATCTTTTAGTACTTTGCATCAGACGGGACTTGAATCCTGCTCGTCCACGCACGGGGGCAGCGGCGGTTTCCGGATTTCCGGCTCAGTTCGGTTCGCTCAGTTCCCGGTTCAGTTCCGGTTCAGGCTCGGTTCAGGCTCAGTTCGATTCAGTTTTCTGACCTGGAACCCGATCCTGGGATGCCTGTTCACGGCTTCGACTGCATTCACATCCGGAGTTCATTTCCTCGGCAGCCTCAACCGCACCGGCGATGCGCTCTACGGCGGCAGCACTGATACGCGCGCACGTGTCTACCACCTGGCCAGCTTCGAGCTACTGCCCGGCGCCTGGTTACACCGGAGGTGGCACCCGGAACTAGCGGCGCTGGCAGCAGCCGCTGGATCTGGTTCATTTCGGCCAGCCCACGGCGCCGGATATCACGCACCTGAAGCGGCGGCTTCGCCACAACGGCAGTATCAGTCCTTCATCATGGCTGCTGCTGCCAGAGGCTACTTGCCGCTGTGGCATTCACGGCGAATTTCCGGATCTTCCACGGCAGCGCAGCCCACAGCAGCCGCCCTGCCGCGGCTTCGCTGCCGCTGTCTCCGTCAGCTGCGCTTCCTGAATCTCGCCTCTACTCCTGAAGTCAGCTGGAGCTATGGCCTGATCAGCAACCACACCCAACAAAGCCATGGCTGCCAGGGCCAGGACCATCAATCGGATTTGTCTGACGAGGATCTTCATAGACTTTCTCCTTTTTTCCTTTTTTGGCTTTTGCCAAATCATGATATTTTCAAAAATTTATCACACCCCGTATTTTTACGGTCCGGGAATGGTTCCCGGCGCCAGGGGGATGGTTCTAATAAATGTTCGGGATTCTTTTGAAGTATTTCATCAGTATCGGCCGAATCCATTAATTTGTTCAGTTTTTTTTCAGCCGGTTTCATCCGGTATTTTCTGCCCGGATGAATATCTGATCCCAGACAGAAAATCTGGTTGTTCTGTGCCAGGGTTCTGGCCATTTTAAGCGGGCCCCGGCCGAAATCACCGGTCAGACTGCCGGCTGTGACCTGCAGCCGGGCCCCTGTGAAAATCAGATCCGAGGCCAGTTCCGGGTGGGCCATAATCACAGGGTTGCGCTCGGCATGGGCGATGACGGGCGTGACATGCCGCTGTGTGAGCTGCCGGATCATCTGGAGCACCGCCTGGGTGATGAACATGGGCGGCAGCTCACACAGCAGATAACGACCCGTATTTCCCAGTGTCAGCAGATCACCGGCATCAAACCGGGCCACCAGGTCATGATTGACCCGGATCTCCGCGCCGGGCAGAATCCGGATATCGATTCCGGCCCGGGCCACGGCAGCGGACAGATCCCGGCACGCGGCAAGAATATCGGATTTTCTGCAATCATAGACCCCGTCACAGCAGTGGGGTGTGGCCACGATGACCCGGACCCCCTGGGCTGCGGCCAGGGTTATGACGTCCATGGACTGAGCCATTGTTTCAAACCCATCATCCAGGTTCGGCAGAATATGTGAATGCGTATCAATCATTTCCTGGCTTCCAGGGCATTTATATATGTCCAGCAGGCCCTAAAGGTTTAAATGAAACACAAAAAATCAGTGCTGTCAACAAAAACAGACCGATTTTGATCTGGTATCCATCCCGTTACACAAATTTTTTCCGGCTCAGCAGCAGCAGCACTTCCCGGGCGGCTTCTTCCGGTGTGATGCGGGTGGTGTCGATGCGAAGCTCCGGATGCGCCGGGGTCTCGTAGGGGTCGTCCACGCCGGTGAACCCTTTGAGCAGACCGGCCCGGGCTTTGGCGTACATGCCTTTTCGGTCCCTTTTTTCGCATTCGGCAATGGGGGTGGACACATGGATTTCAAAAAACCCGCCATACTGCTCGATGGCTTTGCGGATCTCGTCTCGGGTGCGCTGGTAAGGAGCGATGGGGGCGCAGATGGCAATGCCCCGGTTTTTGGTGATCTCCGATGCCACAAATCCGATGCGCCGCACATTGATATCCCGGTGTTCCCTGGAAAAATTGAGTTCCGAAGACAGGTGGCGGCGGACAATGTCCCCGTCCAGAAGGGACACCGGCCGGGTCCCCATCTCCAGAAACCGGGCGTACAGCACTTTGGCAATGGTGGATTTGCCGGCCCCGGACAGACCCGTGAAAAAAATGGTGAATCCCTGGCGGGCCGGGCTGGGATAGGAGCGGTCCAGCTCTTCGATCACTTCGGGAAATGTGGCCCAGTCCGGGATTTTCCTGCCCTTTCTGATCCGGTCCCGGATGTCTTTAGATCTTGAGAAAACCCTTCTTAAACCCAGCGATCTGTTTGTGGGGGCCAGTGACAGAACTCATCGTCAAACGGCAGATACACCATTTCTTCAAAAATACGGGTCAGCACGCCCAGTTCTTTAGCCGCTTCAGATGCCAGAGTTTCCGGCCCATCCGCCGGGTAGACCGATTCCCGCGCCGCCGTCATTGCCCGGGCTGGCGAGGTGTGGTTGTGTCCGGATCGTAATAAATGCGCATCCAGCCTCCTGCCGATGATCATATGCAGACCGCGTTCTCTCTGGGACCGCCATGCATGGCCAGAGGCAGCAGGCTGAGTAGATGGGAGTTGGGGGATAGTGAGTCCCAACTTCGGATAGCAGCGCATGCGGGTGTAGTGGTCAAAATCGTCCGGACCGGGAATGCTGGCCGCGGGCAGTAGCAGCAGATTGGGCCCGGGCCGCATGGCCTGGATGGTCATCTCCTGAACTGGGCCGCCGGTAACGGGCTGCCGGGTCTGGAATCCCACGATGCGGTGCCATCCCAGCTTGCGGAAGCGTTCCCGCACTGTCAGTCATGATCTGGAAAACCAAAGAATGGGGCAGGTTCTGTATCTGATGGACCGCTGATATAGTGGGACCCGCATTTGCTGCGAAGATAATCCACCCCCGGATGGGCCGATCCCGTCCCGCAACGCAATATGGCTTCATTGTCCCTTTGGTCCACGGGCCAGATAGCCTTCCAGTCATGACGCCCAGCAGAAATCCTTCCGGGTCCTTTCGGAGCACCACGGACTGACCTGCCTCCAAAGCGGGCCAGGGTGTCATGAATATCCAGACACGGGCGCAGCCACAGGTCACCTGATGATGCGCATGCGGTCCAAAGCACGGATTCGTAATCCACCGGTCATGAAAAACCGGTCACCTGAAACACGCCTGTGACCAGCAAAAGCCCAAAATCACAGATCTGCCGCTCGTTGAGAATCACATCCTGGGCATGGTGGAGGTAAAGGTCTTTGAGAACTCCGATGCTGCGGGTCATCCACCAGCAGATTGACAATGGTTGCGTCGCCCATGATCCACTCCTTGTTCAAGCTTGTTCACGTATGGTCTGTAAACACAAAAGGGGCAGCGCCGAACGCTGAACCCCCTCTTGGTTTCTTGGTAGCGTGGGGAAGGATTTGAACCAACGACTCGGGTTATGAGCCTGACGAGCTACCAGACTGTGCTCCACCCCGCATCAATTCGTGCAATATAGTGGTAATTATTCTTTGCAGTCAAGGATTTTATTATTTTATTTTCAGGTCCAGGGGCGGTCACCAGAGTCCACTGCTTTTAATTCCGCAACCGTGGGCGTGGCCGTGCCCACTTGCCCACCACAATACCGGCCCCGGCATTGGCCACCACGGCACTGTCCAGAAAAGATGCGCCCGAGCCAGACTCAAGCCCAGCAAGGAGATGACCGTGTGGTGTCCTCATTCCCGGACACATCAAATACCTGCCGCCCTTTGATGCGATCACATGGGGGCGGCATTTTTTTCAACAGCACCATGCCGTGTTTGCCGCAGGTGATCACCACGGTCCAGGGCCACGGTGTTTAAAAAAGCGATTCACCGGCGGCAAACAGATCTTTCTGGCAAGTGATGTCCATGTTGGCGGCCACGGCTGCTTCTTTCTGATTGGGGGTCAGCACGGACAATTCGGGCGTATATTTTGTCAAATTCAGATTTAGGTCTGCTTTCAGGTCAGAACCCCCGTGCTTCCGGGCCAGATCCACGGTGTGGGCCACCAGCCCGGTGTGACCAGTCCCTTTGTCATAATCGGAAATACGATCAGGTCCACTCTGGTCCATCATGCCGGTCATGATGCGTCCTTTTGAGCCGGGCCAGCGTCTCCTCGCGGGCTGATGGGCCGCCGCACTCCTTTCGGTCAATGCGCAGCACCTGCTGGCTGGAAGCGCATGATCCGTGTTTTCAGGGTGGTGGGACGGTCCGGTTCGCTGTGGATGATGCGGGTGCAAACCCCCTGAATCTGAGCTTTTCCAGGATCATCTGCCGGCCTTGCCGGTTCCGCCGTGCCGATGGCCGACTATGCCGCCCATGGCCGTGAGGCTGTTGATCTACGTTCCCGGCCCCGCCCAGGGTGTGGTTTTCTTCCACGGCCACAACGGGTACGGCGGGGTTTCCGGTGAAAATGCGGTCCACCCGGCCCTACAGGTATTCATATCGATCATCAGATCCCCGATCGTTGCGAGAACTCCGAATCTGTTGAAACCGGTCAATATCCATGGTCAGCGAATCCAGCAGCCGGGACAGCATGGCTCTAAGTTCACTGATAATCCCTTGTCACGGAAATATCCGGTATTCTGCCATTACAGTTTCCGGGGGTTTAAAGAAAAATCCATGGTCTGAAGCTGAATCATGGCAATATCATTATAAGAATCCTGAAAGCGATCACCTTAGATAGTTCAAGGCCTGAAAACGCCTGCACGGCTTTATGTTTCGGTTGTCAATACGCAGATTGTAATGGGTGATATTGCCCTGGGCATCCATGGTCAAAGGCTGTGGCACAACAGCGTGGAAACTCCCCAGTTTGGCCATCAGGGGCCGGGCAAACTCTTCAAACGCGTATCCGGATAAAATAATGAACTGGGACCGACCGGATCCAGTCCAGCAGTGTTTCCTTTGGCGCCGGGCGGATCCAGGGTGGCGATGACCCGTTGAATATCCTGAATTTTCAGCTGGCTTCTCTTTTTAAAAATGGCCAGACGGCGGGTCATGAGCACATCATAATCACTTATATCCCGGGTGGTCAGTTTCAACTCTCAATACCGGTTTTCCGGGCCACATTGATCCAGATTTCCGGCAAAACACTCTTCCAGATCTGCCACAATCAGTTTCATTGTGCCTCATCTTCAATGCGGATCACCATGGGGCGTTTCACCACGCAATTTGGTTTCCGTGGATCCGGCTTAGCCCGCTGTGATCCATTCCTCTTGGCCACATGGGTGATCATCACCACCGACAGTCCCGCTGGGCATTGCGCCCCGCCGCTGCACGGGAGCTGATGTTGATTTTGTTCTCCCTGTAAATGCCGGTAATCCGGGAGCCAGCACCCGGGATGGTCCTGGGCCTCGAACCGCAGGTAATAGCGGGTCATGAGTTCGTTCATGGACAAAATGGGAATATGCCGGATATTTTCTTGTGGATACCCCAGATGGGAACCCGGCCCGTAGCCGGAGATGATATTTCTGGCAATGTCGGCAATATCGCTGAGCACGGCCGATGCCGGGCATCATTCCATGAGCATGGTTTTGCCCGTGGCATCCGCATCACTTGGCAATGAAGCGTTCATGGGAATGGTCCACATGGGACATGATTGGTGCTGTCGATCATGGTGGGATGGACCCGGGCTTCCACATGATCTCAGACGCTTGCCGATGGCCAGCAGCTTGATGGTGTAACCGAATGATTTGGCAAATCTAATGTCCATGGGCGTGATGTCCCGGATGCCTTCCACATGGATGTCGGACAGATTGATTTACGCCGTGGGCTACAGGGCATTGAGAATTGCCAGTTTATAGGCCGTGTCATGGCCGTCGATGTCCAGGGAAGCGTCTGCTTTCGGCAAACCCCAGTTCCTGGGCGGTCTTCAGGGCTTTTAAATGTGCACCTGTCCTTTGAGATCCGGGACAGGATATAGTTGCAGGTGCCGTTCAAAATGGCGGACATGGCGTTGATGTCATTGGCCACCAGGGCTCTCTGAGGGTCTTGATAATAGGGCATGCACTTTCGCCGCAGCTGGCTTCAAACGCCAGGTCCACCCGGTTTTTCCGGGGGCCGTTTCACCAGTTCACCCCCGCAGGCGACAGCAGGGCCTTGTTGGCCGTGACCACATGTTTGCCGTTTTCAAGGGCGGCAAGATAAACTGTCTGGCCGGGTGTGTGCCTGCCAGGATGAGTTCCACCACCACGTCGATATCCGTCCGTCAATACAGCCATGGCATCTGTCACCAGGGCCGACGTCGAAAGATCGATACCGCGGTCCGTGTCAATGTCGAGATCTGCAATGGTTTTCAGGTTCAGATGGGCCTCCCCGGTCCGGGATGCCAGCAGCCGGTTTTTCCGGGTCAGCAGATCAGCCACCCCCGTGCCCCACTACTCCCAGCCTGAGGATGCCGATGTGAACGTTTTCATGGCGTTTTTCTTTTTTCTCCGAAAAATGGATCTAAATAATTAAGCAAACAACAGTTAAATTTTGATAGATACAATATAACGGCGGCCATGTCAAAAGCTTTGACTTTAAAGCCCGACTGTTTATCATCTTATGGTTTTATTGACAGCCAATTGCCCATATAAGGTGAATTTCATGAATGATTCTTTGACATATGCAGATGCCGGGGTTGATATCGACAAAGCCAACCAGCTGGTGGACCGGATCAAGGAGATTGCCCGATCCACTCCCAGATCCGGTGTCATGGGAGAAATCGGCGGATTCGGCGGCCTGTTTTCTCTTAATCTGTCCAATATTGAAAATCCCGTACTGGTCAGCTCCACGGACGGGGTGGGTACCAAACTGAAAATCGCGTTTCTCATGGACCGGCATGACACCATCGGCATCGATCTGGTGGCCATGTGCGTCAACGACATCATTGTCCAGGGTGCCAAACCATTGTTTTTTCTGGATTACCTGGCCATGGGCCGCCTGGACAACACCGTGGCGGAACAGATCATCCAAGGCATCGCCATCGGCTGTACCAAAGCCGGATGCGCGCTGATCGGCGGGGAAACCGCTGAAATGCCGGGCATTTATCAGGATGGTGAATATGATCTGTCCGGGTTTGCCGTGGGCATTGTGGACAATGACAAAATCATTGACGGCTCCGATATCCGTCCGGGACATCAGCTCATCGGCTTAGGGTCCAGCGGCGTTCATTCCAATGGGTTTTCTCTGGTCAGAAAAATATTTTTCGATCACTGCAAACTCGATGTGCACACACACATGCCGGAACTGGGCACCACGCTGGGAGAGGAACTGCTGCGGCCCACCACCATTTATGTACCCTCTATCCACAATCTGATGCGGGACCTGCCCGTTCACGGGCTGGCCCATATCACCGGCGGCGGCATCGATGAAAACATCATCCGGGTGATTCCGGATGCCTGCAAAATTCTGATCCGCAAAAATGCCTGGCAAAGACCCCCCATATTTGACCTGCTTCAGGCATCCGGCCATGTGTCGGATACTGAGATGCACCGGACCTTCAACAACGGCATCGGCATGATCCTGGTCATCCCGGAGAAATCAGCTGAAGATGTCATGGACCGGCTCAAAGCCATGAATGAGCCGGCGTTTTTCATCGGTGAAGTCACGGACAGAAAAAATAATGAAGCACAGGTCCAGTGGATCTGATTGTTTATGATCGTTCCGGTTCTTTATGATTGTTCTGGGTATTGAATCGTCGTGTGATGAAACCGCTGCTGCCGTCGTAGACGGACACAACCGGATTCTGTCTTCAGTGATCGCATCCCAGGTGGATGCGCACAGACCCTATGGCGGCGTGGTTCCGGAACTGGCCTCCCGCATGCATGTCCAGGCCATCACCCCGGTGGTGACCCGGGCCATGGATGAGGCCAACCTGTCGATTCAAGATATGGACGGGGTGGCGGCCACCCGGGGACCCGGGCTTGTGGGGGCGCTCCTGGTGGGATTTACCTTTGCCAAAGCCTTTGCCTGGGCCAAAAACCTGCCTTTTGCCGGGGTCAATCACCTGGAAGCCCATATTCATTCCCTGCTGTTATGCCGGCCGGCCCCTGAATTTCCTTTTATCGCCCTGGTGGTGTCGGGCGGACATACCAATATTTATCATGTGGTTTCCGACAACCGGTTTGAACTGATGGGCCAGACCCGGGACGATGCCGCCGGAGAAGCCTTTGACAAAGTCGCCAAAACGTTGAGCCTGGGATATCCCGGCGGTCCCGTGATCGAGGCGATGGCAAAGCACAGTGACCCCGGGGATATTGTGTTTCCCAGGTCTCTGCTGGAAAAAGGCAGTTTTGATTTCAGTTTTTCAGGGCTTAAATCCGCCGTGGCCCGGTATGTTCATGAGCATCCGCTCCAGGGCGACAAAGACAAAGCCCGGGTGGCGGCCGCGTTCCAGGCGGCGGTCATCGATGTGGTGTGCGAAAAACTGGTGGCAGCGGCCCAGTCCCGGCACTGCCGGCAGATCGGCATTTCCGGCGGGGTGTCCGCCAATCAGACCCTGGTGGCGGCCCTGACCCGCCGGGCGGCCCGGCATCAGATTGAAGTGATTGCCCCGCCCGTGTCTTTGTGCGGGGACAATGCCGCCATGGTGGCGGCCAGGGGCGCGGTCATGATCCGGGACGGCCATCTCTGCGGCCTGGACGGGGACGTGTTTTCCAGGGCCCTGAACCTGTCTGCCTGACAAAGAATCACCACTGATCCGGTTTTTTCCATCCTAAGTACTTTTCCTTATATCGGTACATTCTTTGAACACACAACCGGCCGGATTCCCGGGCTTCCGGGTCGGATGCCAGCTGCCGGGTCAGGGCAATGACCGCTTTTTCAATGTCCGGCCCTGGTGACAGATCAGTGCCAGGTCAATGCCGGATGCCAGCACCTGTGCCATGCAGACATCCATATCCTGATCAATGGCTTTCATGTCCAGATCATCCGTGAGTACCAGGCCGTCAAATCCCAGGGTGTGCCGGACCAGGTCACGGGCAATGGCCTGACAGGCTGGCCTGCCACGGGGATTCCAGCCGGGGGCACAGAATATGGATATCATGATGCCGGCCGCATCCGCGCGCACGGCCGCCTCAAAGGGGAATCAGGTCCACCGCCTGAAGATCGGCCATGTCCACGTCCAGTTCAGGCAGCTGATGGTGGGAATCCAGCACGGTGCGGCCGATGCCTGAAAAATGCTTGGCCACGGCCATGATGCCCGATGATTGCAGGGTCTGGATCACGGTGGTGCCCAGATCCGCCACGGTGTGGGCATCGGCATCTCCGGAAACGCCCGGGTTTTCATGATGGAATCTGTGCCCGGGGGGCACCACATCCACCACAGGCGCCAGATCCATGTTGATCCCCGCCTGCCTGAGTTCTCCGGCCGTGATCCGGGCAAAGGCTTCTGCCTGTTCCCGGTTCGATCAGAGGGTTGCCGTCAAACTGAGTGAACGGGGCGGAGCCGTGACACAGCCCCGCCCTCCTGGTCCACGGCAATGAACAGCGGGGGCAGATCGCAGGATGCGGCAAATGCCTGGGCACGGGCGCACAGGGCTGCCACCTGATCCGGGAAACGATATTGGGCTTAAACAAAATAATGCCCCCGGCCTGATACTCACGGATGATGGTTTCCAGATCCTTATTGAATTCAGTGCCGTTGAATCCCAGCATCAACCGCTGGCCGGCCAGGTGCCGGATCATTTTATCCATGCAGGTGTTCACTTGCCTGTTTCAACTGCTGCGTCACCTGTTCAGACAGGTCCCCGGCCTGTGTCAGGTGGGCCGCAATCGTGTCCAGCCCGGCCTGTTTTGCTTTTTTTGCCCAGGAATAATAATTGTCCTTGTGGCTGTCATTGTGATCCACCCAGTGGGCCAGAAGCACGGCCAGTTTTTCTCTGGTGGACATGTCGGGTTTCGCGTCATGGGGATGGGCATGATCGTGTTCGTGGGTATGGTCATGTTCGTGGGTATGGGTATGATCATGATCATGGGGATGGCTGTGTTCGTGTTTGTGACTCATAAAAGCACTCCATTTAAATAATTTTCCAGAACCACAGGTTCCGGGATATGTTGACTCATGGGCCGCCAGTCGCTGAACGCACTGATTTCAATGCCGTTGTAAATAATGGACACGGGACGATCCGCAGACACCACCACCACGATAATCCCTGAATTGGCGGCGGAAAACCGCAGCGCGGAATTATACCGGGCCCCCCGGGCCATTTTTTCCCATTCAATGGTGCGGCCGTCCAGCAGACAGGCAAATCCATGGATGCAGGTGTCTGCGGTCAGATGAATGGCCCCGTCGATTTTCAGCAGAGAACAGGCCAGTTCAATGTTCCGGGATTCCATCAGGCTTAAGGGCGGGTCCAGCACATGGCCGGACAGCCGCGTGGGCGGATCATTGAGGTCGATCACCAGGGTGCACCCATGGCGGTCCCGGCCCGCACTGTGCACCAGATGAGACACCACCTGGAAAAGCACCGTGGCCCGGTCCGTATCCAGATCCGTGTCCAGAAGCAGTTCTTCCAGCTCCACCAGCCGGGCCTCCCGGGTGATGGAATGAAAACTGCCGTCAAAAAAAGAAGCAATCCGGGCGTCCTTGATGTCCAGAAACCCGTAATCCCCCCGGAAATGGGCCACAATCGCATCATCAGGCACGGGTTCATCCGTGATGCCGATGAGGGTCCGGCCGTCGGACACCAGTTTTCTGTCGGAATCTTCCACCGCCACCATCAGCTTGCGGATATGTTTGACATTGAACAGCTGAGGCCGCTGATGTTTTTGAATCCGGGTGATGAATTCAATTTTTGAAATCTGTGCGGGATCGCAGAAAAACAGCACCCCCCTGGGCCAGGCCCCCTCTTCCCGGGTTTTGGAAATATCCAGGACATTGTTTAAAATGGCCGGCACCTGAAGTTTGCTGTCATGGGCCAGGTGCCGGTCCCGTTGATCCACAATATGATCGGCAATGGCCTGGAGGGCATAATTTTCAAGGGCATATTCCGATGAATGAATCGGGGCGTTTTTACCGTTATAATCATGAATCAGCAGCGTGGCCGCCTGTTCCAGCCACCGCTGTGCCGGATAAATGGAACACAGATCCGGATGGTGTTCCGTGAACCAGGCCTGATAAAAAAAATCACTGCTGCAGCAGCCATATGAAATCAGGCCGGAAAGAGCCAGGTCGTTTTCCGGAATCTGAACCCCTTCGGGCTGCCCGTGGATGACGGTGCGGATCCGGTTTTGCCACTGACTTTCTTTGGCGCTGAACATGGTATGGATCTTTACCCCGTGCCCCCGGAGCAGGTCCTGGGGGTCCAGCACCTTCACGGGATCTGCCGGATCTGCGGCATAAATCAGCGCGACCCGGCTGGGGTGTGAAAATTTGGACAATCCGTCGGTCACCCCGTTCATGATATTGGCCACACACAATTTTCGATACAGCGTCTGATCCATTTTCACCCTGATTTCCATTCCGCAAATCCGTTTATAAGTGATACCCATGTTTCCTGGAATTTATCAAGTTTTTTTTCCCTGGCCGTTGCCCGGGTATTGTAAAATAATCTCAAGGTTGGTATTGAAGGAACAAAAACACCCCGGAGGCCCCATGCGACTATTTTCTTTTCTTTTGGTAAGTTTGATTCTTGTTTTCAGCACCGTGGCAGGCTATGCCCAATCCCGTACCGGCTATGTCACAGACCGGCTGATTCTCACCTTCAGACAGGGACCCGGGCCGTCCTATCCAGTACTGAAAACCCTGGAAAGCGACACCCGGATGACCCTTTTAGATGAACAGGGCGGTTTTTACAAGGTGCGGCTGTCATCCGGTGACACCGGTTGGGTGGACCAGCAGTTTGTGACATTTGACACGCCCAAATCCCAGGTGATCCAACAGGCGAAAGAAAAACATGCCGCATTGGAAAAACAGTTCACGGAACTGTCCACAGCCCATGAACAGCTCAAAAACAAAATGGCGGCCCTGTCCGAAAATACGGAAGACCTGTACCAGGTCCTGGAAAAAAACAAACGCCTGGAAAATCAGAACCAGCAGCTGACCGCACGGGTCGAAAAACTGGAAAAAGATGCTGAAAATCTGTTTAAAACCAGTATGATCAAATGGTTTCTGGCCGGGTTCGGGGTTATTGTGTTCGGATGGATTCTGGGACAGACCATTTCGAGCCGAAACCGCAGACAAAGCTCTTTGCTCCGTTAAGTCTCATCACGGGTACCCAACCCGGGTCAACCATTCTCCCGGACAGGGTCTGTCATATCATTTCGGACATGAAACATTGTTTTTTTCTTGACACCTGTGTCTTAAAGCGGTTTATTGTATCAATAAATATTTATGATCGAAAGCAACGGGTTGTAAGCAATCACAGGGATGACTTAACTTTTTTGAAAGGAGCTGACCTTGGCCGACCAAAGTACATATGAAAAAAAAATATGGCTGAATTCCTATGAGCCCAAGATTCCGGGCACCATTGATTTTGAAGACATTCTGGTGCCGCAATATTTGACCCAGTCGGCTGCTCAGTTTCCGGACCATACGGCCCTGATTTTCCAGGGATACAGTGTGAGTTTTAAAGAACTGGATGACATGGTGGGAAAATTTGCCGCCGGGCTCAAGGATTTCGGCATCCAGAAAGGGGACAGTGTGGCCATTCTTCTGCCCAATGTGATCCCCTGTGTCGTGGCGTATTACGCCATTTTAAGAATCGGCGGCATTGTGGTGTTCAACAACCCGCTGTACTCGGACCGGGAGCTGGAACATCAGTTTACGGATTCCAGCGCCAAATTTCTCATCACCCTGGATCTTTTGGTGGAACGGATGGTGAAACTGCGGGAAAAAACCGATATCAAAACCATTGTGTACACCTCCATCGGCGATTATCTTCCGTTTGTCAAGCGGCTTCTGTTCCCGCTGATTGCCAAGAAAAAAGGCCTGGCAAAAGATGTGTCCCCGGCCCCGGATCTGCATGCGTTCAAAGATATCATGGCCCGGTACACCCCGGATACCACCCAGGCCGAACTGACCATGGATGATGTGGCCATGTATCAGTATACCGGCGGCACCACAGGCGTTTCCAAAGGGGTTATTCTCACCCACGGCAACATCTCGTGCCAGATTCAGCAGATTGAAGCCTGGTTTCCTGAATTTGACAAAGGCGCTGAAATCATGCTGGGGGCATTGCCTTTTTTTCATGTGTTCGGCATGTCCGTGTCCATGAACCTGGCCATCCGCCTGGCCTGGGCCAATGTGCTGGTGCCCAAGCCCCAGGCGGAACCGTTGCTGGAAGCCATTTCCAAATTCAAGGTCACGTTTGCGCCCCTGGTTCCCACCATGTATATCAGCATACTGGATCACCCGGATCTGGAACATACGGACCTGACCAGCATCAAAGGCTGTTTTTCCGGAAGCGCGCCTTTGCCCGTGGAAGTGATCAATAAATTCGAGAAAAAAACCGGCTCCATTATCGTGGAGGGATTCGGTCTCACGGAATCGTCTCCCGTGACCCATGTGAACCCGTTCCGGGGCCGGCGCAAGGTCGGCAGCATCGGGGTGCCCCTGCCTGTCACGGAATGCCGGATCGTGGACCTGGAAGACCCGGCCAAAGAGATGCCTGCCGGAGAACCCGGCGAGCTGCTCATACGGGGGCCCCAGATCATGAAAGGGTATTTGAACAAACCTGAAGAAACCGCCAAAACCCTGACCAAAGACGGATTTCTGTGCACCGGTGATGTGGCGAAAATGGATGAGGACGGCTATTTCTACATTGTGGACCGCATCAAGGACATGATCATCTCCGGGGGATACAATGTCTATCCCAGGGACATCGATGAGGTGCTGTATGAGCACCCCAAAATTGTGGAAGCCTGTGCCGTGGGCATTCCGCATCCCAAACGCGGGGAATCCATCAAAGCGTTTGTGGTGCTCAAACAGGACCAGACCCTGACGGAAAAAGAGGTGATCGATTATTGCGCCGAAAGACTGGCCAGATACAAACTGCCCGTGGCCGTGGAATTCCGGGAAGAGCTTCCCAAATCCAATGTCGGCAAAATTCTGCGCAAAGATTTACGCAAACCCCAGGAATAATATGATTGAAAATCCGGCCGGGCCTGTGGGATGACAATGCCCGGCCGGGACAGCGATATCCTTACATGGACTGCGCCGGATGATCCCGGGGTGATGCGGTGTATTGTTTCATATCTTGTTTTGTATATTAAAAATATATGCTATGATCGGCTCGCTTGTTCAACCGGCATTTAATTAAAAACAAGAGGATCTTTACACCATGGAAATCAATCATTATGAATTTGAGTACGGCGAATACGGCGAAACCACGGGAGTTACCATCAATCTTCGTGGATTTGACATTCTCCGCTTCAACAATATCAGCAAGGGCACGGCATTCTCCATTGAAGAACGGATCCGCCTCAAGCTGAGCGGGTATCTTCCTTCCGGGTCAAAACCCTGGAAGAACAGGTGAAAACAGCCTGGATATCATTGCCAAAAAAGAAAACGATATTGAAAAATTCATCTACATCCGGAGCCTGTACGACCGCAACGTCGTCCTGGCCCATGCCGTGATCGCCAGCGATGTCACCCAGTTTCTGCCCATTATCTACACCCCCACCGTGGGCCTGGCCTGCCAGCAGTATTCCAGTATGTTCCGCCGGGCCAACGGGATCCATCTGCTTCCCGACAATATCGACTATGCGGAATATATTCTGGCCAATTATACGGACAAGGACATCCGTGGCCGTGGTCACGACAACCAGGGCATCTTAGGCTTAGGGGACCAGGGGGCCGTGGCGGCATTCCCATCTGCCTGGGTAAACTGATGCTGTACACCCAGGGCGCGGGCATCGCTCCTGGCACTGTCTGCCCATTTCCCTGATGTGGGAACCGACAATCAGGCATTGCTGGATGACCCCGGGTATCTGGGCTGGCGCAACAAACGCCTGACAGGAGAGGCCTATGACCGGTTCATTGAAAAATTCGTCAACGCCTTTAAAAAGTGTTCCCCAAAGCCCCATGTGCCAGTGGGAGGATTTTTCCAAACAGACCGCGTTTTCCGTGCGGGACCAATACCTGACCAGGTGATCTCGTTCAACGATGATATCCAGGGCACGGGTTCCATCACTTTGGCCGGTATTCTGGCGGCCATGAAATCCAAAATGAATCCTTGACCGACCAGGTGTTTCTGGTGAACGGGGCCGGGGCCGGGGCGTGGGCATTGCCGAACAGATCTGGACCGAACTCATTGAACAGGGCATGGATGAAACGGCCGCCAGAAAACGCATTTTCACCATGGATTCCAAAGGTGTGGTCTACCACGGACCGGGAACTGGAACCCTATAAACACAAATTCGCCCAGGATCCGGCCGATCTGCCCTGGTTGAAAACACCGGCAGACAATACATTGAAAAATGCCATCCTCCAGGCAAAGTCACGGTGCTCATCGGCACTTCCGGCCCAGACCGGGTGCTTTGACCGTCCATTGTGGATGCCATGATGCAGATTTCAAAAAACCGGTCATTCTGCCTTTGAGCAATCCCACCACCAATGCGGAAGCCCTGCCCGAAGACCTGTACCAGTGGAGCAACGGCCAGGCCCTGGTGGCCACGGGCTCTCCTTTTGCCCCGGTGAGCCACAACGGCAAATCATACCGCATCGGCCAGATGAACAATGCATTTGTGTTCCCGGGCATCGGTCTGGGAATTGTGGCGTCCGGCGCCACCCGGGTGCTGCCGGTATTTTCTCTGCCGCCGCCTTCCATGCCGTGGCCGGGTTTATCTCGGATCAGGACCTGGCGGACGGGATTTTGTAGTCCGCCCCTGGATCAGCTGCGGGAAGTGTCCATTGCCGTGGCCAAACAGGTGGGGGCCGAAGCCATCAACGCCGGCGTGACCGGGGATGGATGCGCGTTTTCCCGGTTCAAGCACAACAATGATCCGAACGGCTCAACACCCTGATCGATCACATGGTGTGGAACCCGGTCTATTATTAACCCATGTACGGGTGGACCGGACACATTGCCCTTATTGATCTGACCCGGGGACAGATCCGCACCCTGTCTCTGTTCGGAAACCTATGCCGGGCATATCGGGGGCCGAGGGCTTCGGGGGCTGTTTGTGCGCCCGGCCGCCAATCTGGGCTGGGACCATGAAGATATGCCGGTCTGCCTGTTCACCGGCCCTTTGACCGCCACCATTGCCCCGACTTCCGGCCGATGCCACATGATGTCCATCTCCCCGTTGACCGGGCTGGTGGGGGATGGGTCCATGGGCGGGAAAATGGGGGTTCAGCTCAAACGGGCCGGATGGGACGGTCTGGTCATCACGGGAAAAAGCGATACCCCCGTGGGCATCCATATTCAGGACAACCAGATCACACTGGCGCCGGCCGGCCGGTTATGGGGCATGCCTGCGGACCGGGTTCATGACACACTGGCGCCGGGAAAAGACAGTCTGGCCTGTATCGGTCCGGCCGGGGAAAACGGGGTGCGGTTTGCCGCCGTGATCACGGACCGATATCATGCAGCCGGGCGCACAGGCTTAGGCGCCAGCCTGGGTGTTAAAAAAGTCAAATATATCCGGGTGTCCGGCACGGGCCGCACCCGGGTCAGATATCCGGAAAAGCTCAAACAGGCCAGAGAAGACATTGTCCGGCTCACGGCCGCCTCTCCCGCGCTCATGGGGCAATTCGGACTGTCCCGCCTGGGCACGGGGGCCCTGTATGATCTCATGGACAACCGATGCATGATGCCCACCCATAATTTCACGGCCACCCGGTTTGGCCCGGCATCCCGCCTGAACGCCCATGCCTATGCCGCGGCATTTCAGCCCCGACGGCACGGGTGCAAGGGATGCCATATTTTGTGCAAAAAAATCGCCACCCGGGCCGATCCCGGGGCCAGTCTGCCTGAATTTGAAGCCATGTCCCATTTCACGGCCCTGGTGGGGCTTGATGACATCCACGCGGTGACGGCCGCCAACCAGGTATGCAACCGGCTGGGCATGGACACCATTTCAGCGGCATCGGCCCTGGCCTGTTTCCGGGAAATCACGGGCCGGGATCTGACACCCGAATCCCTGATGACCCTTCTGGAAGATATCGCATTTGACCGGGGATCCGGCAAAGACCTGAAACACGGGGCCGCCCATTACGCCGAATCCATGGGACATCCGGCCGCGGCCATGGCGGTCAAGGGCCTGGAACTGCCGGCTTATGATCCAAGAGGGGCTTATGGCATGGCATTGGGGTATGCCATGTCCACCCGGGGCGGATGCCATCTGCGGGCCTATCCCATCTCCCATGAAATTTTGCGCAAACCCGTGGCCACGGACCGGTTCTCTTTTTCCGGCAAAGCCCGGATCATCAAAATTTCCGAAGACCTCAATGCCGTGGTGGATTCGTTGATTGCATGCAAATTCACTTTTTTTGCCGCAGGCCTTGAGGAATATGCCAATGCCTTGCACGGGGTCACGGGAAACCCGGTCACGGCCCGGGATCTGTTGGCTGTGGGTGAAAAAACCGTTTACAATGAACGCATCATCAACAGCCTGAATGGATTTGATGCCCGGCACGATACCCTGCCGGACCGGTTTTTTGACCATCCCGGCACCGGATGTGCGCAATTTTTTGTGCCGCCCATTGACCGGGCCGGGTTTGAATCCGCCAAATCCGCTTATTACGCGGTGCGGGGACTGACCCCGGAGGGCCGGCCCACCAAAGAAAAAGCAAAACAACTGGGGATCGATCTCCATGGATGATCTGATCCAAAAATATGCACACAAGCTGATCCATGCCGGCCTGGCAACGGCCCGGGGGGCGAATGCGCCCTTGATCGGCGGAAAAGACCAGGCCCTGGTATGGAACCGGACGGCACAGGAAATCCCGGTGTTGACATCTGTGTTTGACCGTCTGGCCATCAATTCGCTGGTGTTTTTAAGACCGGCCCCGCCCTATGACCGGATCATCGGATTTCTGGCGGACCGGGCCTTGAAAACCACGGGACGGATCACACCCACGGACTGTGAAACCCGCACGTTTCTTCATGACCTGCCCGTGGCAGATCAATTCACGGCCCAGGGCATGGTCCAGGCCCTGTCTTGCAGAAAAACCGTGATCATTCTGACAAAAGATCGCCGCGGCCAATCCCGGGGGCCGGCTGTGATCGCACCGGGAACCGTCACCCCGGAACAGGGATTTGTGCATGTGAGTTCCGTGTGCTTTGCCTGTTTTGTGAAATTTTTCTCCGATTATCTGTCCGGATTGAAAACCGGGCACACCGACCCGGAAATGGATGCCGTGTATCAGCAGATCCTGCCGTTTCTGGAAACGTCTCAACCCGGCACTTCACCTTCTTCTTCTCTGATGTCCGGTCCTTTCACAGATGAAGCACAGGCGACAGCGGCCATGTCCCAGGCAGGAAAGCAGGTGGTGGCCGACGGGCTGGTGGATTCTTATTTCGGCAATATTTCCTGTTGCCTGAACCCTATCCTTTACATCAGCCAGACAGGTGCGGCCTTAGATGAGCTGGAAGGATGCATTGATCCCGTGCCATTGGACGGGTCTTCTTCCGCCGGCATCACCGCGTCCAGCGAATTGTCGGCTCATTTGGAAATCATTGCCCGCACCGGGTGCCGAACCATTCTCCACGGGCATCCCCGGTTCAGCGTGATTCTGTCCATGGACTGCGACCCGGATCAAAAAGCCGGCTGTCCCTTCAATACCCGGTGTCATACCCATTGCCCGGTTTCCCGGCATATCAAAAACATCCCCATTGTTCCGGGTGAAGTGGGCACCGGCCCGTTCGGGCTGTGCCATACCCTGCCCAAAGCCTTTGACGGGTCCGACACGGTGATTGTTTATGGCCATGGGGTTTTTGCCACAGGAGACGTTGATTTCATTCCGGCGTTTTCACACATGACCGCGGTTGAAACTTTGTGTAAAAATCATTATCTTGATCAGGTGAAGCAGTTGACGCAACGCACCCGAAAAAGCGAGCTGTCATGATTGATCCGAAAAAAATATCCGGCCCTCTCACACGGGAAACCACCCAGATTATTCTGGAATGCATTTCCGACGGCGTGTTCACCATTGACTATAACTGGGAAATCACCTCGTTCAACCGGGCGGCCGAAGAAATCACGGGCATCTCCAGAAAGGAAGCCATCGGCCGGCATTGCTGGGAGGTGTTCCGGTCCAATATGTGCGAAGCGGAATGCGCCTTGAAAAAAACCATGGAAGAAGGCAAGCCCTATGTGTCCACTTCCGCGTATATCATCGATTCCAGCCAGAAAAAAATTCCCATTTCCGTGTCCACATCTCTTTTGATCGATAAACACGGGGAAGTGCTGGGCGGGGTGGAAATCTTCAGGGACCATTCTCTGGTGGAAGAGCTGCGCAAACAACTGTCCGCCAGTTTTCATGTGGAAGACATTGTCAGCAACAGCAACGCCATGAAAAAAATATTCACCATCCTGCCCCAGATATCCCAGTCCGACGCCACCGTGCTCATTGAAGGGGAAACCGGGACAGGCAAGGAACTGATGGCCCGGGCCATCCACAACATGGGACCCAGAAAAGACAAGCCGTTCATGGCCATCAACTGCGGGGCCCTGCCCGACACATTGCTGGAATCCGAACTGTTTGGATACAAAAAAGGGGCGTTCACCCATGCGGTCAAGGACAAACCCGGCAAATTCGCCCTGGCCCGGGGAGGGACCGTGTTTCTGGATGAAATCGGGGACACCAGCCCGGCGTTTCAGGTGAGCCTGCTCCGGGTGCTCCAGGAACATGAGTACACCCCTTTGGGCGGTGTGGAAAAAGAAGAAACCGATGTCCGGATCATCGCAGCCACCAACCAGGATCTGTCCGAACTCATGGAAGCGGATCAGTTCCGGCAGGACCTGTATTACCGGGTCAATGTGGTCAAGCTGTTTCTGCCCCCGCTGCGCCAGCGCATGGAGGATGTCCCGCTGCTGGTGGAACGATTTGTCTCCAAACTGAACCTGCGTCAGGACAAATTCATCCAGGGAATCGACCATGCCGTGCTGGCATCGCTCATGTCCCATTCATTTCCAGGCAACATCCGGGAGCTGGAAAATATTATTGAACACGCCTTTGTGCTGTGCCAGGAAGGGATCATCTCCTGTGACCATCTGCCGGGATTTCTGGTTCAAAAAAGCAGACACCCTGCCACGCCCCCGTGGATGATGACCCCGTGAAAGCGGCCCAGATCAATTTGATTTCAGATGCGCTTGCCCGAAACAATTACAATCGAAATGCCGCTGCCAAAGACCTGGGCATCCACAAAAGCACCTTGTTCAGGCGGATCAAAAAACTGGGGATCAAGTTATAATTGCAACCATCACCCCAGAGCAGTCCTGATTTTGCGACCCCGGTTTGCCAGTGCCAAAATTTTTCAAAAACAGAAGCCTCAGGATTTCAACGCCCTGCCCATTAACCGGAATCACGCGGTTTGGTTTCTTTTCTTTTGCAAAATTGCAAAAATGGCGGCACACGCTTTGCATAATTTTTTCAGGCTTAAAACAGCACACCAACCCGGTATGTGGAGGCATTTTGTGAAACTGGCTGTGACCGTGTGGGGGAACCGGATTTCTCCGGTGTTTGATGCGGCCAGCACCCTGCTGGTGGCAGAAATATCAGACAAAAATTTCCGGACACTATTATACGGATTTTGATCCCGAATCCCCCATCGACCTGATACATACGCTGAAAAAACACCATGTCAGCATCCTGGTGTGCGGTGCCATATCCAAAACCCCTGCCAGCCTGATTCTGGATCAGCACATTCATCTTATTTCCTTTGTGACGGGCAATGCCCGGCAGTTTCTGGACAGTTTTGCCCTGGCCCGGACCGTGGAAAAAAGAACCGGATGCCGGGATTCAAGCAATCCTGTATGAATGTGTATTGACATCACCCTGGAAAAATTATTACAACCACCGGGTGAAACCTGAAACAAATGCGGTAACTTAACCCGGACACCCCCCTTTTCATGGAGATTTCCGCGCATGGCGTATGATGCCGGTACGGTGCTTTTTGCTTTTTCTCTCACACTGATGGCCGGCCTGTCCACAGGCATCGGCAGTGCTTTGGCCTTTTTTGCCAAAACCACGAACACCCGGTTTTTAACCGCGTCCTTAGGGTTTTCCGCCGGGGTCATGATCTATGTCTCTTTAGTGGAAATATTTGTCAAAGCCAGAGAATCCCTTGAGGCCGCCTTAGGGCCCGTCCAGGGATATCTGATAACCACACTGGCCTTTTTCAGCGGAATTGTCCTGATCGCAGCGATCGATTTTCTGGTCCCGAGTTTTGAGAATCCCCATGAAGTCAGGGATGTCGAAGATATCCCCGACCAGGACCTCAAGATCAACAAGAAAAACCTGCATCGGATGGGCATATTTTCCGCCCTGGCCATTGCCATCCACAATTTTCCCGAAGGCATTGCCACGTTTGTGGGGGCGCTGGCGGACCCGGCCCTGGGGTTAAGCATTGCCGTCGCCGTTGCCATCCACAATATTCCGGAAGGCATTGCCGTTTCCGTTCCCATTTTTTACGCCACGGGCAGCCGCAAAAAAGCATTCAGCCTGTCTTTTTTATCCGGTCTGGCTGAACCGGCCGGGGCTGTGATCGGGTATTTTCTGATATTGCGCTATGTGACGGATACCTTGTTCGGGGTGATGTTTGCTGCCGTGGCCGGGATCATGGTATTCATATCTTTAGATGAACTGCTGCCCACAGCGGAAAAATACGGCGAACACCACATTGCCATGTACGGGGTTGTGGCCGGCATGGCCGTGATGGCAGCCAGCCTGGTATTGTTTGCATAATTTTTTAGGAGATTTATGACCGACCCAAACACCCGAGACCCGCTGCTGAAAAAAATCAAAACCCTTGAAGCGCGCCTGGCTGAACAGGAAGCGCTCTGGGAAAAAGACCGGATTGCCGCTGAGTACCACCGCCGGTTTCTCCAGTTCATCCCTTATCCCGTGCTGATTCGTAACGCCAAAGGCCTGATCTCCTATCTGAACCCGGCTTTCACCCATACCTTCGGCTGGACCCCGGAAGAACTCAAAGGCACCCGGGGCAGGCAATATATCCCGGCCCGCCTGCAAGGGGAGCTTGCCAAAAAAATCAAAGCCCTGCCTCCCAACAGAAACGTCGTCAAACTGACCACCCGTCGACTGACCAAAACCGGGCAGGTTCTGGATGTGGTGGTCCGGATCGGAATCGACCGGGATGAAGACCTCCAGCCGGCCAGAATGGTGATGGTGTTCCGGGATGTGACAATGGAAAAACGCATTGACCGGAACCAGGGGGCCATCAACCGCATCAGCCAGGCCTTGCCCCAGTATCCGGAACTTTCCCGGCTTGTGGAATATATCAGCAATGAGATCAAGGAACTGCTGGGAACCCTGGGCGCCAATGTCATGCTTTTAGATGAAAAAGGCGAAGAATTCTATGTTCTGGGCATGGCCCACGATGACCCCACCACAAGGGAACGGGTCATAAAAACCCGGTTTCCCGTGGATGAGCTGCTGTCGGGCCAGGTGGTCCAAAGCGGCAAACCATTGATCATGAACTATCTTCCTGAAAACCCGGATACCTTCAAAAGCCGGGATGAAAAAATCGGATATCGTATCAAAAATGTCATGGTGGTGCCGCTGCACTCCAATACCCGGATTATCGGGGTGATCTCGGTAGACAACAAAAAAGAAGGCACCTTTGATCAGACGGATCTCAAAACCCTGAGTACCATTGCCGCCACCGTGGCCCTGTCCATTGAAAACGCCCGGGTGTCTGAAGAACTGAAAAAAGCCAATGCAGAACTCAAAAGCCTGAACGCGGCCAAAGACAAAATGATCAGCCATCTGTCCCACGAACTCAGAACCCCGGTGGCCGTGCTGCTCAGTTCCATTAAAGTGCTGTCTAAAAAACTGACGGACCTGCCTGAAGCCACCTGGCACCCCACACTGGCGCGGATGCAGCGGAATCTGAAACGGCTCATCGATATTGAAGACCAGGTATATGATATTCTGGAAAAAAAATCGTTTCACCATACCCCGGTTTTCAGCCTGATATTTGATGAATGTGCGGATATGATCGAGGCGCTGATCGCAGAAGAAACCGGAGAAAGCCGTGTGGTTCAGAAAGTCAGGCAAACCCTGGAAAAAATTTATTCCACCCCGCATCAGGACGCGGTTCTGGTTCAGCTCGACCAGTTTGTGGACGGCCGGCTTCAGGCACTTCGCCCCTTGTTCAGCCACCGGCAGGTGCACCTGACCACGCAGCTGATCCCGGTGCCGGACATCCGGATTCCTGTGGACCCGTTACAGAAAGTGGTGGACGGCCTGATACGCAATGCCGTGGAAAACACCCCGGACGGGTGCGACATCCGGGTGCAGGTTCATGAAAAAGGCCGCAACGTGGAACTGGTGGTCCATGACCAGGGCATCGGATTGACCGAAGAAGCCCAGAAACGCATTTTTGAAGGATTTTTCACCACCCAGGAAACCCTTCAGTATTCCTCTAAAACACCCTTTGATTTCAATGCCGGCGGCAAAGGCGCCGACCTGCTTCGCATGAAAATCTTTTCCGAGCGGTTTAATTTCAAGATTACCATGACCTCGAAACGGTGCAGCCATCTTCCCGATGCCACGGATCAATGCCCGGGCAGCCAGGCGGTTTGTGACAAAGAACCCGGGCCTGCCTGTGACGGCAACACCCGGGTTTCCGTGTTGTTTTCACTGCCCGGCGACCATGAATAATGCCAGGGTGATCCCACCCGCTTGAATGTTAGATTTTCTGCTCATGCTGAGAAAAACAGGGAATGCACAGGTCTTGGCCGGCAAACCGCCGGATCCGGGATTCCATCACTTTTTCCTTGCATTCCTTGCAGATGATACTTTCGAGAATCCGGGCCGGACGCACCGGGGGGACAGCCACGGAAGACACGGAAAACAGATCCGCCAGGTCGGCCTCCATGATGGCCCGGGTCCGGGCATCTCGTTCCGAATCCCCGCTGGCCGGTTCAAACGCCTGGATCGCGTCATCGAGAAACAAGGCCCGGAACCCTTCCGACTTGTCCCGGTCAAAAAAAGTGAACCCGGCCTTGCCGTAATCTTTATGAATCAAATTGCCCTTGCCGAAGGTACACCCGGTCAGAAACTGGATGCCGTCCACCCCGCACATATCGGTTTCCGTCACGCACACCATGTTGGCGCCCGGCCTAAAATCCAGGCGGCTCAACGCCAGCTCCGCCGCCCGGATCCCGATGGCCAGGCCGGGGCAGGAATGCCCGTGAAATGAAATGGTCTCTTGTATTTTTGTTTCATCGATCTTGCAGGCCATAAGTTCTCCTTGGGATATGAAAGTTTTAAGTGTTAAGATTTAAGTTTTAAGCCGATATATGGCGGGTTACCCTTGTTTCATTATGCAGACCTTTGCAGGTGATTTGCCAGGTCATGGCATACCCCCTTGCTATCCAACGGCATTATAGGATAGCATAAGCACTCATTTTTAACCCCTCATAATGATTTCCTCCCGGAAAGTCAACCCAAAGGAGCTGAGATGCTGGCTGACCTGATAAAAGACCTTTCCCGGATCCATACCCGGGATATCCGGATGTCCACGTTTCCCCATGACAACAGCCAGGTCATTGTCACAGGAGAACTCATCGATACCCGGTACATCAGGATATTCGATATCACGGGCAAAGTCCTGGAACCCGGCACCATCCACCATATCCGCCTGTTCTGCCGGATCGCGGATCCCTTTGCGCATCATGGAGGCGTTTGCGGACATGCCCGTCATTCCCATGGAAGAATGCCGCACCACCCGGGACCGGGTCCCGCTTTTAACCGGGCTGGAGATCAAACCCGGATTCACCCGCAAGGTCACAGAAATCATGGGGGCACCAACGGCTGCACCCATCTGGCCACTTTGACCAAAGCCATGGCCCAGGAGATCGTCCATGGCTGGCTGACCGAAAACGCCGGAACCCCGCCCCGCTGCCGGACCATCTCGAAGATATCAAGGAAAAGGATTTCTGGTGATTCCCTGCCGCATGTGGAAAAAAGACGGCCCGAAAATTAAGGCCCTGGCTTGGCCATACAACAGGCAAGGCCCGACAGCCGAAAAAATGGTACTCCTGACAGCATTAAATAGATACAAAATTGACGCAAGATGTCATCTGTGCCAGGCATTCAAGTCAAATCGGCGATCTTTTTATGGCAAGTTACATCCCAGGACCTTCCATATCGACGTCCGGCCTATCTGACATATCATCACGGATCTCAGCGAGTCGTTTCAAGTTCTCCGAAAGAACCTGATCCATCTTCAAATATATTTGGTCTGGCCTATATTTTTGTTCATGATCAGGAAAAAGACCGGGCGCTTTCTGGTCAACTCGTTGAATGATTGTATCAGGATCTCCGCCACTTTGACGGGGCGGAATTTCTACCGTATCTTTGAAAATTCCTTAAAGGCATTCGCATTAATCCGGTCATGCCGGAATGTTTTCTCCTGATAGACATGGCAAAATGCCGTTCCAGATTATCATAAGCCATTGTAGACAACAGATCATAATAAGGGGCCATTTCGATTTCGCGTCCATGTATAATTGAAAAATTTTTACCATGGGCATCATGATTGGCTTAATGTAGTTGAAGGCCAATACTGCCACCATTCAGATCTGTTTTTTACACTTTGATGGGTTAAGTTTTCATCTATTACCAAGCGACACCGGTCAAAATTCGGGCCACCCCCAACCTGATATTTTCTGTCTGCCGTGATACTCAATGCCTGGAGAAATCCTCCTGGTGAACCTGGGCCACTCTCTCCGGAAGGACCTGCCTATCAAATCGCTCAACCACATAAAGATCATGGTGGCCAATCTGGAATAAGGAAGCGCCCGGCACTCTCAAACCGATATCCCGGGCCAGAGCCATGCAAACGCCTCATTTCTCTGATCCCAGGAAAGCGGGTGAAACCGGTTTGATAATATGAGTTGTCGCTGATCCGGAATTGGTCGGCAAACAAAATCGGTTATCAGCAAAAATACACTGGCAGCTTATCTTGAGCGCCGGCAATGGATAGCCGGGTGGGTTGCATTTCAGAATAAAGCTGGCGTTCTCCTGGGTGTTTCTCGATGATATCCAAGGCCTGACCAGGTTTTCAGTGACATCCTCATAACGCCAGGGTGTCGTATCCATCAATTGATCCTCCGGGATGATGGATAAGGCACCGGTACAATCTTGGCCAAAATGTTCAAGAAAAGAAACGTATCTTTTTTGTTGAATCGGTTATTGAAAGCCAGAACCGAACGGACATCACTTTCCGGCAACAAGTTTTCAAAGAAAGCTGTGCTGACCCCTTGAGGGAACATTTCTTTCTGACACGGGCAAGGATAGGATAGATATTGGTCGGCTGATATCTGACACCCAGTCAGGAGTATACTGGAACCTGACCCGTCCTTGTGTGGCGGCAAAGCGTCCCAACCAGGAGATCACCCCAAAAAATCGAAAGTCTTTGCACTTGTATGTTTCTCCTTTAACGGTTTGTCCGTGACGTATACCCGCAGAGACAGCGCCCGGAGCAAATCGAAAACCTTGTCAACCTGGACAGTTTCTTTGCCCCTTTCAACATCACATATAAATTTGACACTGGTCCCTGTAACATTCGCCAGGTCTTTCTGGGTCATGTTTTTAGATCCCCGGGCAGCTTTGATTGCTTTGCCCAAATATTTTGGTATTCGAATAAGATATGGATATTCCATTTCAATCCTCCTGAATTTACCGTACGATAAATTCAGGAGAAAATCAAGGGCAATTCACCGTTCGGTTAATCATTGATGCCTTCATCGCCTTTTAACCGCACGGTGAAAAACACCTCAAAAAAAATCATTGATCAGCGACAGCGGCATCACCTGTCCACCATCCTTCAATGGATCAAAAATTGAATCGGTCGACAGCGTTCACTGCCGGATGGCCAGGCGCTTTTCAAAAAATGAGATGGACCGGGACAAGGAAAAGGTCAGGATAAAATACAGCAGGGTGATGGTGATCCAGATTTCAAAGGTCAGAAACGTGGCCGCCATCAGTTCCATGCCCTGGAAGGTGAGTTCCTGGACCGAGATGACCGAGACAATGGCGGAATCCTTGATGGTGGAGATGAACTGGCCGGCCAGGGGAAATGCGGCCCGCCGGAACGCCTGGGGCAGGACCACCAGACGGAAGGTGTTGAACGGGGACAGCCCCAGAGACCAGGCTGCTTCCCACTGACCGCCGGACACCCCGTTGATTCCGCCCCGCACGATTTCAGAAATATACGCCCCTTCATAAATGGCCAGGGCGGCGGCCGCAGATACAAATGCATTGATCTGCCCGGATTCCGCCAGCAACAAAGAGATGGCACGGGTCACGGGTGCGCTCTGATTTCTGACCCATTGATCCAGGCCCAGGGCATCCAGAAACTGGGAGGAAACAAAATAATAGAACAGGATCACCAGAACCAGGGACGGAATGTTTCTCACCGTCTCCACATAGAACCGGCTGATCATCTGCCCGATAAACCCGCCCCTGGCACCCATGATCCCGGACAGGGTGCCCAGAACAAAGGCGATTCCCATGGACCAGATGCTCAGTTTAAGGGTGGTGCCGAACCCCTGGAGCAGCATGTTGGCATGAAACCGGCCGGTCTCAGGGTCTTTGAACATAAAATATCCGGGAATGGCCTGCCAGTCCCAGTGGTAGTCCAGCACCTGGACCATGCGCACAAAAAAAAAGAAAACCCCGGCAGCCACGGCCAGTACCACAGCCAGATCCACCAGGGTCAACGGTTTTACAGATTTATTTAACAAGATCTTCCCAGTCTCTGGATTCAAACCAAAAGGCTTTTTTCTCCTTTAAAAACCCGCTGGCATGCTGATTGATGATCCAGTTGTTGAAAAAATTGACGGCATCCGGGTCTCCTTTGCGGATGGCAAACCCGATGGGCTCTCTGGTAAAATTCTCTTCCAGAGGAACAAACAGCTTGTCCGGATATTTCAAGGCATGGAACACGGGCATGGGGGCTGAAGAAACCACGGCATGGACCCGGCCCAGGTTCAGTTCCTGCAGGGCCTGGCTTTCATTTTCAAACAACCGCAAGCCGGCATGGGGAAAAAACTTTCGGGCCGCCTGTTCCGCCGTGGTTCCCATGCGCACGGCAATGTTCACCTCTTTTGTGTTGAAATCGTCCCGCGTGGAGAATCCTTCGGCTTTTTTCCGGTGGGCCACCATGGACATGCCGGAATAATCATAGGGCGTGGTAAAATTCACCTTGAGATTGCGCTCAGCCGTGATGCCCATGCCGCCGATGATCACATCGAACTTGCCGGTCATCAGGGCCGGGATGATCCCGGACCAGGCCGTGGGCACAAACTCCACATCCACTCCCATGTCTTTGGCCAGCTGCCGGGCCACATCGATCTCAAATCCGACCAGTTTCCCTTGTTTGTCTTTCATGGCCCAGGGCACAAAAGTGGACATCCCCACCCGGATCACCTTGTCTTTCTGGATCTTTTCAATCACACTCTCTTTGGAAAGCCGGTCCCCGGTCTCTCCGGCCAGGCACAGAGCAAGGGGCACAAGCAGGATCAATCCCACTGCCATCAGCACTTTTTTCATATTAAACATAGCCTCTCCTTTTCCGTTTCAATTAACTCACAAATCTCATCCGGGTTTCGATCCGCCGGATGATAAAAGACAATGTCGCTGTAATGGACAGATAACATAATGCCACGGCAAACCAGATTTCAAAAGTCAAAAACGTTTCAGATACGATTTTCTGCCCCTGCATGGTGAGATCATAAATGGAAATGGTGCTCACCAGCGCGGAATCCTTGATCAGAGACACACTCTGGCCGGCCAGCATGGGCAGGGTCTGGCGCAGCATCTGGGGAACAACCACCTTATAGTAGGTGGCAAAAACCGGCAGGCCGATGCTCTGGGCCGCCTCAAACTGACCTTTGGGGATATTGATGATACCCGACCGGATGATCTCCGAAGAATACGCCCCTTCAAACAGGCTCAAGGCAATCACTGCGGAAACAAAAGCAGACAGATCCAGCACCGGGGAGATGACAAAATAAATGACAAAAATCTGAATCAGCAGCGGGGTGTTGCGGATGGTTTCCACATAACACCAGGCCAGCACCCGCAAAGACACATAAGGAGACAATCTGGCAAATGCGGACACCATGCCGGTGATCAGTGCAAGCACCAGAGAAATCGCGGAAATTTTAAGCGTGATCCACACGCCCTGGAGCAGAACCCCTGCCACAAACCGCCCGTTTTCAAAGGAAAAAAAATACGGGGCCACACGATACCACTGCCAGTTATACGACAGATTCTTGTACCCGATCACCACCGCCAGAATCAGCACGGCAGTGAAAACAGATGCCGCAAGTATATTTTTTCTGTGCTTCATTTATCTTTGCTCCGCCGGTGCCAGAATAACAAGCAAAGACAATACCACAAAGGAAACAAATCTGCCAGATATAATGCGGCTTAAAAGGGCCGGATCGAATCCACGACAAACGGGGTACTCTGGGTGGCCACACTCTTTTTTTTCACCCAGATCCGGGCCATGGCCACGGATTCACCGTCAATGTTGGTCATACTGGCCAGCTCCTCGGCAAATCCGATGTCTTTGATCTTGAACTCATAATAAAACGTACCGGCAGTGAACGGATCGACAATCAATAGGATTTTTTCCGGGTCCCAGGGATGTTTTCTGGGAGATCCGGAAAACGGCACATGGTCTTTCCTGTCCATATTCCTGGATTTTGTGTAGGCCTGAATCTCAAATTTTTCTATGGTGTTCAGTGACGTTACATTCATTAATTTTCTCCTGTTAAAAAGACAAATCAAGAATATCCATTAATTCTGCTGTCTCATGCGCGAGACAATATCCGCTATTTTTTCACCCCCGGGCGTGGTGGCATCCGGATTGACCTTCACCAGTTCTTCCCAGGCAGCCATGGCACCGGGCAGGTCATTGAGGTCCGCCATGAGCACCACGCCTTTGTTGAACAAAGCGGTTTCAAACCCCGGAGAAGCGGCGATGGCCTGATCAAAAGCCTGGATCGCTTTTTCCGGCTCCCCGTTCCGGCGGTACATCACGCCCATGTCCGTGAGCACGGCCGGATCTCCCGGCACCAGGGCCAGTGATTTCTGATACGCCTGGATGGCTGAATCCGGCTGATCTGCATCAAAATACACATGACCCAGATTGGCCCAGGCCCGGGCATCTTCAGGGTGCTGTTTCACAAATGCTTCCAGCTCCGCAATCTTATCGTCCACATCCGGTGCGGCTGTCCCGGCGGTTTCCGAATGCGCATCTGAGCCCGGAGCCGGGCCGGAATGGGGTTGCATCGTTGTCTGGACACCCTCTTTGGCCAGTTTAAAAGAGGTGTATGCGGCCCCGAGAATGAATCCGACCGTCAAGGAAACCAGGATCATTATGTAAAGCGTCTGGCGGGATACCGCACCGCTTTTATCTGTCATGGTATCTGTTTTCATGTGATATGATTTCTCCCATATATCAGCCCGGACCCCCGGGCAGGTAAAAATTGAATACAGTTTAAATCATCACGGGCAAATGTCAAATAGCCTGTGGCCTGTTTCTCCAACAATTTTTTTAAAATACGGCTCCGGCATCCATTGTGCTCTTGACATACTAAATATAAAATTGTTATCTACTTCAGGCAAACCCTAATAACAAGGAGTCTGACACATGGAAAAGATTGCCGTTGTCGGGTGCGGCTCATACATGGATCAGGGATATGGATGTCCCGGAGAATGGCGTTGTCTCAAGGCCGCGCGGCCTGGATCGATAGGACGTTGGGGATGCACCGGCTGCCGTGGTGGCGTTTGTTAAATGTGAATGCCCCGGCCGGACCGTGCTGCCGTCTCTGGGCATGGCAGCCAAACTCTCGGAGAGATCAAAACCGGACAAGATCTACGGCCCTGCCTTGTGAATGCCAAACCCGGATGTCCTTATACGTCACCGGAAGACTCTAAGGGCATTGATTCAGGAAAGACCGGCACCCAGGTGGTTCTGGGCACCCATGACTACCATTGATGACAACCGAATGAAAAGATAAACCATATAAATCATTTGACCGAATGATTGATAAAGAAAGGAACTATTCATGGCAGAAGCGGTGATAAAACTGGCAAAAAAGGCCCGAAGTTTGTTTATTGACAAGGTCAAGGAAATTCTGCCGGAAGGCGGAAATCTGAACGCCTGCCTGACCTGTGGCGCCTGTTCATCAGGATGTCCTGCAACAGGCTTGAGAGATATGGACCCGGCGCAAATTTCTGCGCATGGCTGTTCCTGGGCATGGACGAGGAAATTGCCGCCTCAGACTGGCCCTGATGTACTATGTGCCAGCGGTGCATCTATGTCTGCCCCATGAAAATCGACATTCCCCAGCTGGTGTTCAACGCCCGGGCTTTGCGGCCCAGGGAAGAACGGCCCAAAGGGATTCTGGGTTCCTGCGACATGGCATTGAGAAACGACACCACCTCTGCCATGGGCACCACGGAAGAGGACTTTGAGTTCGTGGTCGAGGATGTGCTGAAGAATACCGGAAGCCCAGCCTGAATTTGCAGACATGGAAGCTCCCATTGACAAACAGGGCGCAGAATTTTTCCTGAACCAGTTCCAGAGTAGAGGGTGACTGAACCCGACGAACTGGTGCCGTTGTGGAAGATCCTGCACCTGGCCGGTGTGGACTGGACGTACGGCAGCAAAGGCTGGGCCGGAGAAAACTACTGCATGTTCCTGGCCGATGACGACGGATGGAAGCATATTACCAAAACCAGTGTGGATCAGGCCAATAAGCTGGGGTGTAAAACGTTCCTCACCGAGTGAGGGCATCGTCACTTTCTCAGTCCGGGCCGGACCATTGAAAAATCTCAACCTGGAACACAACTTTGAAGTCAAAAATATTTAAGTGAGTATTATGCCAAATGGATCCGGGAAGGCAAACTTAAAGTCAATTCCGACTGAACAAGGACCTGAAGATCAAATTCACGGTGCAGGATCCTGCCAGATCGTTCGGAAAAGCTATGGGGATCCCATTGCCGAAGACCTGCGGTTTGTGGTCAAATCCGTGGTGGGTGAAGAAAACTTCATCGACATGCAGCCCAACCGCTCCAACAACTACTGCTGCGGCGGCGGCGGTGGATTCCTTGCAGTCCGGGTTCAAGGATGAACGCCGCCTGGCCTACGGCAAAAATCAAAGATGAACAGATCAAAGCCACAGGCGCAGACTACTGTATTGCCGGGTGCCACAACTGCCATGCCCAGATCCATGAACTGAGCGAACACTATGGCAGCAATTACCCCGTGGTACACATGTGGACCCTGATCTGTCTGTCTCTGGGTATTTTAGGTCCCAATGAACGGGAATACCTGGGATTGAAAGAAGTCAATGTATTCCACCCGGAAACCGCTATGTAACACTTGGTTTCACATTTGATTAAACAAAGGGGGCCGGCAAAATTTTCAATATCTGCCGAACCCCCCTTTTTTTTGTAAAACAAGGAGCCGTTTGCATGAAAACATCACATATCAAACCGGGTTTTTACCGGTCCGGCATGGTCTTTCTGGTATTTTTTTTTTTTCATGGGATTTTTTCAACCGGCATTTGCCCTACCGTGAAGTTCGGCCATGTGGCCCCGCCGTTTCACGGCCAGGCCAAGGGTGTGGATGCCTTTGCTGATTATGTGAAAGAAAAAAACCGGTGGTGACATTGACATTGCCACACATTCCCGGCCGGGCAGCTGGGCGGGAACGCTCTCTGGCCGAACAGCAGGCCGGCACCCTGGAAATAAGGCTGCCACGGCCGTGCTTCAAAATTTCGTGCCCCAGTGCAGTATTCTGATATGCTGCTTCTGTTCCCGGAACCGGCAGACCCTGTATGCCACCATTGATGACCCAAAGGTTCAGGGAACGCATTTTTCCTATTTTCCCAAAAGGATTCATTGCCATCGGATGGACGGAAAATGAATTCCGGGATTTTTCCAATAACAACGCCTGGTGCGGACCCCGGATGACATCAAAGGCCTTAAAGTCCGGGTCATGAATTCGCCCACGTATCTGGACACGTTCCGGCAGCTGAGCATCTCCTGTGGCCATTCCGTTTCCTGAAACCTACAATGCCTTGCAGACCGGCGTGTGATCGACGCCCAGGAAAATCCGCTGATCACCTCCATTCTCATGAAATTCACGGAAGTGACGCAATATGACCCGGACCCAGCATTGTGTCACGGAATGTGTCATTATTGTATTCGTGGATTACTGGGAAAGTTTGACCCGCCCAGCAGCAGATTTTCAAAGACGCGGCCCGGCAGTCCATTCACATCAACCGGACGGTCACAGCGGCCCTGCATGAGTCGTTGCCCAAACTCAACATGTCCGTGGAGGCCTATGCCAGGGCCAACAACATTGGAAATCATTGACCTGTCTGAACAAGAGCGCGAAATGTTCCGCAAAAGCCATGACCCCGTCTGGGACAAATACCGCAAAAAATCGGGGATCAGATCTGTTTGATTTTGTGCTGGAAAATTGAAACCCACCGGATGTAAACGGTTTTTTGTTTTATTCAATGTGTGGAAGAGATCACCCTGGTAGACCATTCTGGATCCTGGCCCTGATCGATCTGTCCAGGTCATTTCCAGGTATGTGTTCAGTTATTCCTACCTGGTTTGAGGAACTGGCCGGTATATCGGCGTGAAATTTGTGGCATTTTCAGGCGCATCCATCGGGGTGCGCACGGGCAGCCATTTTACCATGGATCTTCTGGTCACCCACATGAAACCGCCCCGGGCAGGGCCGGGTCCGACTTTCACCAACAGCCTGGCCGCCGGGTTTTTCTTTATTGTGGCGTACCATTCCTGGAAAATCGTTATGCATGCATGGATATGAAACCACTTCCCCACTTTTGCAGATTCCCATGTATATCGCCTATCTTCCCATCCCCGTGTTTTTGCGTTCATCGGAATCCGGTTTTTGATCACCGCCTTTGCCAGGGACATGTGAAAAGGCAGACACCATGATTTTTTATTCATTGGCCTGTGCTTTACTGTGCTCCTGTTTTCAGGCGTGCCCATTGCCGTGATCCTGGGCGTGACCACCCTTATGTCCTCGGTGTTTTCTTCCAACACCCCGCTGACCATCATCACCCAGCAGCTGTTCCCTTCAACGCCCTGACCAGTCTTCGTGCTCCCGGCCATCCCCTGTTTTTCATCCTGGCCGGGCCATCATGACCCGGGGCGTTACGCCAGGCGGCTCATATCGGCTCTGTCAATGCCCGGTGGGATGGTTTCCCGGGGCCTTGCCATGGCCGGGATCCTGGCCTGCATCTTTTTGCCGCCATCTCAGGGTCTTCCCCTGCCACGGTGGTGGCCATCGGCGCTATCATGATCCCGGCCCTGATCAAGGCCGGGTATGGGGAAAAATTTTCCTTGGGCCTGATCACGGTGTCCGGCCTTAGGCATCGTGATTCCGCCTTCCATTCCCATGATTCTTTACTGCCTGGTCATGAACGTGTCCGTGGCGGAAATCTTCATGGCCGGGGTGATACCGGGGCTGCTCATCGGATTCTCGTTGATGGTGTACACCTTTTTGTGGGCCAAAGCACAACTTCGGCGCATTGACCAAAACGCCTCTGTGTCCCGGTTGATTGAAACGGGCAAAGACGGCATCTGGGCGTTGATGCTGCCGTTCATTGTGCTGGGGGCATCTATTCCGGGGTGTTCATTGCGCCCACGGAGGCTGCTGCCGTGTCCGTGGTGTATGCCCTGTCGGTGGAAATGGCATCTTATAAAGAGTTCGGCATCAAAGACCTGACCGGCGTCGGAAGCGCCGCCATTCTGTCGGCCTGCCTGTTCATTCTGTCATGTGCCATGACTCTTTATCTGGCTGCTCACAGCCGAACAGATTCCCCATCATCTGGCAGATATCATTATCCGATACATTGACACGCCCTGATGTTTCTGCTCACGGTCAACCTGCTGTTTCTGGATTCTGGGATGCTTTATGGATGATGTGTCCGCCATGCTCATTCTGGCCCCGCTGTTTTTAGAAACCCTGAACCGGTACGGCATCGACCTGGTGCATTTCGGTATTGTCATGGTGCTCAACATCCAGATGGGCATGCCTTTTCACCCCGCCTTTTGGTCTGAATCTGTTTTGTGGCCTCGCTACCAAAGCACCTATTGTGGCCTCATTGCCCGGGGTGTGGCCCCGTTTCTTTTGGATCATGCTGGCCTGCCTGATGCTGGTCACCTATATCCCAAATGGATTTCCCTGGCCCTGCCCCACTGGCTGCTCAAATAGGGGGCCGGCCCCAACAGACCTGGGATAAAAAAGGAGACGGCATTGATATCACTGACCTGACAAAACCAGTTTCTGGCCATTGTGGACCCTGCCCGGTGGCTGGACAAAAAAGAACAGCTTTTCTGCTATGCCTATGATGCATTTGTGGAAGAATCCATGCCCGAAGCTGTGATTTTTCCCGAAACCACGGAAGAGGTGTCGCAAATTCTGGCCCTGGCATCGGCCCACCAGCTCCCGGTCACGGCCAGAGGCGCCGGCACATCGGTGTGCGGTGGCCCTATACCGCCCGCCACGGCCTGGTGATCAGTTTTTCCCAAATGGACCGACATCATTGAGATCAACACCAAAGACCGGCACATTATTGTGGAGCCCGGCGTGTAAATGCCGATGTCCAGGCAGCCCTGGCGCCTGACCGATTTTTCTTTCCTCCGGACCCCGGGTCCATGAACATGTCCACCATCGGCGGCAACATCGCCCAGAACGCGGGCGGCCCCGGTGCCTGAAATACGGGGTGACCCTGGATTATATCCTGGGCTCGAGGTGGTGCTGGCCTCGGGCAAGGTGATCACCTTTCGGCAGCAAAAACATCAAGGATGTCACGGGATACAAGCTGGCGGCCCTGTTCTGCGGGTCTGAAGGGCACCCTGGGACTGATCACCAAAGCGATCCTCAAGGTGGTGCCTGTGCCGGAAACCGTGAAACCATCATGGCCACGTTCAACGACTCCGGATGACACGGCAACGGCGGTCACGGACATCATCGGGTCCGGGATCCGCCCGCAGCCATGGAACTGATGGACCGGCTCACCCTGAACGCCATCGAGACAAGGCCGGCTTAGGCCTGACAGGAGGCGGCCGGACCCCTGCTCATCGAGGTGGACGGGGTGGCGGAAGCCTGTGACAAACAGATCCGGCTGATCTTAGAAAAGCTGCATAGCCCACCATGCCGTCCATATCCAGGAAGCTTTGGATCTGTTTGACAGAGAACGGCTGTGGACGGCCCGGCGCCTCAGCCTACGCGTGTTTGCCAAGCCGGCCCCGGACATTATCTCCGAAGATGTCACCGTGCCCGTGAGCCGGGTCCCGGAATGGCACGGCGCATCATACAGATCGCTGACAGACACCAATCTGCAGGTGGGGATTCTGGCCCATGCCGGGGACGGCAACATGCACCCCATGATCCCGGCGGACAAAAGCAATAACGAAGAATGGGGAGCGGGTCATGGCCGTATTTGACGAGATCTTCCGGGCCGCGGCGGATCTGGAAGGCACCCTGTCCGGGGAGCACGGCATCGGCCTGGCCAAGGCAAAATACCTGCCCCTGGTCATGGACCCGGGCACCATTGATTTCATGAAAACCATCAAGCAGGCCGTGGATCCGGACAACATCCTGAACCCGGGAAAATTCGTATGACGGGAACGCCCATCCGAAACTGCGGCAAATGCGGACTGTGCCTGTCCGTGTGCCCGGTGTACCAGGTGATCAAGCAGGAACAGGCCTCTCCAAGGGCCCGGCTCCAGCTCATCAAGGCGTTTGAAAAAAAAGATCTGACCGCCTCGCCTTTGCTCAAGGACCTGGTGTCCCAGTGCCTGATGTGCGGGGCCTGCAAGGTTGTGTGTCCATCCGGCATCAATCACTATGCCAGATTCATGGAGATGCGGGAACAGCTGGCCCGGTCTTTACCGGAACCTCCGGCCATAAGAAGTCTGGTGTATCTGCTGGCCAGAGAATACCGCCTGCGCATGTGGGCCGGCCTGGCCAGAATCGGCCGGGGCCTCACCCCGGCAGCCCTGGAAAAAAAATACAGGATCGGCACCATCCCGGTTCACCGGTTTCCAGAGATGAACCGCCGGCCTTTGCGCAGCACCCTGCCCCGGGTATCTTTTGCCAGGGGCAACCCCAGAGGACGGGTGATCTATTTCACGGGATGCGCCACCAACTATGTGTTTGCCGACACGGGACAGGCCACCGTCCATATCCTCACCCGTTTAGGGTATGAGGTGGTGATCCCGGAAAGCCAGACCTGCTGCGGCATCCCCATGATGTTCCACGGGGCCAGGGACCGGGCCTGTGAAAACATGGCTGTCAACCTGGCGGCGATCCAGAAGGCCATGGGGGAACACGGGGGCCATACCCGAAAAAACGCCCTGGATGCAGCCGCAGAAAACTGCGATGCCGTGATCGTGGACTGCACCACCTGCGGGGCGGCCCTGAAAGATGAATACCCCGCTTTAATGAACATCCCGGCCGGCAACGGCCATGCCGCAGCCCTGACCCGAAAAATCATCCCGGGCATGCCGGACCTGATCGCCCAGAAAACCCGGGATATTCTTTCGTTTCTCCATGACCACATCAATGACCTGGCCGCTGCCATGACTTCGGACATCTCGAAGCACAAAGTGATCTACCATGCCCCGTGTCATTCGAAAAACAGCTTCAATTCCCTGGCAAAGGTACAGGCGCTTCTCAAGGCCCTGCCCTGCTTTGACTATATCCCGGTTCCGGATGAAGCGGCCTGCTGCGGCGGCGGGGGCACGTTTTTCTATGAATACCCGGACATCTCCAAAAAAATGATGGCCAAAAAACTGGCCGGCGCCCGGGCCGCCGGGGCTGACTTCTGGCTCACGGACTGCCCGGTGTGCCGGATCAACCTTCACGGCAGCCTGTCTGAAACAGACAACCTGACCGTGGTCCACCCGGTCACCCTGATCAGCCAGGGACTGGGATCATAAAAATTAATATAGTTACCTGGGACAACGAAATTACGCAGGGTCGCTGCTGTCTTCGCTCTTGCGTCCGTAAACATTGTCCTTCGGCGGCAGCCCTCTGCGTTCGCTGGAAAGTGTGCAGCTGCTGTAATGCGGCTTCAAGCGACGGTTCAGGGAAATCAATACCCGGGTCACGGTCTTGCTGATGATGCCCGTCATGGCCTGGTGGGTGATCTCTTCCAGAGCGGTACGGTTGTTGTAGGACACGGGGCGATAGGGACGCGGTGATATCAGGGCATCGTATATGTCGCTGACCATGATGATGTCGATCATCAGGTTGTCGATGGGATTTCCCAACGGATAGCCACTGCCGTCCTTACGCTCATGGTGGTCTCTGGCCACCCGGGCCGCCAGATTCTCGTGTTCGCCGAAAAAATGGGTCAGCAGCACATATCCGGCCAGGGCGTGGTGCCGCAGGTGGACAATCTCGGAGGGGGTTAACGGGGTTTTTTTAGTAAGAATGGCCGGCGGTACGCACAGCTTGCCGATATCATGGATGGGACCGGCCATGACCTCCTGCAGCAGGGCCGCCCGGTCATCGATCAGTTCCCGGGCGATAAGGATGGAAAGAGCGAAAACCAGCAGCATATGGCGATAGGTGTAAAAATCCAGTTGACGGAAATGATAGAGTGATATCAGCACCGGCTCAGGCATGACCACATCGCCGGCGATATCAAAAATAGCCTGATGACGATCAGCTCCGTGAAAAATCACATCATAGGGGGGCTCCCTTAAAAAATCCACCATATCGGCCTGCACCCGGCAATAACTCAGCAGGTTGCAGCCAGGAAAGGCTGTTTTGTGTTCTCCGGCAAGCGTTTGCAGGACCGGCAGAGTCAAGCGGGTATCTGCGGCCAGTAACTCCCTGCCGGTGATATCGGTTACTGCATGGGTGAGACGATATTCCGGCACGATATCCTCCTTTTTTGCTGCTGCACAACCAGGTACACCGGTATCAGCTGCGGACCGCTTTAGTCAAGAAAAAAGTGCTGTCACACCTTTCGGCTGTGCGGTCAGATATTTCTGCTCCAGTATCCAAGCCCCCATTGTAACAATGCCTGCAACAAAAAAAGCAGCGCCAGAACATGGAATCCGGTAAAGCCCCGGGCCGCTTCCCCGAACATCCCCAGGGCTGCCGGGCCCACAAAGAATCCGATTCCCCAGAACAGATAGAACGCGCCGGATATGGTGCCTTTCAAAGAATCCGCCACAACATTGTTCAGCCATGACAGGGCGGACACGCAGAACACGCCCAGCCCGAAACTGGCTAAAAAAAGCCAGGGGTAAATCCCCCACCCGGCCCTGCCCGGAAACATCCCAAGGCCCGCAGTGATCATGAACAGCCCCAAGATCATGGTCTTGGTCCGCCCATGCCGGTCGGATACGGGGCCCGTAATGATCTGGGACAGGCTGATGCCGATATAAAACAGGGTGAAAAACCCGCCAATCTGGGCCTGTGTAAATCCTTTTTCCTGGATCAGAAAACCGGGAAGCACGGTCAGGGAAATCCCGTATCCGGCCCCATACAGAATAATGCCCGAGAACACGGCCAGGATACCCGGATAGGCAAGGATCTTTTTAAGCCCGCCGGTATCCAGGGCCGTCTCAACCCCGCTTCCTTCTGCCCGGGGATCTTTGACCGTCACAAAAATAAGAAAAGCCCCCAGGAGCCCTGACAGGGCAAACAGCACAAAAGGTTCATTTTTCACCCACACCCCGGCCATCAGAATTCCGAAGCCGCTGCCAAGGGTGAGCCCCAGATGGAGCGATGCATTGTAGGCCCCGATCATTTTTCCCTTGGCTGCGGGATACAGCATGGACAAAAGGGCCGGTGCCAGGGCCCACAAGGGAGCTTCACCGATTCCCTGGAGCAGCCGCCCAAAAAAGATCATCGCCTGGGTCTGTGAAAAACAGTATATGAGCCCGGAAGCGGAACAGATCAGGTACCCGGCCACCAGAAAACGCCGGCACCCATACCGGTCAGACAAACGCCCTGTGGGAAACTGGAGCAATACAAACGGGACGGCAAACGCAGAGGCCAGATAGCCGACGGTTTTTAAAGACCCGGTAAAGGTAATGATTTTCTGGGGCAGCAAAGGGACGATCATCCCGACCCCGAACATGAACAAAAATACTGACAGATTCAACCCAATGATGGATATCCGTTTTTCCATAATAATTCCGCCTGTGATGGATGCCCTCCGCGATTGCCCGGAAAAGATGCTGCACAACTGCACAGTTCCGGTGTCCTCCTGAACAAAAAATCAGGGAGAGCGGGTTTGATGATGCCGTGTGATTGTTCCGACAGCCGATCAGCTGTGACAGGGTGGCGGCGGCGGCAGAATCCGTTGAAAAACATTCGTAAACTCCTGTTGGTTGATGGATCAAACAACTCTACATAACAGCATCCCTGGACATTGTAAATCAATTTCAGGATCAGAGTTTATGTAAGATTCGGCACAGAAACGTCAGGGCAGTCATCAGATTGCTTCTTTCCGCTGAATCCCTTTATCCGTGAGGGATACCGGCATCTTTTCATTTGATGATTGTCGGAAATACAAATTTTTGTATTTCTGACAATCCTGTTTTCCCCAATCACCTGAACAGACTCAAAACACCTGATATAAGGGCTCTTCCAGCATCAACCGATCATATTCCCTGTTTTTTATTGACCGACAAAATGGACCCTGCCATGTGTGGATAGAAAATATTAGTAGGGGGCTCTTGCATCAACCCTTTGAGAAAACCGCTGAAACCCTTTGAGTACAAGAGATTTGGGATGATTTGTTACCGGATCTGTTTTAAATTACCAGAAATGCAAAATTTGCATTTCTGGTAATTGTATTCACCCGGGAGATTGAAAGGGTTGAAAATAGTGGACATCCGTTTTTCCCGACTTTGTGACAGCAGAGTCCGGTTATCCGGCCCATTCAATCAACCATTAAATCATCAACAAATTCAGATACTGACTGTTCCGGTAACCAGCAATTGATCTCTCTCACCCGGTCATTATCCTTGCAGCAATCGGCCTTTCATGCTTTTCCGTTCAATCAGCATCTTTCGACGGCTGCTCCCGTGATATGGGCTCCTTGTTGGCAAAACATATGTTTCAAAGCTTCATCACATGCCCGGCTGATTTCTGCATAACTCAACTCTTCTGCCGGATCAGCCAGACGCCGCCAGATATCTCTTGCAGCAGAATGGGATAATTCGCTTAAAAGTGCTGGTGATGCGTGGTTTATCCGGCAGGAATAGTACAGCACATCATCAAATCTTCGGAAAAAGCAGGGTCAAGAATGCCGGGGTGATTTGTCGCTGCACAATCAGGCTGTGGGATTGATCCCACTGATCATCATCAGAAAGCTGTTCAGAATCCGCCGGATTTCTCCCATTATCGTTGGAGCAGACCCCGCTGGGATCCAATGGCATCAAATTCATCAAAAAGTAAAGGCCCCGGGGTCTGGTTGCCGCATCAAAGACCTGCAGCTTGCCCGCGGTTTCCCATATGATTTTGTCAAAAGGCCGTCCAGCCGGACCCGGCACAAGGGAAACCCGAGTTCACCGGCGAGCACAGATGCCGACATGGTTTTGCCGGTACCGGGAGGTCTGACCGTGCAGCTGGGAAGCCGCTGGCGGGTGCCAGGCCATGGACAGAAGGTCCGCCGCATGGCGCCGCTCACGAATGACTTTTTTGATTTGCCGGGAAAGGTTGTCTTCCAGAATCATGTCCGCAAGCCGCAGCTTCGATAGACACGACAAACAGATCTGGTGCTTCCTGAAGGCCTATCGGGATGGGGTTCGGGACCGTCTGTCCAATGCGCTGACGCTTTTGGCCCGGCCATCAGCGCGCGCAGCTCGGCCAGTTTGCCGTGGCCGCGTTTGGCTTCATGGGCGGCACCCGCATGGCGATGGAGTAGAAACGCTGATCGTCTCCTCGCTGTGTGACTGCAACAATGCTTTAATTCGGTCCGCCCCGCCATGGCCTGCTCTCCTATAAAATACGTAAAACCCTGATGCCGGTTTGATTTTTATTATAGCCTCAAATCTGGATAAACTCTTCATCACCTCATCCTCCAGATCAAGGAAAACCAACCTATGTTCGACCGTTGTGGGATTATTTTTCCTTTTTTTGCAAACCACTCAATAAAATCAGCTCGGAATGTGCCAAAAACCCCGCCCCTGATCCACCCTCACCCGTGCATTGCCGGTGCCTGGGACGTGGCGTCACCACCTTGTCCCAGACCGTGGCCCCGCCCGAAAATGTCCGCCTGTTTGTTTCAAGAGCCTGCGACCGCACCATCATAGGAAGGCCCCCATGCCGGAAAAGCTTAGGGAAGAAAGACTGCCTCCTGGTGGTCATCTACTTTACAAGCGTGCAACCAGGTGTGTAACTGAGCAGATCCAATTGCCTGCCCTGTCCGCTCATGGATGCCCAGTAATTGTTGAGCTTTTGCAGAATTCATGATAGCAAGTTATGATAAATTTAGAAACTCTATGATTGAGGGTTTCCTTGGTTTGAACTAATTCACCTATGGTCGGATAACATTCAAAAACACGTGATGAAACGGAAAAATACAATAGCTTGTTCCCGCTGCTGCGCGGCGAAAGGCCTGGCCCCTCAGCTTTTTTTACAAAATTGTGAATCAAAGCAAAGCATAATGGTTGAAGAGAGGGATATGAACACGAAAGACTATCTCAAAAATTAAATCAAAACGAATTTTTTGATAATATTAAGGAGTTTAGAGGATACACGTCTAATAGAAAAGATGGTACTGCTTAACCTAAATAGGCTTGTCAATCTCCTAAACGTTTATTTCCGGTCTGTTTTGCTTTATCCATCTACAGACATTCGTAAATATGTTATTACTGGATCCAACAGGTCGCTTAGTTCAACTAATTCCCTGGCCATACTAAAGACGGTGAAAGCGATTAGTAAGCCTTGGCGAAATGTCCAATACACTTCTTTCTGATGTCTGTACAGATTTACAAAAGGCAGTACGGGCCACTTCATAGGCCTGTTGAGCCTTCACACGCGCAATCGCAACACCAAGCCTCGAAAACCATCACAAGATTAACATCTTGAATGCTGAAAACACAATTCTAAATTGAAAAATTCTTTGACGTAATTCGTGAGCCGTCTGAACAAAAGGCAATGAAGTACTTGATGTTAGAGAACAGCTTTCGGTGCTTTCAGAACTTCGATCGCTGAGCAGGCACCAAAAACTGATGAAAATCAAAAATATCGTTTCTCTCAACAACATCTTGGTAAGGCATATTCGGGGCAGAATTGAGGTGCTCATAGCACAAACAAGTTCGTTGACATCTTCAAATTTCTATATCAATCGCTTGATACATATTTTGAAAAAGGGATTGAGAGTGACCAGCAGGTAATAAACATAGTTCCTGCATTGCCTTGTCATCTATAATAACCTGTTCTTGGTCGCTCAAAGGAGAACATCCGCGAACGGTGATTGAGTGCGGCAGCGTTATAGGTGAAGCAAAATATACTGTGCTTGATGAGATGCTTAATTTTTCGCCGGAAAAAGTCGAGCTCAAGAATTTCTCGATTGAACTAGCTGAACCTGACAAACAGAACTTCAGATTTGAAAACGTAGATTACCCGAATGTTAAGACAGTTATCTCTTTTGTTATTCATTATGAACCAGAAGAATCTTACAGCAAATTTGAATATCCTGAAGGGTATACAATCGAGTTCATCAGGCTCAGGCACCTGTTCGACGACCCAGTATTCTGTTCCTGAACAGCCTTCAACAGAACATCAATGGCATGCCAACCTCCATATTTTCTGATGCAATTGAAATATCGGCAATTCAGCAATTGTCAGGATTACTTTGAATGAATTTTTCCACCCTGATTTTGAATTGGTTGATAACAGAATTTCCTATATTGGATTTCGAGGAAAAGGAAGCGACGCTCGGCAGGAAATATTATCCACATAAAGACCGAATCGTTGAACCGCTTCTGAAACTACACAGCGAGCATTCAGACGAGCTGCCGATTGAAATAAAACGTGAAGATATCAACATCAATCTCATCTCAAACTACCTTGTTAATTATCAGGATCAATATGGCACCAGCATTTTCATAAGGTGAACACCATCACCAACTTAGACAGTTATCTGCGCGTCAAAGAGCGCTACCTTTGAAAAATTGCACGCATGGACCTTCTTCTTGATGAATTTCCTGAAATTCGAAAGCTCATGCTCGATACTGAAATTGTCTCTGCTGGCACTTTTCGTGATTTTATCATCCGATCCTTGAACTGACAGTAAAAAAAAGCAAATCGAGCTTGGCGGAATCTACGGATTTTTATGGAACGACTTTGGCTTTAAAAAGCCGCGAAAAGAGACAGACATCCAACCACTCGATTAAGAGCCATCTTAGGGGCCTATACTTGAGGTAAAAAGGCATCCAGATAAGCAGGGGAGATCGTTGCAGCAAATGGCAGCCTTGATTCTCTTGCAGCCACACATATGGCGGCAGGTTGTTCAAAGTTGGGATAGAACTCAAGAAAGCGCACCATGAAAACTGGTAAATGGCCTGACTCAGCAACTTCGCAGTATCTTAAAGACGAAGCGACAAGGCATTACTGGCATTTTTCGTACTTTTGGTTCAAGAACAGCAATTTTGGTCAGCCTGCAAAATATGATTCAATAGACAACCTAAAAATATTACTCGAAAAACATTCCGAAGAAGTACCAATTCAATATCGTAGTGATTGACTGTACAAAACCCATTGCTCCTTCGAAGATGTGATCTATAAAAACGGGAAGTGCTTAAAAAGAAATGAAAAAGACCACATAACCATCGCATTAACTTGGGATCGTCAATTCCGCTACGCTCCATTGCCAGCAGGTTATGCAAAGCGAGATAACGACAAAGATATAATATGAACAAAACACCCGAACAAACAGCACGATACAACATCGACACCATGCTTGAGCGCTCCTGCCAGCTGGTTGTGGATAAAACAGCCATCAACTGGGCCTGGTCCGGGGCTTGCCGTCCGGGAATATCAGACCGATGTGGGGCCGGCGGATTATATCCTTGTTTTGTGGATCGCAACCCTGTCGGCGTGATTGAAGCCAAAAAAAGAAACCGAAGGCCAATCCTGCACCCCAAAAGACTGGCGGAAAAAACCGGCATTACACCGAATGGAAATTGAAAAAATGAAAATCGAGGAACTTCAGGACCCAGATCGCCCTTGGCGCAAGACAGCACGAGCCAGTTCCATGCGGATGAGCCGCCGACCCGGGCTGGGATCGACCAGCTGGATAAGCTGCGGTTCCAGGATTTTCGCGAGACGTTTATCAGCAGGCATATCCGGATGATCCGGAAGAGTTGATGCGCCTGCTTCAGAACATGAACCTGGCCACGGATGACGGCGCGTTGAACCTGGCAGGGTTGCTGATGTGTTTGCTGAAAAGACCCTGTGCCCATCGCTAAGCCGCAGCTCGTGGTCAAGACGATCCCCTATCCCGGAGATCAGATTCACGTGACCGACTATGTGGATACAGCGACTTTGCCGGGCCCCCGCCGAAAATATACTTGAAGATGCCCCGCCTTTGTGGATGCGAACCTGCATAAGATCCAGGCAGGACGGGGTGTGAATGCCCTGCCCGCCGGAAATCCCGGAAAGCGTGTTCGAGGAGCTATTGGTCAATGCCCTATACACCGGGATTATCTTGGTGAGCGCGCCATCAGGTTGAAATGGTTCATGACAACCGCATCGAGATCATCAGTCCGGGGCATCTGCCTGACAACCCGACTGCGGAGAAGACAAGATCCGCACGGGGAACGCCAACATCCGGAACCCGATCCTCTGGTTTCCTATGTGGCCAAGGGGCTGCTGCTCCTACCACGGCCAGGGCTCCGGGATCGCGCCCTGGCGGCATGGCCGCAAATCGATTTTGCAGATGACCGGGACAAGTGTCTGTTCACGGTGACGGTTCATCGAAAAACCTTTGGTAAAAAAGACGTTGTGGTCATAAACGAACCATTGGAAGGATTCAACTCAAATCCTGGCAGACCTGGACAACCTGCCTGATCCGATGTGCTGGCTGAAGAGATCATTGAAAATCTGGAAGCCGGTGTCGACAGTTTCAAGCAGATCATGGAATCGATCAATGGACGATAGCGCGTAAATAAAGTAAGATTGGATTCAGGCGGCGTAGAAAACCGAGCGGCTGATTATGAATGGAGAACAGGTATGTACATATCCAATTTAAAACTGAGGAACTGGCGCATTTACCAGCGCCGATGTAGACCTCAAAGAGACTGTCTATCTGATAGGTCCCAACGTCAGGCAAATCCAACCCGCTGGATATCTTCCGCTTCATGAGGGACATCGTCAATCCCAAGGGTGGTGGCTCCCCCCAGCAGGCCATTGACCCGCGCGAGGGCTGGAAAATACGCAGCCTATGGCAAGAAAACCGGCCTGGGTAGAACTGGAGTTTGAATTCCGGGAAAATCTGCACAATACCGGAGAACCGCCGGACTGGTGTTACAAGCTGTGGATCAACTATGAAGGAAAAGGAAAGCAGCGGCCGATTGTTATCAAAGAAGAGGTATGGAAAAAAGGGACGCAGCTGGTGGCACGTCCTGATCCGGATGATGAAGCAGACCCTGAGAGAAAAATTCAGACACACCTGGAACAGATAAATATGAACCGGGAATACCGGGAGGTGTCGAATTTCTTTTCTGATGTCTTATACCTGCACCTGGTACCGCAGCTTCTGAAATTCAGTGACCAGCTCTCGTTGAGACACCTGGAGTCTGATCCGTTCGGTCAGGGACTTCTGGAAGAAATTTCAGGCACACAAAAGCGCTCCCGCGACTATCGTCTCCGCACCATTGAAAACATTCTTAAAAAGGTCATCCCCAATCTGGAGCAACTGCAGTTCAAAATAGACGATACCACGGGCAGGCCACACCTTGAAATGTTATACAACCACTGGCGTCCCAATGCGGGATGGCAGAGAGAAGATCAGTTTTCCGACGGCACATTGCGGCTGCTGGCCATGCTGTGGACCCTGCTTTCTTCCAATCGGATGATTCTTCTGGAAGAACCTGAACTGTCACTCCACAATGCCATAGTCGAACAGATTCCGGATCTGCTCTACAAAACCAGGCAGCGGAAGAAAACCGGCGGTCAGATTCTTGTGAGCACCCACAGTGAAGTGATGCTGTCCAGCCAAAGCATCGACGGCAATTTCCTGATACTCCAGCCCGGTCAAAGTGGCGAAGCCACCAGGATCACTCCGCCCTCTGAAGCTGATATCGAAGCCATGAAAGCCGGACTCTCACCCGCTGACATACTTTTGCCGCAAACAGCCGTAACCGTCCAGAGGATCTGACATGACAGATGTCTACTGCTTTGCCTTTGTTGAAGATACGCCCAGCGCCGCTGTAGCAGACAAACTCGTAGCGGCCAGAAATGCCAGATTGAAAAACCGTCTTGTTTTTCAAAAGGGATTCCCTGCTGTCATGAGAGGGTTTGGGGCCATCAAGAGTAAATGCCGCACTTTCCTGAGCATGGCAAAGGCCGGGAGCCACACATTCGTATTGACGGATCTTGACAAAGCAGAATGCCCGTGTGCCCTGATCCGGGACTGGTTCGCCATCCCCCGGGAAATTCCTGTTGATCTTCCGCCTCAATGTATTTTCAGGGTGGCTGTCAGGGAGGTGGAATCCTGGATACTGGCAGATCATGAAGCCTGGGCTGATTACATTAAAATTCCCGGCGACAATTTTTCAAAGACCCCTGATCAACTGGACGACCCCAAACAGCACCTTTTGACCGTGATCCGCAGGAAAGGCAAAAAAAAGATCCACCAGGAGATGCTGCCGAAAGGGGCCGCCCACATTGGTCCTCTCTATAATGAGGTATTGTGTGAATTTATCAACACCTCATGGCAGCCGGAACGTGCGGCAGAAAATTCACCCAGCCTGGACCGTGCCCTGAAGGCATTGATGAAGATATGAAAAAAGGAAAATCACAATGACAACCGTTGAAATAAATGCCGGCATCTGCGGCTTTACCACTTTGGTGTATGCAGAAAAAACAAATGGTTATAACGCTTTGTTCAGACTGGAAAGCCAGTGTCCCAACTGGCAGAAGGTCAATGAGCTTCTGGGCGGCCAGGAGATGGATTTGATGGCGGAACTGTTTAAAAACAGGCAGACCGGGGAGTTTCATTCCATCCTGCTGGAGACCGTGTTAAAAACCATCCCCCACATTTCCTGCCCGGTTATATCCGGGATTTTCAAGGCCCTGGAGGTGAGTGCCGGACTGGCCCTGCCCAAAGACGCGGCCATCTGCTTCAAAGAATAGACCTGCCATGGACCTGCGTACGTTTGAATGCATGCAATCCCACGACTGCTGCCGGCAGCCGGGATAGGTCGGCGTCCCCAGTGAAAGTATCCGGTAAATTCATTGCCTGATTTTTGCAGACCCCGTCATCCACACGACCTGTTCTTCGGAGACCGGTTCACCAGGTAAATGCCGGCACAGACCAGGGCCAGGCCCAACCAGACCACGATGCCTGCGGGTTCAGACAGAATCACGGCACCGAAAAAAACACCGAACAAAGGGGCCAGAAAAGTGAATGCGGTCAGCCCGCTCACTGCAAAATTGTGAATCATCCAGAACCAGAGTGTGTAACTGAAAAAGGCCACCACGACAATCTGATATGCCATTGCCCACAGAACCCCGGCAGCCGGGACAATGGTATAATCATGTTCAAACAGGAGTGATCCTGCCAGCAGAATCGGAATGGCAAACACCAGTTGTGAAAACAGGGTCTGGTAATGACTGACGGTCACGGTCTGGCTGATCCGTTTGATATACAATGTGGTCGCGGCCCAGAAAACGGCTGCGGCCAAAGACATCACATCCCCGATCCAGTTGTTTTCCGGCAGCAGGGGAGACTGAATCCTGAAAACCATCCACAACCCGGCAAAAGCCAGTATCAGCCCGGCCACTTTCACGGGATGCAGCCGGTCCTGATCCACGAAAAAATGGGCACCCAGGGCCACCCAGAACGGATGGGAATACAAAAAAATGGTGGCCCTGGAAGCGGTGGTAAACACAATACTCCAGTATAAAAACAGAAAATCAAGCCCGAACAGCAGACCGATCATCACACCATGTCTTCGGGCGCCTTTGGGAAAAAGAACGTCCCTTGAATCTGGCCCAGAACAGCACCAGAAACCCGGCTGCCACGGACCGGATGGTGGCCGCCAGCAACGGGGGTATCCCTTGCTGCTGAATTTGATGAAGCGCCGACTGGCGTTGCCGCCCCAGATAGCACAGACCAGCAACAGCAGAAGACCGGCGGTCAGAGATATTTTTCCGTTATTCAATTTTGTTCCACACAATCAGGTTTTTCAGCTCGTTTTGATCATCGGAACGGATGGGGAAACGTGTCTTGAGCAGTTGTCCGGCTTCTTTGACCGCCTGGCAGATGGCTGCGGCCTGATTTTTCGTTGAATGCCATCGGTAATCATGCGGATGATTTCATCCCACTGGTCTTTTGATACCTTGGTGTTGATGCCCTCTGGTCTCCAAGGATCCAGACTCGTTCGAAAACAGAAATAAAAATCAAAATCCTTGTCCTGTCCCGGGTCTGATATAGCCCTCACGAAGAAAACTGACCATGGCCGCCTTCTTTGACTCCCTCCTCGATTTCCCTCTGGGAGATGAACATACGCTTCAGCCATGGGTAGTGCTTGCAGGTCTGGTGAAAGACCATGAAGCAGATGGTTATGATGCCCAAAAAAGCTACATGTTCTGTTGCTGATCCACAGCCAGGCACCGATGAAATAGCTGAGTATCAATGACACGGGAAGCGCAACGCCATTGCGCCGATGACATCGGCCATGGGATAGAATAGCTCCCTGAAACCACCATGGGACGATTTCACCGGCAGTCTCCTGTCCCAATTTCCCCTCACTGTTTGAATAATTTTTTCCCCTGTCCTGATCCGACAAAACTGTTGCGCCAAAGATTTCATGATTACCACCCCCCGGAAGCGCCGCCGCCGCCGAAAACCGCCGCCGCCTCCTGAAAACTGAATACCTGGCGTCGCTGGAGGCGCCGAAACCGCCCCTTCCCACACCGCCGCCGCCCAGCCAGAATCCGCCCCCATGCCTGGTTTGGGTAGAAGACGGATTAAAGCTGAGCGGGGAGCCCAGAAAGCTCATGGCCAGTCCGCCCACCGCACCTATGGGAATCAGCAGCAGGAGCCATAAAAAACCAAAGTTAAAAAACATGGCCCCCAGGATGGGAAAAAACAGACCTCCGGACAGGGCCCCTAAGGGCCGGCGGATTCTTCCCAGCATATTGATCAGAACAAAAAAGACAATCAAACCAAAGATGCCTGATTGCCCCCGGGCAGAACCGGATTCAGGACGGCGGCTGTTTTCTGCTGCCTTGAATTCTCCCCGGACCACCTGGGTCATGGCCTGTACCCCGTCCATCACTCCCTGGTCAAAATTGCCTGCTTTAAATTGCGGAACAATCATATTCTGAATGATGCGTCCGGCCATCAGATCGGTCAGGGTCCCCTCCAGGCCGTACCCCACCTCAATGCGAAGTTTGCGGTCATTTTTGGAAATAATAAGGATGGCACCGTTATCCAGGTTTTCCTGGCCGATTTTCCAGGTTTCAGCCACCTGGATGGCGTATTCCTCGATATTCTCTCCTTCAAGAGAAGGAATCGTCAGTACGGCGATCTGTGTGGAATCGGTCTGTTCCAGATCACTGAGTACGGTTTCAAGCTGATTTTTTGTGGCGGCAGACAGTATGTCCGCATAGTCGTTTACCCGCGCGTTCAGCTTCGGCACTTCCAGTCCGTATGTCTGGGCAGCGAAAAAAAAGATCAAGAGGCTGACCATCCACATATAATGTCTCTTCCGCATAATCCTTTCCCTTTATATGAAAGTGTAAAGATTTAAGTGTTAAGTGTTAAGCTTACACTTTCATTATTTGTTGTGGTTTTTCAGGTCATGGGTGTTTATTGGGTAAAATTAACACTGGGTACATGCTTTGCCGTCTCTTCCGCCTGGAAATATTCTTTCCGTTCGAGATGGAGCATCAGTTTGTTGGTCAGACTGTTTGGAAATTTCCGGATGGAGAAATTAAAGCGTTCCACGGCCTGGTTATACCTTTGACGCGCCACATTGATACGGTTTTCCGTCCCTTCCAGCTGGTTTTGGAGGTCCAGAAAATTCTGACTGGCTTTCAGATCCGGATATCTTTCCACAACCACCATAAGCCGGGACAGGGCTGAAGAAAGGCCTCCCTGCATCTGTCTGAGGCGTTCCATGGCTTCCGCACTTCCCAAGTCCTCCTGGGACAGTTGAACCGAAGTTGCTTTGGACCGGGCTTCAATCACCGCTTCAAGGGTTTCTTTTTCATGGGACGCATACCCTTTGACCGTCTCCACAAGGTTGGGGATAAGATCGGCACGTCTTTGCAGGCTGGATTCCACATCTCCCCATGCCTTGAACACGGTTTCTTCATTCTGCTGGATGGTGTTGTATCCGCAACCGGATATCAATCCGAGTGCAAGAAACAACATCATGTAACGAACCATATGTTTAATCATTGATACCTCCGTTTTAAGATTCTTGAGCCATCAGAATCAAATTAAATCCAGAATCAAGACATTTGTTTGAACATTTTTCTTTTTACGGTGTCTACCCGGTATAAAAGCCCCTGATTTTTATTTACACAAACAGGGTATCACATGTAACATAAAAAATGGAGCACTCAAAAATGAAATATTTGATCTCAATTACGACGGCGGTTGTGATGGTCATCTGCCTTTCCACGGCACCGGCCCAGGCGGACAGAAAAACCCGGGAGGGCTTTCTTCTGGGCGTCGGTGCTGTGGTGCTGGGAAGTGTCATTTACCAGGGTCTGAATCAGCCGCATGCTTACCAGGGAACTCAGCGCCGTCATGTGCCCCCGGCCTATGATAACCGAGGCACGCAATGCCGTACCCCCCGGATGTATGACCGGCACCCTGCCGGGCGCTGGGAAGTGAGACAGATCTGGGTGGCACCGGGCCATGACTCCCGCTGGAAATCAAACCACCGCCACGGGAAAGGAAAATGGAACAACAGCCGGCATGATAAATTCAAGGGTCGGGATGGATACAGGAAAGAAGTGCGGGTGTGGATCGGAAACTAATCCGGCCGGAACAGGCAATGGACTGCTGTGAACACAGATGCGCGTGCAGATAGGATCCGGGATGAAAAAGACCTGGTGGAACAGCTCAGGCAAGGCCGGAAACATGCTTTTGATGTTCTGGTGGCCCGGTTTCAGAAACCTTTGCTCAAGGTGGCTTACGGCATCACCCTGGATGTGGAGGAGAGCCGGGAAATTGTTCAGGATGTGTTCACCACGGTATTTCGTCAGATCCACTCATTCAGGCAGGATGCCCTGCTTTACACATGGCTGAGAAAAATCACGGTCAACCATTGCCTCAACTGGAAGCGCAAATGGAAACGGCGGTTCAGGTGGCACCATGACCCCATCACCGCTGAAAATGAGAACACCGTTTCAGGAAAAGACACGCCTTTGGATACACCGGAAACACTGATACAGAAAAAACAGTTCAGGGACCGGCTCATGGAAGCGGTCAGGCACCTTCCGGAAAAAACACGGGTGGTCTTTGTGCTGTATGCCCTGGAAGGCCTTACATACGAGGAGATTGCCGATTTTCTCCATATCCGGAAAGGCACGGTGGCCTCACGGCTGTATCACGCCCGAAAACAGGTGGCCCGGGTGCTGGACCCGGAAAAACCCCAGGAGACCCCGGTATGACAGACACATGCGGTAAATATACAGAAAAACAGATCAGCCGGTACGTGGACGGCGATCTTTCCCGGCATCAGATCCGGCGGATCCGGCAGCACCTGGATACCTGTCCGGACTGCCGTCATCTGGCCGCGCAGTTTCAGGATGTCACCCGAACGTTCAATGAACTGACTGAACTGCCCGGGGTCTCCATTGACCCGGCCCGGGTGCACGAAAAATTGGAACAACCGGCTGAAAAACCGGTCGCTCTCCGGACTGACCGGTTTTTCCGCCGGCCGGTCCGGCCTTTTCTGGTGGCTGCCGCATCCCTTGCGGCCCTGTTTGTCATCACTGTGTTTGCCCTGACTAATGACGGCCCGGTAATTGGCGGCCCCAGTGCCATTGTCAAATCCATTGATACCGATTATACTGCGGTCATGATTTTTGAAACACCCGATACCCATCATACCATTATCTGGTATTCGGAGACCTGACCATGAATAAAAGAGGCATGATCCCATTTATCAGGTTGATCCGGTTTCTTGCCATTGCTGCCGGGGTAATCTGGTGCTGCAGCCCGGCACAGACGGCTGCGGCACCAGATCAAGTCAAAACCAATGTCAAGGTGATCCAGGCATCCACCCGGTCCGAATCCGTTGATCCGTCATTGCGGCGGATCGTTCCGGAACTGGAATCCGTATTCAAATATACCGGGTACACCTTGCTGCAGGAGCAGACCCTGACACTGGCATTTCAGCAGCCCGGGCGAATCCGCCTGCCGGACCGGCGGACCTTGCAGTTGACTCCCACCGGGAGCCAGGGCGGCAGAATCCAGTATGACATCCGGATCCTGAAAAAAAACACGGCTGTGTTTCAAACCCGGATCCTTCTCAAAAACAACCACAGCATGACCATTGGCGGTCCCCGATCCGGCCATGGGGTGCTGTTGTTTCATATCACCGGTTTCATGCCATAACCATGCGCCGGATCCCTGCGCTCAGTCCGGAATCCGGTGCCCAAAGCGGTTAATTTAAAAACAATCTTTATTCTTCCCCTTCCCTGTTCCAAACGTGTCACAAATCAAAAAAACCTTGACGTGAAATACGAGCTGTTATATTCTGAATGAATGTTCATTCCTAATACAAGAAGGAGGCAGGCCATGGCAAAACAGGTAAAGCGGGAGGATATTATCCGGGCCGCAATGGACCTGATCGCAGCCCAGGGGTTTCACGGGGCACCCATGTCCATGATTGCCGAAAAAGCCGGCGTCGGGGTGGGCACCATCTACCGGTATTTTGAAAACCGGGATGTGCTGATCAAATCGATTTACAAGGAAATCGAAGAAAGACTGGTGGCCTATCTTACAAAAAAATATCCTTCTGAAGAACCGGTCCGGATCTGTTTTTTTCATATTGCCAAAGGCCTGGTGACTTATTTTACCCAGAACCCAATGGATTTCAAGTATTTCGAGCAGTTTCACTACTCTCCTTTTGGTGAAGCCCATCGCCGGAACCGGATTTTCAAATCAGCCGGACAACCGGATATTTTCATGGAACTCTATGAAAGAGGACTGGCCCAGCAGGTGATTAAAAATCTGCCGCCAACGGTTTTTTTCAACCTGACGTTTGCGCCGATTGTATGGTCTTTGCGGGATCATATTCTGGGGATGGTGGCAATCGATGACTCTCTGGCAGAATTGCTTGTCACATCCTGCTGGGACAGTGTGAAAATATAATCTAACAAACCGGCATTCCATCCAAAAAACCGGTTTTGACAACATGACATAAAGGTGCTGCATGCAAAAATGTTCAAAAATCAAATGGATACTCCTGATTCTGTTCATCTGGGCAGGATTCACATTGACAGGGTGTGATCAGATCACCCGCCGGCTCGACCCGGAAAAGGAAACCAAACCGGAATCAGAAGAAGTCCGGGCCGTTTCCGTGGTAACGGTGGGCACACAAAAGGTCACGCTGACCACGGAGTTGCCGGGCCGGACCGCACCGTTCCGGATGGCGGAAATCCGGCCCCAGGTCAACGGCCTGATTTTAAAACGCCTGTTCACCGAAGGGGCCAATGTCACGGCCGGCCAGGTGCTGTACCAGATCGATCCGGCCCCGTTTCAGGCGGCGCTGGACAATGCCGAAGCCGCCCTTGCCCGGGCCGAAGCCAATCTGGCGGCCACCCGGCTGCGGGCCCGGCGGTATAAGGAACTTCTGGCCGACAATGCTGTGAGCCGTCAGAATTATGATGATGCCGCAGCCGCCCTCACCCAGGTGGAAGCAGACATTGCCGCCTGGAAAGCCACGGTGAAATCCGCCCGCATCAATCTGGCATACACCCGCATCACCGCACCCATTTCCGGTCGCATCGGCCGGTCCAATGTCACGGAAGGCGCCATTGTCACCGCGTATCAGCCCTTACCGCTTGCCGCCATTCAGCAGCTGGACCCTATTTTCGTGGATGTGCCCCAGTCCACCATTGAACGGTTAAGGATGACGGGCAACCGTGACCATGCTGCGGAAAATGACCTGAACCAGGTAAAAATCATCATGGAAGACGGCACGGCCTATCCCCAGGACGGGATCCTGCAGTTTTCAGATGTGACCGTGGACCCCACCACAGGATCCGTCATTATCCGGGCCGTGGTTCCCAATCCGGAAAACAGGCTGCTGCCGGGCATGTTTGTCCGGGCACAGATTATGGAAGGCGTGGATGAACACGCTGTTCTGATTCCGCAGCAGGGAGTTTCCCGGGATGCCAAAGGCAATCCCTTTGCGCTGGTGGTGGATGAAAACAGCCGGGCCGCGTTTCGCGGGCTGGTCCTTGACCGTGCCCTTGGCGACCAGTGGCTGGTGTCATCGGGTATCAACCCCGGTGAAAAACTGATTGTCGAAGGACTGCTCATGCTGCGGCCGGGTATGGCAGTGAGCGCCACCCCGTTTGAACCGATGGATCCCCGGAACCCGCCCGATACGTCATCCCCAAAAGAACATGACAAAGGGGCATTGTAATGTTATCCAGATTCTTTCTCGACCGCCCGGTGTTTGCCTGGGTGATCGCCATTGTCATGATGGCCGCCGGGGTTCTGGCCATTTACAACCTTCCCGTGTCCCAGTACCCCCAGATCGCCCCCCCGGCCATTGCCATTGATTCCTTTTTTCCCGGAGCATCGGCCGAGACCGTGGAAAATACCGTGACCCAGGTGATCGAACAGAAAATGACCGGACTGGATAACATGCTGTATCTGTCCGGCACCAGTTCATCCTCAGGTACCTCCCGGGTCGTGCTGACCTTTGCCCCGGGAACAGACCCGGACATCGCCTGGTCCAAGGTGCAGAACAAACTGCAGCTGGCTTTGGCCAGTCTGCCGGATGTGGTGCAGCGCTCAGGTGTCAAGGTCAGCAAATCCACGGCAAACTGGCTGATCATCGTGGGCCTGATATCCGAAGACGGGAGCATGAGCGGCACGGACTTGAGAGACTATGCCCAGTCCAACCTGGAAAAGATCCTGTCCCGGGTCCCCGGGGTGGGTGAAGTGGAAAATTTCGGGTCCCAGTATGCCATGCGGGTCTGGGTCAATCCGGACCAGCTGACCAATTACAATCTGACCATGGAAGATGTCATTGCCGCATTAAGATCATACAATGTCGAAGTTTCCGCCGGTCAGCTGGGCGGGGAACCTGCCGTGGAAGGCCAGCGCATGAACGCGGCCATTGTGGTTCAGCACCTGCTCCAGACCCCGGAAGAGTTTGCCGCCATTCCCATCCGCACCAACCCGGATGGCTCCGTGATTCGAATCAAGGATATCGGGTACACGGAACTGGGAAGCGAGCGCGAGGATGTGGTGGCGGAATACAACGGCAAACCCACCGCAGCCATGGCCATCCGCCAGGCGGCCGGGGCCAATTCCCTGGCAACGGCCCAGGCTGTCAAGGACAAACTTGAGGAAATGCGCCCGTATTTCCCTCCCGGCATGAAAGTGATTTACCCCTATGACACCACCCCGTTTACCGAGGTGTCCATCAAAGGGGTGGCCAAAACCCTGTTTGAAGCGATCCTGCTGGTGGTGCTGGTCATGTACCTGTTCATGGGAACCTTCCGGGCCACGTTGATCCCCACGGTGGCTGTGCCCGTGGTGCTTTTAGGCACGTTCGGCATCCTGGGGGCGTTCGGGTTTTCCATCAACATGCTCACCATGTTCGGCATGGTGCTGGCTATCGGCCTTCTGGTGGATGACGCCATTGTGGTGGTGGAAAATGTCGAACGGATCATGACCGAAGAAGGTCTGTCTCCCAGGGAAGCCACTGCCAAGTCCATGGATCAGATCACCAGTGCGGTCATCGGTATCGGCCTGGTGCTGTCAGCCGTGTTCGGCCCCATGATCTTTTTTCCCGGTTCCACGGGCGTGATCTACCGCCAGTTTTCCGTGACCGTGATCTCCTCCATGCTGCTTTCCGTGGTGGTGGCGTTGATTCTGACACCGGTGCTGTGCGCCACGTTTTTAAAACCCATCCCCAAAGGACATGAACCTGCAGACGGGGCGGTCCGGATTCTGCGCCCGTTTTTCCGCTGGTTTGACCGGACTTTTTTCCGGCTCCGGGATCTGTATGTCCGGCTGGTGGGCCGGGTTCTGGCAAAAAAACTGCGTTATCTGCTGGCATTTGTGCTGATTGTGGCAGCCATGGGGTATCTGTTCCAGCGCATGCCCACGGCGTATCTGCCGGATGAGGATCAGGGCATTCTGCTGGTGCAGGCCACACTGCCGTCCGGTTCCACCCTGGAACAGACCGAGGCGGTCATGGACAAGGTCAGAAATCATTTTCTGGAAAATGAAACAGAGGCCGTGGAATCGATCATGGTGGTGGCGGGGGTCAGTTTCGGGGGAGATGGCCAGAACATGGCCCTGGCTTTTGTCCAGCTCAAAGACTGGGCATTGCGTGAACGACCCGACCTCAAGGTCGATGCCGTGGCCGGCCGTGCCATGGGCGCTTTTTCCCGGTACAAAGAAGCCATGGTGTTTGCGTTTGCTCCGCCGCCGGTCATCGAGCTGGGCGTGGCCACCGGGTTTGACCTTCAACTGCAGGACCGGAGCGGGCTGGGCCATGACAAACTCATGGCGGCCCGGAACCAGCTGCTGGGCATGGCAGCCCAGGATCCGCGCCTGACCAATGTCCGGCCCAACGGCATGGAAAATGTTCCGGAATATTACGTGGATGTGGACTGGGACCGGGCCGGGGCGTTCGGGGTACCCATCAATGCCATTCACAGCACCTTATCAGCGGCGTTCGGCAGTGCCTATGTCAATGATTTTATCCAGGCCGGCCGGATCAAAAAGGTGTTTGTCCAGGCGGATGCCCCGCATCGCATGCTGCCGAAGGATCTGGAAAAACTGTATGTACGCAATACTCAGGGAAAGATGGTGCCGTTTTCCTCTTTTGCCTCGGGCCGCTGGGCCATGGGATCCCCCCAACTGGAACGGTACAATGCGTTTCCCTCCATCAATATCTGGGGAGAACCGGCGCCGGGGAAAAGTTCGGGCGAGGCCATGGCGGCCATGGAAGAGATCATTGCGCAACTGCCCGAGGGCATCGGGTATGACTGGACCGCTTTGTCCTACCAGGAGCGGATGGCCGGTTCCCAGGCGCCTTTGCTGTATGCGTTTTCCATTTTTGTGATCTTTTTGTGCCTGGCAGCCCTGTACGAAAGCTGGCCCATTCCCGTGGCCATTCTGTTGACCCTGCCTTTGGGGGCCATCGGCGGTGTGATTGCCTCCAGCATGCGGGGAATGTCCAATGACGTGTATTTTCAGATCGGCCTGTTGATCACCCTGGGCCTGACCACCAAAAACGCGATTCTGATTGTGCAATTTGCCCGGATCCGCATCGACGAAGGCGCGGATCTGATCGCCGCCACCCTGGAAGCGGCCAAACTCAGGCTGCGGCCCATCATCATGACGTCCCTGGCTTTCGGCTTCGGGGTGGTGCCCCTGGCCATTGCCACGGGCGCGGGTTCCGGGGCCCAGCGGGCCATCGGCACAGGGGTTCTGGGCGGAGTGGTGACGTCCACCCTGCTGGTCACGCTCTTTGCTCCGCTGTTTTATGTCTTGATCTACAAGGCTTTGGGCAAACATCGAAAACGATCGAACACGGCCCCTGCCGTGGCACAGATATCCGGAGGAACGTCTCATGAATAACCGCGTACTGGTTTTGATTGCCGCATTCACCTGCCTGGTCGGCGGCTGCACCATGGCGCCCGAATATATCCGGCCCTCCGCGCCCATTCCTTTGCAATGGCCAAAAGGCGAGGCATATCAGGAGATGGCGGAACCAGGGGCATTACCGGCTCAGGCACTTTCCCGGCAGACATTTTTCGGGAATGAACCGCTTTTAAAAATCATTGACCTGGCCCTGGAAAACAACCGGGACCTGCGCCTGGCCGCGTTAAATGTGGAAAAAACCCGGGCCCTTTACGGGATTCAGAGAGCGGAACTTTTTCCGGCACTCCATGCCACGGGCGCCGGTGCCAAAGAACAGCGATCCCTGGATCTGATCAGCCCGGGTGAGCCCAGAACCGTGGAACAATACAACGTGGGACTGGGCATGGCTGCCTGGGAGATCGATTTTTTCGGCCGGATCCGCAACCTGGAAGACCAGGCCCTGGAGGAATATCTGGCCACGGATGCGGCCCGTCAGAGTGTCAAAATAGCGCTGGTGTCCCAGGTGGCAACCGCGTACCTGACCGTTGCAGCAGACCGGGAAAATCTCAACCTGGCCCGATCCACACTGGATTCCCAGCAAAAAGCCCATGATCTGATCCAGCGGCAGTATGAGGTGGGAATCGCCACGGAACTGGACCTGCGCCGGGCTGAAATTCCCGTGGAAATTGCCCGCAGAGACGTGGCCCGTTTCACCCAGTCTGTGGCGCTGACCCAAAACGCGCTCAATCTTCTGGCCGGTTCTACCGTGCCGGATGATCTTCTGCCCAAAGACCTGAAAACTGTTCAGGAACCCGGAGCCGTTCTTGCGGTCCTTTCTTCCGATGCACTGCTGTTCCGGCCGGATATCATGGCGGCGGAACATCGGTTAAAAAGTGCCAATGCGGTTATCGGTGCGGCCCGGGCCGCATTTTTCCCGCGCATTTCTCTGACCACCGGCATCGGCACGGCCAGTGATGCCCTGTCCGGTCTTTTCAGTTCCGGAACCGGCACATGGAATTTTGTGCCCCAGGTGTCTTTACCTGTTTTTGATGCCCGGGTCCGGGCTGCCTACCGGGTCAGCAGAGCCCAGCGGGACATTGCCGTCACCCAGTATGAAAAAACCATCCAGACCGCATTCAGGGAAGTGGCGGATGCCCTGGCTGTCCAGACCATGATCGACCGGCAGATCGCTGCCCAGGAAACACTGACACAGGCGGTGGCAAAAACCTATTTTCTGGCAAAAAAGCGCCATGAGAATGGAATCGACAGCTATCTGAGCGTTCTGGATGCCCAGCGGTCCCTTTATACGCAGCAGCAGGTGCTCAACACCCTTTTGCTGCAAAAAAATGCCAACCAGGTGCGGCTCTATGCCGTACTGGGCGGTGGGGATGAGTAGCGGGTATCATCCGGTTTTGATTGCCTTTTGCAAATCGGTTTACTATAACAATTCCCAATAAAACGTAACATGTAAAAAAATAACCTTATGTATCTGGCGAAAACAGGAAAACACGGACAGCCCACCTATTTTCTGAGGGAATCCATCCTGGAAAAAGAAAGGACCGGATTTCAGGAAATCTGTGCCCTGGGGCCGCAACCCGGCGCCTGGATCGATTACCCCGGGGGCAATGCCTGGCATTTGTGCGACGAACTGGTCCGCCGGATTTCAAAACAGGCACCCCAGTTTGATCCCGATGAACTGGAAGACCTGTTCTGGCCGTTTGTCCGGTCTGATATCCGCCAGGCCACAGCCCATTTCCGGGAGCGGGACAAAACCTCCACCTACCGGCGCATGACCCGGGATGAGAAAGAATCCGTGGCCCGTTCCACCCATGCGTTTGACAAACGGAGGGCTCATTTTCTCAAATTCGGCAACATGGATCAGGGACCTTTGGTGAACATGCCGCCGGCCCTGTTCCGGAAACTCACGGGCAAATGCCGGGATGAGATCGAACAGGGATTCATGCAGCAGGAAAGCCGTCTCAGTCATCGGGAACTCAAATCTTATGTCTACACCATCTTTGACCTGCAGCGGTTTTTCAAAGGATTTCTGGCAAAAAAAATGCCCCATGCCCTGGATCAGAACAAAGTGGATACATTTTTCATCCAGGAACTGTGCGATCTGAACAAGGGCCTTTTCCGTCGGTCCGGACATCTGCACGATTATCTGATCCGGTATGTGATCATGTTTTTTGACCATCCCTATGGGGAATCGGTTCTGCTCGAAGAAATGGAGCAGGATTTCCGGTTCCGGAGCCGGTTTTTTCACCCGCCGCCCAAACCGGCCGTGTCCCGGTCCAGGGCCAGGCAAATTTTCAATCTGACCGCCACGGAATTCAAGGCCATGGACAAACGGTCGTTGACCCGGCGGTTCCGGAAACTGGCAAGGAAACACCACCCGGACAAAGGCGGCAGCCATGAAAAATTTGTAGAACTCAGCGAGGCTTACCAGGCCCTGCTGGCAAAAATCAATCCACCGGGATAAGACCGGTTTCTCATGAAAAGGAACATACCCATGTTTTACAAAGCCCAGAACAATGGATTCAACCAGGCCATGCCGGGAATACAGATCAAGACCCTGGTCTATGGCGACAGCACCCTTTTGTCTCAGTTCAAACTGGCGGGCGGCCATACCCTGCCCGTCCATACCCATCCCCATGAACAGACCGGATACCTGATTTCCGGCCGCCTGAAACTGAGCATCGCAGATGACACGTTTGATGTGGCGCCCGGAGATTCCTGGTGTGTGCCGGGCAACATCCCCCATGGGGCAGAAGTGCTGGAAGATGCCGTGGCCATTGAGGTGTTCTCTCCGGTGAGAGAAGACTATCTGCCGGACAGGACCCCTGAATAGCAGATATCCCCGCAACCGGGACCTGACATCCGAACTGCCCGGTTCACCGGTAACCATCATCCCTGAAATCATCCATAAGTCATGATGATCATGTTGACCTTTTTCAGGACCAGTGCTAAAACCGGGCGGACATGAAAAAAGGAATCAGTGAAATGAATTTTGACCAGCGTATATTTTGCGGCAGCCTGAATACAGATCACACCGGGCAGCATGTCCTGCTGGCCGGGTGGGTGGATGCGTTGCGGGACCATGGAGAGATCCTGTTCATCCACTTAAGGGACCGGACCGGCATTGTTCAGGTGGTGTTTGATCCCGGGAAAACATCTCCCCAGGTATATGACACGGCAGCGGCCCTGCGAAACGAACACTGCATCCGGGTCACCGGCACGGTGATTGTGCGGGAACCGGGCACGGAAAACCCCCATCTGGACACCGGAAAAATCGAGGTGGCCGCTGATGGCCTGGATATTTTAAGCAGTGCAGTCCCTTTGCCGTTTCCCATCAGTGAAAAATCCATGATGGCCGGTACAAATGAGGCCGGCGCCACAGACAGTGTCAATGAAGAGCTGCGGCTTCAGTACCGGTTTCTGGACCTCAGGCGGCCTTCCATGCAGGAAAAGCTGTTCAAGCGCCACCAGATCATGAAATGCATCCGGCAGTTTCTGGAGGACCACGGGTTTTATGAGGTGGAAACTCCCATGCTGACCCGGAGTACCCCGGAAGGGGCCAGAGATTACCTGGTGCCCAGCCGCCATTACCCGGGCCATTTTTATGCATTGCCCCAGTCCCCCCAGCTGTTCAAACAGCTGCTGATGGTGGCCGGATTTGAGCGCTATTACCAGATCGTGCGCTGCTTCCGGGATGAGGATCTGCGGCCCAACCGCCAGCCCGAGTTCACCCAGCTGGACCTGGAAGCCGCATTCATTGACGAAGAATTCATCTACACCCTGTTTGAAGATCTGGTGAAAAAGATTTTTGCCGTGGGTGAAATCCAGCTTTCCACGCCGTTTCCCCGCATGACCTGGCAGGATGCCATGGAAACCACGGGCACGGACCGGCCGGATCTGCGGTTCGGCATGACCTTTGTGGATGCCACGGATCTGTTCACAAACACGGGATATGCCATTTTTAAACAGATCGTGGACCGGGGCGGGTGTATCAAAGGGATCAATGTGACAGGCCAGTCAGACAAGTTAAGCAAAAATGTACTGCAAAATGAATATGCCAAACAGATCGTGCCCGGGTTCGGGGCCCGGGGAATGACCTGGATGCGGGTGATTGACGGGCGCCTGGAGTCCAATATCGTCCAGTTTTTCAATGAAACAGAACAGCAGCAGATCATGGATCGGTTCAACACCCGGGACGGGGACGTTCTGATGATCATTGCAGACGCCAGCCGGCACACGGTGTGCTCGGCCTTAGGTCAGCTGCGCCTTCATGTGGCCCACCGCCTGAACCTGATCCCTGAAAAAATTTACAAACCCGTGTGGGTCACGGATTTTCCGTTGTTTGAAACCGGTGCCGACGGGCTGACCTCCTGCCACCATCCTTTTACCATGCCCTCTGCCACAGATTTTGATCCGGACAATGAAGAACAATGCCTGGCCCTGACCTCCCGGTCCTATGACCTGGTCATGAACGGGGAGGAGCTGGGAGGCGGAAGCATCCGCATCAATGACCGGACATTGCAGAATAAAATTTTCCAGGCTCTGGGGCTGTCACCGCAGGAGGTCCGGGACAAATTCGGATTTTTCCTCAAAGGCCTGTCTTTCGGGACCCCGCCCCACGGGGGTATCGCTTTGGGCATGGACCGGGTGGTCTCCCTTATACTCGGCACGGCATCCATCCGGGAAGTGATCGCGTTTCCCAAAAACCGCCGGGCGTTCTGTCCTTTGACCGGTGCGCCGTCAGATGTGGCCGACACCCAGCTGGCGGAACTGGGGCTGGGTGCCGGCGGTCCGGATCAATCCGTGCCGGGAGCTGCACCTGAAGCCGATCTGATGGAAACCCTGTCCTGGGTCTCCCGGATCCGGGTTTCGGAAAACGAACAGGCTGCGGTCTGCCGGGCAGTGACGGACGCACAGACCATGGCCCGGGCTATGGAAAGTCACGTTGGAAACCTGCAGGACCGGGATCCGGTATATGCGGTGTTTTCCCGGACCGGCGGGACCCGGGAAGGGACCCGGCCACAGCAACACCCTCTGGCTGAAAACCGTGACCTGTTGAAAAATGCGCCCGAAGTGAGCGGGGGATACTTCAAGGTTGCCAGTATTCTGGAATAGGAAACCATTGTTATGGATAGTTCTGTTTTTTCATTCACACCGTTGCCGGCGGATTTTGATGCCGCCGATGCCCTGCGCATCGCAGTGCAGCCCGGCATGTCCTGCCGGGGATGGCCGGCCGGAGCCGGGACAACGGCCCTGGAAAATTTTACGGCTCTGGAAGACGCCTTTGTCATCCAGCAGCTCAAACAGACCGGCATGGTCATTGCCGGCGCCACCCGCATGAGCGAGCTGGGGCTCGGCCTGACCCGGGATACCGGGGCCCTTGCCGTGACAGACGGCCGGGCAGATGCGGCCCTGATCATCGATTATCTCGGGGAAGCCCGGGCCGCCGGGGCAAAGGCGCGTATTTTCGGCTTCAAGCCCTCCTGGGGCAGCGTGTCCCGACAGGGACTCACCGGACTGGTGCCCTCCATGGAGTGCTGGGGCATAACGGGCCGGCGCATCTTGGATATCCAGCAGGTGATGACCGCCATCTGTGCCCCGGATGACCATGATTTTTCCATGCATCCCGGACCATTGCCGGACTTCACCGAATCACACCAGTTTCAGGACCGGGCCCCGGTCATCGGCGTGGCGGACGGATATGACGCCAGTCTGACCCCGGAAGAGATCCGGGCCTGGAAATCCGGGCTGGCAGCCCTGGAAACGGCCGGTTGCCGGATCACAAGGATTTCCTTGCCGGATGCGGCCCTGTTTTCCCTGGCCCACCACATCATTGCCTCCGTGGAAGCCTCTTCCAGCGCGGGCCGGTATGACGGGGTCCGTTACGGGCACCGGACATCCGCCAGTGACAACTGGAATGAGATGTACCTGAAAACCCGGGGGGAATCCTTCGGGACCCTGATCAAGAGCTTTCTGTTCCAGGGCGCGTATTTCCAGTTCCAGCAGTATGCGACCTTTGAACAGGCCTGCCGACTGCGGGGACTGCTGATGGACCAGACACTGGCAACCCTGTCGGAACTGGACGGCCTGGCCGGCCTGACGATTACCGACAAGGCCGACCCTGTTGCCGCGCAAACCATTGACCACACCTATCAGGCCTTCGGGTTCACCCTGCCGGCCAGTCTCACCGGCCTGCCCGCCGTGCAGATCCCGGGCCTGGCCTGTCACGGTTCAAAGGACTTTGGCCTGCACATCACTGGAAAACCGTTCAAAGATCCGGACCTGCTGGCCCTGGCCCGGTTCCTGGAAAACATGGGCAACACAGGAGGGACCCCATGACATACGAAGCCGTCATCGGTCTGGAAATTCATGTGGAACTGAACACACCCACCAAACTGTTCTGTGACTGCCCCAACGATCCCGGGAATGCGCCCAACACCCATATCTGTCCCACCTGCCTGTGGCTGCCCGGAGCCCTGCCCCGATTGAGCCGGACCGTGGTGGAAAAAGCTGTGACCGCCTGCCTGGCTTTGAACTGCACCATTCAGAATCGCAGTGCCTTTGATCAGAAAGTCTATTATTATCCGGATCTGCCCAAGGGATATCAGCTGTCCCAGCACCATCACCCCCTGGCCAGAAACGGATCTCTGGATGTGGATACCGGCAACAGCGTCCCCCGACATTTGCGTATCCACCATATCCACCTGGAAGAGGACGTGGCCAAGCTGATCCATGACACCGAAGGCTGCACTCCGGTGAGCCTGGTGGATTTCAACCGGGCCGGGGTCCCGCTCATCGAGGTGGTCACTGAACCCGATATCCGGACCCCGGACGAGGCCATGGCATTTCTCAAGCTGCTGCGCACCCGGATCCGGTACACCGGGGCCTCTGAATGCAGCCTGGAAAAAGGCTCCATGCGGGTGGATGCCAATATTTCCATCCGGCCTCAAGGATCAACAGCATTCAACACCAAGGTGGAGGTGAAAAACATGAACTCCATCCAGCATGTGGGGGATGCCGTGGCCCATGAAATCCAGCGACAGACCGCATGCATGGAAAAAGGCGACCCCATTGTGCTGCACACCAGACTGTGGGATCCGGACAAACAGGTGACCACCCCCATGCGGGAAAAGTTCGCCGGCCCCTGTGTGCCGGACCCGTCGGTTCCCCCCATCCAGGTGGATGATGCCTGGCTGGCCCAAAAAAAAGCGGCGTTGCCGGAAATGCCGGACCGGCGCCGGGAACGGTTTGTGACCGATTACGGCCTGGCCCGGGATGAGGCCGGCGCCATCAGCCGGGAACGGGACCTGGCTGAATTTTTTGAAACTATTGCCAAAAGGTATACCCATCCCCGCAAAGCGGCCAACTGGATCATTTCCCAGCTGGTGCCCGCTCTCAGGGACCAGGACCGGGTCGTGTCACAGGTTTTTCTGACGCCGGAACGCTTCATGGCCCTGCTCACCCTGGTGGATACCGAAGAGATCAATGCCGCAGCGGCCAAAGCCGTGCTGGTTCAGATGCTGTCAACGGATCAACCTCCGGAAACCATTGTGGATACGCATGGCTTCCGCCAGGTATCAGATACCGGTGCTTTGGAAAAAATTGTCGAAACCGTGCTGACCGGCCATCCATCGGATGTTGAAGATTACAGGGCCGGCAACCCCAAGGTGATGGGGTTTCTCATGGGCCGGGCCATGAAAGCGGCCCGTGGAAAAGCCAACCCGAAACTGATGAAAGAGATCCTGACCCGGAAACTGTCCCAATGATGCCATAATTGATCCTGTCCATTGAAAAAGGGGGTGGAGCATGTCAACCCGGACCCGTTGTTCCAGATCGGAAAACCAGCCCGTGATGCCAAAGGGAGTCTCCCTGGCACCGGAACTGGCCGCCCCGTTTCAAACCATTTATGAGGATCTGACCTGCGGGACAGATTATCCCGACCCCGCCCGCCTGGGAGATGAGCTGGACACGCTGATCCGGCACATGCTCTACAGCCCCACCGACCTGGCGGACATTCTCAAGACCGTCTCCGTCATCCATGACGCCCTGACCACCCGGATCATCTCCCACCATATCTCGGTGTTCAAAGACCGGGACCACCGACCTGTGCCCGGGGCTTTCTGCTGGATCGCCATGGGCAGTGACGCCCGGCAGGAACAGGTGGTACGAACCGACCAGGACAACGCCCTGATCTATGGGGACCCGCCCCGGGCCGACCAAAAGGTGTGGGATGACTATTTTACGGATCTGGCAGGACAGGTGGTCACCGATCTGGACCGTTTCGGATTCACTTTGTGCAAAGGAAATGTCATGGCCACCAATCCCCAGTGGCGGCGGTCTTTGACTCAGTGGTGCCGGGCTTTGGACCGATGGATCGGATCATCCGAACCCGCAGACATCCGGACTCTGACCATTCTGCTGGATTTCCGGCCGGTGTACGGGGATTTTCCCATGGCCCGGGCCCTGTGGGACCGGGTGTTTGACCTGTTCCAGAAAAATCCTTCGGTCAGCCACTTTCTGACCCGGGACGACGTGCTGTTCAGCTCTCCCAAAACCATTTTCGGCCGGATCCGGACCCAACGGACAACCGCGTGCCGGAACTGCTTCAACATCAAAACCGCCGGCCTGGCCCACCTGATCAATACCATGCGTATTCTGGCTTTGAACCACGGCATCTCTTCCCCGTCCACCCTGGCCCGCCTGGCCGGCCTCAAAGACCGGGGGGTGCTGGAACCCGGTCAACATGAACAGGCCATGGATGCATTCTATCACCTGAACCGGCTCAAGATTGCCAGCCACCTGAACCGGGACCGTCACCCGGACCTGCCGGTGAACTGTGTGGACATTTCCACCCTGTCTAAACCGGAGAAAAAACAATTGAAAACCGTTCTGGACACGGTGATCCAATTACAGAAACAGATCCAGCAGACCTACAGCATGAGATGGATGAATTTTTTCAATTAACCCGATTTCAAACCGGCCGGAGAGGAGGCCTATGACACCCGATTTCCACCAGTTTTTCACCCTGTTTGCACAGATCAGCAAAAAAATCCATGCAAACAATGATACCCGGGACATCCTGACCTGTATCGTGGAAAATATCACCCGGATACTTTCGGCCAAAGGCAGTATTTTCTGGATTTTGAACACGAAAAAACAGTGCATTGAAACAAAGATCTTTCAGGGATTTGACTACCGGAGCCTGATGCACACGGATTATCCCACCCTGATGACGTTGTTTGAGCACCAGAAAAAGGATTGTGTGGTGATTCCCAACGCCCGGGAAGACGACCGGATTCCGGATCTTGAGCGCCTGGGAAAACGAAAGATCAACTCGGTGACGGGACTTTTTTTCGACATAGCCGGTCCCTATACCGGCCTTCTGGCGGTCTATTTCACCGGCAACCGCACCCTGGAACCCCATGAACTGGAACTGGTCACATCCCTGGGAGAACAGGGGGCCATTGCCCTGGAAAAAGCCATGGGCCATGACCGGCAGATTCTGGAGATCTACCGGAAAATCGTGGAAGGGTTCGCCCTGGCCATCGAGGCCCGGGACCGGGTCACCCACGGCCATTCCCGGCGGGTGGCCACCCTGTCCCGGCTCACGGCCCGGCAGATGGGCCTGGAAGAACCCTTGGTGAAAACCATTTTCCATGCCGGGATCCTCCATGATATCGGCAAAATCGGGATCCGGGACACCGTGCTGGACCGGCTGGGTCACTTGACGCCAGCAGAAATGGATCAGATCCGCCAGCATCCGGTCCTGGGGGCGGACATCCTGTTGCCGCTGACCTTTTTCAGCGAGATGGCCCCCATGATCCGGCACCACCATGAGCGGTTTAACGGCACCGGGTATCCGGACGGGATCAAAGGAGAGCGAATTCCCCTGGGTGCCCGGATACTGGCGGTGTGCGACGTGTTTGAAACCATGATTGCCGGCCGCCCGGGCATGCCGGCCAAAGACCTGCCGGACGCCATTGCCGAACTCAAACACGGAGTGGGGACCCTGTTCGATCCGGCCGTGGTCCAGGCGTTTTTCAACATGATTCAGGAACACCCCAAGGCCATGGAAATCCATGAATCCATCGATGATGTTCTGGACATGCTGCGACAGAATGTGGCGGACCTGGCCCTGCAGAACCGCCTGGAAAAGAGAGCAGCCCGCCTGTTTCCCACCGGGTTTTAGAAAACCATGAATTGAACTGTCTGATCGCATTATCAGATATCACATAATATTTGACATTATGGAAAACACCATGAACCTGCCGCATCAATTCAAGAACCTGCCCATCCGATACAAAATCCTGTGTATTTATTCCGTCACGTTTTTCGTGATCATGGGGCTTTCCAGCCTCACCATCTACTCCATTGTCAAGCAGCATGTGGAAAAAAACATGGACAACATGCTTCACAATGCTGCATCCGCTACGGTCAACAGCGTGAAAACCGCGGCTTCAGTCTCCATTCGAAACTATCTGCGGGCCACGGCGGAAAACAACCTGGATATGGTACGGCACCTGCACCAACTTGCAGAACAGGGCACACTGAAACCGGAACAGGCGCGAAATCAGGCGGTGGACCTGATGCTGTCCCGGAAAATCGGAACCCAGGGCTATATCTGTATTCTGGACGGATCGGGTCGGGTGGTGAAACACCCCAAAAAACAACTGGAAGGCCTGGATATATCCGACCACGCCTTTGTCCAGGAGATGGTGGCCAGAAAAAAAGGTTATATTGAATATGACTGGCAGAACCCCGATGACAAGGCCCTCCGCCCCAAAGCCCTGTACCTGGAATATTTCGCCCCATGGAACTGGATGATTACCGTTTCCGCTTACCGGGAGGAATTTTCAGCGCTCATGGATATCCGGGATTTTGAAAAAAGCATCCTGGACCAGCGGATCGGCAAAACCGGATATACCAGTGTCCTGAACACCGACGGCACCTTTATTGTCCATCCAAAATTCAAAGGTGCTGATATCGGTTCCATTCCGGAATATGCGGATTCGGGGTTTCAAAAACTATTGACGCAAAAAGGAGACACCCGGCCCTTGACCCGGCAGGCGTACATGGGCGATCATACAGGGAAAAAACAGATATTTTTCAACCCCATTCCGGAATATCAATGGATTGTGGGTTCCGTCATTGACATGAATGATTTCTTTTCGCCTCTGGATACCATCAGCGATTTCATCATCATGGTGGGGATCACATCCTTTCTGATTTTCATTCCCATCACTTTTTTTCTGAGCGCAACCATCACAGAGCCTCTGCGAAATCTCATGGAGCGGCTGAATGAAGATATCGACACCGGAAAAGGATTTTCAAACCGCATGGTGATCCCGCACTCGCTGGATGAAGTGGGGCAGATCACATTTTACTACAACTCTTTCATGGAAAAACTGGAGTCCTACAACCGGAACCTCAAGGCCCAGATCACCGAAAGAAAACAGGCCCAGGAAGCGTTACAGGAAAGCGAAGAACGGTATCGGTCTGTGATGGAGGCGGCTCCGGACCCTATCATCGTTTATGACATGGAAGGATATGTCATCTATTTCAACCCGGCGTTCACCCGGGTTTTCGGCTTCACCCTGGCAGACAGTTTAGGAAAAAAAATGGATCATTTCGTGCCGGAAGAACAGTGGAAGCAGGCCATGGAAGGGATTCAGAATATTTTAAAGGGCCAGGTACTCCCCCGCACCGAAACCACCCGGAAAGCCAGAGACGGCCGGGTCATCGAAGTCACCCTGAGGGGATCGGTGTACCGGGACAAAAATGGCCATCCATTAGGCACAGTGATTACCCACCGGGACATATCCCAGGTGAAACAGCTGGAAAAAGCGATCATGGAAATCGGAGAAAAAGAGCGCCAGAAAATCGGTAATGATCTTCACGATGACCTGTGTCCCCACCTCATCGGTGTGGAAGGGCTGAGCAAGGTATTGAAAACCCGGGTGGAAAAAACCGCGCCGGATGCGGCCCGGTCCGCTGAAAACATCATCCGGCTGATCCAGGAAGCCATACAGAAAACCCGGCTTTTAGCCCGGGGACTGTGCCCGGTCTATTTCAAACACGGGCTGCTGTCATCATTAAATGAACTGGTTACCAACACCAAAACCGTGCACCAGGTAACCTGCGCGCTGATGTACCATGAAAAAATCCCGCCGGGCAATGACATGGTCAACAGCAATCTTTACCATATCGCCCAGGAAGCGGTCCAGAACGCCATCCGTCACGGGGATGCCGACCATATCATCATTGAGATGGCATACCGGAAAACCTGGTTTTCCCTGAGCATCACCGACAACGGCACCGGGTTCGACCCTTCCAGAACATCCAGGGGCATGGGGATTCGCATCATGAACTATCGGTCAAAACTCATGGGAGGATCCCTGGACATTGAATCCAGTGACACCGGCACCTGCGTCACCCTGAAGCTGCCGGTCAGCATGTTGCAGCCTGCGGACGAACCGATCGACCCCGGCAGGATAACCGGATAAGATTGCGCAACCGGCAAAAACGTGGTATGGGCGTGCAGTGATGAACACAAAAAAGAAAATACTGCTGGTGGAAGACCACCCCATCTTCCGGCTCGGCCTGGCCGAACTGATCAATCAGGAAGCGGATTTAATCGCCTCGGGTGAATCCAAGGATGTGGATTCCGCCATCAAGGAGATCGAATCTGTTACCCCGGATCTTATCATTGCAGACATTTCGCTGAAACACTCCGACGGCATCGACCTGGTGCGGCACGTGAAAAAACACTACCCCCACATTCCGGTGCTGGTGCTGTCCATGCACGACGAATACCTGTATGCCCAGCGGGCCCTGCATGCCGGGGCAAAAGGATACATCATGAAACAGGAGGCCATGGAGTCGGTGGTGGGGGCCATTCACCACGTGCTTGCGGGAAAGGTTTATCTGAACGATTCTGTGAAAGAGCACATCCTGTCCAATATCACAGGCACCAGTGATATTCGGAAAAAATCCCCTATTGACCAGCTCACAGACCGGGAAATGCAGGTGTTCAAGCTGATCGGCAAAGGATATTCCTCCAGGGAAATTGCCGTGCGACTGTTTTTAAGCATCAAAACCATCGGCACCTATCGGGAAAGAATTAAAACCAAACTCAATCTGAAACATGCCAATGAACTGGTGCGGTGCGCCGTGCATTTTGAAAAAACCGGCCAAGTCACCACCATTCCTGAATAATTTTTTTGTCTTCAAAGACCCTGTCATCTCTTCACCTGACAGACTGATAGGTTTTTTTCCTATAAATCCGAACATATCCACCTACAACAAAAATCGGTTTTTCCCCGATTGTGGTATCTATTTCCCTTTACTATATGACATGCAGGCGAATATCTCACCTGACAACCTCTACCTCAAAGGAAGGGAACGCTTATGACCGTACAACCCAACATGACCGATTATGAAAAAGAGTACAGGGAATTCAAATGGCAGGTTCCGGAGTATTACAATTTTGCTTCAGACGTGTTTGACAAATGGGCCGAAGACAGGGAAAAACTGGCCATGCTCTGGGTGGATGACCACGGCACTGAGATCAGAAAAACATTTTACGAACTCAGCAAAGCCTCCAAACAACTGGCCAACGTGTTCAAATCCCGGGGCATCGGCCAGGGGGATGTGGTCATTGTGGTGCTTCCCAGAAACATTGAATGGTGGATCACTTTTACCGCGTGTATCCGGTGCGGGGCCATGATCGCGCCGGGCACCACCCAGCTGACGGCCAAGGACCTGGAATACCGGGCCAACAAATCCGAAGCGGCGTGTATCATCACCACACCGGCCATTGCCGGCGCTTTTGACGAAGTCACAGACAAGTGTCCCACCGTGAAAACAAAGATTGTCATCACTGAGTCCAGACAGGGGTGGGTTTTCTGGGATGAGGCCATGGAAAAAGCTTCCGATGAATTTCAAACCGCAAAAACCAAAGCAGATGACAACTGCCTGGTCTATTTCACTTCCGGCACCACGGGATTCCCCAAAATGGCGCTGCATGCTCATTCCTATGGATATGGTCATATGGTCACCGGCAAATACTGGCTGGATCTCAAACCCGAAGACATGCACTGGAATGTATCGGACACGGGATGGGCCAAGGCGGCCTGGTCCAGCTACTTCGGTCCCTGGAACCAGGGCGCGGCCCAGTTTGTCCACCATACCAACCGGTTCGATCCAGAAATCACGCTGGGGCTATTATCCAAATACCCCATCACCACCATGTGCGGGGCGCCTACCATTTACCGGATGCTGGTGCTCCAGGATCTTTCCAAATACAAGTTCCCCACCCTGCGCCATTGCGTGGGCGCCGGCGAACCCTTGAACCCGGAGATCATCGAGGTGTGGAAAAAAGCCACGGGCTGTACCATCCGGGATGGATACGGCCAGACTGAAACCGTGATCCTGGCGGGCAATTTTCCCTGTATTCCGCCCCGGTTCGGATCCATGGGCAAACCCACGCCGGGCATTGATCTGCATGTGATCGATGATCAGGGCAATATCTTAGGGCCCGATGAAGAAGGCGATATTGCGGTGCGCATCGAACCGGAACGCCCCATCGGACTGTTCAAGGAATACTGGAAAGAACCGGACCGGACCGCCTCCGCATTTATTCCGGGCTGGTATCTCACCGGAGACCGGGCCTATGTGGATGAGGACGGGTATTTCTGGTTTGTGGGCAGATCAGATGACGTCATTCTCACCTCAGGGTACCGCATCGGTCCGTTTGAGGTGGAAAGTGCGTTGATCGAACACCCGGCCGTGGCCGAGTCCGCCGTGGTCTCCAGTCCGGATGACACCAGAGGCGAGGTGGTGAAAGCATTTGTGATCCTTGCACCGAACTACAAGCCCAGTGACGCGCTGGTCAAGGAGATCCAGGATTATGTGAAAAAAACCACGGCGCCTTACAAATATCCGAGAAAAATTGAATTTGTGGATGAACTGCCCAAAACCATCAGCGGCAAAATCCGGCGCATTGAACTGCGGGATTCGGAATGGGGAAGATAAAATGGTTATGACATCTTAAAAAGGGAGACAATCCATGAAAGAAAAAATTTACAAAAAGGAAATCCGGATCACGATTATATTCTCAGTGCTGCTGCTTTTGGCCGGACATTCCGCATCCATTTTCGTTCTTTTCCCCGGCCTTCAGCAGGGAACCCTGTGGGGGTTCCCCATCCAGTATATCATTCCCATTCTGCTGGGATGGTTCGGCATTGCCGCGGTCTGCCTGGCAATGACCCTGGTGTGCAACAAATTTGACGATGAAATGGCAGAATACGTCAAAACCCTGGCCCCTGAAACCGACACCTCAACCGAAAATACTCAAAAATAAGGAGATGACACCATGCCTGCTGAATATGCATTAAGCAATGTCTGGATCGGACTGGGAGTGGTCATTATCCTGTTTGCCATTTTTTACGGGGTCGGCTATCTGGCGAGCCGCAAAACAGCGTCGGACGAAGATTTTTATGCGGCCGGATTCTCCATCGGTCCGGTGACCAACGGACTGGGTATGGCCGCCACCTGGGCCAGCCTGGCCACATTTTTAGGGGTCATCGCCCTGATTCTGAGGCTGCAGGTACCGTTTGTATATTTGTGGATCCAATGGGCCATCTCCATTCCTTTGCTCACCCTGCTGTACGGCACCAGCCTGCGGCGGATGAAAGCGTTCACACCCGCCACCTTCATACGGCAGCGGTATGGAAAACCCTCCACCATCGTGATCGTGTGCTGGATGATTCTGATCATGATCATGTATGCCTTAGGCCAGATGGTGGGACTGGGACAGGCGTTCGAGCTGCTGTTCGGCGTGCCGTATAACATCGCCATCATTGTGGCGGGTCTTGCCACGGTGGGATTCATCACCATCGGCGGGATGTACGGGGCCACCTATAACGCGGCCTTTCAGATGGTGGTGATGACCATTGCCATGATCGTGCCCATGGGTGCCATCATGAAGGCCATGGGGTCTTCGGGATGGTGGTTTCCGCCCCTGGCTTATGGGGACATGGTGCCGGACATGATCAAAAACATCCCGACGTTTTTTGACATGAAATACGATTTCCGGTGGTATTTTGCCCTGATTCCGGCCTTTACCCTGGGACCCGTGGCCCTGCCTCATCTGGCCATGAAGGTGTTTACCTCATCCTCAGTCAAAAGTGCGCGATGGGCCGTGGTGTGGTTTGCCCTGTTTTTAGGCCTGCTGTTTTCAGGGACCTATGTGGTGGGCTTTGCCGGCAACTACTTTACCGCCACCACGGGACGGATCATTGAAAAAGCGGACCAGACCATCCTGATCCTCAACGTGTTTTACAACCCCACTCTGGTGGCCGCCTTTGTCATGGGCGGGGCCATCGCTGCCGGGCTGTCCACCATCGGCGGCAACCTCATGGCCATCGCCGGCCTGGTGGGATCGGATCTGCTGGGCATCATCGCCCCCAACATGGAATCCGCCAAAAAGATGAAATGGGGATATGCGGCCCTGGGGCTGGGCGGACTGGCTGCCGTTCTCATGGCGTTCAATCCCCCGCGATTCCTGGTGACCAGTATTCTGTGGGCATTCGGTCTGCTGGCCACCACGGCCACTCCGGCCATTCTGCTGGGGGTGTGGTGGAAAGAGGCCAATAAACTGGCATTGATCATCTCCTCCATGGTCTGTGGAATCATCTTTATTGTGATCTCCCCCCATGTGCTGCCCTCCATCTGCGTCGGATCCGGTCTTGTGGCGGCATTGGGCATGTCCGGCGGTATGGTGACCATTCCCTTGAGCTTTGCCATGTTCATCATTTTGTCCATCGCCTTTAACCGGATGCCGGCCCTCAAGGCATACGCCCCGACGCTGGCGGACAAAAAAGTGATCGACCGGATTCACGGCTGGGGTCCTGATTATGATGAATCCCGGTATAACGGCATCAAATGGCCTTTGATCATCTCAGCGGTCTGCGTTGTCATCTTTATCTGGGGCCTGCAGCCCTGGTAACCTTCACCCATAAATGGGGTCCGGACTTCAGCCCGCCCGGGGCCGGACCCCGCTCAATACCCTCCCATGCCCCGGCGGGCACAACAAATCATAACAGCCCTGTGCCGTCACCGGCTTAACACTTAACACTTAACACTTAACACTTTAAACTTTAAACTTTAAACTTAAGGATCTCCATGAACTACCCCGCCGCCATAACGTTGCTTGCCAGACTGGATCCAACTGGTGTCCGGCAGCTTCCCATCAATCATCTGCCCTGGATCTGCATATGCCATGTATCCCTGCTGGGACTGATTTATGGCGGCACAGCCGCTTTTCTCAGCCGTGATCTGGTTTCAGGTCAGGGAATTCTGCGCCTCACCCTGGCCGGCATTCCAGCGGCGTTTCTCATGCATGCCGGGGCTGCCCTGTTCATCTGGGTGTTCCTGAAAGCCCTGGGCGGAACCGCTGCTTTTCTGACCGCCTATTTTTTCATCGGCGTGGCCGCCATTTTCCTGTGGCCGGTGGCCCCGTTTCTGGCCATGGTCCAGGTGCGGACGCCCGACCCCATAATCCTGACAGCCTTAGTTCTGACCGGTGTTTATGGTTTGACAGTGACGACCAGAATAATCCATCATGTATTTGACCTGTCGATAATCAGAACAGTTATCGCCCTGTCCGCCGCTGTGATCTACATCGGCTGTTTTCTATATCTGTGGATGTAAGTATTGATCTGAAATTTCCTTGCATTCCTTAAAGAATCTCTTTGATCAGAACGATTGACCCCATATCAGAAAAACACCTGTGTTGAACACAAAAGTTTTGTAAGGCAGCCTGAATCCGGTGGACTTTGACAATCCTGGTTGATAAACTGTGCCCGTTGATACATTATTATAACAATAAATTGTAATCTGAACCGTTTGGAGACCATTATCACCTGGAACAAAACACAGATTCTCACAGCAGTGGCAGCCGGGGAAAACGGAGACATATTTGATCTGGAAGGATATGGGGCCGTAGGATTTTCTAGGGATCAGCCCGTGCTGCTCACCCGGTCCCAGACCCTTGCCATGCCCCATGGCAGCGAACTGATGATGCTGCCTGACAGGGCGTTGATCGCATATAACCTGGATCAGGACCGGTTTGAAACCTTGACGCGGAATCCGTTTGCGCCGGATGAAAAGATCTTTCCCGTGGCCGTGTTCAATTCTCCGGGGTATGTGAACCGCTATTTCTGTGCGTATAAAGCCCCGAAAGATGCCGGCCCCTTGCCGCTGTTCTCCTATGGGGCCGTGGGATTCGGCAAAAACAATTTTCGATCCGCCGCCATTCAGGTGGATACCGAACCCCGGCAGGACCTTCGGCAGATGCCCCGAAACAAAGTGATCCAGGGGGTCGGGCACATGCAGGAAAAATATCCGAACAACCGGCTGATGCGGCATCTGGAAACCTGTGCATTGCAGTATGGATGCCCGGCTGGAAAAAACTTTTTTCTCCAGCGCTATGAAGCGCCCCTGCCCACCTCCCGGGTATGCAATGCCAACTGCCTGGGATGCATCTCTTTGCAGCCCGGCCCCGGCCTGCATGCATGCCAGGACCGCATCGCGTTCACACCCACAGCCGAAGAGATTGCCCAGGTCGCTCTGGAACATATCCGGCAGGTCCCCCAGGCCGTGGTGAGTTTCGGCCAGGGATGTGAAGGCGAACCTTTGACCGCACACAAAGCCATTGTGCCGGCCGTGCAAATGATCCGGGAACACACGGGCCAGGGCACCATCAACCTGAACACCAACGCCAGCCTGCCCGAACACGTAAAAACCCTGTGCGAAACCGGGCTGGACAGCATGCGGGTATCCATGAATTCCGTGCGGCAAAAAACCTATACCGCGTATTTCAGACCCAGCTCCTATGCCTGGGAAGATGTGCTCAAAAGCATTGACACGGCCAGGGCCCATAACAAATTTGTGGCCATCAACTACCTGAACTGCCCGGGATTCACAGATTCTGAAAAAGAGGCGGCAGCCCTGTTTGAATTCATCCGAAATCATGACATCAACATGATCCAGTGGCGCAACCTGAATTATGATCCCCGGCAGTATGTTGCCGCCATGGAAACCGTGGCCCCCGGGGGCCCGGTCATGGGAATGGCCTCATTGATCAAAACCTTGAAACAGACGTTTCCCCGTCTGATCCACGGGTATTTCAACCCGCCAAAGGAGCGGTTTTGAAACAATTTCTGGTCATGGATCAGACTCTTCGGGAAGGCATGCAGTTTCAGGGCGTGGTGTTTTCTTATGATCAGCGCATAAAAATCCTGGAATTTCAGGAAGCGTTGGGCGTGGACATCTGCCAGGCCGGATACCCGTCGGCCCATCCCGGGGAAGCCGCCATGGTCAAAGCCTTGGCTGATCATGCCCGGCGTCATAATTTCAACATCAAGGTGGCGGGGTTAGGGCGGGCGTTTCTGCCGGATGCAAAAATTTTAGTGAACACGGGCATCAAAGACATCCATTTTCACCTGCATCTGCCCTCCCGTGCCACGGTCAAAGAATCGGAAAAAATATTATCAGAACTGATTCCGGTGATCCAGTTTGTCCGCAATGCCGGGGATGATGCCGTCATCAGCCTGGCCATGCTGGACATGGGAAAAACCCCGGCCGATCAATTCAACGCCTGTATCCGGTTTTTGTGCCGAAACCGGCTGGCCGACATCCTGTCATTGCCCGACACCTCAGGCATCATGGCACCCAACCAGGTGGCGGACCGGATCAGGGATGCCAGGGCCCTGGCCGGGGATATGGCTGTTTCCATCCATTGTCACAATGACCTGGGCATGGCATCGGCCAACTCTGTGATGGGAATTCTGGCCGGGGCAACCGTGCTGGAGGCCTCCGTGTGCGGCATGGGAGAACGCAACGGCATCGGAGACCTGTATCTTACCTCCCGGATCCTGGCGGATCAGGATATCACATGCCGCTTTGCCTGGGACCCTATCGATCAGGTCCGGGAATACTATTTATATGTGGACAATATTGTCAAACAACAGACCGGTCAGGGCCTGATCCATGCCAAAACGCCTGTGTTCGGGCAGGCGGCCCACACCCATGTGGCCGGCACCCATGCCCAAAATTTATACGGCGCCGGCACCACCCCGGATTTTCACCTGAACCTGTTGTGCGGCAACCATTTGGTGAAAAAATATCTGCGGTGTCACCACATTGCATTTCATCCGGATCGGATTCCGGCCATCACCGCCGCTGTCAAGGAAATGAGTGCCCAAAAAAACCGGCGCCTGACATGTGACGAAGTCAAAAAAATTGTTGGGTCTTCAGATTAAATCCATTTTCGGTAAAAAAACAATTTGCAAAAAAAAATCTGATTTGGTTTAATTAGGGTTTAGCTGTTTTTATTTCAAAAGGGTACCTCATAAATTATGACCATAAATTTTACAGATATTGTGATCGTGGCCGGCAATTACGGCAGCGGCAAAACCGAAACCGCCGTCAATCTGGCAGCCGCGTGCCGGAGAACCGGCAAATCCGTGGCCATTGCCGATCTGGACCTGGTCAATCCCTATTTCAGAACCCGGGAAGCCAGAATCCCTTTGGAAGCCATGGGCATTCAGGTGGTGCTGCCGGACCGGCAGTATCTGTTTGCTGATCTGCCCATTCTGGCACCGGCCGTGGCAGACATTCTCCGGCAACCTGCGGATGTCACCATTCTGGATGCGGGCGGGGATGATGTGGGGGTCACTGTGCTGGCCTCTCTGGCAGCGGTGCTCAAAAACAAACCCGTGCGCATGCTCCAGGTGATCAACGCGTTCAGGCCCTTTACCGGGGATGTGGCCGGATGCCTGAAAATCCGCAAGGAAATTGAAGCCAGCGGTAAAATCAACATCACAGGCCTGATATCCAATGCCAACCTGATGGATGACACGTCCGTGGCACACATATATCAGGGATATGACCTGGTCAAACAGGTGTCGGCACACACCGGCCTGCCCGTGGAATTCATCACGGCAACCCCGGAGATCAGGTCACAGCTGGACCTGAACCGGATCACCTGCCCGGTGCTGACCTTAGACCGCCACCTGCTCCCCCCCTGGAAACCCACCGGCGCCCCCCCACCCAGTCACTTAAAACTTAAAACTTAAAACTTAAAACTTAAACATAGGAGTCATATACATGGCATTTCAACACATCATTGACGACGAGCGCTGCAAAGGCTGCGGCCTGTGCGTCCAATTCTGCCCCAAACATGTGCTGGAAATCACAGACAAGGTCAATGCCAAAGGGCATTTTCCCGTATTCCAGGCCCGGCCGGATGACTGCATCAAATGCGGCATCTGCTGTACCATGTGCCCGGATGTGGCCATCACGATTGTTGAAACCCAGGATGCCTGATCAACGGTTTTTAAAAAAAATAAACTTCAGATACCAAGGAAAAAAATAATGGCAAAGGTATTGATGAAAGGAAACGAGGCCATCGGCGAAGCTGCCATCCGGGCAGGCTGTAAAAATTATTTTGCATACCCCATCACCCCCCAGTCGGAAGTGGCGGAATATCTGTCCAAACGGCTGCCCGAAGAAGGCGGGGTGTTTCTTCAAGGCGAAAGTGAAGTGGCTGTGGGATACATGATTTTCGGGGCTGCCGGGGCCGGCGAGCGGGTCATGACCACCTCTTCCTCCCCGGGCATCAGCCTGATGAGCGAAGCCCTGTCCTATATTGCCGCGGCCCAGTGCCCGGCCGTGTTTGTGAATATCATGCGGGGCGGGCCCGGACTCGGGGGTATTCTGCCCTCCCAGGGCGATTATTTCCAGGCCACCAAAGGCGGGGGCCACGGGGATTACCACCTGCTGGTCCTGGCGCCGGACGGGGTCCAGGAAGCCGTGGAAATGACCATGCAGGCATTCACCCTGGCGGAAAAATACCGGAACCCGGTCATGATCATGGGAGACGGGCTCATCGGACAGATGATGGAACCTGTGGAGTTCCCCGATGGTTTAAAAACCGAACCCACCAACAAAGATGACTGGGCCACCAACGGCATGGCCCACCGGAACAGCAAGAAACGCAATTTGGTGAAATCATTGTTTCTGGATCCCACGGCCCTCAATGACAACAACCTGGCGTTAAAAGCCAAATATGCGCAGATGAAAAAAGAGGAAGTGCAGTATGAACTGGTCAATGCCGACACGGACTACCAGGTGTTGATCACGTCCTACGGCACCATGAGCCGGGTGTGCCGCACGGCCATTGACATGCTCAAGGAAGAAGGGATCGAAGTGGCCATGCTGCGGCCCAAAACCCTGTTCCCGTTTCCGGAAAAAGCCGTGTTTGACGCGTCCGGCAAAGAAAGCTGCCAGGCGGTCATCAGCATCGAGATGAGCATGGGCCAGATGGTGGAGGATGTGGAACGCTGTGTCAAGGGCCGCAGGCCCGTGGAATTTTATGGCGAATGCGGCGGGGACATTCCGTCACCGGAAAAAATTATCGAAATCATCAAAGCACTGTTATAGGAGACACCCATGGCAAAAGCATTTTCACGACCCAAGGCACTCTCCACCACCCACACCCATTACTGTCCCGGGTGCACCCACGGTATTGTTCACCGGCTGGTGGCGGAAGCCATTGACGACTTAGGCATTCAGGAAAAAACCGTGGGCATCGCACCCGTCGGGTGTGCTGTGCTGGCATACAATTATTTTGACTGTGATTTTCAGGAAGCGGCACACGGCCGGGCCCCGGCCATGGCCACGGGCATCAAACGGGTCCGCCCGGACCTGATGGTGTTCACCTATCAGGGGGACGGGGATCTAGCGTCCATCGGCATGGGAGAGATCATCCATGCGGCCAACCGCGGCGAGAAATTCACCACCATTTTCATCAACAACGCCATCTACGGCATGACCGGCGGACAGATGGCCCCCACCACCATGCCGGGCCAGCGGGCCACCACAGCCCCTTTAGGCGGGACACGGCCCAGACCGGCATGCCCATCCGCATGGCCAACCTGCTGGGCGAACTGGTCACCCCGGATATGTCACCCGCCAGGCCGTGCTCAAACCCCAGCAGGTCAACAAGGCCAAAAAAAGCCATTAAGCAGGCGTTTCAATATCAAATGGAAAACCGGTGCTTCAGTTTTGTGGAAGTGGTTTCCACCTGTCCCACCAACTGGGGCATGACACCCGTGGATGCGTTGAAATGGGCCGAAGACACTTTGCTGCCCTATTATGAGCTGGGTGATTACAAAGTCCCGGAATAAAGGCGTATCCATTTACTTTCACTACCCTAACCCATATGTTTGGAGAAACCCATGCAGACAGAAATAAAATTTGCAGGATTCGGTGGCCAGGGCATCCTGCTCAGCGCGAAACTGCTATGGCGTATGCCGCCATGAAGCAGGGATCGTTTGTGGCCTGGATTCCTTCCTACGGCCCGGAGATGCGCGGCGGCACGGCCTATTGCACCGTGGTGATCAGTGACCGGCTCATCGGATCGCCCATCATCAAAACCCCACCCACCTGGTGGCCATGAACCGGCCGTCCCTGGAAAAGTTTGAAAACGACGTCAAACCGGGGGCATCATCTTCATCAATTCCTCTTTGATCCCCGTGACCAGTCAGCGCACGGACGTCACCCAGCTGGTGGTGCCGGTCAATGATATCGCCATCAAGGCCGGGTCCGTGCGGGCCGCCAATATTGTCGCGTTGAGCGCGTTTGCCGCCAAAAGCAACCTGGTGGACCTGGAACTGCTCAAAGAATGTGTGAAAAATGAGTTTGCCGCCAAACCCAAAATCATTCCGCTGAACATGGAAGCATTTGATTTAGGCGTCAAAAGCGCTCAAACCGATTAACCAAACCGGAACCGGGGTCAGGCCTGCGTTATTGTAGTTGTTGCAAGACACCGCAACAACTACAATAACGCAGGCCTGACCCCACACAAAACAAAAGGGGGGGACCGCCATGATCCGAATTGAAATTTCCTTGTTTCTGAAAAATGTGCCCGGCGAGCTGGCAAGGCTCACCGACCTGTTTGGCCAGGCTGACATCAACATCGACGCCATCACCATTCAGGATGCGTCCGCCTATGTCCAGAACCTGTTCGAAGCCCGGGGAAAATCCCTGAAACGCCTGGCATCCTCGGCCAGCTACAGCTCCATGCGCAAGGATTCCGCCGACTTTGCCCTGGTCCGGCTGCTCACTGGAGACCCGGATGCCTCTGTATCTTTGTTAAAAGAAAATGATTTTCTGTTTGACACCAAAGAAGTGGTGGCTGTGGATATCACCAACAAACCCGGTGAATTTGCCAAAATTACCAAAAAATTCGGCGAAAAACAGATCAACATCAATTATGTGTATGGTTCCGTGTCTGATGCGGACGGCAAATGCCTGTTCGTTTTCTGTCCCGAGGATGTGGCCTTTGCCGAATCCATTTTCAAGGACGGCACCTACTAAACAGTCGGGGTCAGGCCATGTCTGACCCCATTTTTATTTTTACAGTTTGCGTTTGTCTTTGAGAATATTGTTGGAAATCACGATGCGCTGAATCTCGGAGGTGCCTTCGTATATAGTGAACACCCGGGCATCCCGGTACAGGCGCTCCACCACATAGTCTTTGGTGAACCCATAGCCGCCGTGCATCTGGATGGCCCGGGCCGTGACCTCGTTGACCATTTCCGAGGCAAACAGCTTGGCCATGGAGGCTTCTTTGGTATAGGGTTCTTTTCGATCCTTCATGGATGCGGCAGACAGCATCAGCTGACGGGCCGCCTCGATCTGGGTCGCCATATCCGCAATCTGAAACCGGATGGCCTGGTGCTTGGTGACGGGCACGCCGAACTGCCGGCGCTGGGATGCATAGGCCACGGCCGCATCAAATGCGGCCTGGGCCACGCCGATGGACTGGGCCGCAATCCCGATACGTCCGCTGTCCAGACCGGACATGGCGATTTTGAATCCATCCCCTTTTTTCCCGAGCATCCAGGATGCGGGCACCCGGCAGTCCTCAAAAATCAGATCCGTGGTATCTGAGGCACGCAGCCCCATCTTGTCTTCTTCATGACCCACGATCAGGCCCTGGGTATCCTTGGGAACGATAAAACACGAGATCCCCTTATGGCCGGCATCCGGATCGGTTTTCGCCGTTACCAGCACTACCTTGGCATGCTTGCCGGAAGTAATGAACCGCTTGGTGCCGTTGATGATGTAATCATCATTATCTTTGACGGCCACCGTGGCCTGTGACACGGGATCAGAGCCTGCATCCGGCTCGGTGAGCCCGAATGCGCCGATCATTTTTCCGGATGCCAGGGGGGTTAGAAACTGCTGTTTCTGCTTTGTTGTCCCGAAATTGTTAAGGCTTTCACACACAATGGAATTCTGCACCGACATCACCACGGAGGTGGATGCACAGGAATAGGCGATTTCAGACAATGCCAGCACATAGGACACGGTATCAGCGGATTCACCACCGTATGCTTCGGGCACCATCATGCCCATGAGCCCGAGTTCTCCCATCTGCTTGAAATTCCCGGCCGGGAATTCCTTGGTCCGATCCCGTTCCGCTGCCGTGGGGGCAATCACTTTTCTGGAAAACTCCCGAACCATGTTCCGGATCATTTTCTGTTCATCGGTCAATTTAAACAGCATGGTCTGCCACCTCCATTGTCAGGGAACGTAAACCACCACAATCAGAACGGCATCCTTTTGAGCAGGATTGCGCAGATCATGTTTGATCCCGGAATTAAAATGCAACGAATCGCCGGCGGCAAGTTCATTGATATGATCACCCACCTGCACCTCCACATGCCCTTCCAGCACATGGACAAATTCTTCCCCCTCGTGCTGGAACCCGACCCCTTCGTGCCGGGTACCGGCTTCCACCACAATGCGAAACGCTTTTAAATGCTTGTTTTGTGCATCAGGTGTCAACGGGGTGTACGCATATTGATCCGTGCGCTTGGTATAGGCCTGGGCCCGTTTTTCCTGGTCTGCTTCCGGATCTTTGAGCAAAAAATCAGAGTCCAGCTGCAAAACCCTGGAAATCTGAAGAAGGGTTCCCACTGACGGCCGTTTTTCACCGTTTTCAATCTGTTTGATCACTTCTTTTGCCAGGCCGGTCTCGTTGGCCATGGTATCCAGAGTGACCTTTCTGTCCAGCCGGGCCCGCCGGATTCGCTTTCCGATGGGAACAAAATTGTCTATTTTGGCCATATTCCCTCCTGCCCCGTGGATTTGTCGATCTTAAAAATCCAGGGATTGTGTCTAAACCACCGGTTCGATCCAGTTTTCCGTATCTTTTGCCGTTCCATACTGGATGGATGTCAATGCCTCGTAAAATTTCATGGCAACAGGTCCCGGGTTGCCGTCACCGATGTGAAGCACCCGGTCTCCATAGCAGACTTCGCCCACGGGCGAAATCACGGCCGCTGTGCCGGATCCGAACACTTCTTTCAGACGGCCCGAAGCATGGGCATCCATCACCTCGTCCATGCTGATTTTACGTTCCGACACGGGCATGCCCCATTTTTTCGCCAGATCGATCACTGAAAACCGGGTGATCCCGGGCAGGATACTGCCTGTGAGATTGGGGGTCACCAGTTCATCACCCATCACAAAAAAGATGTTCATGGCCCCCACTTCCTCCACATATTTTCTTTCCAGCGCATCCAGCCACAACACCTGGGCATATCCCTGTTTTTTGGCAATTTCTCCGGCATTGAGGCTGGCCGCGTAATTGCCTGCGGTCTTGAATTCCCCTACCCCGCCGGGAACGGCCCTGACATGATCTTGGGACACCCAGATTTTGACCGGGGCCAGCCCGCCGGCGTAATACGCGCCCACGGAACATAAAATAATGAAAAATTTGAACGTGAACGAGGATCTCACACCCAGAAACGGGTCCGTGGCAATGATAAACGGCCGGATGTACAACGAGGTGCCCAATGTTTCCGGAATCCAGTCTTTTTCCAGCTTCAGCAGCTGTTTCAACGCATCCATGACAAAGTCAATGTCCACTTCCGGGATACACAGGCCCCGGGCCGACCGGTTCAGGCGGTCAAAATTGTCCCTGGCCCGGAACAGCTGGATTTTCTTTTCCGGGGTCTTGTAGGCTTTAAGCCCTTCGAAAATAGCCTGACCATAATGAAACACCATGGCCGCCGGTGACAAAGTGACCGGGGCAAACGGCTCGATGCGCGGATCATGCCACCCTTTGTCCGTTGAATACTCCATGACAAACATATGATCCGTAAATGCCGTACCGAATCCCAGGTCTTCATCCTTTGGCCGGGTTCCGGCCTTACCGACCCGGGTGACTGAAATTTTCATATTCCTCCTTCTGACACAAAAAAAAATTAAAATTAAAAAATAAATATCTTGGTATAAGACCGTTTCACAATTGCTTTGTCAAGCATATTTTTACCATGACACCATAGTTTTCCCATAAGATTTCTTTCCGGCCGGGCCAGATATCCGGCATGCAAAAAAATTTTAACTGGTCAACGCATGCTTTCGGTATTATGATAAAAAATCACATGGTTAAATTCAACCGCCACAGAAAGGAGACCCGTCATGAATAAAAAAAAATTGAAACAAATCTGCGGCGATGAAGCAGACACTTAAGTGGGCATCTATGGCAAATCCATGAACGATCACAAGATACTGGTAAGCAAACGCATCCTGGTCGTGGATGATGAACCCGATATTCTGGAGACTATGGAAGAATTACTTCACATGTGCCAGGTGGATACAACCGATTCGTTCGAAGCAGCTGTGGACAAATTGAATACCGCACCATACGATGCCGCTGTGCTGGACATCATGGGTGTCAATGGATACCAGCTTCTTGAAATCACCCGTCGCCTGAATCTGCCTACCCTGATGCTCACAGCCCATGCTTTGACCCCGGAGAATCTAAAAACCGCCATGGAAAAAGGAGCGGATGCATACATACCCAAGGAAAAACTGGTGGACATATCCGTATTTCTGGCAGATGTATTGACAGCCAGGCAACAAGGCCGAAGGGCCAATGCCGGGTGGTTTGATTTGGTAAAACCGGTATTTGACAAATTATTCGGACCGGAATGGCAAAAAAAGTGAACATTAATTTTTAAGTTTTATCTTCCTTGAGAAAGGGGAATAGATACCTTGAATTCCGCTCCATGCCCTGCGTCCGACTGCAGTATCATCTCCCCGCCCATATCTCTGAGAAGCACCATGACCCCGGCCAGGCCGAGACCGTGACTCTGGATGGCATCTTCGATAGACCCGCCTGTGGTGAAATAAGTTTCAAAAATCCGCTGGTGATCCGCCCTGGGAATTCCCCGGCCATCATCTTTCACCCATAGAATCAGGCGGCTGTTTTCGATCACACCCCGGATATCCACCCGGTCGATCCGATGTTTGAATGCATTGGTCACCAGGTTCCGCAGGATCTGTCTGGCTTTGGCCGCATCCAGGCATACACTGGCCTCCCAGGTGGTTTTTTGAAAATGAAGGGACACCCCGGCATCCGCAAGCAGTTCCTGCAACTGGGAATAAGTGCTCACTTTTCTGACCGCATCTGCTACATTAGGGTCCGCCAGATCAAAGACCTCCACCAGAACGCCTGCAACCAGAGATGCCACGGTAAACTGTGAACAGATCATAACCCCTTCCCTGGAACGTCCCAGTTCCAGTACATCATTGACCAGCCGCTGGGTCACCAGGGTATTGCGGACAATCCGATGGAGAACCTTGATCTGTTTTTCAGTCAAATATCCATACACATCCTGGCGATCCAGCAGGGACCGGGCACCCGCATTGATCACGGATATCGGCACTTTGAGATCATGGATGAGAATCTCGGTTTTGATGTTGGAGTCAGGTGTCTTGTCCATCACCTCTTAAAATCCTTGCAATTTGATTCAATGATTTTATATAGTAGCAACATCGCATTACCCGATTGTTATACGAAGATACATGAATCTTGTAAAGCCCTTTGGAGTTTTTATGGCGGATCGTGACGTAAAGGTCGCTGAACTCGAAAAAAAGATCCAGGCACTGAAAGAAGAAAACCAGCTGCTCAAAAATATCATATACACAGCCCCGATCCCCATTTTCGTGGTGGATCGCCATCATAAAATCAGCCATTTCAACCAGGCTTTGGAAGAATTGAGTGGATTTGATGCCAAAGACATGATCGGAACAAATTTGCAGTGGAAAGCATTTTATGCCAAAAAACGGCCGGTCATGGCGGATTTGATTATCGACAACGCCCCGGCTGACAAAATTCTTGATTTGTACGGCCCCAAATACAAAAAAGTGCTGGCCAATGAATCACTTTTTGCGGCCACTGATTTTTTTCCGGATTTACCGCCAGCCGGAAAATGGTTGTTTTTTACTGCGGCCGCCGTGTTTGACGGCAACGGCAATATCGCAGGCGCTGTCGAAACCCTCCAGGACGTCACCACGGAAAAAGCCAGAGAACAGGAGGTGTACGAGCTTTACCAGACCTATCACCAGGTGCTGGAATTCATCCCCTACCCCATTATTCTTTACGATGTCAACGGGCATGTCACCTATGTGAACCCGGCGTTTTCCAGTGTATTCGGCTGGACGTTGAAAGAGATCAAAGGCCGGCCACTGGAATTTGTGCCCGATCACCTGAAACAGGAAACCGGCCGGATGCTGGACCGGTTCAAACAGAACCAGCGAATTTCCCGTTACGAAACCCGACGATTCACCAAAGACGGCAGATTACTGGATGTGGTGATCTGGGCCGACTCCTGCACCTGGTCCAGGGATCGATCCGGTGAGCACTTCGTGATTTTAAGAGATATCACAAAAGAAAAACGGCTGGCCGCCAACAACCGGACGATTATGCGCATCAGCGCGGCCCTGCCTGAATATCCGGAGCTCGAGGATCTCATGGATTACATCACCAAAGAAATCAAGGGGCTGCTTTACACGGAAGGGGCCGTGGTGCTTTTGTATGATGAGATCAAAAACGATCTGTTTTTTGTCGGCGCCTCCTATGATGACTCGGACACGGAACAGCGGGCCAGAAAAATCCGGTTTGCCCTGGATGAAGTACTGGCCGGAAAAGTGCTGAAAACCGGCAAACCCGCCGTGAACAATCAAGCGGACCGGTCAAAGGACGTGTATCCGGAACGCGACCGGAAAATGGGATACAAGACAAAAAGCATTATGTGTGTGCCCATTCGAAGCGACAGCCGCATCACCGGCATTTTGTGTGCCATCAATAAAAAACAGAACGTGTTTGACGACAACGACCTGGAATTGATGACCCTGATCGCCGGGACCGTGGGGATCTCCATTGAAAACGCCCGGTTTGCCCAAGCCCTGAAAGAAGCATACCTGGATGTGGCGTCCATGAACCGGGCCAAGGACAAGGCCATCAACCATCTGTCCCATGAATTGAAAACCCCGGTGGCCGTGCTCACCGGGTCCTTGCAGATTCTGAAGAAAAAACTGTCTGAACTGCCCCGGATCAAGGCCGCATCCACCCTGGATCGGATCCAGCGGAACCTGAACCGCATCGTACAGATTCAGGAGGAAACCGCAGATATCATGGACAAAAAAACCTATGGGGCCAAAGACATGCTCCAGGTGATGGTGCAAACCTGCAAAGACGAGCTGGCCACCTTGATTGAGCAGCATCTGGATGAAGAAGATCCCATGGAAGTGGTCACGGCGGTTATTGAAAAAGAATTCAGTTCTCCGGCATCAAACATCAACACAATTCATATGAACGCCGCTTTTGACCATGTCTTTGACAGGTTGAAACCCTTGTTCGCATTCAGGGACCTGGACATTGTTTTAAATATTCAGGACAATCTGCCCGACCTTTACCTGCCCGTGGATGTTTTTGAAAAAACCGTGACCGGATTGATCAAAAACAGCATTGAAAACACCCCGGACCAGGGCCGCATCGAAATTTCGATGCAGCACAAAGAAGACAGCATCGTCTTTACCGTCCATGATTTCGGGGTCGGCATAGAAATGCAAGACCAGAAACGTATTTTTGAAGGTTTTTTTTCAATTCAGAAGACTGCGGATTATTCCACCAAAACCCCGTATGATTTCAATGCCGGAGGCAAAGGAGTGGATCTTTTACGCATCAAGCTGTTTAGCGACCGGCTGGGGTTTTCCATGCATATGGCATCCAGCCGATGCCGATTTCTGCAGGAACCATATAATGAGACTTGCCCGGAAACATTTCTCAGTGCCGTTTCTGCAAGGATATATCCGATTGCCTGAATTCCGGATATACCACATTTACCGTCCGTTTTTTCTGTAAGAAGAAAGTTGAAAAACCCTTTGACAAACGGGAATCAATTGAATTACAACTAAAGTTGTAGCGAGACTGAGCGCTCGTTCTGAATTGAACCCGGACATTTGAACTGATTTTTAGCAGCTTTTCATACCAGACAGAACAAGTATTGGTAAACTCTTTTTCCAGGGGGATACATGAACCAGCCACACCAGTTACGCTTTTTCGACATTTACGAAAAAACGCCCGGCTTTTGAAACATTTCCCCGCCCTTATATGGCAACGTCAGCCCATCAGCCATGCCGATCTGTTTGACCAGACCATAGGTCTGGCAACGGGACTGTCCTTTCTGTCTCCTGGAACCCGGGTAGCGGTGCTGTGCCGGAATCATCCGGTTTTTTTCCATCTTTTCGGGGCCGCATCCGCACTGAACCTGACGCTGGTCCTGATCAACCGGCGCTTATCCGACACAGAAATTCAACACATTGTTGAAGACACAACCCCTCAAATTCTCATCTGCGACAACGATATGGCGCCTCTTGGATCCCGCCTGGTTTCCCGGTACCCGTTTCTGGACCAGTACCGGGTGGTGGAAGGCCCTGATGAAACCCTGTCCTCGTGGTATCAAGCCCCGGAAGATTTTTCGCCCTTACCCGCATCTGATAATGACCCGTATATCATCATCCACACGGCCGCAGTCCAGGGCAGACCCAGAGGGGCGGTGCTGAGCCAGACAAACATTTTACTTTCCAACATGCAGATGATTCATTATTACGGCTTGACACGTTCGTCCTGCCTGGCTGATATTCTGCCTTTGTTTCACATCATGGGGGTGAACATGGCGCTGGCCACGCTTCAGGCCGGCGGGAAAAACGTGATTCTGGAAAAATTTGATCCGGTTGACACCCTCACGGCTGTCCAGGACCTGAAAGTGACGCATTTCGGCTCTTTTCCGCCCATATTGACCCGACTGCTGGACGTCATGGACACGCATTCCTATGATCTGTCCGGTCTTGAGATCGCAGCCGGCCTGGATGCCCCCGACACGGTCAGGCGATGGGAAGCCGCGACCCGTAAGCCCTTCTGGACCATGTACGGCCAGACGGAAACCGCGGGATTGATCACATTTGCCCCTTATTTTGAACGTCCCGGATCCGCTGGTGCCATTTCGCCGCTGGTGGATATTAAAATAGCCGACGACCTGGACCGGGAACAGCCCATGGGTGAAACCGGAGAAATTCTGGTCAAAGGCCCGCTGGTGTTCCAGGGCTACTGGAATGCCCCGGATTTGACCGCACATACGTTCAGGAACGGGTGGCACCATACCGGCGATCTGGGGATGATCGATGCAGACGGATTTCTGCATTTCAAAGGAAGAAAAGCGGAAAAGGAACTGATCAAGCCGGGGGGTGAAAACGTGTTTCCCGCAGAAGTGGAACAGGCCATCATGCAGCATGACGCCGTTAAAGAAGTGTGTGTCTTCGGGGTGCCGGATCCTGAGTTCGGCGAAGGCATCAAAGCGGTCTGCTGCCTGCATCCGGATCAGACATTGACGGTGGATGCGTTGATCCGGTTCACGGGATCCGTGATCGCGGGCTACAAAAAACCCCGGTATGTGCAGTTCATACCGAACCTTCCCAAAACCGACAACGGCACCATTGACCGGGAAAAAATAAAACAGCAGTTTTCATAACCCCCAGTATATGAAAAGGCTTTTTTCCAATAACCCACAGCATTTGGATACTTTATGGCCCAATTAAACATTTTAGACGTGACGCTTTCTTTTGGCGGGCTCAAGGCATTGTCCCATGTGGACATGACCATTGAGCCCGGTTTGATCACCTCCATCATCGGGCCCAACGGGGCGGGTAAAACCAGCATGCTCAACTGCATCTCCGGATTTTATCACCCCACAAAAGGGAAAATCCTTTATAAGGATAAAGACCTGAGCCATGCCTCCCCCCACCAGGTCTCCACCATGGGGATTGCCCGGGCTTTTCAGAATCTGGAGCTGTTTTCAGGGTTGTCCGTGCTGGACAATCTGCTTTTGGCCCGGCACCAGAACCTGACCTATTCCCTTTTTCATGCGGCTGTTTTTTTCGGCAAAGCCTCCCGGGTGGAAGCGGAAAACAGAAAATTTGTGGAAGATATCATCGACTTCATGGAGCTGGAACCCTACCGCAAAAACCAGGTGGGCAACCTGAGCTACGGGATCCAGAAAAAAGTGGAGGTAGCCCGGGCACTGACCATGGATCCTGAGATTCTGCTGCTGGACGAACCCATGGCCGGCATGAACATCCAGGAAAAAGAAGATATTGTCCGGTTTGTCATGGATATCCAGAAAGAACGCAATATCACCGTGGTGCTGGTGGAACATGACCTGGGGGTGGTCATGGACATTTCCGACCGGATCTATGTGCTGGACTTTCGGACAGCTGATCGGATCCGGCACCCCGAGGAAGTCGCCACAATCCCAAAGTCATTGAAGCCTATATCGGGGAGGACTGATCACCATGAGCAATAATGAACACCTGCTGAAATTCTCCATCCCCCAGCTGCTGCGGTGGCGGGTGGCTGAATCTCCCAAACGCACGGCTCTCCGGGAAAGATTACGCACCTGAATGCCTATACCGGGAAGAATATTATGATTATGTGCGGAAAACCGGTATGGGGCTGCGGGCTATGGGCCTGGGCAAGGGAGACACCATTGCCATTATATCGACAATATCCCGGAACTCTGTTTATTGCCATCGGCGGCCATGCCATCGGTGCCATATCCGCCGTATCTACCACAGACCACCATGCCGCGGAGATCGCCCAGATCATCCAGTACCTGAAAGTGTCTGCCGTGTTCTGCGACAACCAGGAGCAGGTGGACAAGGTCAAAGAGGTCCGTAACCAGATCCCCAATGTCAAAAAGGTCATTTTTGAAGACCTCCCCGGGCATGCGCGATTACATGTCAGATGACTGGTTCGTCAATATCCGGGATCTGTTTGACATGGGAGATGCGCCCATGCCAGAGACCCGGACCTGTTGAGTCCTTTGGTGACCAGGCAACCGAAGATGTCTGCCACTCCGCCTGACCTCGGGCACCACAGGGCTGCCCAAGGGCACCATGATGACCCATCAGAACTATATCAACATGGGGGTTAGAATCACTCAGGTGGACCCTGAAGAAACCGATGAATATGTCTCTTTTCTGCCCTTTGCCTGGATCGGGAACAGATGAACTCATCTTCGGTGTGGCCATGGCCACACAGGCATCACCATCAATTTTCCGAATCCGTAGAAACCGCCATGTCGGATTTTTAAAAGAGATCGGCCCCCATTTCATGTTCAGCCCCAGGATCTATGAAGGCATCCGGTCGGAAATCTGGCTGAAAATCGACCAGTCCTACTGGTTCAACAAACTGATGTACAACTATTTTATCCGCATCGGCATCAAGGCGGCCGGGTTTCGCATGACCGGTGCAGACCCATGTCGGCGATGCTCCGGTTCAACGCCTGGCTAAAAACAGTTCATATTCCGGCCCCTGGTGAACTAGATCAACGTTCCCGGTTGCGGCGGGCCTATACGGGCGGGGCCGCCCTGGGACCGGAACTGTTCACCTTTTTACCAGGCCATCGGGGTCAACCTCAAACAGATTTACGGCCAGACGGAAATCACGGGTATTGCATACATGCACAGAGACGGGGATATCCGGCCGGAAACCGTTGGCAAGCCCCCTGCCCGGCACAGAGTGCAATTGCCGATGACGGAGAGATCCTGTCCCGATCCCCTCGGTATCACCCGGATATTTTGAACTGCCGGAAAAATCCAAAGAACTGCTGGAAGGTGGATGGCTGCACTCCGGAGATGCCGGATTCATTGATGAAAACGGGCACCTGGTGGTCATTGACCGGGTATCTGATGTGATGCACACCAGCAAAAGGGGATATGTTTTCTCCCATGTTCCTGAAAATGCCCTCAAATTCAGTCCTTACATCAAAGAAGCCGCGGATTTTCGGCAACAAAAAGATTTTGTGGCAGCCCTGATCAACATCGATCCCATTGTGGTGGGAAAATAAGAAGATGGTGCGTCTGTCCTACTCCACCTACATGGACCTGTCCAAGAAAAAAGAGGTGGCAGACCTGATCATGGCGCAGGTGATCGATGTCAATTCCAGAGCGGAAGAAACACTAAGATCAAGCGGTTTGCCCTGCTGTACAAGCTGCTGGACATGGATGACGGCGAGTTGACCAAAACCGGAAAATCCGCCGCAAATTTGTACAGGAGCGTAGATTAGTGAACCTGTATGAGTCTTTGTATGATGAAAAAGTGACACAAAGAGGTCGAAGCATCCTTCCAGTACCAGGATGGCAGTCGACCCTACTAAAAACCCGGACTACATTTTACACGGTGAAAGGAGTCTGATGAGTTATTTTTTCAAATTGTAGTCAGTGGCACGTGGTGGGCTCCATCTATGCCCTGGCCGCCCTGGGACTGGTACTGGTGTACAAATCCAGCCGGGTGGCTAATTTTCGCCCACGGCCAGATCATCGCTGCGGGTGCGTTTATCACCTTTTTCCCTCATCGTCCGGCTGGGGGTGCCCATTTTTTCTCATTCCTGGCCTCCATGCTCATCACCTTTTTCTGGCCATGAGCGTGGAAAGAATCTTTTAAGACGCCTCATCGGGGAGCCCATCATCTCGGTCATCATGGTCACCATCGGGCTGGCATCCATTTTGACGGCCTGATCTACCTGACCCCTTCGGCTCGGAGAACTTTTCATTTCCCGACTTTCCTCCCCACCGAATCCATTGTGGTGGGCGGGTGTCCATCTCCTGACCCAGCTGGTGGGGGTGATCATCACCTTTGTGCTCATCGGGTGCTTTTCCTGGTTTTTTAAAATCCACGGTGGGGATCTCCATTATGCGGCCGTGTCCGACGACCAGTTCGGTGCCATGTCCGTGGGCATTTGTGCCCCGGGTGTTCGCACTCGGCCTGGCCACGGCCGACTTTCCCGCAGCTGCTGCCGGGTGCATCATCGGCAACATCACGGCCTGGAATTTTGAACCCTGCATGCCTTCGGCATCGTGGTGTTTCCCGTGGTGATCCGGGAGGTCTTGATTCCATTTTAGGGGGCTGTGGTGGCCGGCATCATCATGGACTGATCCAGCAGTTTGCCCCAGGATACCCGGGACGGTAATTTCGGTCTCAACGGCACCGGCGATGTCATGCCCTATCATTTTTGTTGATCATCCTTCTTTTAACCCCATGGATTGTTCGGTATCCATGAAATCGAGCGGGTGTAACCTATGTCACAGAATCGGTGGTTAGCAACAGGAAACTTTTTCACCTCCTACAAACAAGAGCAGCGAACCTTTTTCACCCACCTGGACCGACCATATTCACCTGTTTTCTGGTCATTCTGTTCGGGTGGCCCTTGGTATTTGAAATCAGCAACAAGTACATGCCAGGGTTCTTGACAATATCCTGATCGCCATTGTAGCGTCATGGCCCGAACCTTTGCTGGGGTTTGCCGGGTTGATCTCCATCGGCCATGCCGCGTTCGTAGGATCGGCGCTCTATAGCGTGGCATCCGTGTGCCAGGTCATCGGGGAAACCATGTCATCGCTCACCCATTTCTGGCCCGTACTCATTGCATGCGCCGGGGTCATGGGGGCGATTTTCGGCGCGTTTGTGGGCTGCCGGCCTCAGTGGCTCACATCCGTACCTTGGCCATTGCCACATTGTCGTTCCAGATGATCTTGAATGGTTCATCCAGTTCATGAGCTTTTCAACCAGGGCCAGACCATCTATAAAGGGACGGCCCACTGGTTCACAGGCCAGGTGGGCAGAAGCGACCATTACCTGTTCTGGTACTATGTCATCTCTGACCATTGTGGTGATCCTGGGGTTCGGAGGTCAGAAATCTGCTGAAAACCAAATATCGGCCGGTGCTCTGGTGGCGGTCAGAGACAATGACCGGGCTGCGGATGCAGTGGGCATGAACCCGGGACTCACCAAGGTGTATGCCTTTGCTCTGCTGGATTTTTGTTATGGCCGCCGTGGTGCGCTGCATGCCTATCTCTACCGGGGGTGGGGTTTGGACTCTTTACCCCGCATCACTCGGTGGCCTATCTGGCCATGGCCATTGTGGGGGTCTGGGCACGCTGAACGGCATCTTCTGGTGGCCCAGGCCATCAAATACCTGGATCTGTGCAGGTGGAGTGCTCTCGGAATTTGTGGGGCACCACCTGACCTCCCGCCCCGGCCGTGGCCACGGCCTTGAAGGCCGTTGAGTTTTGGTCTGGCCATTGTGCTGTTTCTGATGTATGAGCCCTGGGGATCGCCAACTGGTGGCACAGAAATCCTACACCAAGTTGCGGCTGTTCCGCTACTGACCCATTATGGAATTCGCGCAGCTTTTAACATATTTCAGGTCATAACCCAAAACCTTGAGGCATGTACCATGAAAAGCAAGGCCACATTATTTTTCAACGCATTTTTGGTTATTGTGTTCGTGTTTGTGATTCACCCTGCCGGCAAGTGCCGGCAAACATACAAACTCGGTATGTCACTGGCCATCACCGGCCCGACATCCGATGCGGGAAACCCCTATGCCAAGGAGCGGAAGACTGGTTCAAAATTTGTCAATGAAACCGATTATCTGGGAGACGGTGACAAATCGACTGCTCCAACCGGGATGACCAGTACAAGAATGATACCACCAAGCGGTTTTTTGAAGAATTCCTGATGATTACGGGATCCTGATTTTTTGGTTACGCCACGGGCGGCAACCTGGCATTGAAAAGAGATTTTGAAGAAGTGCAGATTCCGGTGATCCCGGCCTCCTATCATGAAGGCCTGATTGTGGATGCCAATTATACCTTCATGCCTGTGGCCACGTATTCGGAAAATGCGGTGGGGCTGGCGGAATATATCACGGAAAACCATCAGGGAGACAATGTCCCCCAGGTCGCTTTTTTTATTCACCCTTCCGCATTCGGCAGAGGCCCTCTGGAAGACACCCAGAAAGCCATTGCTGAAGGCATGAAAATCGACATCGTTGAAGTGGTGGAACACGGCACAGATCTGGATAACACGGCCATGCTCCAGCGCCTGGTCAGCAAGGGCGTGCAGTATGTGATCTGCCAGACCGTTCAGACCCCCGTGGCCACCATGCTCACCGATTCCCAGAGACTGGGTGTCACGGCCGGCTCTTTTGGTGAAAAAGGCAAGCTTACCTTCCTGGGTGCCCACTATACGGGTGGGTCGGATCTGATCGCTCTGGCCGGCACAGCCACCGAAGGATACATCTGGGCCGATTCCTACAACCTGACGTCAGAAAACAACGAAGGGGCCAAAAAACAACTGGAACTGGCCGAACGATACGGCAGAGACGAAAAAGCTGCCAACTCCCATAACTATGGTGCCGGAATTCTGGCGGCACAGATTGCCACTGAAGCCATTAAAATGGCCAAAGACGCCGATCTGAAAGTCACCCGGGAAAACCTGTATAAAATGATGCAGAAAATGAATTTCAACTCGTTTGTGGCTGCCGGACCGGTTACCTACTCGGAAACCGAACGTATCGGGGTGGATGTCCAGAACATTTATGTGGCCAAAGACGGTGTATTCAAAAAGGTCCAGTCTTTTGAATCCCAGTACATCCGGAAAGTCCGGGCCGGCCGGTAACAGCAGTGTCATGATTCGCATGAACCATACCACTGCATACACAAGGTAACCCTGCCTTCCCGGAAACAGATCTTTGTTTCCGGGAAGGTCAACCACCAAGCCAGAGAAAGCGCATATGGAAAAAAATCTACTGGAAGTCAATAACATTGAAGTAGTCTACAATGATATCATCCAGGTGTTGCGGGGGGTCAGCCTCCATGTACCCAAAGGCAGCATTGTTGCCCTTCTTGGAACCAATGGTGCCGGTAAGACAACTACTTTGAGGGCCATATCAGGATTGCTGAAACCGGAAAACGGGGCCATCAGGGAAGGACATATCACTTTTGACGGCACAGACACCACCCAGATGCTGGGAACTGCTGTGGTCAAGCTGGGGGCCGTGATGGTACCGGAAGGCCGCCGGGTGTTCAAACACCTGACCGTGAGCGAGAATATCATTGTGGGCTCCATCACCCGCAAAGACGGGGCTGCTGCCATCAAAAAAGACAATGATCTCATGTACAAACATTTCCCCCGGCTCTCCAATGTCACCAACCGCATGGCCGGATACAGCTCCGGCGGGGAACAGCAGATGATCGCCATTGCCAGGGCCCTGATGGCGGCCCCCAAGATGCTCATGCTGGACGAACCCTCTCTGGGCCTGGCCCCGCTGCTGGTCAAAGAAATCTTTGACAATATCCAACGCATCAACAGGGAACTGTCCACCACCATCCTGGTGGTGGAGCAGAACGCCAAGGTGGCCCTGGCAGTTTCCGACTATGCCTATATCATGGAATCTGGTAAAATCGTGCTGGAAGGCCCCTCCAAAGAGCTGCAGAATAACCCGGATGTCAAAGAATTCTACATGGGCATCACCAAAGGGGGCGGACGCAAATCCTTTAAAGATGTAAAATCCTATAAACGGCGCAAACGCTGGATGTAGACCTTTAAAAAAACTGTTTAGGAGCATAACATGAAAATTCTGGTGGGATATGACGGCGGAGAAGAAGGACGTCTGGCTTTGGCCCTGGCCCGGGACACAGCAGTGTTCCACAACGCTTTTGTGCATGTGATCACCTCCATGGAAGGGGGTGCTTCGGAAAAACAGGCGGATATCCAGACAGCGGAAAAAAATCTGAATTTCGCCAAAACCCTTCTGGCACACGCCCATATCCAATGTGACTGCCAGCAGAGCGTCCGGGGCATGTCCGCCGGAGAAGATCTGGTGAAATTTGCCGAAGAAAATGAGATCAACCAGATTTTTCTGGGAATCCGGAAAAAATCCCGGGCACAGAAAGCCATCTTGGGATCCACAGCCCGGTACGTGATCCTCAAGGCCCCCTGCCCGGTCACAACCGTGAAGTTCGATCTGGACACCATCTCCACCCAGGACCTGATCAAAGACCGCCGCATCCTGGTGGTGGATGATGAACCCGATATTTTGGAGACCATTGAAGAACTCATGGATATGTGCATTTTAGATACGGCCGTCTCTTTTGAGGCAGCCAGAAAAAAACTGGATGAATCCATCTATGATCTGGCCATTCTGGATATCATGGGCGTCAGGGGCTATGACATCCTGACGCTGGCCAGGGAAAAAGACCTGCCTGCTTTGATGCTCACGGCCCATGCCCTGACACCGGAAAATCTGAAGGAATCCATCAAAAAAGGCGCAGACGCCTATATCCCCAAAGATGAACTGGCCAATCTGCCCATCCACGTGGCAGATGTCCTACGAAACCGGATTCAGGGAAATCAAGGGTATGGGGCCTGGTTTTCCAAACTCAAACCATTTTTCGATAAATCTTTTGGATCAGGCTGGCAGGAAAAAGACAGAAACTTCTGGAACTCCTTTAATGACAAATACGGCAGATAATTAGCCGGTTTAAAGCACGCACACCGCATCCGGAAACCGGGTCAGGCGTTTCAGTCCGGCACCGGTGACAACCCAGGTGTTTTCAATTCCCACCACCCCTTTGTCCGGCAGCACCACCTTGGGTTCCAACGCCAGGGTCATCCCCGGTACCAGGGTCTGGGTCTGTCCTTTGGCAATAAAGGGAAATTCATCCAGTTCAATGCCCAAGCCATGGGCGGTAAACCGAATTTTCGGATGGGATGCGCCCATGAAAAAATCGCCGTATCCCAGATCATCGGCCATGGCAATCATCTGATCATACAGATCCCCTGTCACGGCACCGGGCACGGCTGCGGTTCGAACGGATTCCTGAATGGTCAGCATGGCTTCATGGGCTTTTTGCAGGTCATCCGGCAGCGTTCTTCCTGAAGAAAAATCCGGGTAGACCGCCAGATATCCATCCAGGGAAAACATAATCCACTCATAATTGCTCAAGAGGCGGGCCGGATCACATCCCCGCCCGCCCTGGCCGATACTGGATTGAGCCCGGCACCGGCCGTGGTGGAGGCAACGCGCCCACGGGCCGCAGCCGCACCGCACATGATATGCCCAAACAGATGATTGTCCCACAACCGCATGCGGATCAGCCCTGGTGGCTCAGTTGGCATGGGCTTGTGAAGCCCGCCAGTTCAATCTCCGGCATGCCGGGCCGGATCAGTTGTGTGACTCCAGTCCCGCTACCCGGTCTCGCCATACGCCCGGCCCGCTGCATACATTGAATTTCAAATTGACCACGGCCTGCCGGGACTGATCTGCATAACTGATATGGGCATGTATTGAAATCTCTTTGAACATCAGATACCTTCGGCTGCCGGCAGCACATCCAGTTCGTCTCAGGGTTTCAGGCAGATCCAGCCCTGTTGCGAGAGAACGCCCGGAATTCTTTTTCGACTTCAGCGTATCGACCGACGTGGCAATGCGTCTGCTTTCAGCTCCGCTCCACACTTTTGAACACCATGAACATGTGTGACCCTGTCTTCCGGCACATACAGCCATCCGTTCTGGGTGGTGCCCAGGTAGTAAAACAGATCGGCTTTCTGGATCACCAGTGCCCCGTCAAGGCTCCTAGTTTAACCGGATCTTAAAACTACTTGATCCGGCGGACAACTCCTTACCTGGAACCATGACACACTGACTACACACAAACAAAGAATACACAACACGCTTTTCGATAGGTCAGCTCTTTGCCGGTCTTTTTTCTTCCCAGCCAGCCCACTTCCACATATTTTCTGAGCAACGGGCAGGGCCATTTGGAACTTTAAATCCGTCGTACAAGTTTCCATGATGGCAGGCGGTAGATTCAGTCCAATGAGGTCCGCCAAAGCCAGAGGCCCCATGGGATGATTCATGCCCAGGCGCATCACCGTGTCGATATCTTCGGCTTTGCCCACGCCCTGGTACAGACAGAACACGGCTTCATTGATCATGGGCAGCAAAATCCGGTTGGCGATGAACCCCGGATAATCACTGGCTTCAGCAGGGGTTTTGCCGAATTTCTCAGACAGTTTCCAGGTGATGTCAAAGGTCTCATCGGACGTGGCAATGCTCCGGATCACTTCCACCAGCTTCATCACGGGCACGGGGTTCATGAAATGCATGCCGATGACCTTGTCCGGCCGGGAGGTCTGGGCCGCGATCCGGCCGATGGGAATGGACGAGGTGTTGGTGGACAAAATCACATGTTCCGGACAGATTCTGTCCAGATCCTTGAAAATATTGAACTTCAGATCTTCGCGCTCCACAGCGGCTTCCACCAGAAAATCCACTTTGGCCATATCATTGAGATCCGTGGTGGTGGTAATCCGACCCAGAATGGCGGTTTTATCCGCGTCTTTGATCTTTTCTTTTTTGACCATCCGGTCCAGATTTTTGGTGATGGTTGCCATGCCGTTATCACAGAATTCCTGCTTGATATCACTCATGATCACTGACAGGCCGGCAGCCGCTGCCACCTGGGCAATGCCGTTGCCCATCTGGCCGGCACCGATCACACCAAATGTATTTATATCCATTTTTTTCTCCTGATTATGTGGGTTGACAAAAAGGGTCAGCGATGAACCACCAGGGCCACGGCTTCACCACCGCCTAAACACAGAGAAGCCAGCCCCTGATGCACATCGCGTTTTTGCATTTCATACAATAACGTGGTCAAAACCCGGGTCCCGGACGCACCAATGGGATGGCCCAGGGCCACGGACCCGCCATTGACGTTCACGATTGACGGATCCAGTTCCAGCACCTTGTTGATGCCGGCAGAAGATCCGGAAAACGCCTCGTTGATCTCGAACAGATCAATATCATTAATCTTGATTCCTTCTTTTTTCAACACTTTGGGAATGGCATAAATCGGAGCCATGAGCACATATTTCATGTCAATACCAAAAGAGGCCTGGGCCCCGATCTTCGCCATGACCGGGCATCCCAGCTCCCTGGCTTTTTCCTCGCTCATGACCACCACGGCAGATGCACCGTCTGAAATAATGGATGCATTGCCGGCTGTTCCTTTGCCTTGTTTTTTAAATGCAGGCTTCATGTTGGACAGCCGCTCAAACGAGGTTTCCTGGGGACACTCATCCGTGTCAAATATGATGGGGTCCCCTTTGCGCCGGGGCACGCTCACCGGCATGATCTCGTCTTTGAAACGGCCGGAAGCCACGGCTTCATTGGCCCGGCGGTAGGATTCCGCCGCATACCGGTCCTGGTCCTCTCTGGATATTTCCCAGCGGTCTGAACACAGTTCATTGGACATGCCCATGTGGAAATCATTGACAATGTCCCACAGCCCGTCATGGATCATGTGGTCTTCGATGCGGCCGGGACCCATACGGTGCCCCCACCGGGCCTTGTCCATGTAATACGGGGCCATGCTCATGACCTCCATGCCGCCGGCCACCACCACCTCCGCATCATTGCACTGGATGGCCTGGGCCGCCAGCATCACGGCTTTCAGAGATGATCCGCACACCTTGTTCACGGTAATGGCTTCCACTTCCCAGGGCAGTCCGGCCTTAACCACTGCCTGCTTGGCCGGATTCTGGCCGTAGCCGCAGGGCAGCACCATGCCCATGATGCATTCGTCCACCCGGGAAGATTCAATGCCGGCCCGGGTGATGGCTTCCTTGATAGCCATGCCCCCCAGATCCGTGGCGCCTATGGTACTCAACGTCCCGCCGAAACTGCCCAGAGGCGTTCGGACGGCACTGACGATGACTGCGTTCTGCATGGGTCGGTCTCCTTGTACTTATTTATCATTATTCGCTATATTGCAGCTGCAATGTATCAAGTGGTGTGGCTGATTGCAAGCTTTTATCCAATTGTAAAGGGCCTTGGGCCTTGTGAGTTTTAAATCCCGGCTCTCAGAATATGTGATCGGCATGCTTACATGTTCCGGCGGTATTTGCCCCCCACCTCGTACAGCGCCCCGGTAATGGTCCCCAAAGAGCAGACCTTCACCGTCTCCATGAGTTCTTCAAACATATTGCCGCCAGTCAAAGCGGTCTGTTGCAGCCGCTTCAACGCGGTTTCCCGGGCATCTTCATGGGCCGCCTTAAACGCATCCAGCCGTTCCAGCTGGGCGTTTTTCTGTTCTTCCGTCGACCGGGACAGTTCCAGGTGATTGGCCATGTCCGCATAATTTGCATCCGGATCCTCAAAGGTGTTGATGCCGATCAACGGCAGTTTGCCCGAATGTTTGAGATGCTCGTAGTACATGGACTCCTCCTGGATCTTGCCCCGCTGATACCCGGTTTCCATGGCCCCCAGAACCCCGCCCCGCTCCGTGATACGCTCGAATTCCACCAGCACGGCTTCTTCCACCAGATCCGTGAGTTCATCCACGATAAACGATCCCTGAAGCGGGTTTTCGTTTTTGGCCAGGCCCCATTCTCTATTGATGATCAGCTGGATGGCCAGTGCCCGCCGTACGGATTCCGCAGACGGGGTGGTGATGGCCTCGTCAAAGGCATTGGTGTGCAGGGAGTTGCAGTTGTCGTAAATCGCACACAGCCCCTGGAGCGTGGTGCGGATATCATTGAACTGGATATCCTGGGAATGAAGGGACCGGCCCGAGGTCTGGATGTGGTATTTAAGTTTCTGGGACTTGTCGTTTCCCTTGTACTTGTACCGCATGGCCACGGCCCAGATGCGCCGGGCCACCCGGCCGATGACCGTGTATTCCGGATCCATGCCGTTGGAAAAGAAAAATGACAAAGACGGGGCGAATTCATCGATATGCATACCCCGGGACAGGTAATATTCCACATAGGTGAACCCGTTGGCCAGGGTCAAGGCCAGCTGGGTGATGGGGTTGGCCCCGGCTTCGGCAATGTGGTACCCGGAAATGGACACGGAATAAAAATTTTTCACCTGGTGGTCGATGAAATACTGCTGGATATCCCCCATCATTTTCAGGGCAAATTCAATGGAAAAGATACAGGTATTCTGTCCCTGGTCTTCTTTGAGGATGTCGGCCTGGACCGTACCCCGCACGGTGGACAATGCAAACGCCCGGATGTCGGAGGCTTCCTTTTCATCGGGTTTCCGGCCGTGTTCTTTCTCAAATTTATCCATCTGCTGATGAATGGCCGTGTTCAAAAACATGGCCAGCATCATGGGGGCCGGACCGTTGATGGTCATGGACACCGAGGTGTTGGGTGCGCACAGGTCAAACCCGTCATACAAGACCTTGACATCTTCCAGGGTACAGATACTCACCCCGGAGGTGCCGATCTTGCCGTAGATATCCGGGCGCCGGTCCGGATCAAATCCATACAAAGTCACCGAATCAAAGGCCGTGGACAGGCGCTTGGCCGGATAAGAGGAAGACAGCAGCTTGAACCGGCGGTTGGTATCTGCCGGTCCGCCCTCTCCGGCAAACATCCGGGTGGGGTCCTCATCCGCCCGCTTCAACGGAAACACCCCGGCCGTATAGGGAAACTGGCCGGCAAAATTTTCTTTTCTCATCCACTGGTACTGGTCTCCGGGATCGGAAAATCCGGGCCGGGCGATCTTGGAAATCTTTGAATGGGACAACGATTCCGTGTACAACGGCACCCGGAACTCCCTGTCTCTGACCTGGTAGACATACTCATCTTTTTCAAAGGCCTTGCTGCTGGCCGTGTACGCCGTGATCAGGTCATCGGTTTGTGGTTCCACTTGATTTTGTGCCTCTTCCAGGGCCTGTTTCAGCCCGGCCAGGGCCTGGTCCGGACTCTCGGTTCCCGTGTCCAGCAATTCCAGGGCTGATGCCAGATGCCAGCGTTCCCGCACCGCATCGGCCTGGTTCCGGGTGTCCAGGTGATACTGCCGGACCGTGTCTGCGATCTCGGCCAGGTACCGGGTGCGCTCCCCCGGAATGATAATGGTTTTAGAGGAAGACTCTTTGACCCCGGTCTCAGGAATGGACGAGGTAAACCCTGTGTTTTTCTTCTGGTTGAGCAAATCCAGCAGGGCATGATAAAAAGCGGTGAGCCCGTCATCATTGAACTTGGAAGCAATGGTGCCGAAGACCGGCAACTCTTTCGGGTCCTTGTCCCAGGCTTTGCGGTTGCGCTGCACCTGTTTTCTGACATCCCGGATCGCGTCTTCCGCCCCTTTTTTCTCATATTTGTTCACCACCACGATATCCGCATAATCCAGCATGTCGATCTTTTCCAGCTGGGACGGGGCCCCGAATTCCGCCGTCATCACATACACGGACAGATCCACCAGGTCCACCACCCGGGAATCCCCCTGGCCGATGCCGGCGGTTTCCACCAGAATCATGTCAAACCCGGCAGCCCTGGCCACGGTCACGGCATGAGGCAGGGATTCCGGCAGTTCGGTCTGGGAGCGGCGTGTGGCCAGAGACCGCATGTAGACCCGGTCGTTGTCAATGGCGTTCATGCGGATCCGGTCCCCCAGAAGGGCCCCGCCCGTCTTGCGGCGGGAGGGATCACAGGAAATCACGGCAATGTTCAATTCAGGCAGGTCCCGGAGAATCCGGATGATCAGCTCGTCGGTCAGAGAGGATTTACCGGCCCCGCCCGTGCCCGTCAGACCGATGACCGGAATATTTTTAGATTCAACTGCCGGGGCCAGGGCTGCCAGGATCTGTTTCAGGCGGTCCGGATCATTGGCACCGGCCTCCTGAACGGCGGAGATGAACCGGGCAATGGTGAGCTTGTTGTCCACATTCAGCCGGTCGAATTCCAGGTGATCAAAATCCACACCCGGCCCGTCCATGGACCGCATCATGTCGTTGATCATTCCCTGGAGTCCCATTTTGGCGCCGTCTTCAGGAGAGTAGATCCGGGTGATGCCGTAGGCATGCAGTTCCGCCATTTCCGCCGGAATGATCACCCCGCCGCCGCCGCCGAAAATTTTGACATGGGAGGCCCCCTGTTCATCCAGCAGGTCTTTCATGTACTTGAAATACTCCATGTGCCCGCCCTGGTAACTGGAAACGGCAATGCCCTGGGCATCTTCTTCAATGGCCGCATCCACCACCTCCTTGACGGACCGGTTGTGACCGATATGAATGACTTCGGCCCCCGTGTCCTGAAGAATCCGTCTCATGATATTGATGGCCGCATCATGGCCGTCGAATAAAGAGGTGGCAGTGACGATTTTAATGGCATTTTTCGGGATATAGGGCTGAGTTTCCTGAGTCATGGCGGCTCCTTTCAAAATATGAGTCCAAGAATAAAATCGGTTTGGATGGCGGCATACTGGTCAAGGGTAAACTGTTTTTGCAGATGCCAGCGACGGAACGCCCACATCTGTCCGAGCACGGAGATGTTGTGTCCCACAAGATTGACAATATTGTCTTCCAGTACGGGAAAACTGCTTTTTCCGGACATCTGATTCAAGGTAGTGATAAAGATATCCGTGATGTTCAATTCATTGGTCAATACCCGTTTCTGCCATTTTTTCGGCAGAAACTGGGTCACCTGATACATGAGCAGAATATGGTCGGCCATATTGTCACAAACTGTGAAATAACGGCGAATCACCCGGGCCAGAACGGCTTTGTCCCCGGTGCTGTCTGCCAGAGCATCTTCCACGGCCTTCTGCACTTCTTCGTGGATGGTTTTGCATACCAGGTAAAGCAGATCCTCCTTGGAGCTGACATATTCATACAGGGAACCGATGGAAAATCCAGCGGCTTTGGCAATCATACGGGTGGTGGTTTTATGGTATCCATGGGTGATAAACAATGTCACCGTGGAATCAATGATATGGCGGCGACGTTCTCTGACCAGATCGGGATTCTTGATCTGGGTGGGGACCTCAGGGTCCGCTACCCGTTGTTTGTTTTTCCGGTCTTTTGTCACAACAGCACCACTCCCTGGATTGATTTCTTTCAAATCACCATTGAAAAGCCCGGCGGACCATCTGTCGGTATCGCCTATGTGAACGAGCGCTCAATCATACTTTTTTTGCATGAATCCATACGGTTGTCAAGCAAAACCTGGGGTTGCGGTCTCCATTTGCATTTTGGCTTTTTTTTATACCCCGGTTACGTTAAGATAAGCTTTTCAAGCAGTCAGAAACACAAAAAAATGCACCTCAGTACCCATTTGAAAGGAGTATATTATGGAACTGAAAACCCTGTCCATTGAAAACCCGGAATCATTGAATTTCATTTTAGGCCATGCCCATTTCATTAAAACGGTTGAAGATGTTCATGAGGCGATCGTATGCACGGTACCAAACGCAAAATTTGGTGTGGCATTTTGTGAAGCTTCCATGGAATGTCTGGTTCGGCACAGCGGCACGGATAACGGGCTGATCCAGCTGGCCCGGGACAATGCGTATGCGCTGTCCGCCGGCCATACGTTCATCATTTTCATGCGGGACATGTTTCCCATCAATATTCTCAACACCATCCAGAACGTGCCGGAAGTGGCAAGGATTCATTGTGCCACGGCCAACCCTGTGGAAGTCATTCTGGCTCAAACCGATCAAGGCCGGGGCATTTTAGGGGTGATTGACGGATTTTCCTCCAAAGGCATTGAAACAGATGCGGATATTGAAAAGCGCAAAGGATTTCTGCGCATGATCGGATACAAACAATAAAACCAAGCGGGGTCAAAAAGTGAGGCCGCCTTTTTGACCCCGGCAGATTATTTGGTAATGAACACCGGGCATTCGGCTTTGTTGAGCACCTGATGGGCCACACTGCCCAAAAACAGCCCGGCCAGATCCGACACACCCCGGGACCCCATGACGATCAGATCCATTTTCTCAATTTTTGCCGTTTCCGCAATGTGAGTGCCCGGAGTTCCTTCCAGAATTCGTGTCTCATAGGACACCCCGGCTTTTTCAAGCATCTCTTCAAACGGTTTGATCAGGTCTTCGGATGATTTCATGATTTCATCGATGGCCTGCTGAAAATAGGGTTCCGACAGCACCACAGGAAATCGGGCATGACAATGCAGCAGAAGAATATGGGAGTCGAATTTTTTTGCCAGATCAATGGCATACCGGGTCGAATTAATGGAATGGGAAGACCCGTCCACAGGATTCATTATCTTTTTAAATTCCATCGCAAATCTCCTTTTTTTAAAGTTTCAGATTCACTTTACAGAATGCAAACGTCTTGATCGCATCCGCTCATAAATATATTCTAAGACACCCCGGCAATAAAAAAAAGCAAAAAAATTAATTTCTTATCCAAGGGACAGCAAAAAACCATTGACAATTCATTTTTTATGAATGTAGTATCCCAAATAAATAGACTGAGCGCTCGATCAGTTTTTTTCCTTTTCATCTTGTCGGGCGATGTTGAAAACCGGTTAAAACTGAAGCCAACTTCACAACAACCCATAAAAACAAGGAGGCGCAGGGTGGATTTTGACCTTACCAAAGAGCAGGAAATGATTCGTAAGGAAGTCAGAAAGTTTGCCCAGAAGGAGATCGCCCCAGTGGCCGGGGATCTGGACGAAAATGAGGAATTTTCCGCTGACCTGACCCGGAAAATGGGAGAAATCGGTCTTTTCGGCATGTTTGTTTCTGAAAACTACGAAGGCCAGGCCATGGACTATATCTCATATATCATTGCCGTGGAGGAGATCGCGCGCATTGATGGGTCCCAGGCCGCCACCATAGCTGCGGGCAACTCTTTGGGCATCGGCCCCATCTACTATTTCGGCACGGAAGAACAAAAGAAAAAATACCTGCCCAAACTGTGTGCCGGAGAAGGACTCTGGGGATTCGGGCTCACGGAACCCACAGCCGGCTCCGATGCCGGAGGCAGCAAAACCACCGCCGTTCTGGACAAAGACGAATGGGTGATCAACGGCTCCAAAATTTTCATCACCAACGCGGCCTGTGACATGACCATGGGCGTGACGGTGCAGGCAGTCACCGGGACCAGGGACAACGGCAAACCTGAATATTCCTGTATCCTGGTGGAAAGCGGCACACCCGGATTCAAAGCCGTGCCCATGCACAAAAAAATGATGTGGCGGGCCTCCAACACGGCGGAACTGTATTTTGACGATGTCAGGGTGCCCAAGGAAAACATCCTGGGCAAAAAAGGGGATGGATTCCACCAGATGCTGGCCACCCTGGACGGGGGCCGGCTGTCCATCGGCGCCATGGGTTTAGGCGGTGCCCAGGGGGCCTATGACCTGGCGTTGAAATACGCAAAGGAAAGAGAACAGTTCGGCCAGCCCATCTCCAAATTCCAGGCCGTGGCGTTTAAACTCGCAGACTGTGCCATGGAGATCGAATGCGCCAGAAATCTTCTGTATAAAGCCTGCTGGCTGAAATCCAATCACAGACCTTTTGAAAAAGAGGCAGCCATGGGCAAGCTTTACTGTTCCGAAGTGATGAGCCGGGTGGTGGACCATGCCGTACAGATCCACGGGGGCTACGGCCTGATGAAAGACTACAATGTGGAACGGTTTTACCGGGATCAGAAACTGCTGGAAATCGGTGAAGGCACCTCCGAGGTTCAGCGTCTTGTCATCTCGAGACACATCGGCTGCTGACGCCGGAACGGAGCATGAACCATGACTGATACACACGATCTGCTCATCAAAGAGGAAAAAAACCAGGCCGTCATTCTCACCTTGAACCGGCCGGCCGTGATGAACTGTCTGAACTTTGATCTGCTGTATGCCCTCAGAGACGAAATCGAGGCCCTGCAGTTCTCTGATACGATCCGAAGCGTGATCATTACCGGGGCCGGAGAAAAAGCGTTCTGCGCCGGGGCTGACCTCAAGGAACGCGCCACCCTCACCCAGGACCAGGTCAAACAGTTCATCGTGACCATCAGAAATCTGTTGACCGCGATCCAGAACCTGAAAATACCCGTGATCAGTGCCGTCAACGGCATCGCCCTGGGCGGGGGCACGGAAATCGCCCTGGCATCGGATATCCGCATCGCGTCCGACACGGCCGTGATGGGACTCACGGAAACCCGGCTGGCCATCATTCCGGGCGGGGGCGGGACCCAGCGCCTGCCCCGGATCATCGGCGTGGCCAAGGCCAAGGAACTGATCTTCACCGGCCGCCGGGTGGATGCCAAAGAAGCCCTGGATATCGGTCTGGTGAACGCCGTGACCCCGCCGGAAAACCTGATGAATACCTGCCTGGACATGGCCGCCATGATCGCCGAGACCGGTCCCATTGCCGTGGAAATGGCCAAGTACGCCATTGACAAAGGCATTGAAACCGACCTGGCCACGGGGCTTGCCATTGAATCCAATGCCTACCGGGTCACCATCCCCACTGAAGACCGCATCGAAGGTCTCACCGCGTTCAGAGAAAAACGCAAACCCGTTTATAAAGGAAAATAATCCCATGACCGATAACCAAAACTTCTGGGAAGACCGGGAAAAAGAACTGGAAACCATGCGGGAAAAAGCGGCCTGGCCCGGCGGTCAAAAGGCCGTGGACAATCTGGCCAAACGCGGCAAACGCCCGGTGCGGGAGCTGATCACGGATCTCATCGACCCCGACACCCCTTTTTTTGAACTGTCCATGCTGGCCGGGTTCGGCATGGGATATCCCGGCGTGGAAGACGTCCCCTGCGCCGGCATTGTCACGGGTATCGGAAAAATTCACGGCAACTGGACCATGATCATGGCCAATGACTCCCGGGTCAAGGCAGGTACCTATTTTCCCATTACCCTGAAAAAACATATGCGGGCCCAGGCCATTGCGGGAAAGCTGCGGACTAACTGCGTGTATATCGCGGATTCCGGCGGGGTATTCCTCGCCCATGCAGGCGGACGTGTTTCCCGATGACCAGCATTTCGGCTTCATTTCTACAACATGGCCCGGGCATGTTCGCCAAAGGCCTTCGCCAGGTGAATCTTAAGCACGGGCGGCAATACGGGTCGTGGAGGCGCCTCTTATATCGTGTTCATGGCCTGTGAATCCATCATGATCAATAAAGCAGTCTTTTCCTTTCTGGGCGGTCCGCCCTCTGGTGAAAATGGCCACGGGCGAAGAGATTTCCGAAGATCTGGGCGGGGCCAGGGTACAATACCCAGGTGTCGGGCGGGGCTGGATCACATGTGTGTGTACGGATCAGGGCCAGGCTACTGCCAGAGTCCGGAACTCTATCGTTGACCCGTCCACAGACGCTGCATCTCCACCGGTATGCGGCCAAAGAACCAGAACCGGCCCATCAACTGTGCATGATGTTGCTGCCCACTTCCCCACCATGGGATCAAGGGGCATGCATTTCTTCAGGCCTGCCGATGATTCCGAATTCATCGCAGCTGCGAGTACTTCACCGCCGGGGCACCAATATCCTCACCGGCAAAAATCCGATTAAAGCGATTGCCGGCTGCGGATTCGCTCCAACGGGGCGGCATCATCTTTTTCACGAGGCCGCCAAAGCGGCGGAATGGGTGGGTGAGATGCGCGTATGAAAAATCCCGCTCTTTGTTCATCCAGAGCGCGCCGGGCTATATGGTGGGATCGGAATCCGAACACGCGGGCATCGGCAATACGGGGCCGACATGGTGCGGCCGTGTCCTGCGCCCAGGTCCCCCGGATCCAGCTGGTGATCGGTCCGACAACGGGGCCAGGCCAATTACGATGCGCCGGGCCTACTGCCCCAATTTTTTGTTTTCCACCATGCGGGCAAGTGAACCGGGGTCATGAGCGGCAAAAGGGCAAGCGGGGTATTGTTGAGCATTGAGCAGGCCAAGCGCAAAGCCACAGGCAATCCTACGACACCCGACGAGATCGCTGGGTTTCAGCAGAGTAACGATCGACAAATACGAAGGCGAGGCCCACCCGTTTTTCAGCATCCCGCCTGTTCAACGACCGGTCTCAACCATGAAACTGGGACTGGCTGGCCATGGCCCTGAAGTCAGCCTGATCAGACTGATCCCGGACCTGTCATTTGAAACTTCCGGTTTTAAATAATGGAACATTACTTCATTTTACCGTTTTGATGGTTACCTAACAGGGCCGCCATATTATAAATTCCTTAATTGAGGAGACGACCCATGACAGAATATGATTACTGGAATCTTCCCGAGAATGCCCAGAAAAGTTACCACGGCGACATCACGGTCAGAGACGGATTTCAGCATCTGGAAAAATTCATCTCCACCCCGGCCAAGATCACCATTTTGGAGGAACGATTTTGCCGATGCCGCAACATCGAAGTCAACAATTTAGTAATCCCAGAAACATGCCCCAGTTTGCCGATGCCGAAGAACTGCTTGGCACACCTGCGGCTGGACAGTTTTGCGTCCTGGCCGCCAAAAAGGCATTGACATGAAAGATGTCACCCCTGACGGCCATCACCATCCGAGAACCCTCCCGTGGACCGGGCCAATAGCTCAAAAAACGCGGCGCGGGTCCGGACCGGGTGCTGATGATGGTGTCCACGGAAGAACAGCATCATTTTGCCAATTCCGGCACCACCCTGCCCAACTACTGGAAAGAGGCGAACGGTGCATCCAGAAATGCAGTGATGCGGGTGTATCAAAATGTGCGGCACCGTGTCCACCATCTGGGGTCTCCTATCATGGGGCCACGGCACTCAAAGATGCCGTCAAGTTCACCCGACACTGGCTGGATATCGGGGGGTCCGACATCGAGCATGCCGACCATGACGGGTCTGCATCCGCCCCGGAGGTGTACCGGTACTTTTCCATGATTTTAGACGAAATCCCGGACACCGCTTTACACATCGCCCATTTCCATGAAACCAAGCGGGTGGCCTCGGCTTCCACCCTGGCAGCGCTTCAGGCCGGCATCTGTCACTTTGAATGCACTTTGGGGGGACTGGGAGGCCAGCCCGCCAATTTCCTGGATGACCGGCCCATCAAGGGAACGGGCGATTATTATTATGACGATCCCCGGTACGTGGGCCTGGTATGCCTGGAAGATACCCTTGTACAAATCGATGAAATGGGTATAGAACACGGGTATGATGTGGACCGGATCCTGTGGCTGGGCAGACAGATGGAAAGAACTGTGGGCCACCGCCTGCGCAGCGAAGCCATCATCAACGGCCGGACCCTTACCGAAGGCCACATGGAATATGCCCGGCCCGGTCTGGCGAAACTCAAGGAAAAACTGGGAGAGGCCCCGGATCAGAAGTTTCCGGAATAACCCTTTAAACAAAGGAGATGCAATGGAAAAGGAAGACAAAACTCCCCATATCAACGTGGACTATTTTGAAGACCTCACCGGAAATATTGAAGATGGGGATGACAAGTCCGTGGATGAGGTGGGAAAACGGATCCAGCAGCTAAGACAGGAGCGGGGCATCTCACTCCAGGACCTGTCCGATCTTACCGGGTTTGAAGTGTCGCGCCTGAAAGACATTGAAGCCGGCAACGAAAAACCCCAGCTGGGCATGGTCATGAAACTGTCCAAAGCCCTGGATGCCGCCGTGGGCCGGCTGGTGTCGGGCCTGGGCACCAAACTGTACTCCATTACAAGGAAAAACGACCGCAAGCCCGTGGCCAGATCCGCTTCCAAAACCAGCAAAAAAAGCGTGTATGCTTACATGAGTCTGGCCCCGGAAGTCCAGGGCCGGCATATGGAGGCCCTGATCGTGCAGCTGGAAAAAGCCGAGGAAAAGGAAATTTCCGTTCACAACGGGGAAGAATTCATCTATGTGCTGGACGGGGTGGCCAATCTGACCATTGCCAAGGAATCCTATGATCTGGAACCCGGGGATTCCGCCTATTATCTGTCCACCACCCCGCACTACCTGACCGCAAGAACCGAAAAGGCCACCATTCTGGCGGTACTTTATGAATAAGTATGAACAAGGAGATGCCAACCATGCCTGAAAAACTGTGGGAACCGTCTGAACAAAGGATCCAGTCCACCAACATGTACCGGTTCATGACCCGGGTGAATGAAAAATTCAATCAGCACTTCACAGACTACCCCGGGCTGTGGGAATGGTCGGTAAACAATCTGGAGGATTTCTGGGCCACGGCCTGGGATTTTCTGGACATCAAGGTATCTGCGCCCTGTCACACAGTGATTCAGGATCCGGACAAAATGCCGGGGGCGAAATTTTTTGCGGGCAGCAAACTCAATTTTGCCGAAAACCTGCTCCGGTTCAGAGATGATCGCACGGCCCTGGTGTTCAGAGGAGAGGATACCGTCCGCCGGATATTGACCTACAACCAGCTGTATGACGAGGTAGCCCAGACGGCGGCGGCCCTCAAGGCCATGGGTGTGAAGGCCGGAGACCGGGTGGTGGGATTCGTGCCCAACATGCCGGAAAGTATTATTGCCATGCTGGCGGCCACAAGCCTTGGGGCCGTCTGGTCTTCCTGCTCGCCGGATTTCGGCATCAAAGGGGTGCTGGACCGGTTTGGCCAGACCAAACCCAAGGTACTGTTCACGGCGGACGGGTATTTTTTCAAGGGCAAGCCCTTATCCTCCATCGAACGCATCGCCGGCATTGTGGCGGAACTGCCTTCCATTGAAAAAATCGTGGTGGTGCCTTATATCAGCGATACCCCGGACATCAGTGCGTTGCCCAATGCCGTGCACTACAAGGATTTCAAGGACGCTTCCGCCAAAGACATCGATTTTGTGCAGATGAACTTTGACGATCCCTTGTATATCATGTACTCGTCCGGGACCACAGGCCTGCCCAAATGCATGGTTCAGGGCATCGGCGGGGTCCTGGTCCATCAGAAAAAAGAACTGGTGCTTCACACGGATCTGAAAAAAGAGGACACCATTTTTTATTTCACCACCTGCGGGTGGATGATGTGGAACTGGCTCACCGCCAGCCTGTCCGTGGGTGCCACGTTGGTGCTGTATGACGGCAACCCGTTTCACCCCGGACCCGATGCTTTGTGGCAAATGGCCCAGGATGAAAAGATCACGGTGTTCGGCACCAGTGCCGGATATATCGAAGCATTGAAAAACGCCGGCGTCAAGCCGGGAAGCCAGTTTGACCTGGCCCCGCTCAAATCCGTGCTGTCCACGGGCTCTCCTTTGTCGGATGAAAACTTTAAATTTGTGTATGCGCATGTGAAATCCGATTTGCAGCTGGCCTCCATTTCCGGGGGATCGGATCTGAACGGGTGCTTTGCCCTGGGCAATCCCATCGGACCGGTGTATACGGGGGAACTTCAGTGCAGGGGCTTAGGCATGGCCGTATATGCGTATGATGATAACGGCCGGCCCGTGGTGGACCAGCAGGCGGAACTGGTGTGCACGGCCCCGTTCCCTTCCATGCCCATCTATTTCTGGGGAGACGAGGACGGGTCCAAATACCATTCCGCCTATTTTGACCAGTTCCCGGGCATCTGGACCCACGGGGATTTCATCAAGGTCACCCCCAGAGGCGGGGTGATCATGTTCGGCCGGTCCGATGCCACGTTGAATCCGGGCGGTGTGCGGATCGGCACGGCGGAAATCTACCGCCGCCTGGATGCCATGCCCGAACTTGAAGATTCCGTGGTGGTGGGTCAGTCCTGGAATAACGATGTCCGGGTCATTTTGTTTGTGAAACTGGCACAGGGATATGACCTGACCCCAGAGCTGGAAGCAAAGATCCGGGCCGACATCCGGGCCAATGCCTCGCCCCGGCATGTGCCCGCAAAGATCATTGCCTGCCCGGACGTGCCCTATACCCTGAACATGAAAAAAGTGGAACTGGCCGTGAAAAAAGTGATTGAGGGCAAAGAAGTCAAAAACAAGGATGCCCTGAAAAATCCGGAAGCCCTGGATTTTTTTGAGGATCTGACTGAACTTAAATCCTGAAACCTGTAAAACGGGCCGTGTGGCACAACGCTGCAACACGGCCCGTTTTTATATCCCGTTTATCTTTTATCCATTTATCAAGGCCTTTGCCATGGAATCTTTTGTCCGTGACCATTATCATGCCAAAAACCTGCTCGACAAAATCGATGCCGGACTGACCGCAGTCGGAAAAAACCCGAAACAGATTGCTGTGCGGGATCTGGCTCCCGTGGATCAGCTTCACACGGGCGGGATCCGGGGCACCACCGCCCTGCTGGAAAAACTGGATATTCCGGCTGATTTTCGTGTGCTGGATGCCGGATGCGGCCTGGGCGGCACCTGCCGGGTCATGGCAAAAACCTGCGGGTGTGATGTGACGGGCATTGATTTATCCCCGGAATATATTGAAGCGGCCCGGGTTCTGACCCAACGTACCGGGCTTGCGGAGCGGGTACAGTTTGAGACCGGCTCCATTCTGGCATTGCCTGACACAATCGGCCCCTTTGACCTGATCCTGTGCCAGCATATCCTGATGAACATTTCAGACAAACAGGCAGCCATTCACCAGTTTGTCCGGCACCTCAAGCCGAAAGGCAAGATCATCCTGCATGAAATCGTGGCCGGCAGCCATCCGGAGCTGGCATTGCCCGTGCCCTGGGCCGCCTCGGTGGACATCTCGTTTCTGGAACCCTGGGAAACCCTATTGGCCGGCTTCACAGACAGCGGGTTCACACTGGAAACATTCATCGACGCCACGGCCATCGGGACCCGGTACTGGCAGAAAGCCAGAGAATTTGCTCAAAAAAATGCAGACATGCCCAGGCCTTTGGGGCCTCACCTGGTGTTCGGCGATATGGCGGCCCGGTTTCCGTTTACCATGTCTCAAAATTTTGAAACCAGTGCCATCAAACTGGTTGAAGCCGTCCTGACACGGCATTGACCTGTCAGGATTTGAAATTGAGTTTCACATAATAAATCCCGGAGTTCAGATTCGATTCCATGGGAAGACCTGATTTTTCAAACACCTTGATCATGGGCTGATTGTCTGCCAGCACCTGGGCGATGATGCCTTTAAACCCCAAGTCCTTTACCTGCTCGATCAACCGGGACAGCAGATAAGACCCACCCCGATGCCCTGGACCGCTCATCAATAAAAACACCACCTCGCCGCAGAATGTGCGTTCCTCTGACCATTCTGGCTTCGGCGATAATCTTCTGATTCCCTTTTTCCTCATGCAGCCCCACAATGGAAAATTCCTTTTTTGTAATCCAGGTTCATAGGCCTGCATTTGTCATGGTCCATGGTTTAACGGAATAAAAAAACCGGTAGAAAATCATCTCTTTGGAACACCGGTAGAAAAACCGGCGCATCATCTTCATCCGAGGGTTTCATGGCCCGGAACCGGATGGAAACGCCCTTTAAAGGTTTTGGTCTCCTCAATATGGGCCAGTTTAAATAGGGCGATTCCGGCAGAAAATCTGGTTTGGCATAGATGAGTTTGCGGTCTCTGGCCTGGGTGATCAACGCCTGCCGGTCATCGGGATGGGCAATGTCGATCAATGCCTGGGCCGCTCCCGAAGACTCCACCATTTCAGGTTGGCCACCCCGTATTCCGTGATGATCATATGCACGGATTCTCTCATGCGCAGCTGGTTGCCCGTATTTCTGAAGACTGAGCGGAGATATTGGGTTTGCCTTTCATCCCGGCTGGGCAAGCAATGATGGTGGTGCCGTCCGTGGGCCTTCCGCGCCCGGAAAAAATCGATGGCTTCCCCGGGTCCCGGTGATCACAGCCCCTAAAGTGGAAACGCCACACTGCTAAAGTCCCTTTTCCGTCCTTCATACAATGCCACGAACTGGGGATTGTTGGCAATGAACCGGGGCTGCGCAGTCGATCCCCTGAAATTCCACCAGCGCTGGAGTTCGGTGCAGCCAGATGAGATCCTGGTGCCCAGGGCATAGAGGACCAAGTTTCCCGGAAGGCGATTTCCGGGCATTGGTACAAGCCCCGGATTTCACCAGTTCTGCCAGGGCATCGGTAAAAAAAAGGGAATGGATGCCCAGGTCCTTTTTCCTGGCCAGATGCGGCACCAGGGCTTCGAACAAAGGACCGAATGAAAAACTCAGACAGTCCCCGTCCTTGATCACGGACGCCACATTGGCGGCCACCTGATCGATGGTCAAGGTCACTTCCGGCAGGTCATACACCATGGGCTCCCGTTTGGATCGCAACAGCAGATCAAAATCATCGATGGATACAAAGGTATCCCCGTAAGTGAACGGCATGGCCGTGTTGATCTCCCCCACCACCAGAGACGCCCGCTCGATGGCTTCTTTTGCCACATCCACGGCAACGCCCAGGCTGCAGTATCCGTTGTCGTCCGGCGGCGTGATCTGAATCATGGCCACATCGATATCCAGTTTGCCGGACTTGATGACCCGGGGAATCTCGGAATAAAACGCCGGAATCAGGTCCACCTGGCCCGAGGAAATCGTGTCCCAGGCCACATACCCGGAAAAAAAAGTGGTCAGCCGGTGGTTGGGGGCATTGAGCCGGTCCACGGACAAAACCGTGTCTCCGAGCACGGCCAGCTGCACCAGCTCCAGATCCCGGATATTGTGGCTGTCCACATCCAGCAGGGTTTTGATCAGGGTCCTGGGGGCTGCCGGTCCCGTGCCGATGAAAATCGTCATCCCGGGTTTGATATGATTCAATACATTTCTGGGTGAAATCAGCCGCTCTTCCCAGCTGAAATGATTTGAATCCGCCATGGCCGCTCCTTGTGGGAATTAATGGGTATAAAACAGGTTGTAATGAGTGTTCATATCAACTTATGCAAAAACAGGCAAGCATAAGTCCACTGCCGGCCGGTGCCGGGCTGAAAAACGCAAGTTGTGATGCAGAAAAATACCGGTTTATTCTTGAAATTCCTGACCTGCCATTATATATGAACCCAAAAAAACATCAGCGTTTGATTAGATGATTTTCAGGAGCGTCAAATGACGGGCGGTATATTTTGCAGTTTTTAGGAATTCTGATCCACACCCTGGGCGGGCTGGGCATGTTCATTCTGGGCATGAAAATGATGACCGAAGGGCTCCAGGCAACGGCCGGCCAGAAGATCCGGCGAATTCTGGAGGCCATGTCCGCCAACCGGTTCATGGGGTGTGCCACGGGCGCAGGCGTGGCCGCACTCATTCAATCCTCCTCCGCCACCACCGTGATGCTCATTGGATTTGCCAGCGCCGGCATCATGACCTTGCAGCAGGCCGTCGGGGTGGTCATCGGCGCCAATATCGGCACGACCATCACGGGCCAGATGATCGCGTTCAAACTGACGGAAGCCGCTCTTCCGGCCATTGCCATCGGCGTGGGCCTGAAATATTTTTCCAAAAAACGAAAATTCCGGTATATCGGTGATATTGTCCTGGGGTTCGGGCTGTTGTTTTTCGGCATGATGGTGATGAAAGACGGGTTGTCCCCCATTAAATCCGATCCCCAGTTTGTGGCATTTTTCACCCTGTTCAACACGGAATCCGTCATGGGGCTGCTGTTGTGCGTTCTCATGGGCGCGGTCCTCACCGTGGCCGTACAGTCGTCTTCCGCCACCGTGGGGCTGACCATGACCCTGGCCGGGTCCGGGCTTCTGGACTATTCCACGGCCTTAGGCCTGGTTCTGGGAGAAAACATCGGCACCACCATCACGGCCCAGCTGGCCACCCTTGGATCCAACAATGTCGAAGCCCACCGCACGGCCAACGCCCATACCATCTTCAACACGGTGGGCGTGGGCATTATCCTGCTGACCTTTCCCTGGTTTGTCGATATTGTGGAACTGCTCACGCTCAAAATGGGGGCCGGGGCCGTCACCCACACCGTGAACGGGGAATTTGTGAATGTGGCCCGGTATATCGCCAATGGACACACGTTTTTCAATGTCCTGAATGCCTTGATTTTCCTGATCTTTTTACCCCGCCTGGTGCAGCTCACCATCTGGGTCTCCCCCAAACCCCGAAAATCCAGAGAACGGTACGGGCTGCCGGAATTTGATTCCGGATTCATCGATTCGCCCATCGGGGCCCTG
>JAGYOW010000040.1 GCA_018399285.1 Desulfotignum sp.
TTCCTTGACATATCACGGTTTATGGACTAAATTCAATGATTTGATTTGATATTGGGATGAAGGTCTTTTTATGTTTGAAAATTTGAGCGACAGGCTTGATTCGGTCTTTAAGAAGCTGAAAGGCCACGGCACCCTGAATGAGAAGAATATTGAAGAAGGTCTCAAACAGGTAAGAATGGCACTTCTTGAGGCGGATGTCAATTATAAGGTTGCAAAAAATGTTATTTCAGATATAAAGACCCGGGCACTTGGCCAGGAGGTCATGGAAAGTCTGACACCGGGTCAGCAGGTCATCAAGATCGTGTATGACGAGTTCACCCGGATGATGGGATCAAAACACCAGGCCCTGGATCTGGGCACGGGTTCTTCCGGGTCCATTATGCTGGTGGGACTCCAGGGGTCGGGTAAAACCACGACTGCCGGCAAGCTGGGTCTTTATCTGCGCAAGCAGGGAAGAACCCCGTTTCTGGTACCCGTGGATGTGTACCGGCCGGCAGCCATTGACCAGCTGAAAAAAATCGGGACCCAGCTGGATCTGCCGGTGTTTGACAGCACCCCGGACATGAAACCGCTCAAGATCTGCCAGGACGCCCAGATAGCGGCCAGAGAACAGGGATGTGACACCCTGGTGTATGACACGGCCGGACGTCTGCACATGGATGACACCCTGATGGCGGAACTGGAAACCCTGAAAAAAGGGGTGAGTCCATCGGAAATACTTCTGGTGGCCGATGCCATGACCGGTCAGGATGCCGTGAATATTGCCGGCTCCTTTGACCAGCGCCTGGACCTCACCGGGGTGGTTCTGACCAAAATGGATGGAGATGCCAGAGGCGGGGCGGCTTTGTCCATCAAGGCAGTGACCGGCAAACCACTGAAATTCATCGGTGTGGGAGAAAAGTTTACCGGCCTGGAACCGTTTCACCCGGACCGGATGGCCTCTAAAATTTTAGGGATGGGAGACACCCTTTCTTTTATCGAGCGGGCCCAGGAGGCCGTGGATGAAAAGGAAGCCAAAACCCTTGAAAAAAAACTGCGGCAGAACGCCTTTACCTTAGAAGATTTCAGAGACCAGATGAAAACCGTCCGGAAAATGGGATCGGTCAAGGACATTTTAGGCATGTTGCCGGGAATGAACAAAAAACAGCTTAAAGGGTTGAATATCGATGAAAAGGAATTTGTGAAAATCGAAGCCATCATCAATTCCATGACCCCGGAAGAAAGGGAGAAATATGCCATTATCAAGGCCTCCCGGAAAAAACGGATCGCCTTTGGCTCCGGGACCACGGTTCAGGATGTCAACAAGCTGTTGAAAAGCTACACCCAGTCCATGAAAATGATCAAGAAGTTCAATAAAGGCGGCATGCGATCATTGAAAAACATGCTGCCGTTTTAAGGAGAAAACAACCTATGTCCGTTAGAATCAGATTGACCCGCAAGGGAACCAAGAAAAAACCGTTTTACAGAATCGTGGCCGCAGACATTGAAGCCCCCAGAGACGGCCGGTTTCTGGAAACTCTGGGGACTTACAACCCCATGACCGAACCGGCCGACATCGTGCTCAAGCAGGACCGGATCCAGTACTGGCTGGACCAGGGTGCCACACCCTCCACCACGGTGACGAGCCTTTTGAAAAAACAGGCGGCCGCGCCCGAACCGGCTGCAACGGCCTGAACCTGTTCTTTATTGACACATCCGGATGCTTACCCCTTTGACGCAGCAAGGAGATGGACACATGAAAGAGCTGATTGAATACATTGCCAAAGCACTGGTGGATGACCCCGACCAGGTCCATGTTTCAGAGGTTGTCGGAGATCAGACATCGGTTCTGGAACTTAAAGTCGCCAAAGAGGATCTGGGAAAGGTGATCGGAAAACAAGGCAGATCGGCCCGGGCCATGCGAACCATTTTAAGTGCGGCATCCACCAAGATGAAAAAAAGAACCGTTCTGGAAATCATTGAATAACGGCGGATCCGTGACTGGAAAGGTCTCTTCAGACACCGGTTCTCTTCCGCTCCTGGTCATGGGCGAAATTACCGGCGCCCATGGGCTGGAAGGCAATATCAAGGTCCGGTCCTTTGCCCAGGCACCGGATCTTTTTGCCCCGGGAAGCCGGGTGTTTGTGTCATCAGGGACCCGGGCGGATGCGCAACCGTTTGTGATCGATCATTGCGTTTCGTATAAAAAAGGACTGCTCATGCGGCTGGCCGGAATTAAAGACCGGGACATGGCAGATGCGCTGATGGGAAAACAGATTCTGGTACCGCGCACCCGGCTGCCGGAACCGGAAGAAAACGCCTGGTACTGGGAGGATCTGTACGGTCTGACCGTGATCGATCAGGTGTCCGGTGAGTTAGGGACCATTGACACTATTTTTCCCACCGGGGCCCATGATATCCTGGTGGTGAAAAACAAGGACCGGGAACTGCTGATTCCCATGCACCGGCAGTTTGTCATGTCAGTGGATATTGAAAACGCTGTGGTGGTCACCCGGTTGCCGGAAGGATATGATAAAGGCCTGTGATGGACTTTACGGTGTTGACCCTGTTTCCGGAGCTGGTGCAGGCGTTTTTTGATCACGGCATGATTGGCCGGGCCATCCGCCAGGGTCTGATCTTCGGGCGGACCATCCAGATTCGGGATTTTGCCACAGACCGGCATCACACTGTGGATGACCGACCCTATGGCGGCGGATGCGGCATGATCATGAAACCCGAACCCCTGGCAGATGCTATTGCGCTGGCAAAAAAACAAGTGCCTGATGCCCAAGTGGTGCTCATGACGCCCCAGGGAGAACCGTTCCAACAGCAGACCGCGCTGGAACTGGCTGACAGCGGCACAGCGCTTATTTTTGTATGTGGCCGGTACGAAGGCATTGATGAACGGATCATCACCCGGTTTGTGGATAGTGAAATTTCAGTGGGAGATTATGTCATGACCGGTGGGGAACTGGCCAGTATGGTGGTTATGGATGCCGTCTCCCGGTTGATCCCGGGAGTCCTGGGAAAAGCAGGGTCCTTTATATCGGATTCTTTCATGGACCACCGGCTGGAACACGCCCAGTATACCCGGCCGGAGCAATTCATGGGAGATCCGGTGCCCGACGTACTCCTGTCCGGGGACCATGGACGGATTCAGAAGTGGCGGACCCGGTCATCTTTGGCCCGGACATTTGTCCGGCGGCCGGATCTTCTGGCAGCCCACCCGCCGGATCCGGAGGAAAAGGCGTTGCTTATGCAATGGCACAAAGATCTGGAAGCACTGCTATATCCCCATTAACCTGTCATGGAAACTGTTCGATGGACAACCTGTATATTGCCCTGGTCCATTATCCGGTGGTAAACAAAAAAAACAAAACCATTGGATCCGCCTTGACCACCATTGACATGCATGATATTGCCAGGGCGTCCATGACCTTCGGCGTCAAAGGGTTTTATGTGATCACCCCTTTTCAGGACCAGGCAGATCTGGCCCATGAAGTGATCCGGCACTGGACCCACGGGACAGGATCCCGGTTGAATCCTTCCCGGAAACAGGCCCTGGAACTGATCCGGGTGACAGACACCGTTAAAGCGGCTGTACAACAAATTCAGGCGGAGCAGAGCAAGCCGGTGGTCACCATTGCCACCAGCGCCCGGATGGACCAAAAAACGATTTCACCCCATGCCTTGAAACAGAAACAGATGCCAGACACGCCCTGTTTGCTGATTTTCGGGACTGCATGGGGATTGGCGGATGAACTGATAAACCAATGTGACATGCAGCTGGACCCCATCACAGGTCCGGGGGATTATAATCACCTGTCGGTCCGATCAGCAGCATCCATTTACTTAGACAGACTGATGAACGGCTGATTTACAAGATATCAGACAGCAAACAGGAGGAAACATGAGCAACGTAATAGAAAAATTGGAAAAAGAACAGATGCGCCTGGATATTCCGAAATTCGATTCCGGGGATACCATCAAGGTGCATGTGAAAATCAGAGAAGGTGAAAAAGAACGGATCCAGATGTTCCAGGGTGTGGTGATCAAAAAGACCAACGGACTGGCCGGTGCGCGGTTCACCGTGAGAAAGATTTCCAACGGTATCGGCGTGGAGCGTATTTTCCCGCTGCATTCCCCGATCATCGATCAAATCGAAGTGGTGACCAAAGGGCGGGTCCGCCGTTCCAAACTCTATTATCTGCGCAACCTGCGGGGAAAAGCGGCCAGGATCAAAGAAAAACGCTTTGCATAATGCCGGTTTCATGTGGCAGATCGAACAGACGGTCAGGCAAAAAGGATTTCAACGGATTGCAGGTATTGACGAGGCCGGCAGGGGACCCCTTGCCGGCCCTGTCGTGTCTGCGGCCGTCATCCTTCCTGCGGATTTCTGTTGTCCGGGCATTACGGATTCCAAAAAACTGTCGGAAAAAAAGCGGTGCCAATTTTTCCCGATGATCATGTCCCATGCCGTGGCTGTGGGCGTGGGATTGTGCGACCACAAAGAGATCGATGCCACCAATATCCTGGCGGCAGCACTGGTTTCCATGAAGCGGGCGGTTGCCAATCTGGACACCCCCCCGGATTATCTGCTGGTGGACGGCAAATTTCCTCTGGCCATGAATATTTCCCAGCAGGCCGTGGTCAGAGGAGACAGCAAAAGTATCTCCATTGCGGCGGCGTCCATCATTGCCAAAGTGACCCGGGACCGGATCATGGTCACCCTTCACCAGACTTTTCCTGAATACCTTTTTATCCGGCACAAGGGATATCCTACAGCCGCACACAAAGAGGCCATTCAAATCCACGGTCCCTGCCCGGTTCACCGGAAAACGTTTAAAGGAGTCCTGCAGGCATGACCCAATATCGAAAGCAACTGGGCCGATCCGGAGAACAGGAGGCGGTCAGACATTTGATCGAATCCGGATACACCATTGTGGAAACCAATTATACCACCCGGTTTGCTGAAATCGATATTATTGCCGCCACCCAGGACTGTTTAGTGTTTGTGGAAGTAAAAGCCCGTACCAGTTTTAAAAAAGGATTCCCCAGAGAAGCGGTGCATGCTGCCAAGCAGCACAAAATCATTCAGGCAGCCCAACTGTTCCTGAAAACCCAGCCTTCAAGCGCATGGCATCACATTCGATTCGATGTGATGGAGATTTTTTTCGAACCCGCCCAAACCCGTATCAACCACATCCCCCATGCATTCCATATTGGATAACACACCGGATACCAGTGGCACCCTGTTTGTGGTGGCCACACCTTTGGGAAATCTGGAGGATATGACGTTTCGGGCAGTCAGAATTTTAAAGGAAGCCGCATTGATTGCTGCCGAAGACACCCGGCATTCCAGAAAACTGCTGTCCCATTACAACATTACCACACCGATGATCTCCTGCCATGAACACAACGAAGCCCGGGCCGCGGAAAAACTTATTCCATTGTTACTGCTGAAAAAAAATATTGCTTTGATCACGGATGCCGGCACTCCCTGCATCTCCGATCCCGGATACCGTCTGGTGTCTGCGGTGTTAGCCCATGATATTGCCGTGGTACCCATTCCGGGATGCAATGCCGTCGCGGCCGGGCTCAGCGTGGCCGGGCTGCCCACGGACCGGTTTCTGTTCGCCGGATTTCTGCCCAGAAAAGTCTCCCACCAGGAACAGGCCATACACGCGTTGGCGGATCAGCCGGCCACACTGGTCTTTTATGAATCCCCAAAGCGAATCCGCCCCCTTGCTGAACGGCTCATGTCCATCCTGGGGGACCGGCAGTCCTGTCTGGCCAGAGAGATTACCAAGCTGCATGAAACCTTTATCCGGGGGCCGCTTTCCAGTATCATTGCCCGCCTGGATCCTGACATACCGCCCAAAGGTGAATGCACCTTGTATGTGACCGGCGCAAAAGTAGCGGAAAAGCTCTCGCCCGGAGATCTGGAATCTTTGATCCGGGATCGGGTGGCTGTTTCACAGAAATCCACGGCAGATCTGGCCAAAGAAATTGCGGGTCTGTTTCACGTGTCCAAAAAACAGGTTTATGATACGATTATAAAATGTAAATCCGAAATCCAAAAACCCGAATCAGGACAAATCCCATGAGCCTTGAACTTTGTTATGTCATTATCGGCATTTTACTGTTGTTTGCATTTTTTGATCTCATGATCGGCGTGAGCAATGATGCCGTCAATTTCCTGAACTCTTCCATTGGATCCAAAGCCGCGCCTTTTGTGATCATCATGCTGGTGGCCAGCTTAGGAATTCTGGCGGGGGTGACGTTTTCAGGCGGTATGATGGAAGTGGCCAGAAAAGGCATCTTTCATCCCCAGTTTTTCACCATGCCCGAACTTCTGGTGATTTTTCTGGCCGTCATGATCACCGACATTTTACTGCTGGATCTGTTCAACACCTATGGACTGCCCACATCCACCACGGTCTCCATTGTATTCGAGCTGCTGGGCGCGGCAGTGGCCCTCTCGGCCATTAAGCTGATGTACTCCACCGGCAGCACCATGGCGCTGTGGGATTATATCAACACGGCCAAAGCCATGGCCATTGTGGGCGGCATTCTCTTATCCATTGTCATCTCCTTTTTTTCCGGCGCCATTGTTCAGTTCATCTCCCGGCTCATCTTCACATTCGATTATCAAAAACGGCTGAAACGCTATGGTGCGGTTTGCGGAGGTGTGGCCATGACGGCCATCACCTTTTTCATCCTCATCAAAGGGGCCAAAGGGGCCACCTTTATGACGGAACCCGCCCTGATATGGATTCAACACCATACATTGACCATTCTGGGCGGCATATTTGCCGTTTCCGTGATCGTCCTCCAGATACTGCTGTCCATTTTCAAGGTCAACATTCTCAAGCCCATCGTTCTGGTGGGCACCTTTGCCCTGGCCATGGCATTTGCCGCCAATGATCTGGTGAACTTCATCGGTGTGCCTCTGGCCGGCCTGAAAGCGTTTACCACGGCCCTGGCATCCGCCGATCCCTTGAACATCACCATGGAAGCCCTGAGCAAAGCAGTCCAGACCCAGACCGGTCTGCTGCTTTTAGCCGGCAGTATCATGGTGGTCACCCTGTGGGTATCCAAAAAAGCCCGCACCGTGACGGAAACGGAAATCAGCCTGGGAAAACAGGATGAAGGACCGGAACGGTTTGAATCCATCTGGCTGTCCCGGAAAATCGTGGCGTTGTTCTATCATATTTTCAGTTCCCTGCGCACGACCATTCCCGAGCCTATGCGCCGGGCCGTTGCGGCCCGGATCACGCCCACACCGGTACACCACGGAGGGTCTGCCGGAGAAAAACCCTCTTTTGATCTGATCCGGGCCTCAGTGAATCTCATGGTGGCCAGCACGGTGGTATCGTTTGCCACGTCTTTGAAACTGCCGTTATCCACCACCTATGTGACATTCATGGTGGCCATGGGATCGTCTTTTTCAGATCAGGCCTGGGGGCGGGAAAGTGCGGTCTTCCGCATCACCGGTGTTCTGGCTGTGGTGGGCGGCTGGTTCATGACGGCATTTATCGCATTTATGGTGGCGTTTGTGTTTGCCAACATCATCTATTTTTTCAATGCCTGGGGCATTGCCGGGCTGATGCTGTTTGCCGGATTCATGATCTGGAAAAACAAGAAAAAACATGATGACCAGTCCAAAGACAAGGAAGAGATGAACATCTTCCAGTTTGAAAAAGTGGATGATTTTCAGGCGGCCGTATCTGACACGTTCGATCATCTGGCATTGCAGCTCAAAGGCATCAGAGAATCCTTTGACCGGACCTTTGATGCCCTGTTTACCGAAGATATCGGCACCCTGCGCCAGGAGCGGAAACGGACCAAACAGGTCCAGTTGAGCACCAATGTGATTGTGGCCAACATTTTCAAGGTGCTGCGACTGCTTCAGAAAACAGACAATCAGGTGTCCTATAATTACTACCAGATCATCCGCCGGCTTCAGAAACTGTCCGATGGATACCGGGATACCGTGATCCGGTGCACCATGCATGTGTCCAACCGTCACACCGGTTTGCTGCCGGTGCAGGTGAAAGAACTCATGGAGATCAAACAGGTGATTCTCCAGATCTTTTCAACCGTGGAAACAGCCCTGGCCAAAAAACAGATTGTGGACTGCCGGGATATCGTAGACCATTTCCACCTTCTTCGGGAACTGGTGGATGATTTCAATGCCAACCAGATTGAACGGATCCGGAACGATTCCTCCAAAACCCGGTTGAGCATTCTGTTTTATGCGATATCGGGCAACTGTGTCATGATGGCCAAGCAGACCGTCAAACTGCTGGGCATCTTTAACGAGGCGTTTATCAACCCGTCCGGAAAACCGGGACAACAACCTGCCAATCCCTGTTCGGACTACAGCCTGGATTAGCCTGGCGGTAGCGGTGGCCTCAACTGCCCCATCCGCGCTCATTGCCTTGAAAAAAAACAAAAAGGTTCTGTGCGGAAAATCCTCCGCACAGAACCTTTGTTTACATCATTCAGAAACGAATCTGAATCAGATTACATTTTGCTGCCTTGGGCATGGCTCTGGAGTTTGACCTCCACTTTGTCTTTCAGCCCGGCATAATATTCTCTCAAAATCACCAGGACTTCATCACGGCCGAAATGGTCCACCACTTCCTCATTATTGGACAGGGCATGACGCAGTTTGGTACCGGACAGGATCACACGGTCCTCTTTGGTATGCGGGCAGGTCTTCATGGAAGCCATGCCGTCACATTTGTAGCAGTAGAACGTCCAGTCAATTTTCAGGGGTTCGCACAGCAGGCGTTTGCCGTCTTCTTCGGGCTGGGGAATCTGGTCAAAGATCTCCTGGGCCTCGAACAGGGTGTAGAAGTCGCCCACGCCGGCATGGTCACGGCCGATGATCATCTTGTTGACGCCGTAGTTCTGGCGGAAGGTGGCATGAAGCAGGGCCTCTCTGGGACCGGCGTATCTCATGTCCAGCGGATATCCGGCATTCACCACATTCTCAGGCACAAAATAGCCTTTGATCAGGGTATCAATGCATTTGATCCGGACTTCGGCCGGGATGTCACCGGGTTTGAGGTTTCCGATCAAAGAATGAATCAACACACCGTCGCACACATCCAGAGCGATTTTGCACAGATGCTCATGGGACCGGTGCATGGGGTTTCTCAACTGCATGGATGCCACGTTGGCCCAGCCTCTTTCATCAAAAATGGCACGGGTTTCTGCCGGTGTCAGGTAAACGCCTTTGAATTTTTCAGGAAATTCCCCTTCAGACAGCACTTTCACCGGGCCGGCCAGGCAGAACTCTTTTCTGGCCATAACCATCTGCACGCCCGGATGGTCTTCCATGGCGATTTTCCAGAACACATCGTCTGCTGATTCTTCACCATGTCCTTTATAGACTTTTTCACATTCCCATTTTTTCTCGTCTTCGGACATTTCAAATTTTTCTTCCACCTTCATGGTGGCATAGATCTCGCCGTTTCTCTCCAGGGCGATTTCATCCCCTTCCTTGATTTCAGCGGCATCTTCCTTGGCCACATCCAGCATCACGGGCACCGGCCAGAACGTCCCGTCCGCCAGCAGAAAATTTTCACATACGCCTTTCCAGTCCGCTTTGGTCATGAAGCCGTTCAACGGGCTGAACCCGCCGATACCCATCATGATCAGATCACCTTTGACCTGGGAAGAAATTTCAACTTTTTTCAGGCCCTGGGCTTTTTTGAGTTCCGCTTCTTTTTCAGCGCCTTCGAGCTTGCAGCATACCAGACCTTTTCCACCGTGGGGAGCTACTAATTTAGACATATAACGCATTCTCCTTAAAAAATTATATATTAACCCAAACAAATAAATGTTATGCCAACATTTATTTAAAATTTTTATTAAAAATCTTGTAAGATTTAATGATGATTGGCAAATTTGTCAAGAATTTTATTTATTTATCTGCAACCCCCAACGCTGAAGCAATGTCCGCCATGGCTTTGGCATACAGGTCTGCTTCCAGCTGAGGCTGCCTGAATGCGGCAAACACTGTCCCCGCTGCTTTGGCCGCCTGTTGATCATACATGGAATCGCCGATGAACAATATCTGATCCGGATTCAGTGAAAACCGGTCCATAATTTTTATAAGCGCTTCCGGATGGGGTTTGGGATTTTTCACGTCTGCAGCCGTGACCACCATATCAAATTGGTCTTTCAACCCATAATGGATGAGCACCTGTTCCATGGTATCGGTCCGGTTGGTGGCAACCGCCCGGATATAATCGTGACGTTTCAGGTCCGCCAGGAACGCCGCCAGTCCGTCCGCTATTTCCATATATGGAATAAAATTATGGGCGCCGATCTGTTTGACACGCTGAAAAACGGATTTTAACTGGCATCTCCGCAAACAGATATGATATGGCATCGGCCACCGTCATCATGTGGACCTTGAATAAACTGGAAGTTCGTCAGAGGCGGTTTATTGAAATGATCCAAAATCAGATCATAAAACTTCCGATTGGCCATGGCTGTATCAAACATCACCCCATCACAATCAAACGACCACAGCTTTAATCCTGATAAGTTCATCTTGATACTCGCTTTTGTTTATTGATTCTTCAACCCGTCACAACGCCTGTGCAAGGGCATGGTTGATTTTTTCACACATCCCGGGATCCTGAACAACCGGAACACCGTTGATATGATTCACCGGCACGGCTCCCATCAAGGCATTGGTCAGCACCACATTGGCACAGGATGCCAGGTCCCGGACAAAAAACGGCTTGTGTTCAACCACATATCCCTGTTGTTCCAGTGCACGGATTGCCGCCCCTGAAGTGATGCCGGGCAGCACATGATCAGAGGCCGGCACAAGGATGCGGCGATCCTGGAGGATCATGATATTACAGGTATTGGTTTCAGACACCGTATGATCGGAATTCAGGATCAGGGCTTCATCACCGCCGTTTTCCCTGGCATATTGACCGGCCTGGTCATAAAACAGGTAGTTCAGGGTTTTGTGCCCGGCCAGAAACGTATGCCTGGGACAGGGATAGGTCACCAGATCCAGACCGGTTTTACCCAGAACCGTCAGTCGATGATGGTATGGCCGGACAAACGCCGCTGAAAATCCGGGAAACGCCAGAATGATCTTTAAAGCGGCCTCCCGGTCCTCAAGAAGATTTTCCCTGATCAGATATGCCGCCACCCGGTCCCAGGTGATATCCGGGGGGGGTGTTTTAAACAGCGTTTCCCAGGAATGATTCATGCGCTGAATATGTGCGGCAAGCCGCACCGGACGGCCATGGGTCACAAGGATGGTTTCAAACACCCCGGCCCCGTATTGAAATCCCGGAATCGATGCCGGCACCATCACCTGATCCTGCTCCACCAGTTTGCCGCTGACCCAGGCTTTTGGACCGGATGATTGCCCGGTCCGGTCTTTCCGGGTCAAGGTATTCATGATCGTTTTCCCTTTGTCCAGTGTTTCCTGGAACTCTTTTTCCGGATCTGAATCATAGACAATACCGCCGCCCACGGAAAAAAACAGTCGATGTTCATGGATGGTGGCGGTCCGGATGGCAATGGACAGGTCCATGGTGTCGTGAAAACTGATATATCCGATGGACCCGGTATAGACATGACGTTTCACCGGCTCCAGTTCATCGATGATTTCCATGGCCCGGATCTTGGGACAACCGGTAATGGAACCGCCTGGAAACGAAGCTTTCAACAGATCCACACCCGTGTGACCGGGCGCAAGTTTTCCCTGGACCACGGACACCAGATGAAACACATTGTCATAAGGCTCCAGGCGTTTATGTTCCTTCACCTTGACTGAATCCGGCACCGTGACCCGGGACAGGTCGTTGCGCATGAGATCCACGATCATGGTGAGTTCCGCGTCATCCTTGATGCTGGCAGACAGGGTTCTACTGTTTTCTTTGTCCTGGGCCGGGCTGGTCCCCCGGGCAATGGTGCCTTTGATGGGCCGGGTTTCCACAACATGGCCCTGCTGAAGCAGAAACCGCTCCGGGGAGGTGGAAACGATCTGATGATCCCCGGCCTGAACAAAAGAAAAAAACGGGGCGGGATTACGCTGAAACAACCTGAGAAACAAGGCATAAGGATCTCCTGAAAACTTTGTTTCAAAGCGCTGGGCCAGGTTGGCCTGATAAATATCTCCGGCCCGCAGATATTGAATAATTTTTGTCACAGCTTTCAGATACTGTTTTTTTTCAATCCCGGGCACCCACCCCCCGGCATCCATGTTAAATGTGCTGGCGTGTGCTTCGGGCTTGGACTGGGCCAGCAGATACTGTTTGATCTCCTGGATGGACAACAGGGAGGTGGCACCGTCTTTTGCGTTTTTTTGCCCAGGCACGGACAAGGTGGTTTTTCCGGTTTTACGGTCCTGAACCAGAATGATGGACGGCGCAACCAGATACATATCCGGCAGCCCCGTATCCACACAGGTGCGGGGTAAATCTTCGATCACATCCTTGAGATCATAGGCCAGATACCCCATGAGTCCGGCTGAAAAAGGCAACAACTCTGACGCGTTTTGGGTGAAATGGTATCGTTCCAGTAATAATTTCAGGCAGACAAACGGATCGTCTTCAATCTCCCGGCAAATGCCTTCACAATCGATTTCCAGGTGCCCATGAATCATTTTGATTTGAAGCCAGGGATCTATGCCCAGAAAATGATACCGGGAACAGTCCAGGTCGGTTCCGGACAACAAAACCACGGTCCCGGGCCGATGGCTGAACCGGGCGGCAAACTGCTCAAAAGGTTCCGGCAGGTCAATGGAATCCTGGCGAACCGTCACCTTTTCAGGCAGTTGTGTCACCCATGAATTCATCGCAAAAAAGGATTCATGCGTTTTTCATCGGCAATGGTGGTTTCCGGGCCGTGCCCCGTATACACCACGGTATCATCGGAAAGGACCAGCAGTTTTTGTTTGATACTGGCAATCAGGGTGTCATAGTCGCCGCCCGGCAGATCGGTCCGGCCGATGGATCCGGCAAACAGGGTATCGCCGGCAAACAGGTGTCCTGGCGTGTACAGGGCAATACCGCCCCTGGAATGTCCCGGCGTATGAATGACGGTCAACGTGATATTGCCGAAGCGCACCGTGTCTTTGTCTTGAAGCAGCAGGTCCGGTTCCGGTGAATTTTCCGCAGACAATCCAAACGAGGCCGCGGACCGGGACAACTCGGACAGCATGGGCACATCATCCGGATGAATGGCCAATTTGGCACCCGTGACCTCTTTCATGCGCCGGTTGGCCCCCACATGATCAAAATGGCCGTGGGTATTGATCAGATACTTGACAGCCAGCTTTTCTCTGGCCAGTATCATGAGAATCCGATCCGCATCATCACCGGGGTCAATCACCACGGCTTCCCGGGTATCTTCACACCCGAGAATAAAGCAATTGGCCATGATCGGTCCTACTTCAAGTTTTTTAATAATCAAAACACCCTCCTTGTATCGTTATTGTCTTAATCCGATGTCCCTTGGGCTGTGCACCGCCTGGATAAGATCAGATGTGCATCACCGGCCGATGGCCAGGCGTATCCGGTCCAGAATCCCGTTTACAAAGGATCCTGATTCCCGGGTACTGTATTTTTTAGCGATATCCACGGCTTCGTTGATGGTGACGGACGGGGGGATATCCTGTCTTTCCAGCAGTTCAAACGCGGCAATACGCATGATATTGCGATCCACCACCGGCATTCTGGACACTTTCCAGCTTTTGGAGTAAGTCTCCAGCATGGGATCGATTTTATCCATGGCTGCAATCACGCCCTGGACCAGATCCATGAAAAACGGCCGGACCGTCGGGGTCAAAGCTGCCTCATTTTCCAGGCAGAACGCTTCCACATCCGCCGGCACATCGTTGGATGAATTCATATCCAGAAAAAACAGGGCCTGAAGCGCCAGTTCTCTGGACTGCCTTCGATCTCCCATGAATCATTGATCCTTTCCGAGGATCTCTCCCAGATTGGCCATTTCAATGGCCCCCATGGCTGTATCAAAGCCTTTGTTTCCGGACTTGGTGCCGGCCCGTTCAATGGCCTGTTCAATGGTTTCCGTGGTCAGGATTCCGAACATGACAGGCACACCGGTTTCCAGGCTGACGCTGGCAATGCCTTTGGATACTTCAGCACACACATAATCATAATGGGAAGTGGCCCCCCGGATCACTGCGCCCAGGCAGATAACGGCATCATATTTTTTTGTGGCCGCCATTTTCTGGGCTGCCAGGGGAATTTCAAACGCCCCGGGCACCTTGACGATGACAATATCCTGATCCTGGGCACCGCTGCGGATCAATGCATCCAGAGCACCCTCCACCAGTTTGCCTGTGATGAAATCGTTGAACCGGGACACAATAATCCCGAACGTCTTTCCCTGGGCCGAAAGTTTTGCATCTATAATCTGTGGCATGGTTGTTGATCCCTTTTTATTGTCAAAATGTTTCAGCAATATTTATCCATATGCAGCAAATGCCCCATTTTGGCCTGTTTGCATTTGAGATATCCCTGGTTGTAGCAGTTGGGCGGCACTTCAATGGGGACCTGTTCCACCACGGACAGGCCGTATCCTTCCAGGCCCACCATTTTTTTGGGATTGTTGGTCAGAAGCCGCATCTTTTTCACGCCTAAATCCACCAGCATCTGGGCCCCGACCCCGTAATCACGCATATCCGCCGCAAACCCCAGTTTTTCATTGGCTTCCACAGTGTCCATGCCCTGGCGCTGGTATTCATAGGCTTTCAGCTTGTTGACCAGACCAATCCCCCGGCCTTCCTGACGCAGATACAGCAACACACCGCTGCCTTCCTCCTCCATCATGGCCATGGCCCGATGCAGCTGGTCCTGGCAGTCGCACCGGAGCGAAGAAAAAATATCACCGGTCATGCATTCGGAGTGCACCCGCACCAGAATGGCTTTTTCAGGATCGATCTCTCCTTTGACCAGGGCAATGTGGGTCAGGTTGTCCAGATCATTTTCATAGGCGATAATTTTGAATTCTCCGCCCACCCGGGTGGGGATCACGGTCTGGGCCGCCCGTTTGACAAAACTTTCGGTTTTAAGACGGTATTTCACCAGGTCCGCCACCGTACAGATGCCGATGCCGTGTTCTTTGGCAAACTGTTCCAGAGACGGCATCCGTGCCATGGTGCCGTCTTCATCCATGATCTCACAGATCACGCCGGCCGGTTTGAGCCCGGCCAGCCGTGCCAGATCCACGGATCCCTCGGTCTGACCCACCCGGACCATCACCCCCCCGTCCCTGGCCCGTAACGGAAAGATATGTCCGGGCCGGGCAATATCATCGGGTGTGGTATCATCGGCCACGGCCGTCAGAATGGTGGTGGCCCGGTCTGCAGCGGAAATCCCGGTAGTGACCCCTTTTTTGGCTTCAATGGAAACCGTGAATCCCGTCTCAAACTGGGAGGTGTTGTTCTCCACCATCATGGGAAGATCCAGCCGGTCTGCAATGCCGGAATCCAGAGACAGGCAGATGAGCCCTCTCCCGTATTTGGCCATGAAATTGATGGCTTCCGGCGTGACCGCCTCGGCAGCCATGGTCAGGTCCCCTTCGTTTTCCCGGTCTTCATCATCCACCAGAATGACCATTTTGCCATTCTTTATATCATCAATTGCCTGTTCAATCGTTAAATGCGGCATTTTTTATGTCCTGTTTTCAATGTAAGTTATAAAAATCCATTTTTGGCCAGCAGCGCCATGCTGATATCAGTATGCTCTGTTTCAGAAACGCCGGCTGTGGTCCGTGTTAAAAATTTTCTCACATATTTTCCAATCATGTCGGTTTCAATATTGACAAAATCCCCGGTCTGTTTGAATCCGATGGTGGTGAGTTTTGCCGTATGGGGGATGATGCTGATGGAAAAATCAGTGTCCGTACACTGGTTGATGGTCAGGCTGATGCCGTCCACGGCCACGGATCCTTTTTCAATCATCTGCCCTGACAGATGCGTCTCCACGGCAATGGTCAAAAGGATGGCATTGCTTTTGTTTTCAATGCGGGTGATCACCCCGGTACCATCGATATGCCCGGACACCAGATGACCGTCCACACGGGACGACAACTGCATGGCCCGTTCCACATTGACCCGCATGCCGGGAGCCGCGGTTTTGAATGTGGTTCTGGTCACGGTTTCCGGGGCCATATCCACGGAAAATGCGTGTTTCTCAAGATGTACCGCTGTCAGGCAGGCCCCGTTCACGGCAATGGAATCGCCGATGCGGGTGTCACTCAAGTCCAGGCCGCACCGGATCTGCAATACCTTTCCCTCGCCCTGGGGAATGACCCGGTGAATGGTTCCCAGACTTTCAATGATACCGGTGAACACGCTGTTTTCTCCCAAATCTATCTTTCTTTACGTTGCCTGTTTACTTGATATACCCCTGCACCAGAATGGCCGTATCCACCCGGGTCACTGTCATGCGTGCCAGGGTAACGGCATCTGCCAGTTTCTCCACCCCTTTGCCCTCAAACACGGCTTTACCGTCACTTCCCCCCAGCAGCTTAGGCGCCAGAAAATATACCAGTTTATTGACAATACCTTCTGCCAGGGCATTTGCCGCAACCGTCCCTCCCCCTTCTATGAGCAGACTGGTTATCGACATCTCACCCAACGTAACCATGAGTTCCCGTAAATCAAGGCGATTGTTTTTCAGGCCGGTTTCCAGAATTTGGACATTTTGTTTTAAAAGACGCGCTTTTTTGTCTGCCGGTGGATTGGGTCCGGTCACAACAATGGTGGGGGCAACAGATTCCTGCCGGATCACTTTGGCATGTTCGGAAACTGTCAAACGGGTGTCCAGAATGATCCGGACCGGATCCCGGGTCTGTTTGCCGGGAATCCGGCAGGTCAGAGACGGGTTGTCCGCATGCAGGGTTCCGGAACCCACCAGGATGGCATCTACCTGCCCCCGGATCTCATGACCGAAGGCCCGGGCCGCCTCACATGTGATCCACCGGGACTCGCCCGTGGAGGTGGCAATGCGGCCGTCCAGGGTCGCAGCGCATTTGAGCGTGACAAACGGGGTGTGATGCCGGACATACCAGAGAAAGTCTTCGATCAGGATTTCCGCCTGGTCCTGGAGCAGTCCGCAGGATACAGCTACGTTGTTTTGAGACAGAAATGCCAGCCCGCCGGATGCGGCCGGATTGGGGTCCGGGCAGGCCACCGTCACACGCCGGATGCCGGCGGCCAGTATTTTGTGGGTGCAGGGCGGGGTCTTGCCGAAATGGTTGCAGGGTTCCAGGGTCACAAACAGGTCCGCGCCTCTGGCCGCATCTTTCGCATCGTCAATGGCCATCACTTCCGCATGATCCGCGCCATATGCCCGGTGCCAGCCCTGGCCCACCACTTCCCCGTTTTTAACCACCACCGCGCCCACACACGGGTTGGGGGATGTGAACCCTTTGCCCCTGGCAGCCAGGGCCAGGGCCAGCTGCATGTACTCCTTATCCGTCATCCGATGTTTCCGAAATCCTGTCCAGGGCATGGCTGTCTTCAGGCCGCAGACCTTTGAGTTCCTGGATGAAATCAGTGATGTCCTTGAATTCCCGATACACGGATGCAAACCTCACATAGGCCACATCATCCACCTGTTTCAGGGCCTGGATAATTTTTTCACCCACCACCTTGGAGGATACTTCCCGTTCATTGATCTCCCGCAGATCCCGCTCGATGCCATCCACCAGGTTTTCAATGAGGTCCATGCTGATGGCTCTTTTTTCACAGGCTTTTTTAATGCCTTTGAGCACCTTTTCCCGGTCATACTCTTCCCGGCGGCTGTCTTTTTTGACAATCATGACCGGGACCTGCTCCACCCGCTCATAGGTGGTAAACCGCTGGGAACAGGACTGGCATTCCCTCCGGCGCCGGACTTCCATCTCGATCTTGCCGGGCCGGGAATCCACCACCCGGGTATTGGAAGCTTTGCAAAAAGGGCATTTCATGGCACAAAAGTCCTCAAATCTTTGTCAGTGTCACGCCGGCTTTGTCAAACATGTCCAAAGCCAGAGGGTCATCATATCCATCCCGGTAATAGATCTCTTGAATACCGGCATTGATAAGCATTTTGGCACAGATGGAACAGGGCTGATGCGTACAGTACAGGGTTGCACCGGCCACGGCCACCCCGTGATACGCCGCCTGAATGATCACATTCTGCTCCGCATGCACGCCTCTGCACAGTTCATGCTTGACCCCGGACGGTACATTCAGCTGCCTGCGCAGGCACCCGGTTTCCCCGCAGTGGGGAATTCCGGCCGGTGCCCCGTTATATCCGGAACACAGAATCCGCCGGTCCTTCACCAGCACGGCCCCGACTTTTCTGCGGATACAGGTGGCCCGCCCGGACACCAGGTCTGCAATGCCCATGAAATAGTCATTCCAGGAAGGCCGGTCCGGCATATCCAGCGTCATCAGTCTTCTCCCGGATATAATGGATATTGACGGCACAGGTCTTTGACCTGGGAAGCCACCCGGTCCACCGCTGCGGCATCATCAAGCACATCACAGACAAACTGGGCGATTTGCTGAACCGCATCCGGTTTCATCCCTCTGGAAGTGATCAACGGCACGCCGATGCGAATCCCGCTGGTGACAAACGGCCCTTTTTTTTCATTGGGTACCGTGTTCTTATTCACCGTGATACCGGCCCGGCCCAGGCGGGTTTCCGCTTCTTTGCCGGTCAGAGGTTTGTCTGTGAGATCCATTAACACCATATGATTGTCCGTGCCGTTGGATACCAGTTTGTATCCCCGGTTCATGAGTGCATCCGCCAGCACGGACGCATTTGCCACCACCTGCTGCTGGTATCGGGCAAAATCAGGCTGCATCGCCTCGTTGAACGCCACGGCCTTGGCGGCAATCACATGCATGAGCGGCCCACCTTGAATGCCGGGAAAGATCTGGGCGTTGATTTTTGCGGCCAGATCCTCTGACCCCAGAATCAGTCCGCCCCGGGGGCCTCTCAACGTCTTGTGGGTGGTGGAGGTGATCACATCCGCATATCCCACGGGCGTGGGATGAACCCCGCCGGCCACGAGCCCGGCAATATGGGCCATATCCACCATGAACAGAGCATGAACAGATGCGGCGATTTCGGCAAATGCCTGAAAATCGATAATTCGGGGATAGGCACTGGCACCGGCCACGATCAGGCGGGGTTTGAATGATTTGGCCAGATCCGCCACCTGATCCATGTCAATGACTTCGGTATCAGGGGTCAGCCCGTAATGGGCGAATTCAAATAAACGACCGGAAAAGCTGGCCGCAGCCCCATGGGTCAGATGTCCGCCATGGGACAGATCCATGGCCAGGATCCGGTCCCCGGGATTTAACAGGGCGAAATACACCGCCATGTTGGCCTGGGACCCGGAATGGGCCTGCACATTGGCATAGGAGGCGTGGAACAGTTTTTTGGCCCGGGCAATGGCCAGGTCTTCGGCCTGATCCACAAAATCACACCCCCCGTAATACCGCCGGGCCGGATAGCCTTCGGCATACTTGTTGGTGAGTACGGATCCCTGGGCCGCCAGCACGGAACGGCTGACCGTATTTTCCGAAGCAATCAGATTCAACCCCTGTTCCTGGCGGGTTGTTTCATTTTCAATTATCGCAGCTATCTGCGGATCATTGGTTACAAGATCTGCCATTTGCCTTTCCTTGTTATACAGGCCGGCAAGCCCTGTCAGGCGTTTTCACATGCAGGCAGGCCTTGTCCGCCGGACTTCTCAGCAATCCATGGATTGAATCCGTTCCAGATGCCTGCCTTCTTCGAATTGCGTTTCCAGAAACGTTTTCACCAGTTCAAAAGCCAGCACATCCCCAATCAGTCTCCCCCCCAGCGCCAGAATATTGGCATTGTTGTGCTGCCGGCTGAGCCGGGCGGAAAGCAGATCCGCGCACAATGCCGCACGCACGCCTTTGAACCGGTTGGCTGCCATGGACATGCCGATGCCGGAACCGCACACCAGGATTCCTTTTGAAAACCGGGCTTCAGACACGGCAAGTGCCACTTTGTTGGCATAATCCACATAATTGACGGATGATTCGTTGAAAGGCCCGGCATCTTCAACCGTGTATCCTTCGGAAATCAGGCGGGTACGAATTTTTTCCTTCAGTTCAAACCCGGCATGATCGCTGCCGATGATAATGGATGAACTCATATAAAAGGTTCCTTGAAACCATCAGGATTTGGATTTGATGAAATCAATGGCATCCTGAACCGTGACCAGTTTTTCCGCGGCTTCATCATCGATTTCAATTTCAAAAATTTCTTCCATGGACATAATCAACTCAACGATGGTCAATGAATCCGCCCCTAAATCATCGATCAGGGATGCTTCCGGCACCACATCTTCAATATCGATATCCGAAATTTTTTCTGCGATCACTTTTTTTACTTTGGTTTCTATGGTCATGGGAAAACCGTTCCTTGAAAATAATTATGTAACGTTCGGCACCATGTAACCGGTTATTCATCCGCCGTCATTTTGAGATTTCTGTCCTTGTACGCCCCGCATTCCGGGCAGGCCGTATGGGGAAGTTTGGGTTCCTGGCACTCGGGACAGGTGGTCACGGTCGGGGCCTGGGTTTTGTAATGGGTCCGTCTTTTTCTGCCCCTGGATTTGGAGCTTTTCTGCTTGGGTACTGCCATGGGTATGTCTCCTAAAAACTATCGGTTCAGTCCAAATAATTTGCGGGTTATTCACATGATCTGCAATAAAACAAACCTAATTACCGCAATTTATGGGTTGTGTCAAGATCTAAACCACTTTCGCAAACACGGGCACACAATGAAAAGGGTTGCCTCCTGGGTGGTTTTATGATACCTAAAGGCTCGATTTTACAGATGGATTTACACGCAAGGAGAGACTATGAAACCCGTTGTCACCCGTTTTCCCCCTTCCCCCACCGGTTTTCTGCACATCGGCGGTGCCCGGACTGCTTTGTTCAACTGGCTGTATGCCCGAAAAACCCGTGGAAAATTTGTCCTGCGTATTGAAGATACGGATGAAGACCGATCCACCCGGGAATCCGTGGATGCCATTTTAGATGCATTGGCATGGCTGGGAATCGACTGGGATGAAGGCCCGTATTTTCAGACCGAACGAAAAGAGATTCACGACCGGTATATTGACAAACTGGTGGCATCCGGACATGCCTATTATTGTTCCTGCACCCCGGAAGAGATTGATGCCATGCGGGAACAGGCCCGGGCCAAAGGGCTCAAGCCCATGTATAATGGCAAATGCCGGGAACGGGGCCTGTCAAATGCACCCGGCACCGTGGTTCGACTCAAAACCCCGGACAGCGGTGTGACCGTGGTGAACGATATTGTCAAGGGAGACACTGCGTTCCAGAACGCGGAAATGGATGATTTCATCATCCGCCGCAGTGACGGATCGCCCATGTACAATCTGGCCGTGGTGGTGGATGACCTGACCATGGGGATCAACACGATTATCCGGGGAGATGATCATTTGATCAACACCCCCAAGCAGATTCTCATCTATCAGGCCCTGGGCGCCGACCTGCCGGTGTTCGGTCATGTGCCCATGGTCCTGGGCCCGGACAAGGCCCGGTTGAGCAAGCGTCACGGAGCCATGTCCGTCAGTGAGTACCGGGATATGGGATATCTGCCGGATGCGGTGATCAACTATCTGGTACGGCTGGGATGGTCCCATGGGGATCAGGAATTTTTTACCCGTCAGGATCTGATCGAAAAATTCGATCTTGAGCACCTGGGCCGGTCTGCGGGCATGTTTGATTTAAGCAAGATGACCGCACTCAACGCCAAGCATGTCCAGGCCAAGACCCCCGCAGAACTGGGGCCTTTGTTTTTGCCCCATCTGCAGCACCTGGGAATCGATGCCGCAGATGATGTGTTCACCCGCCAGGTGATTGAAACACTTCAGCCCCGGAGCAAAACCTTAAAGGACATGGCCCGGGCCGCCCGTTTCTATTACATGGATGAACCGGAAATGGATGAAAAAGCGGCGGCCAAGTTTCTGACTCCGGAGATGGCCGACATGCTCAACCAGGCCGCAGACGCCATTGAGGCACTATCGGATTATACCCAGCCGGCACTGGAGACCGTGTTTAAAAAAATCATGGATGATTTTAATCTGGGTTTCGGCAAAATCGCCCAGCCCCTGCGGGTGGCCATCACCGGCACCACCGTCAGCCCGGGAATTTTTGAAATGCTCCTGATTTTGGGAAAAGAAAAAACCGTTCAGCGGATCCGGCGGGCAGCCGGCCGAATGTGAGGTTTGTCATGATGATGCGGCATTCCTTTTTTTTCATCCTTGTTTTATTTTTTGTCCTGGTATGCGGAACCACCCCATGTTTTGCTGAAAAAGATCCCAAGGAACACAGCACGCTCACATTTTATCTTGAAAACGACATGGTCACCGGCACGGACAGGGAATATACCAACGGGGTCAAATTGACCTGGATCTCCAAAGATCTGTCTAATTACCATGAAATTGACACCCCGGCCTGGAGCCGAAATCTCATCGATGCCCTGCCGTTTGTGAACAAACCCGGAACCGTCCGGAATGTGTCTTTGTCCATCGGCCAGAACATGTATGCCCCCGAAAATCTGGAACGAACCGATCTGATTTTAGATGACCGGCCCTATGCCGGCATCACCTATCTGGCGGCCGGTTTTCACAGCAAAGACAGCAAACGCATGGATACGTTTGAAATCAATCTCGGAATCGTGGGACCCCACTCCTATGCGGAACAGGTTCAGACAACCTGGCACAAATGGATCGATACCACCGACCCCAAGGGCTGGGATCATCAGCTGAAAGACGAGCCGATTCTCAATCTGCACTATGAACGGAAATGGAAACTGTTGAAATCAGACCCGGGAAAAGGATTTGGCTTCGATGTCATTCCACACTTAGGTGCGGCCCTGGGCAACGCGCTCACCGGAATCAACACCGGGGCACAGGCCCGGTTCGGCTGGCATCTACCCAATGATTACGGTACGTTTCTGATCCGCCCGGGATCGGACACCAATGCCCCCATGAATGAGGATGACCCCCGGTTTTATCCCATATCCCGGCGCCTGGGATGCCATTTTTTCGCCGGGTTCAATACCAGTGCCGTGCTCCGGAATATCTTTCTGGACGGCAATACGTTCCGGGACAGTCACAATGTGGATAAAAAACCGTTTGTCATCCAGGGGGTAGCCGGTGTGGCCGTCATTGTTCACCGCTTTAAAATCACCTATGCCTATGTATACCAGACCAAAGAATATGATACCCAGAACGAGGATCAGGAATACACGTCCATGACGGTTTCCTATTCATTCTGACGGTCAGCGGATCACGGGATCAATCCATTCCATACAGCAACCCGGTATAGCCCACAAAAGAATCGGACGGATTTTTATCAAAACTGGTGGCATACGCCAGGACCCGGGCACGGACGGCACCCATTTTTTTAGCTGCAGCCGCTGTGGCAGCTGCGGCCCCGGGACAGCACATGTTGTGATGCGCCAGGCCCTCGGAGAGAATCGCTTTGTCATCCATGGATTCCAT